>CALLKI010000078.1 GCA_938008415.1 uncultured Luteimonas sp. | reverse complement strand
GGCCCGAAGCGGCTGCCCTGGTCGTCGTAGCCGTGGGTCATCTCGTGGCCGATCACCGCGCCGATGCCGCCGTAGTTGATCTCGTCGGTGGCGTCGGGGTCGAAGAACGGCGGCTGCAGGATCGCGGCCGGGAACGTCAGCTGGTTGGTGAGCGGGTTGTAGGAGGCGTTCACCGTCTGCGGGTGCATGCCCCACTCGCTGCGGTCAACCGGCTGGCCGATCTTGGAGATGTCCCACTTGTAGTTGAACTCCATCGCCGCCAGCACGTTGCCGAGGTAGCTGTCGCGGCCGGTGGCCAGGCCGGTCCAGTCGCGCCACTTGTCCGGGTAGCCGATGCGCGGTTCGAACGTGGCCAGCTTCTCGAGCGCGCGGGTCTTGGTCTCGTCGCTCATCCACTCGAGGTTCTCGATGCGTGCCTTCAGCGCCTCGCCCAGGTTGGCGACGAGGGCCTCCATCTTCTGCTTCGACTCGGGCGGGAACGCCACCTGCACGTACAGCTGGCCCATGGCCTCGCCGACCTGGCGGTTGATGGTGCCGAGCACCCGCTTCCAGCGCGGCTTCATCTCCTTCTGGCCGGCGAGGGTGCGGTTGTGGAACTCGTAGTGCTGCCGCGCGAAGTCGTCGGACAGGTAGGGCGAGGCGCCGTCGACCACGTGGAAGCGCAGGTAGGCCTTCCACTGCTCGAGCGGGACGTCCTCGAACATGCGGTTGACCTCGCGGAAGAAGTCGGGGACCGAGACCGAGAAGACCTCGGGCTTCGGGATGCCCTGGGCGGCGAAGAACTCCGTCCAGGAGAAGTTCGGGGTGAGCGCGTCGGCCTCCTCCACGCTCATCGGGTTGTAGTACAGCGACACGTCGCGCGAGAACTCGGCGCGCGACTTCGACACCTTCGCCAGCCGCGTCTCGAACGCCAGCACCTGCTTCGCCTGCTCGGCCGCCGCCCCGGCGGGAACCCCGGACAGCTCGAGCACCTTCGCGACGTGCGCGACGTAGGCGTCGCGGATGTCCTGCTTGGCGGGATCGGTGTAGTACGGGGTGTCGGGCAGGCCGAAGCCGCTCTGGGCAGTGACGGCGATGTTGATCGACGGGTTCTGGAAGTCCGGCATCGAGCCGATGCCGAGCAGGAAGCCCTGGCCCCTGGCCGCGGTCTCGCGCAGCCAGGCTGCGAGGCCGGCGGTGTCGGAGATGGCGTCGATCGAGGCCAGCGTGTCGGCCAGCGGCGCGATGCCCTGGGCGTTGATCTTCGCCTCGTCCATGCCGGTCGCCCAGAAGTCGCCGATGATCTTCTCCACGCCGGTGGCGGCAGCGTCGGCGGCGGCCTGCTCGGCCAGCTGCTGCTGGACCGCGGTGGAACGCTCGTCGAGCATCTCGAAGGCGCCCCAGCTGGTGCGGTCGGCGGGCACCGGGTTGACGGCGAGGAACTTCGCGTTGGCGTAGCCGCCGAAGTCGTTGCAGGCGTCCTTCGTGGTGTCGAGGTCCTCGACCCGGAAACGGTTGACCGGGGGCAGGCGGCTCTCGTCGAGGCTCAGCGCCTTCGGCGCGCCGGTCCCGGCCTCGCCGGCTTCGCGGTTGCAGGCCGTCAGGGCGAGGGAGACGGCGGCGGACAGCAGCAGGATTCTGGGAAGGGTTTTCACGAAAGACTCCATGTGAAGCGGCGACGGAAGGCCGCGCGGTGGCCGCACTCTACGCCCGCGGCCCCGGCCGGGGGAATGCTGGAGGTCATGCCGGACCCCTCCCGCCCGGCCGGCCCCGGCGTGCCAGAATGCCGCCAGGATCCCGGGAGGTCGGTCATGCGCGTGCATTTCCATGGGGCGGCGGGGGAGGTCACCGGCTCGATGCACCTGGTCGAGGCCGCGGGGCGGAGGATCCTGCTGGACTGCGGGATGATCCAGGGCGGGCGCGAGACCGAACTGCGCAACTTCGAGCCGTTCCCGTTCGATCCCGCCGGGATCGACGCGCTGGTGGTGAGCCACGCCCACCTCGACCACATCGGGCGCATCCCGCGCCTGGTCTGGCAGGGCTTCCGCGGGCCGGTGTTCATCCAGCGCGCAGGCGCCGAGCTGCTGCCGGTGATGCTGCTGGACGCCGCCTCGCTGGCCGAGCATGACGCCGAACGCGAGAACCGCAGGCGGAAGCCCGGGCAGCCGGAGGCCATGCCGCTGTTCACCCGCGAGGACGTGCGCGATGTCATCCCGCTGCTGCGGCCGCTGCCGTACGGCGCGCGCACGCAGGTCCTGCCCGGCGTGGAGATCGCCTTCCGCGACGCCGGCCACATCCTCGGCTCGTCCATCGTCGAGCTGTGGGCGGACGGGCGCAAGCTGGTGTACTCCGGCGACCTCGGCCCGCACGGCACGCCCATCCTGCGCGACCCCGAGCCCGTGCACGAGGCCGACCTGGTGCTGATGGAATCCACCTATGGCGACCGCAACCACCGGGACCGCCTCGATACCGTGCGCGAGTTCGACACGATCCTCGACCAGGCCTGGCGGGAGCGTGGCAAGGTGCTGATCCCGGCATTCGCGGTCGGGCGCACGCAGGAACTGCTCTACTGGTTCGCGAAGTACTGGGACGAGTGGAAGCTCTCGCGCTGGCGCATCTTCCTCGACAGCCCGATGGCGGCGAGCGTGGTCGACGTGTACCGCCGCAACCACGGGCTGTTCGACGAGGAGGCGCGCGCGCTGTGGGAACGGAAGCCGAACCCGTTCCAGTTGCCGAACCTGCACATCACCGAGACGACCGGGGAATCGATGGCAATCAACCGCATCGAGAACGGGGCCATCGTCATCGCAGGCAGCGGGATGGCCAACGGAGGCCGCATCCTGCACCACTTCCGGCACGCCATCGGGCGCAGCAGCACGCACATCGTGTTCGTCGGCTACCAGTCGGAAGGCACGCTCGGCCGTCGCCTGGTCGATGGGGCCACCTCGGTCCGCATCCATGGCGAGGACTACCGGGTCAACGCCCGCATCCATACGGTCGGGGGCCTGTCCGCGCATGCCGGCCGCGACGGGCTGCTGGACTGGTACGGCCATTTCCGGGGCCGGCCGCCGCTGGCGCTGGTGCACGGCGAGGACCGCGCGCGCGAGCCGCTCGCGGCGGAGATCCGCAGGCGCTTCGGCGTGGAATCCGTGCTGACCCGGCCGGGGATGGTGCTGGAGGCCTGAGCGCACGCCGGGGATGACTTGCGGCACCCCGGCCAGCCGCATGGGATCCGCCCGGACCGTCACAGTTGGCATCCATCCCACGTCGTGGGGCTGTGCGACACCACGGGAGAAAGAAACGAATGCTCACGATCCGTGACCTGTGCAAGACCTACGCCAATGGCGTGCAGGCGCTCAACCACGTCAACCTCGACATCCCGAAGGGGGTGTTCGGCCTGCTTGGGCCCAACGGCGCCGGCAAGTCGTCGCTGATGCGCACCCTGGCCACGCTGCAGGAGGCCGACGGCGGCAGCGTGACCCTCGAGGGCGCCGACGGCGGCACCATCGACGTGCTGCGGGAGAAGGAGGCCGTGCGCCGGCAGCTGGGCTACCTGCCGCAGGACTTCGGCGTCTATCCCAAGGTCAGCGCGGAGGAGCTGCTGGACCACTTCGCCGTGCTGAAGGGCCTGACCCGGCGCCGGGAACGACGCGAGGTGGTCGAGGGCCTGCTGCGCCAGGTCAACCTGTGGGAAGTGCGCAAGCGCAAGCTCGGTGGCTTCTCGGGCGGCATGCGCCAGCGCTTCGGCATCGCCCAGGCGCTGCTGGGCAACCCGCGTCTGGTGATCGTGGACGAGCCCACTGCCGGCCTCGACCCGGAGGAGCGCAACCGGTTCCTCAACCTGCTGGCCGACATCGGCGAGGACGTGGCGGTGATCCTGTCCACGCACATCGTCGAGGACGTGACCGACCTGTGCCCGGCGATGGCGATCATGAACCGTGGCCAGGTGCTGCTGGCCGGGCGGCCCGCGGACGCCATCGCCGCGCTCGACGGGCAGGTCTGGCGCAGGCAGGTGACCAAGGAATCGCTGCCGCGTTACGAGGCGGAATTCACCGTGCTCTCGACCCGCCTGGTCGCCGGCCAGCCGGTGATCCACGTGTTCAGCCAGGACCGCCCGGAAGAGGGCTTCGAGCGCATCGCCCCCGACCTGGAGGACGTTTACTTCCAGCGCCTGCGCCTGCAGCGCCGGGCCGCGTGAGGTGGCGCACATGATGTTCGAGTTCTTCCGCTTCGAGCTGCGCGAGCAGCTGCGATCCCCGCTGCTGTGGTTCCTCGCCGGGCTGTTCGCACTCATGGGATTCGGGGCCGCCGCCAGCGACGCGGTCCAGATCGGCGGCAGCATCGGCAACGTGTACCGGAACGCGCCGATCGTGGTCGCGCAGTGGATGACCGTGTTCACGCTGCTGGGCATGCTGATCGTGCCGATCTTCGTCAGCAATGCCCTGCTGCGCGATTTCGAGCTGGGCACGGCGGAGTTGTTCTTCGCCAGCCCGATCCGCCGCCGCGACTATCTCGCCGGGCGGCTGGCGGCGGCCCTGTCCGCCGCCATCGTGGTCTACGCGGTGGTCGCGCTGGGCATCTTCGTCGCCCAGTTCATGCCCTGGATCGACCCGGCGCGGCTCGGGCCGGTGTCGTTGCGGCCGTACCTGTGGGCGCTTGGCGTGATGGTGCTGCCGAACGTGGTGTTCACCTGCGGCCTGATGGCGCTGCTGGCGGCGCTGACCCGCTCGATCCTGTGGGTGTACATCGGCGTGCTCGGGTTCTTCGTCCTGTACGCCGTGAGCGCCGTGCTGATGCGCGACCTGGACAACATCTGGCTGGCGACCATGCTGGAGCCGCTGGGCATCCGTGCGTTCGCCCGCACCATCCGCTACTGGTCCGCCGAGGAGCGCAACACCGGGCTTCCGGCGCTCGCGGGCTACCTGTCCGCCAACCGCGTGCTGTGGACCGCGATCGGGCTGGGGCTGTTCGCCGCGACGTTCGCGGTGTTCCGGACCACGCGTACCGGTACCGGCAGGGGTCTGTTCCGGCGCGGGAGGAAGGGCCCCGCCATGGATGCGGGGCTGCCGGCCGCGGCGTCCGTCCCGGCGCCGTCGGGGGTCCGGGTCGAACCCGCCTTCGGGCCGGCGACGGCATGGCGCCAGTTCCTGCGCCAGTTGCGCTTCGACACCCGGGGCGTGCTGCGCAGCGTGCCGTTCCTGGTGATGCTTGTGTTCGGCCTGGCCAACTTCGTACCGGCCGCGCTGTTCGAGCAGTCGATGTACGGCACGGACGTGTACCCGGTGACATCGCGCATGCTCGATGCGCTGCGCGCCAGCTACAGCTTCCTGCTGGTCATCATCGTGATGTTCTACGCCGGGGAACTGGTGTGGAAGGAGCGGGGCGCGAAGATCCACGAGGTCACCGATGCCATGCCGGTCCCGGACTGGGTGCCGATGCTCGCCAAGCTGGCGGTGCTGGCCGTGGTGGTGCTGGTCTTCCAGGCCATCGGCATGGCTGCGGCGGTCATGGTCCAGCTCGCCAGGGGCTACACCTGGATCGAACCGGACCTGTACGCCAAGGCGCTGCTGGTCGACTCGACCATGTTCCTGCTGATGGGCATGCTGGCCCTGATCCTGCAGGTGCTGGCCGGCAACAAGTTCCTCGGCTACGCGCTGCTGGTCCTGGTGCTGGTCGCGCAGGCGGTCATGGGGACGCTGGATTTCACCCATCCGCTCTACAGCTTCGGCAACTGGCCGGAAGCGCCGTATTCGGACATGAACGGATACGGCCACTTCCTGTCCGCCCAGATGTGGTTCAAGGCATATTGGGCCCTGCTTTTCGTGGCGCTGCTGTTCGCATGCGCCGCGTTGTGGCAGCGTGGCGTCGATTCCGGCCTGAAGGCGCGGCTGGCGCGCCTGCGCGCGCGCATGCAGGGCCGCATGCTGGCCGGGTTTGCGGCATCGCTGCTGGCGTTCGCCTGTGTCGGCGGCTGGCTGTACTGGAACACCAATGTCCGCAACGAGTACGTCAGCCCGGAGGGCAGGCTCGACCAGCGGGCACGCTACGAGAAGGAATACCGCCGGTACGAGAACCTGCCGCAGCCGAAGATCCTGGCCAGCCGGTCCGAGATCGACCTGCGTCCGGAAACGCAGTCCATGACCGCGGACGTGACCTACACCGTGCACAACCCGCACCAGGTGCCGGTCACGGAGGTGCACCTGCAGGTGCCCGAGGACCGCATGCTGGCGGAGGTCGACCTGGGCGGCGCCGGGCTGGCAGTCCATGACGCGGAGCTCGGGTATCGCATCTACCGACTCGCCAAGCCGATGCAGCCCGGCGAGCAGCGCGAGTTCCGGTTCCGTATCGACTACCATCCGAACGGCATCACCGCCGGGATGGCGCAGACCCGGATCGTCGGGAACGGCAGCTTCTTCAACAGTACGCTGTTCCCGTCGTTCGGCTACGATCCGCGCGGCGAGATCACGGACCGCAACGACCGCCGCAAGCGCGGCCTCGGCGAGCCACGGCGGATGCCCAGGCTGGAGGACGAGCCGGCGCGGATGAACAATTACATCGGCGACGACGGCGACTGGATCGACTTCGCCGCGACCATCTGCACCGCCCCGGACCAGATCGCACTGGCGCCGGGCTACCTCCAGCGCGAGTTCGAGCGCGACGGCCGCCGTTGCTTCAGCTACGCCATGGACCGGCCGATGTTGAACTTCTATGCGTTCCTGTCCGCGCGCTGGGCGGTGAAGAAGGGCAGCTACCGGGACATCCCGATCGAGGTCTACTACGACCCGAAGCACCCGTTCAACGTGGACCGGATGATCGAGGCGGCGCGGAAGTCGCTGGCCTACTTCGAGGAGAACTTCACGCCCTACCAGCACCGCCAGTTCCGGATCATCGAATTCCCTGGCTACTCCCCGTTCGCCCAGGCCTTCGCCAACACCATCCCGTACTCGGAGTCGATCGGGTTCATCGCCGACCTGCGCGATCCCGAAAAGATCGACTACGTGTTCTACGTCACCGCGCACGAGGCTGCGCACCAGTGGTGGGCGCACCAGGTGATCGGCGCGAACGTGCAGGGCGCGACCGTGCTTTCGGAGTCTCTGGCGCAGTACTCGGCGCTGATGGTGATGGAGAAGGAGTACGGCCGCGCGCACATGCGCAGGTTCCTGCGCTACGAACTCGACAGCTACCTCGGTGGCCGCGGCGGCGAGCTGCTCGAGGAGCAGCCGCTGTACCGCAACGAGAACCAGGCCTACATCCATTACCGCAAGGGCGCGCTGGTGTTCTACCGCCTGCGCGAGGAGATGGGCGAGGAAGCGCTCAACCGCGCGCTCAGGAGGTTCCTGGAGGACAAGGGTTACCAGCAGCCGCCCTACACGACCTCGCGCGAGCTGATCGCCTACCTGCGCGAGGAGGCGGGCCCGGAGCACCAGGAGCTGATCACCGACCTGTTCGAGAGGATCAGCTTCTACGACAACCGGGTGGTCGAGGCGACCGCGAAGCGGCGCGCGGATGGTCGCTACGACGTCACCCTGAAGCTGCACGCCGACAAGCGCCATGCCGACGGTACCGGCAGGGAGGTGCCCGGCCGGATGGACGACTGGGTCGAAGTGGGCGTGTTCGCGCGGGGACCATCGGGCAGGGAGCGCGACGAAAAGGTGCTGTACCTCGAGCGCCACCGCATCACGGAAGCCTCGCCGACGGTCACGGTGACGGTCGACGAACTGCCCTGGGAAGCGGGGTTCGACCCGTACAACAAGCTCATCGACAGGGTCCCGGAGGACAACCGCAAGCGCGTGTCCGTGTCGCAGTGACGCGCCCGGGTCAGGTGTCCCCGTCGCCGGCGGTCCCGGCCGCCCCGCCGTCAAGGCGGCGGCCGGGGCGCCTGGGCGGCGTGAGGGGGGCCGGCTTCGGCCCCCCTCCGCCGGTGTTGTTGAGCAGCCCGGGAATGCCGGCGCGGACGTCGCCGCCGGCGATCTCCAGCTGCAGGCGTTCGGCATCGAGCCGGCGCACGAGCCCGGTGATCCGCGATGCCTCCTCCGCCTTCACGCCGAGTGCGCGCAGGGCCGCCTCGCCGAAGGCGACGGCGGACTCGAAAGTCTCCCGGATCTGGAAATCGACGCCGGCCGCGATCAGCTTCAATGCATGCTCGCGGTCGTAGGACCGGACCAGCAGCTTCGCCTGGGGGAAGTGCCGGCGCGCCAGTTCGACGATCCGGTCGGTGGCGCTGCTGTCATCGATGCAGACGGCGATCGCGCAGGCCGTGTCCGCGCCCGAGGCATGCAGCACGTCGAGCCGGGTGCCGTCGCCGTAGTAGACCTTGAAGCCGAACTCGGCGGCGCTGCGGATCATCCCGATGTCGGTGTCGATGATGGTCACGTCGATGTCGCGCGCCAGCAGGGACTGGCTCATGACCTGTCCGAAGCGGCCGAAGCCGATGATCAGCACCCGGGCCGTCTGGCCCGATGCCACCTCGACGCCGTCGAGCGGGGTCTCCGGCCCGGGCATGAACCGCCGCGCGGCGAGCGTGACCAGGGGCGTCAGCACCATGGACAGGACCACGACCGCGGTCAGGCTGTCGTTGGCGCGGCCATCGATCACGCCGGTGGCCTCGGCCGCCGAATACAGCACGAAGGCGAATTCGCCGCCCTGCGCCATCAGCGTGGCACGGTCGAGCGCCTCGCCATGGCTGCCGCGAAGCAGCCGGGCGATGAGGTAGATGCACGCGCCCTTGGCCAGCATCATCGCCGGCACGGCGATCAGGACCAGCCGCCAGTTGTCGCGCACCACGTCCAGGTCCAGCGACATGCCGACCGCCATGAAGAACAGGCCGAGCAGCAGGCCGCGGAAGGGTTCGATGTCGGCCTCGAGCTGGTGGCGGAAGGTGGATTCGGACAGCAGCACGCCCGCCAGGAACGCCCCCATCGCCATCGACAGCCCGCCCATCTCCATCAGCACCGCGCTGCCGAGCACAACGAGCAGCGCGGCGGCGGTCATCACCTCCCGGGCCTTCGCGGCGGCGAGCAGGCGGAACAGCGGGTTGAGCAGGTAAAGCCCGGCGACGACCAGGCCGGCCAGTGCCGCCATCGCCACCGCGATCCCGGCCAGTCGCGACGGCGCGTCCGGCTCGGCCGGCGCGGGGGACATGAATGCCACCAGTGCCAGCAGCGGCACGATCAGCAGGTCCTCGAACAGAAGGATCGAGACGATCTTCTGGCCAGGCGGCGAGGCGATGTCGCCGCGCTCGCCCAGCAGCTGCATGACGATGGCGGTGGACGTGAGCACGAAACCCGCGCTGCCGATGAACGCGACCGGGAGCGGGAAGCCCAGGGCGAGGCCGACGCCGGTCAGCGCCAGCGTGCACGCGGCGATCTGCAGCGTGCCCAGTCCGAAGATCTGGTGGCGCAGGCTCCACAGGTGCGAGGGCCGCATCTCCAGCCCGACCACGAACAGGAACATCACCACGCCCAGCTCGGCGAAATGCAGGATCGCCTGCGGTTGCGCGAACAGGCCGAGGCCGGACGGGCCGATGGCCAGGCCGGCCGCGAGGTAGCCCAGCACCGGGCTGAGCCCGAGCCGGCGGAACAGCGGCACCGCGACCACCGCCGCGCCGAGCAGGACGACGGCGCGCAGGAGGTTGTCCGGGCCAGCGTCCGTCGCCATCCCTCAGCGCCTGCGCGCGTGCGTGGTGGCCGACAGCAGCAGGAACCCGCCGGCCATGCTGGCGTTCTTCATGAAGTGCAGCAGCTGCGCGCTGCGCGCGGGTTCGGCCAGGGCCCAGAACGGATGCGACATCAGCGCGTCGATGGCCAGCAGCAGCGCGGACAGCAGCGCCGTCCATCGCAGTTTCCAGCCGGCGGCGACGAGCAAGCCGAGGACGAGCTCGACGGCACTGGAGGCCAGGGTGGCGCCGCTTGCGGGCACGCCGTGGTATGCGTTCCACAGCCGCCACCCGCCCATCACGATGAATACGCTGGCCAGGAGCAGCCGGGCGGACGTGGCGGCAGGCCCCGGGGGCTGCGGGCGGAAGGACATGCGGATTCTCCGGCAGGGCCAGTGCCGGAGCTTGGCACAGGGCCACTGCCGGCGTCACCCCGATCGGCCGGCCATGCCCCCGTGAACGTGCACTCAGTCCGCGGGGGACGCGCTGGACGAAGGCTGGACCCGGTTCCGGCCTTCGCGCTTGGCGCGGTAGAGCGCCGCGTCGGCGCGCCGGAGCAGGTCCACGTCGTGGCCTTCCAGGATCGGGTAGTAGGTGGCGATGCCGATGCTCAGCGTCACGTGGTCAGCGGTGGGCGAGTGCGCATGCGGGATCGCCATCGCGCGCACGTCGTCGAGGATGGTCCGGGCGATGGAATTGGCGGCGTGCGCGGAGCACTCCGGCAGGATCAGGGCCAGCTCGTCGCCGCCATAGCGCGCGGCCAGGTCGCGCGGCCGGCGCGCCCACATCAGGATCGTCTCGGCGATCCTGCGCAGCAGGGTATCGCCGGCCTGGTGGCCGTAGTGGTCGTTGTAGGACTTGAAGTGGTCCACGTCGATCAGGAGCAGCGACAGCGGCCGGTTCGAGCGGCGTGCCGCCAGCAGCTCGCGCTCCATGGTCAGGTCGAAGATATGGCGGTTGGCCAGCCGGGTGAGCCCATCCGAACTGGCCAGCCGCCTGGATTGCCGCCAGTTGGACAGCGCCCAGACCAGGTAGCTGCCGAAGATGACCAGCAGCGCCGCCATCGGCGCGAACCAGATGCGCCCCACGTGCAGCAGCAACAGGCACACGCAGAGGGTGGCGAGGCAGGCGGCCGCGAGCGCGACCCAGGCGCGGCGGATGCGGTGGCGCGGCCGGTACACCATGTACGGCACCAGGACCAGCACGACGCCAAGCGCGAGCTGCTGTCCGGCGGTGAGCGGCATGATCGCGTCGTCGCGTAGCAGTGCGTTGAGCACGTGGGCGTGGTATTCGACGGCCGGGATGCGGTTGTTGTCGCTCCATCCGGGGACCAGGATCTCGCGCAGCGTCCCGCTGGCGATGACGCCGACCAGGATCCAGCGGTCGCGGAACAGGGACGGGTCGAGTTCGCCGCGCAGCACGTCGATGTAGGACGCCTGCTGGAACCTTTCCGAGAACGAGTAGGGCACCAGGATCCGGTAGTCGCGCGTCCACAGGTACGGAGACTCGGGACTGTCGTCCAATGGCCGGCGCAGGCCGGGCAGGGTGCCATCGCGTTCATCCGGGTCGAGGTTGCGCAGGGCCAGCGCCAGGGTTGGCCAGAGCGCCGAGCCCAGTCCGGCGTAGAGGTAGGCCTGGCGCGCGACGCCGTCGGGGTCCACCTCGATCTCCACGTGCCCGAGCGCGGCCGAGGCGTCGATCAGCGACGACATCGGCAGCACCTCGATCAGGGTGCCGTCGGGGTGCGAGGGTTCGGCCGCGACCGGCAGCACCACCCGGCCGGCGCGCTGCATGGCGTGGGCCAGCGCGGTGTCACCCGCGGCGTCGTCGCGGGCCGGTTCGGAGAACATCACGTCGAAGGCGATGCCCTGCGGTTGCGCCTCGGACAGCTTCTGGACCAGTTCGGCGTGCACCCCGCGCGACCACGGCCAGCGGCCGAGGGCGGACAGGCTCTTGTCGTCGACCACGACGAGCACGATGCGGTCGTCCACCGGCTGGTCGAGCCGGGACAGCAGGCGGTCGTAGAACCAGGCATCGAGCCGCCAGGTCCATCCATTCAGGGTCGTCAGCGCGACGGCGGCGACCCCTGCGAGGGCCAGCAGGATGCGCGGCAGCCATGAACGGAGCTGCGCTGCGAGCATCATGGGTCACAACGCCAGCAGGAGCAGGGCCGCGCCGCCGGCGCCGGCGAGGATGCGGCAGGGCACGCAGCCGAGCTTGACCATCTGCACCTGGCCCCACGGGTGTTCATAGCCGTCGCTGTCCACCGCGCGCACGCGCATGTACCAGGTGCCGCCGCGCAGGCCGGGCAGGACGATGCCGTTGTCCTCGAGCAGGTGCTCGGCTTCGACCACGGAGAAGTCCGGCTTGCGCGAGAGCTGGAAGCGGTACTGCTGGCCTTCGTCGCCCTGGCGCCATCGCACTTCCAGCGCGCCGTTGGCCGCGGCCGCCTCCACGCCGGGGCCTTCGCCCGGCGGCAGCAGGGTGAAGGGGATCGGGTCGCTCCAGGGGCCTTCCTTGCCCTCGTCGCTGGTGGCACCCACGCGCCAGACGTATTCGCCGGGCGGCAGATCGCTGGGCACGCGGTATTCGGTCCGGCGCAGGTTGCCGGTGGAGGCGAGGGGGGCGTCGAAGCCGTTCCCGGCGGCATCAAGCTGCACCCGGTAGCGGATCCCGGGGGCCTCCGACTCGGTCCAGCGCAGGCGCGGGCGCGGCCCGGCGACGGAACCTCCCATGGCCGGGGAGATCGCGAACGGCGGCGCGGGTTGCGCCGCGACCTGCACCGTCGTGGCCGCGTCGAGGCCCTCGAGGCCGTGGCGGTCGATCGCGCGCACGCGGACGTGGATGTCGCCCTCGCTGCGCACGTCGAAGGCGGCCTGCGGGCCTTCGCTGACCCGGTCCAGCACCAGGGTGCGGAAATCCGGATGGACGCTGGCCTGCAGGCGGTAGGCGACGGCCCCCTCGATCGCCGGCCACGAGAGCGTGGCCGGCATGCGCTCGACCAGCGCCGGCCAGGCCGACAGGTCCGGGGCAGGCAGCAGCTTCACCGGGGGCTGCGGCCTGCCATCCTCGCCGAGGACCGTGCCGTGCCCCTTGTGCACCAGCACGCTGCGGTTGCCGCCGCTGACCTGGACCACGCCTCCCACCACCTCGGAGCGGCTGCGCGCGCCGTCGGTGCCAACGCGGAACTCGGTGCCGCGTACGCTCGACATCATGCCTGGCGTCTCGACGATGTAATGCGAGGCGGGGCCGCGGCTGCGGGTGACGTGGCTGGTCGCGCGGCCGCGGGGCAGGCGCAGCCGGGTGTCGACCATGCCGGTGGCGCCATACGAGGTCAGCCGGTCCAGGTGCAGTTCGCTGTCGCCGTGCAGCTGCAGGCGTGAGCCGTCGGCGAACTCCAGCGTCAGGCTGGCATCGGGGCCGGTGCGCAGGGCGGTGCCGGCGCCGAGCCGCTGGCCCTCGACCGGAGTGAAGATGTCATCGAAGCGCCCGTTGCGGCTGGCGGTGATGTCGCCGGCGACGGCGACCACCACCGCATGCGCGGGCTGCCTGCGCAGCCATGCCACCGGGAACGAGAGCACGCTGCCGGGCACCAGCCGCAACGGGTCCTCGACGTTGTTGTGGGCCCGCAGTTGCTCCCAGGAAACGTCGTCACGCACGTACTTGTGCGCCAGGTCCCAGAGGTTGTCCCCGGGGCGGACCCGGTAGCGCCACTCCTGGGCCATGGCCGTGGCTGGAATCAGCAACGACAGGGCCAGGAGCACCAGGATCCTGAACACACCGGTCCGGTGCCGGGGTTGCCGCCACGGGTTGAAAGGGACCCCGGTCCGGGGCAATCCGTTCGAGATGTTCAATTCTGTGCTTCCCCTGCCCAGAACAGCCTGGATTGTAGCCGACGCCACGTGGACGGCCGCCCCCGGGCCGTATGGGGTACACTTGCCGCGTTTGTCGCACGTCTGCCCCCCGCGCCCGGCGCGGTCCTCGATCCCGGCAGGCCGTCCCCGGCTTTCCCCGTGGCGGCCTCCCCGCACGTCTTTCGTCGCGCAGACACGGCTCCGGATCCCCGGACGCCGCCCACGCCTTGCCCTGAACGCGGATCCGGATGGTTCCGGGCAAACCGGCCGTCGCGCAGCCCCGTCCGCTGGTGGACGGGTGCCGCCGCCCGGCCGTCCCAGGAGCTTCATACAGATGACCTTCGAAACCTTCGGGCTCGCGCCCGGCCTGCTCCGCGCCCTGTCCGCGGCCGGCTACACCGTGCCCACGCCGATCCAGGCCCGGGCCATTCCCGCGGCCCTCGGGGGCCGCGACATCCTCGGTGCCGCCCAGACCGGCACCGGCAAGACCGCCGCCTACGCGGTGCCCCTGCTGCAGAAGCTGGCCGGCGGCGCGCCGGCCAACGGCCGGCACGGGCCACGCGCCCTCGTCCTGGTGCCCACCCGCGAACTCGCCGTACAGGTGGCGGACAGCCTCAAGGCGTATGGACGCCACCTGCGCCTGGACGTCGCCACGGCCTTCGGCGGGGTCGGCATGCGTCCGCAGATCGCCGCCCTGCGCCGCGGCACCGACATCCTCGTCGCCTGTCCGGGACGCCTGCTCGACCTGCTCGGCTCGGGCCACGCCCGGCTCGACGCGGTCGAGGTGCTGGTGCTGGACGAGGCCGACCGCATGCTCGACATGGGCTTCCTGCCGTCGATCCGGCGCGTGCTCGCGCACGTGCCGCAACGGCGGCAGGCCCTGCTGTTCTCGGCCACCTTCGAGCCGCGTGTCCGCGCGTTGGCGCTGGACCTGCTGCGCGACCCGGTCGAAGTGGAGGTGGCGGCGCGCAACACCGTCGCCGGGACCATCGTGCACCGCGTGCATCCGGTGGAGGCCTCGCGCAAGCGCGAGCTGCTGGTCGAGATCCTCGCCCGGCGCCACGCCGACCGCGTGCTCGTGTTCGGCCGGACCCGGCACGGTTGCGACCGCCTGGCGGGGCAACTGGAAAAGGCCGGCCTGCCGGCGGTCGCGATCCATGGCGACCGCAGCCAGGCGCAGCGGCAGCAGGCGCTGGACCGGTTCAAGTCGGGCAGGGTGCGGATCCTGGTCGCCACCGACGTGGCCGCGCGCGGGCTCGACATCCCCGCGCTCCCCCTGGTGATCAACCACGACCTGCCGATGGTGGCCGAGGACTACGTGCACCGCATTGGGCGCACCGGCCGCAACGGCGCGCGCGGCGAGGCACTGTCGCTGGTCGCGCCGGAGGAAGCCGGCCTGCTGCGGCAGATCCGGCGGCTCCTGGGGGCCGGGATCGAGGTCGAGGAAGTGCCGGGCTATGCGCCTTCGAGGCCGCTGGCGCTCGGGGAAGCGGGGCGGCCGGCGCGTGGCGGGGCAGGCCCGCAAAATCCGTCGCGCAAGCCGCAGCGCCAGCACGGCAGGCCGCAGGGGCGTGCCGCGCATGCCCGTGCCGGCGCGAGGACCGGGCGCAGCGGGCGCCAGGCGCCGCGCGGTTTCGCCTGAGTCCCGCCCGCCAGGCGCGAAGGCCGGCGACGCCGGCCTTCGCGATCCCGGTCCCGCGGCCCGCGGGTGGGGGTCAGCCCTGCTTCGAAGCGATCCAGCGGTCGATCTTCCGCTCCAGGATGTCCAGCGGCACCGCGCCGTCCTTCAGCACCTCGGCGTGGAACTCGCGGATGTCGAAACGGTCGCCGAGCTGCTCCTCGGCGCGCGCGCGCAGTTCCTTGATCTTGAGCTCGCCGATCTTGTACGCCAGCGCCTGGCCCGGCCAGGCGATGTAGCGTTCGGCCTCGGCGATCGCATCGGGCTCGCTCACCGACGAGTTCTCGAACATGTACTGGAGCACCTGCTCGCGGGTCCAGCCCTTGCTGTGCAGGCCGGTGTCCACCACCAGTCGGATCGCGCGCCACAGTTCGCCCTGCAGCCGGCCGAACCAGGAGTACGGGTCGGTGTACACGCCCAGTTCCCTGCCCAGGCTCTCCGCGTACAGGCCCCAGCCCTCGATGAAGGCGGTTTCGCCGCCGAAGCGGCGGAACGCCGGCAGGTCCTTCAGTTCCTGCTGCAACGCGAGCTGGAAGTGGTGCCCGGGGATCGCCTCGTGCAGGAACAGGTCCTCGGCGTCCCAGGTCTTGCGCGTGGGCAGGTCGTAGGTGTTGACGTAGAAGATGCCCGGCCGGCTGCCGTCCTCGCTCGGCATCATGTATTCGCCGCCGGCCGCGGACTGCGCGCGGAACGCCTCGACCGGGCGGATCTCGAAGCCGGCCTTCGGGAGCAGCGAGAACAGCTTCGGCACGCCCGCCATCACCTTCTCCTCGAGCGACCGGTAGTGCGCCAGCAGCGCTTCCTCCGATTCGAACTCGAAGCGCTTGTCGGTCTGCATGAACCTGAAGAATTCCTGCAGCGTGCCCTTGAAGCCGACCTGCTCCATGACCTTGCGCATCTCGCCGTGGATGCGCGCCACCTCGTCGAGGCCGATCTGGTGGATCTCCTCCGGCGTCAGCGACGTGGTGGTGCTGCTGCGGACGCGGAACGCGTACCACTCCCCGCCGCCCGGGAGGGCGTCGAGGCCCACGGTGTCGCGCGTGTGGGGCAGGTATTCGTTGACGATGAAGTCGCGCTGCCTGCGCAGCGCGGGCATCAGCCGGTTGGCGATGAGGTCGCGGTAGGCCCCGGTCAGGCGCGCCTTCTCCTCCCCGGGGAAATCCGCGGGCATGTTCGCGACCGGACCCCAGAACTGGCTGTCCTCGGGCCGGTCGGTGATGATCGCGTCGAGCTGCGGCACCACCTTTTCCATCACCACGCGCGGCTGCACCACCCCGGCCTTGATGCCCTCGCGCATGTTGGCGATCTGGGTGTCCAGCAGCACCGGCAGGCGCGACGCGCGGGCCAGCCAGTTGTCGTAGTCCTTCACGGTCCTGAATGGCTGCGCGCTGGCGCCCGATCCCAGCAGCACCGCGTAGCTGATGATGCTGTCCATCTGGTTGACCGGCACCATCCAGGCCGGGAACTTCTCCTCCTCGAGCGCCTGCTCGAGGTTGCGCACGAAGATCTGCCAGCTCAGCAGCGCCTGGCCGTCGAGGCCATCCGCACCGATGGCGCGCACGCGCTCCAGCCAGCGGACGCTGAAGTCGTGCACCTGCCGGCGGTACTCGGCCGAGCCGAAGTCGGGCAGCTGGTCGTCGTAGCGGTGGTCGCCCTGGAAGGTGGCGAGGACCGGGTTGAGCTTCAGCAGCTCTTCCCAGTACTCCGCGTACAGGGCGTCGAGCTGCCGGGCCTTGTCCTCGGCCGCCTGCACGGTGGCCGGGCCGGGAGCCTCGCCCGCAGGGCGGTCGCAGGCGGCGAGCGCGGCGGCCAGGGCGAGCGGGAGCAGGAGGGGACGCAGGGTCATGTCGGGTCTCCTTTCGGGAAGGCTGGGGGCAGTGTCCGCGCCCGGGCGGGGCGGTTCATCGGCCAAAGGTCACCGGTTCAGTCCATCGCCGCCTGCGCGCGCAGCTCGCGCTCGCGTTCTGGGCCCAGCCAGGCGCGGATCGCGCGGCGCATCAGGTACAGCAGCGGGATCAGGGCGATGGCGGCGGCCATCTTGTAGACGTAGTTCACGGTGCTGACCGCGAGGAACAGGGAGACCGGCCATTTCTGCGGGCCGAGCACGAAGGCGATCCAGATCACCACGAAGCTGTCGATCAGCTGCGAGACCGCGGTCGAGCCGGTGGCGCGCAGCCAGATGAAGCGTTCGCCGGTGGCCCTGCGGATGCGGTGGAACACGTGCACGTCGATCAGCTGGCCGATCAGGAAGGCGGTGACCGAGCCGGCGATGGTCCACATGCCCTGGCCGAAGATCGCGGCGAACGCGGCCTGGTAGTCGGGCACGCCCTGCGACTGCGCCGCGGTGACCCACCAGCCGGCCGGCGCCAGCGAGATCGCCAGGAACGCGAACACGAAGCCGTACACGATCAGGCCGACCGCGATCCACGAGATCATGCGCACGCCGCGGCGGCCGAAGAACTCGTTGATCACGTCGGTGAAGATGAACACGATCGGCCACAGCAGGGTGCCGGCGGTGAAGCTGAGCGAGCCGCGCTGCCCGAACAGGTTCCACTCCAGCGGCCTGATGCCGAGCGTGTCCTCCAGCGCGAAGATCTTCACGCCGATGAACTCGGCCAGCACCGCGTTGACGCAGAAGAACGACGCCAGGGCGATGAACAGCCGGGTTGCGCGATCGTCGAGAGGGCGGTTCACGTGCGTCCGGGGGCTTCGAAGGGAATCGTCTCCGGCGCCACCGCGCCGCCGCTGATGATGAAGCTCATCGCCTGGTCCACGGTCCAGTCGGTCGGGGTGATCCTCTCGACCGGCACGATCTCGAGGTAGCCGGAGGTCGGGTTGGGCGTGGTCGGCACGTATACCGCGGCCAGTTCGCGCCCGGTTCCATGCTCGCGGATCACCCGGGTGACGAAGCCGACCGCCTTCATCTGGCTGTGCGGGAAGTCGATCAGGACCACGCGCTGGGTGCCGTCGGGTTTGGTCTGCAGGATGTCGAGCAGCTTGCGCGCGCTGGAATAGATGATGTTGGCCAGCGGGATGCGCTGCACCAGCGCTTCCAGCCAGGCCAGCAGGCGCTGCCCGATCATGCGCCGTGCCAGCCAGCCGACCGCAAGGATCAGCGCCAGGGTCGCCGCGAGGGCGATGGTGGCCTGCACCGAGCCGGCGTTGACCCAGCCCAGCGAACCCGGGAACGCGGCCGCGATCTCGTGCGCCAGCGGCGCCACCCAGGGGCGGCTGACGTCGGTGAGCAGGACGAACACGAACTTGACCACCACCCAGGTCAGCCAGATCGGCAGCAGGGTGAGCAGTCCGGTCAGGAACAGGCGCTGCAGGCGCGTGGACAGTGAAGGAGGGTGCGGGGGCATGCGCCGATCTTACCGGCTGGCGTCCGCGTCCGCGTGCGGCGCGCGTCAGGGATCGCGGACGAGGCGGAAGCCGACGTCGTCGTAGCCGCGGTCCGGGTCCAGCGGCCGCCGCGCGTCGCCGCCACGCCAGCCGCGTCCGGTCGCGACGCGCCGCTCGCAGGTGGCGTCGCAGTCGCCGCGCCACTCGGAGACGGCGCGCCCGCCGCCGTGGCCCGGGACCTGCGCCGCCTCGGCTGCGGTGGGCAGGCGGTAGCGGTGGCCGGTGCGCTCCGACAGCCAGCGCGCGTAGGCTTGCGCGTCCTGCCACGAGACGCAGACCACGGGATCGTCCTGGGACTGGTCGAAACCGGGTCGGGTCCAGTCGCGCGGCGCGAGCAGGCGCAGCAGCGAGGCGCGGGAGCGGCACGGCGCCGGTTCGCGGCCGGTGTCGGTGGCGAAGCGCTGGTATTCGGCGCGCGTCACCGGGCGCCGCATGGATGCGAACACGCGCTCGCCATCGTGCAGCAGGACCATGTCGCCGATGCCGTCGGCGAAAGGCCCGCGCGGTTCCGGGGGGGCATCGGCCCGGGCCTGCAGGCGTGCCAAGGCGGCGGCGGAGAGCCCGAGTTCGCGCGCCAGGGCGATGGCCCGGTTCGCGGCGGCCGCATCGCCGTCCCCCGCCGCGAGCCCGATCCGTGCCGTCAGCGCCCGCTCGGCCTCGCGCTGCAGCAAGGGCAGGGCCCGGGCGCCCGCGGCCCCGGCCTCCTTCGCCAGCGCCGGGGCGCGGCGCATGATCCCGGCCGCATCCGCGTCCGCGCCCGCCTCGATCGCGCGTGCCAGTTCGCGCGCCAGGGCCGCGAAGAACGTGTCCGTGGCCGCCGGCAGTTGCAGGTGCCCGGGATCGTCGCGCCAGGCGCCGACCAGGCTTTCGGCGGCGTTGTCGCCCACCGGCGAGAGCAGGCGGCCGGCCTGCAGCTGGCGCTGCATGTCGGCGAGCAGGCGGTCGACGTTGGACACCGGCGCCGCGCGCAGCAGCGCGCTGGTCGGATCTTCCCCGTCGGCGGCAGGCGCCGTCGTGTCGCCGGCGGCAGCGGCGGGCGGCCGGGACGAAACGGCCGGAGTCCCCGGCGCCATGCCGCGATCGCGCAGCGCCAGCCCGATGGCCGCGGTGGCGGCCAGCACGATCGCGATCCAGGCATGGGACGGCATGCCTCGCACGCTCTCCCGGAGGCGGTGCGCGAGCGCGGCGATCCCCGGCCCGCCCTGGCCGGCACGCTGCGGGATGCGCTCGAGCGCTTCGAGCATCTGCCGCGCGTCCTGGAAACGGCGCGAGGGCGACTTGGCCAGCGCCCGGTCCATGAAACGCTGCCAGTGGCGCAGCCGCGGCGGCAGCCTGGGCACCGGGTTCTGGACGTGCATCAGCGCCATCGACAGCGCGTCGTCGGCCTTGTACGGCAGCTCGCCGGTGAGCATTTCCCAGGCCAGCACGCCGAGGCTGTAGAGGTCGGCGCGGTGGTCGACCTGGTGGCCGCGCGCCTGCTCGGGCGCCATGTAGGCCGTGCTGCCGACCGCCAGCCCGGTCATGGTGACGCGGGTGCCGTGGCCGCGGCGCAGGGCGATGCCGAAGTCGGCCAGCAGGGGGCGGTCGCTCTCGTCGAACAGGACGTTCTCGGCCTTGACGTCGCGGTGGACGATGCCGCGGGCATGGATGAAGGCGAGCGCGGACAGCAGCGCGCGCAGGATCCCGCGCACGCGCTGCTCGTCGTTGCGCAGGTCGCGCTGGCCGACGTGGCCGCGCGGCAGGTAGGGCATCGAATACCAGAGCAGGCCGTCGCGGGTGCGGCCGACCTCGTGGATGCCGACGATGTGGGGGTGCTCGAGCCGGGCGATGGTGCGCGCCTCGTTCTCGAACCGCCGCCGGCTGACCTCGTCGGCCAGCGCGTCGGGCAGGATCACCTTGACCGCGACCTCGCGCGACAGCGACAGCTGGGTCCCCAGCCAGACCGTGGACATGCCGCCGCGGCCGATCACGCGCGCCAGCCGGTAGCCGGGGATTTCCGGCACCGGCTGGCCGGCATCGGTCGCGTTCGGCCCGCTCATCCGGGATCCCCCGTGGACATGGCCGGCCGTGGCGCGTCAGCCCTGCGCGCCGTCCGCGTCCGGCGGGCGGTTGCGCTTGCGGCGCACGTAGACCTGCTTGCGCACGCGGGCGACCACCTCGCCGGCCGCGTCCACCACGTCGGTCCGGAACCAGTGCAGGTACTTGTCCCCGTCGCGGGTTCCCTTGCGGATCGCATCGAGGTCCTCATCCCGGAGTTCGAACGTGGCCGTGACCGTGCCCCGGCCAGGCTTGACGAACTCTATCCCGGCCGCCCGGTCCCAGACGATGTAGTCGCGGCCCATCCGTTCCTTCACCAGGATCATCCAGAACGGGTCGGTCATCGCGAACAGGCTGCCGCCGAAGTGGGTGCCGACGTAGTTGCGGTTCCACGGCCGCATCCGCAGCTCAACCCGGGCATGGCGCCAGTCGTCGGAGAGGCGGGTGACGCGGATGCCGGCGGCCAGGAACGGCGGCCACAGGTTGAACAGCCGGCGCAGGGTGGAAGCCTTCACGGCGCGGCGGCGGTCCGGTCAGAACAGGATCGAGGACATCTTCCTGCGGTAGCGGCCGACCAGCTCGGCGTCCTCGATCACCCGGAAGGCGTCGATCAGGGCCTTGCGCGGCAGGCCGTCCCCGAAGTCGCGGTCGATGCGCAGCATCTCCAGGAACTGCTCCAGCGCCTCCTCGCTGCGGCCGGCGACCAGATGGTGCGTGCCGAGCAGGTGGCGCGCGCGCAGGTCGCGCGGGTCGGCGGCGACCGCGGCCTCGAGCACCTCCGCGGGCGGGGCGTCCCTGAGCAGCGCGGCGAACCCCAGCCGGGCGCGCGCCCGCACCGCGCGGTCGTCGGTGGCGAGGTTCGCCGGCAGCGCGTCGAGCAGCTTCTCCGCCTCCTGCGCGCCGCCCGTCTGCAGCAGCGCCAGCGCCAGCTCGAGCTTCAGCTCGGCGTTGTCCGGATCGGCCTCGATCTCGCGGCGCAGGCGGACCACCTCGGCGTGCGGGTCGCGTGGCGGGGCCTCGGCGGGCACGGCCGGCTCGATGCCGTGCATCCGCAGGAACTCGCGCACCTGGCTTTCGGGCAGCGCGCCCTGGAAGCCGTCGACGGGCTGCCCGCCCACCAGCAGGTACACCGTCGGGATCGAGCGGACCCGGAAGGCCGCGGCGAGCTGCGGTTCCTGCTCGGTGTTCACCTTGGCCAGCACGAAGGCGCCGTTGTACTCGGCGGCCAGCTTTTCCAGGATCGGGCCCAGCGTGCGGCACGGCCCGCACCACTCGGCCCAGAAGTCCACCAGCACCGGCACCTGCAGCGAACGGTGCAGGACCTCGGCCTCGAACCCGGCGGTGGTGGCATCGAAGACGTGTGGCGTGGCGGTGTCGGCGGACATGTGCGGGGTTCCGGTGTGGGGTGCGGGGGAAGATGGCGGCGGCGGATGGCGATTCCAAGCCGGGTGCCGGCCATCGCTTGGCGCCGGATGCGGGTCCGGGTGTAAAAACGGTCTGCAAGGCAGTTTACATCGGGCCGGGAAGGAGGCGCCGCAATGCAACAGGCCGGGGCATCGCCGTGAACCGGGCGGCATGGATCGCGCTGCTGGTCTGGGCGTGCGCATTGCTGGCGCTGGGCGCGCAGGTCGCCGGCTTCTCGCACGTGTCGCATCCGGTGGCCCTGGCCGGCATGAGCGGCGTGGCCGGGGCCCGGCTGTTCAATGCCCTGGTGTTCGTGCTGCCCGGCGCGCTGCTGGTCCTGGCGTCACTGGACCTGCGCGCGTCGTTGCCGTCCGGCGCGGGCTGGATGGCGCGGATCGGCGCGAACCTGCTCGCGCTCTCGGCGCTTGCATTCGCCGCGCAGGGCCTGCTGCCGCTGGACCCGCTGGGCTACGACGAGGGCGGCAGCCGCCTGCACGCCTCGGCGTGGATGGCGTGGTGGATCGCATTCGCGGCCGGCGCGCCGGCGTTCGCCGCCGGCGCGCGGGGAAGGCGTGGCCTGGCCGTGGCCGCCGTGGCCGTGGCCGCAGTGCTGGCATGCTCGCTGTTCGCCGCCGGGGGGATCCCCGGCGGCATCGCGCAGCGGCTCGCCTGTGCCGCGTGGTTCGGGTGGTTCTGCCACGCCACGGCGGTCAGCCGTGGCGCAGCTTGAGGGCGAGGATCACCGCCGCCAGCACGAAGGTGATCGCGTTGGACACGATCATGGGCCACGAGCCGAGCACGATGCCGTAGCCGAACCAGAACGCGATGCCGATGGTGAACACCACGTACATCGCCAGCGAGATGCCGGAGGTGTCGCGGCTGCGGATGGTCTTCAGCGCCTGCGGCACGAAGGCCACCGTGGTCAGCGTCGCCGCGACGTAGCCCATCCACTCGTGGCTCACGGCGCTTCCGGCTGGCGGTAGACCTTGCCGTCCTTCATCACGAAGTCCACGTGCATCACCGCGTTGATGTCGGCCACCGGGTCACCGGGCAGGGCGATGATGTCGGCGCGCTTGCCTTCCTCGATCACGCCCTGGTCGTCCACGCCCAGCACGTCGGCGGCGTGGATGGTGGCCGCCTGCAGCGCGTAGGCGGGCGGGATGCCGGCCTCGACCATGTAGATGAACTCGCGGGCGTTGTCGCCGTGCGGGCCGACGCCCTGGTCGGTGCCGAAGGCGATCTTCACGCCCGCGCGGTAGGCGCGCGCCGCGGTGTCCTGGATCTTCGCGCCGATCGTCGCCGCCTTCGGGCGCACGATCTCGGGGAAGTAGCCCGGCTCCTTCGCCTTGTCGGCGACGAAGCGGCCGGCGTAGATCGTCGGCACGTACCAGGTGCCGTGCTGCTTCATCAGCCGCATCACCTCGTCGGTCATGTGGGTGCCGTGCTCGATGCTGGTCACGCCGGCCAGGACCGCGCGCTTCATGCCCTCGGTGCCGTGGGCGTGCGCGGCGACGCGGTAGCCGTAGTCGCGCGCGGTCTCGACCACGGCCCTGACCTCGTCCACGGTGAACTGGGGCGCGTCGCCGGACCTGGCGTAGGACAGCACGCCGCCGGTGGCGGTGATCTTGATCACGTCACTGCCGTCCTTGTAGCGCTGGCGGACCGCCTGGCGCGCCTCGTCCACCGAGTTGATGACGCCTTCGGTGGGGCCGGGCGGGCCCACCAGGTGGGAGAGCATGGAGTTCCAGCCGTTGGTCGGGTCGCCGTGGCCGCCGGTGGTGGCGATGGACTTGCCGGCGGCGAAGATGCGCGGCCCCTCGACCAGGCCCTGGTTGATCGCGTCGCGCAGGTGCAGGCTGACCTCGCCGCCGAGGTCGCGCACGCTGGTGAAGCCGGCCAGCAGGGTCTTGCGGGCGTAGCCCACGGCGCGGAAGGCGTAGTCCACCGGGTCGAGGCGGAAGCCCTCGGAATAGCTCGCCGGGCCCGACTGGCTGCCCAGGTGCACGTGCAGGTCGGTCCAGCCGGGCAGGCAGGTGTGGCCGTCGAGCCCGATCGTGCGGGCGCCTTCGGGCGGCGCGGCGCGGCCCGGTTGCACCGAACGGATGCGGCCATCCTCGACCAGGATGGTGTGCTCGCCCAGCACGCGGCCGGAACGGGCTTCGAACAGCTGGCCGCAGTGCAGGGCCACCGTCTCGGCGGCGGTGGCGGGCAGGGCGGCGCCCAGCAACAGCAGGATGGCGGTCTTGCGCATGGTGTCTCCCCGGGGATGGAAGCCGGATCATAGCCGCTGGCCGCCGCGCATGGCGGCCGATGCTGCGCTGCGGTAGGCTGTCCGGCTCCTGAAATCGCGATCCGAAGCCGTGACCGAGACCGCCGCCAGCCCCGATCCCGCCGCCTACCAGCCCGCCGCCGTCGAAGCCGCCGCGCAGAGGTTCTGGGAGCAGACCCGCGCCTTCGAGGTGAAGGAGGATCCCGGCAGGCCGAAGTACTACTGCCTGTCGATGCTGCCGTACCCCTCCGGCGCGCTGCACATGGGCCACGTGCGCAACTACACCATCGGCGACGTGATCAGCCGCTACAAGCGCATGACCGGCCACAACGTGCTGCAGCCGATGGGCTGGGACGCGTTCGGCCTGCCGGCGGAGAACGCGGCGATCAGGAACAAGGTCGCGCCGGCGCAGTGGACCTACCGCAACATCGAGCACATGCGCGCACAGCTCAAGTCGCTGGGCTACGCGATCGACTGGACGCGCGAGTTCGCCACGTGCCGGCCGGAGTACTACGTGCACGAGCAGCGCATGTTCGTGCGGCTGATGAAGAAGGGCCTGGCCTACCGCCGCAACGCGGTGGTGAACTGGGACCCGGTGGACCAGACGGTGCTGGCCAACGAACAGGTGATCGACGGCCGCGGCTGGCGCTCGGGCGCACTGGTCGAGAAGCGCGAGATCCCGCAGTGGTTCCTGCGCATCACCGACTACGCGCAGGAGCTCCTCGACGCCCTGGACCGGCTCCCGGGCTGGCCGGAAGCGGTCAAGACCATGCAGCGCAACTGGATCGGCCGGTCCGAGGGCCTGGAGATCGACTTCCGGGTGGACGGCGAGGACGAGCCGCTGACCGTGTTCACCACGCGGCCGGACACGCTGATGGGCGTGACCTTCATCTCGATCGCGGGCGAGCACCCGCTGGCGAAGAAGGCCGCGCGCAACAACCCGGAGCTTGCCGCGTTCCTGGAGGAGCTGCGCAAGGGCGGCGTGTCCGAGGCCGAGCTGGAGACGCAGGAGAAGCGCGGCATGGCCACCGGGCTGTGGGCGATCCACCCGGTCACCGGCGAGGACGTGCCGATCTACGTGGCCAACTTCGTGCTGATGGGCTACGGCACCGGCGCGGTGATGGCCGTGCCGGCGCACGACCAGCGCGACTGGGAGTTCGCCAAGGCCTACGGCCTGCCGGTCCGGCCGGTGGTGGTGCCGGTGGCGGTCCGTGACGCGCTGCGCGAGATCGTCGGCGACGTCGGTCGCGACGTGGACCCGTTCCAGGCCGCACTGTCCGGCGGCCGGGTCGACGCCTACGACACCAGCGCCGCGGTGGCGGTCGTGCGCGACTACCTGGAGGGCATCGAGCAGCGCGGCGCCTGGACCGAGCGCGGCATCCTGGTGAATTCCGGCGAGTACGACGGCCTCGACTACGACGGCGCGTTCGCGGCGCTGGCCGAGCGCTTCGAGTCCCAGGGCATCGGCCGGCGCAAGGTCAACTTCCGCCTGCGCGACTGGGGCGTGAGCCGCCAGCGCTACTGGGGCTGCCCGATCCCGGTGATCTACTGCCCGGACTGCGGCGCTGTGCCCGTGCCGGAGGACCAGCTGCCGGTGGTGCTGCCCGAGGACGTGCAGTTCATGGGCGTGCAGTCCCCGATCAAGGCCGACCCGGAGTGGCGCAGGACCACCTGCCCGGAATGCGGCAAGCCGGCCGAGCGCGAGACCGACACCTTCGACACCTTCATGGAGTCGAGCTGGTACTACGCGCGCTACACCTCGCCGGGCGCGCAGGACATGATCGACGGGCGCGCCAACTACTGGCTGCCGGTGGACCAGTACATCGGCGGCATCGAGCACGCGATCCTGCACCTGCTGTACTTCCGCTTCTACCACAAGCTGCTGCGTGACGCGGGCCTGGTGGACAGCGACGAGCCGGCGGTCAACCTGCTCACCCAGGGCATGGTGATCGCGGAGACCTTCTACCGCGAGAACCCCGACGGCTCGAAGGACTGGATCAACCCCGCCGACGTGGACGTCGAGCGCGACGAGAAGGGCCGCGTGGTCGGCGCGCGCTCGAAGCTTGACGGCCAGCCGGTGAAGATCGGCGGCGTCGAGAAGATGTCCAAGTCGAAGAACAACGGCGTGGACCCGCAGGCGATGATCGAGCGCTATGGCGCCGACACCGTGCGCCTGTTCTCGATGTTCGCCGCGCCTCCGGAATTGTCGCTGGAGTGGAACGAGGCCGGCGTCGAGGGCATGGCGCGGTTCCTGCGCCGGCTGTGGACCCAGGTGCACCGGCACGCCGCGGGCGGCCCGGCCGGCGCGTTCGACGCCACCGCGGCGACGCCGGCGCAGAAGGCCCTGCGCCGCCAGCTGCACGAGACCATCCAGAAGGTCGGCGACGACTACGGCCGCCGCCACAGCTTCAACACCGCCATTGCCGCGGTGATGGAGCTGCTCAACGCGGTGGCGAAGTTCGACGACGCTTCGGACAACGGCCGCGCGCTGCGCCAGGAGGCGTTCGAGGCGATGGTGCTGATGCTCAACCCGATCACCCCGCACATCTGCCACGCGCTGTGGCAGGTGCTGGGCCACCCGGAGACGCTGCTGGAGGACGTGCCGTTCCCGCAGCCCGACCCGGCCGCGCTGCAGCGCGAAGCGGTCACTCTGGCGGTGCAGGTCAACGGCAAGCTGCGCGGCACCATCGAGGTGGCGGTGGACGCCAGCCGTGAGGCGATCGAGGCGCAGGTGCTGGCCGCGCCGCAGGTGCAGCCGTACCTGTCCGGGGCCACGGTGCGCAAGGTCATCGTGGTGCCGGGCCGTGTCGTCAACATCGTGGCCAACTGAACGCCGGCGCGGCGGGCGGCTTGCCCGCCCGCGCGGGCTCGGCCAGACTGCGCGCATGAAACGGTTTCCCAGGATCCTCGCCGTCCTCCTTCCCCTTGCCCTGGCGGCCTGCGGCTTCCACCTGCGTGGGGCGCTGGCGTTGCCGTCGGGCCTGGAGGAGGTGCGCGTGTCCACGCGGGATCCCTACAGCCCGCTGGCGCAATCGCTCGGGCGCGCGCTCGAGCACGCGGGGGCGAAGGTGGTGCCCGCCGATGAGCGCCGCCGGGTGGCCACCCTCAACATCCGTTCGGAGCGCTGGGCCTCACGCCCGTTGAGCATCGACCAGTTCGGCCGCGCGCAGGAGTACACGCTCCTGTACGCGGTGGTGTTCTCGCTCACCGACGCCGACGGCGACGAGGTCGTCCCGCAGCAGGCGGTGGAGATGTCCCGCGACTACGTCTCCTCGCCCACCGAGACCACCGGCGCCGACACCGAACGCGAGCTGCTCGTGCGCGAGATGCAGCGCGAGATGGTCTCCGCGATCCTGCGCCGGATCGATGCGGCCTCGCGGGAGCCGCGCGCCGCGCGATGAACCGGGGCTGGCGCCGCGGATGGATCTGACCCCCGAACGGCTGGCGGCACAGTGCGGCGAGGGCGTCCTGCCCCCCGCCTGCCTGGTGGCCGGGCCGGAAGTGCTGCGCGTGCAGGAGGCCGCCGACGCGGTGCGCGCCGCCGCGCGTGCGCAGGGCGCGTCCGAGCGCGAGGTGTTCCACGCCGGGGAGCGCGACTTCGACTGGAACCAGGTGGCCGCCAGCTTCGGCGCGCCGGGCCTGTTCAGCGCGCGGCGCCTGGTCGAGATCCGGCTGCCATCGGGCAGGCCGGGCAAGGAGGGCAGCGAGGTCATCCAGTCGTTCTGCGACGACCCGCCGCCGGACGTGGTCCTGCTGGTCACCGCCGACGAGTGGAGCAACAAGCACGCCGGCCGGTGGAGCGAGGCCATCGGCCGGATCGGCGTGGTCGCCATCGCCTGGCAGGTCAAGCCGCACGAACTGCCGGGCTGGATCGAGGCGCGCATGCGCAGCCGCGGCGTGCGTGCCGGCCGCGATGCCGTGCTGCGGCTGGCCGAGCGCGTCGAGGGCAACCTGCTCGCCGCCGCGCAGGAGATCGACAAGCTCGCCCTGCTCGCCGGCGGCGAAGTGGTGGACGTGGCGCGGATGGAGGCGCTGGTCGCCGATTCCGCGCGCTACGACGTGTTCCGGCTGGTGGACGCCGCGCTCAACGGCAACGCCGGGCAGGTTTCGCGCATGCTCGCCGGCCTGCGCGCCGAGGGCGAGGCGGTGCCGGCGCTGATGGGCATGGTGGTGATGGAACTGCAACGGGTCGCGGCGCTGGCCCGCGTGCACGAGCGCGGCGGCAACATCGCCGCGGAGTTCCGCGCGCAGCGCGTGTGGGAATCCAAGCAGGCGGTGTACCGCCGCGCGCTGTCGCGGCATTCGGCGGCGCAATGGGAACGGCTGGTGGCCGAGGCCGGGCGGGTGGACCGCGTGGCCAAGGGCCGGGTCCGCGCCGGCGAGGAGTCCGCCGACGCGTGGCTGCTGCTGGAGCGCCTGCTGCTCGCGGTGGCGGCGCCGAAGGCTTCGCGTCTGCTGGTGTCGTGAAGCTGCGGGTGTTCTACGGCGGCACCTTCGACCCGGTCCACCTCGGGCACCTCGCCATCGCGCGCGCCGCGCGCGACGCCCTGCGCTGCGACGTCCGCCTGGTGCCCGCGGCCGACCCGCCGCACCGTGCGCCGCCCGGCGCGGACGCCGCGCACCGCGCGCGGATGCTGGATCTGGCGCTGGCGGGCGAGGACGGCCTGCGCGTGGACCTGCGCGAGCTGCGCCGCGCGGCGCTCAGGCCCGACGCCCCGTCCTACACCGTGGACACGCTGCGCGAGCTGCGCGCCGAGTACGGCGAAGCCGCGCCGCTGGCGCTGCTGGTCGGCGCGGACAGCCTGCTCGGCCTGCCGACCTGGCGCGAGTGGCGGACCCTGTTCAGGTTGGCGCACTTCGTGGTGGCCGGGCGCCCGGGTTGCCCACTCGACGGCCCCCTGCCGCCGGAACTGGAGCAGGCCCTGCGCGGGCGCTGGACCGGCGATCCGCGCGAACTGCGCGCGGCCCCGGCAGGCCTTGTCTACCGGCTGGGGCAGCCGCTGCACCCGGGCTCGGCCACCGAGGTCCGGCGCAGCATCGCCGCGGGCGAGCCCTGGGAAGCGCTGGTCCCCCCCGCGGTCGCCGCCTACATCCGCCGCGAAGGGCTCTATGGCGCGGGGCCCTCCACGGGGTCGCCGGCCCCGCCTCCGCTATAATCCGCCCCGCAATCCCGGGAACATCACGCCTTTGACCAGCACAACCGCGCAAGTCATCAAGACCCGGATCCCCGATCCGGTTCCTTCCGCCGACCTTCTGCTCGACACGGTCCACAACGCCCTCGACAACCTCAAGGCCAGGGATGTCGTGCGCATCGACGTGCGTGGCAAGACCAGCGTCTGCGACTACATGGTGATCGCGTCGGGCACCTCCACGCGGCACGTGAAGTCGATCGCCGACGAGGTGATCAAGGACGTCAAGACGCTCGATTACCAGCCCCTCGGCGTGGAGGGCGAGCGCGAGGCCGAATGGGTGCTGGTGGACCTCGGCGACGTGGTCGTGCACGTCATGCTGCCGCGCGTGCGCGAGTTCTACGCGCTGGAGCGGCTGTGGACGGTCGGCGACCAGCCGCCGGAGGAGGCCGGCGCAGGGGCCGCCGCCGCGGAACGCTAGGCGCGGCCGGGGGCGCGGCGTGAAGGCCCGCCTCGTCGCCGTCGGCGAACGCGCGCCCGGCTGGGTCGCGGAAGGCTTCGCCGAGTACCGCAAGCGGCTGTCCCACTGGCTGCCGCTGGACCTGGTGGAAATCGGGCCCGGCCTGCGTGGCAAGGGCCGGGATCCCGCGCGCGCGATGCAGGACGAGGGTGCACGCGTGCTGGCCGCGCTGCCGAAGAACGCCTGGGTGGTCGCGCTGGACGGCCGTGGCCGCGCGTATTCCTCCGAACAACTGGCGCAACGCCTGGAGCATTGGCGTGGGCTGGGTCGCGACCTCGCCTTCGTGGTCGGCGGCCCGGAAGGGCACGCCCCGGAAGTTCTGGCGCGCGCCGACGAGCAGTGGTCGCTCGGGCCGCTGACGCTGCCGCACATGCTGGTGCGGCTGGTGCTGGCCGAACAGCTGTACCGCGCCGCGGCGCTGCTGGCCAACCATCCCTACCACCGCGCCTGATCGTGCCCTCCGGTGGCCGGGGCCGCCCCGCAGGGGGGACGGCACCGGGCGCTTGCTCACATGGAACGCAGGGTGAACTCGATGGGCACGATGCCGATGGCCTGCACCGGCACGCCGTCCTTCACCGCCGGCCGGAACGTCCAGTGGCGCAGCACGTGGCGCGCGGCCGCCTGGTCGAGGATCCGGTGGCCGCTGCTGCGGTGGATGTGGACCTCGAGCGGACGGCCGTCGACGTCCACCAGCACCTGCAGCATCACCACGCCCTCCAGGCCACGGCGCGCGGCATCGGGCGGGTAGGCGGGCGCCGGGGTGCGGGCGTATTCGAGGCGCATGCCGTGCGCCGGGCCGGCAGCCGGGGCGGACGCGGCTTCCGCTTCCGCGGTGATGGCCGTTCCTGCCGTCGGATCGGCCGGGAGCGTGCCGTCGTCCACGACCGCCTGCTCGACGGCCGGTGGCGTCTCGATCCGGGGCCGCCCCACCGCCGGGGTTGGCCGTGGCCGGTCCGGCTGGACCACGGGCGCCGGCTCCGGAGGCTTCGGCCGGACCGGCACCACGTCGACGATGGTCAGCCCCGGTGGCGGCTGTTCGATGGCCGGTGGTTCGGGCAGCGCCGACGGGACCAGCAGCAGGCCCAGCGCCAGGATGTTCAGCGCCAGCGTGCCGCTGAGGCCGAGGATGCGGTTGAAGTCGATGCCCGTGGCGGAAGAAGGCGCCGCGTGGCGGCCGTGGGACTGCTGCAGGACCATGATCCACCTCCCTTGGCTGGGCCGGGGCGGGGTGCCCCGGCATGGCACGGGAACGCTCCGGCGGCGGGAACGGGGTTGGGCGGTCCTTCCCGGAACGCCGGCTGGACCCGACTGCGGCCCCATCCTTTGCCCGCCCCGCGCGGCGGGCAATACGACGGACGTCGAAGCGGGCGTTCCGGCCGACGGCGGTCGCGGGGAGGGCGGGGGACCGCATGGCGCGGTCCCCCGGGACGGGCGCGTGCGCTGCGCAGCCTCAGCCGGCGCCGGGCTTGCCGTCGTCTTCCGGGTCGCGGCCGAGGCCGCCCTCCTCCGGATCGGGTGGCCGCCGCGGCCCGCTCCTGCGGGCATCGTCGCGATCCCGCGGCTGCTTTTCGGGGTAGCCGGGCGCGTCGGCGGGTTCCTGGCGGCGTGGCATGACGGTCACCGGCCCAGTTCGAACACGACCTGGAGGGTCGCGCCGACCGTGGTCTCGCCCGGGGCGACCGGCGGTGCCGCGCCAGCCGCGTCCATCGCCATCGCCTTCATCATCGGCACCGGCTGCGGGGCGAAGCCGCCGCCTTCGCCGATGCTGACGATGCGGCGCACGCGCAGGCCGAGGGCGCGCGCGTACAGCTCGGCGCGCGCCTGCGCCTTCTTCAACGCGGCCTGGCGGGCCTCGTCGTACACCGCCTCCGGCTCGTCGATCTCGAAGTTCGGGCCGTGGACCTGGTTGGCGCCGCTCGCGACCAGCGCGTCCAGTACCTCGCCCAGCCGGGCCACGTCGCGCACCTTGACGCTGACGGTGTTGCTGGCCTGGTAGCCGGTGATCGCCGGCGGCTGGTTCTCCGCATAGCGGTACTGCGGGTGGACGCTGATGCCGGTGGTCTGGATGTCGCGCCCGTCGATCCCGGCGGCGCGGATCGCCGCGACCACCTTTTCCATCTGCTGCGAGTTGGCGCGCAGTGCGGCGTTGGCGTCGGTGGCCTGGGTGACCACGCCGGCGGACAGGGTGGCCACGTCCGGCACGCGGCTGGCCTCGGCGCTGGCGGTGACGGACAGCAGGGTGCCGTCCTGCGATGCGGTGGCGGCGGGATGCGGGGTCTGGGCGTTGGCGGTCATGGCGAAGGTACCGGGGAGGATGCCGGCGGCAAGGACCAGCGGCAGGAGGATGCGGTTGTGGAACATGGCGGTCTCCTGAACGGACGGGTCAAGGATGGAACCATCCCGTGAACGGCCCGTGAGCCGGACCGGGGTTGGCCGCCCTTGCAGCCGGGGTGGCCGCGTTGGCGCGGGTTATCCTTGCGCCATGCTGCACCTTGCTTCCAGGTCACCGCGCCGTCGCGAACTGCTGGCGCGACTCGGCGTCGACTTCGGCATCCTCGATGTCGAGGTCCCGGAGGTGCGCGCGGCCGGCGAGGCGCCGGAGGAATACGTGCGCCGGGTGGCGCGGGACAAGGCCCTGGCGGGATTGCGGCTGGCAGGGCCCGGCGCCGTGGTGCTGGGCGCGGACACCGAGGTGGTGCTGGACGACGAGGTGTTCGGCAAGCCGCGCGACGCCGCCGACGCCGAAGCGATGCTGCGGCGCCTGTCCGGCCGCACCCACGAGGTGGTCACGGCGGTGTCGCTGGTGGTCGAAGGGCGGGAGGTGCAGGCGGTGTCGCGCTCGCGCGTGACCTTCGACAGCCTGTCCGCCGGGGACATCGCCGCCTACGTCGCCAGCGGCGAGCCGATGGACCGCGCCGGCGCCTATGCCATCCAGGGCGGGGCGGAACGCTTCGTCGCCCGCCTGGACGGCAGTTTCTCCGGCGTGATGGGCCTGCCGCTGCACGAGACCGCCGCGCTGCTGCGGCAATTCGGCATTGCAACGGGTTTCCCGGTGGCGCGATGAGCGAGGAGATCCTGGTCAACGTCACCCCGCGCGAAACCCGGGTCGCGGTGGTCGAGAACGGCATGCTGCAGGAGCTGCACATCGAGCGCGGCTGGCGCCGGGGCGTGGTCGGCAACATCTACAAGGGCCGGGTACAGCGGGTCATGCCCGGGATGCAGGCCGCCTTCGTCGACATCGGCCTGGAGCGCACCGCCTTCCTGCATGCCAACGACGTGCTGCGCGGGATGTCGCAGGCCGAGGGCGATGCCCCGGTCGGCGAGGCGATGGCGGCGGTCCCGGCGCGCCCGGTCACCGAGCTGCTGCACGACGGCCAGGAAGTCGTGGTCCAGGTGGTCAAGGATCCGATCGGCAGCAAGGGCGCGCGGCTCACCACCCAGATCAGCATCCCGTCGCGCTACCTCGTGCTGCTGCCGTTCTCGCGCGTGGTCGGCGTGTCCGCGCGGATCGAGGACGAGGCCGAGCGCCAGCGCCTGAAGTCGCTGGTGGCCGGGCTTGCGCCCCAGGACACGCAGCATGGCTACATCGTGCGCACCAACGCGGAAGGGCAGTCGGCCGAGGCGCTGGCCGAGGACATCGGCTACCTGGAGCGCGCCTGGGCTGTGATCGAGAAGCGGATCGCCGAGGCGCCGGTCGGTACCTGCCTGTACGAGGACCTGAACCTGCCGCTGCGCGCCATGCGCGACCTGGTCCGGCGCGACGTGGAGAAGGTGCGGGTGGACTCGCGCGAGACCTACGAGCGCCTGCGCGAGTTCGCGGCGCAGTACATGCCGGCGAACTCGACCGAGGGCGGGCTCGTGGACAAGCTGGAGTACTACACCGGCCCGCGCCCGATCTTCGACCTGTACGGCGTCGAGGACGAGATCGGCCGCGCGCTGGACAAGGAGGTGCCGCTGAAGTCCGGTGGCTACCTGGTCATCGACCAGACCGAGGCGATGACCACGATCGACGTCAACACCGGCTCGTTCCTCGGCCAGCGCAACCTCGAGGAGACGGCGTACCGCACCAACCTCGAGGCCGCGCAGGCGGTGGCGCGCCAGCTGCGCCTGCGCAACCTCGGCGGCATCATCATCATCGACTTCATCGACATGGCCGACCCGGAGCACCGGCGGCAGGTGCTGCGCACGCTGGAGAAGGCGCTGGCCAAGGACCACGCGCGGACAACGGTGTACGACTTCTCGCCGCTGGGCCTCGTCGAGATGACGCGCAAGCGTACCGTCGACAGCCTGCAGCGCCAGCTCAGCGAGACCTGCCCGGAGTGCGGTGGCCGCGGCACGATCAAGACCGCCGAGACCGTGACCTACGAGATCTTCCGCGAGATCGTGCGTGCGGTGCGCCAGTTCGAGGCCGAGCGCCTGCTGGTGATCGCCTCGCCCAAGGTCGTGGCCCGGATCACGGAGGAGGAATCCGCCACGGTCGCCGAGCTCGAGGAGTTCCTTGGCAAGTCGATCCGTTTCCAGGCCGACGAACAGTACCAGCAAGAGCAGTTCGATGTGGTCCTGCTTTGAGGCAGCACGCGGCGGGGCCGCGCCACGTCGCCGGGTGGGCGGCGGATGACCGCGTCCCTGCGCAGGGGCGCGCGGCTCGCGGGCCGCGCGCTGTGGTACGCGCTCGCCGTGGTGCTGGTGGCCATGGCGCTGGGCGCGGCCGTCTTCGGCGGCCTGCTGGCGCTGGCCGAACGGCACCCGCAGCGGATCGCCGGCTGGCTCTCGGCGCGCGCGGGCCATCCGGTGGCCTTCGACCGCGTCACCACCGGATGGACGCGGCGCGGCCCGCTGCTGCGGCTGGACGGCCTGCGCGTGGGCGATGCGGGCCGTGGCGTCGCCATCGGCGAGGCGGAGATCCTGATCGCGCAGTACACGGGCCTGTTGCCCGGGCGCTCGTTCACCGAACTGCGCCTGCGCGGGCTGCAGCTCGCGCTCGAGCGCGAGGACGACGGCCGTTGGCGCGTGCGCGGACTGCCGGGGCAGGAGGTCGCCGGCGGCGATCCGTTCGGGGTACTGGAAGGCCTGGGCGAGCTGCAGGTGGTCGATGCCAGGCTGTCGGTGCACGCGCCGGCGCTGGGCATCGATGCGACCGTGCCGAGGATCAGCCTGCGCATGCGCGTCGAGGGCCCGCGCGTGCGCGCGGCGGCGCGGGCATGGATGCGGGACGGGGTGTCGCCGCTGGAAGTGGTCGCGGACATCGACCGCGTGCGTGGCGACGGCAGGGTCCATGCCGAGGCGCGGCAGGCCGACCTGTCGGCCTGGTCGGCCCTGGTCCGCCACGAGGGGATCGTCGCAGAGGACGGCACCGGCCACGTCGAGGCCTGGGCGGAATTGCGGGGGTACCGCGTCGTCTCGCTCGTCGCCGACGGCGAACTGCACGACCTGGTGGTGCGTGGCGCGCCGCTCGGGGACGGAAGCGGGCCACGGCTGCGCCTGGATTCGCTCTCGCTGCTGGCGCGGCTGGGCATCGACGGGCGCGACTGGCGTCTGGACGCGCCGCGCCTGCGCATCGCCGGTGGTGGCGACCGGCAGGTGCTCGACGGGCTGCTGCTGGCGGGCGGGCGCCGCAACGTGCTGCGCGCGCAGCGGCTCGACGCCGGCCCGCTGGTCGCGGCGCTGGCCCTGAGCGGCAGGCTCGATCCGGGGCTGCGCCGCTGGCTGCTGGCCGCGCGCCCGGACGCGGTGCTGCACGACATCGATGCCTACGGGAGCGAAGGCGGCCCGCTGCGCGCACGCGCCAGGATCGAGGACCTGCGCTTCGGCGCCGTCGGCGATGCGCCGGGACTGTCCGGCCTGCATGGCACGCTGCAGGCGGATACGGCGGGTTTCGCGTTCGAGTTCGACCCGGGCGCCATCGTGCGCTTCGACTGGGAGCCGGGCTTCGGCCCGCCGCACGACATCCGCCTGCGTGGTGGCATCGCCGGCTGGCGCGAAGGTGAGGGCCTGCGCGTGGAGACGCCGGCACTGCGCGTCGATGGTGACGGCTACGCCATGGACGTGCGCGGCGGCATGTGGTTCCAGAACGACGGCACGTACCCGGCGATCGACATGGTCGCGTCGCTCGCGGACGCGAAGGTGCCGCTGGCGAGGCGCTTCCTGGTGCGCCACCTGATGCCGGATGCCGCGGAGCAGTGGCTCGACGCGGCGCTGGTCGACGGCATCATCGGCAACGCCCATGCGGTGGTTTCGGGCGACCTGGACGACTGGCCGTTCAGTTCGCTCGATGGCCGGCAGGCGCATGGCCTGTTCCTGGCCGAAGGCGAGCTCCAGGGCGCCGTGGTCCGCTTCCACCCGGACTGGCCGGAGGCCGCGAACCTCGATGGGCTCGCCAGCTTCGTCAACGACGGCTTCACGGTGAAGGGGCGCGCGACGATCGCCGGCGTCCCGGTCACCTCGCTGCAGGCCGGCATCGCCCACTACGCGAATGCCGCGCTGTCGGTCCGCGCGCGGGCGCAGGGCGATGCCGCGGGGTTCCTGGCCCTGCTCCGGCGGAGCCCGTTGCGCGAGGACCATGCGGACGTGTTCGCCAACCTGTCCGCGGAGGGGCCGGCGTCGGCGACGTTCGCGATGGATCTGCCGCTGCACGACGGCGCGGACCACGTGCCGCGGATCGCGGGCGAGGTCGAATTGCATGGCGCCAGGCTCGCCGACGCACGCTGGAAGCTCGCCTTCGAAGGCGTGCAGGGCAGGGCCCGCTACGGACACGGGGGCTTCGCCGCGGAACGCCTGGCGGTGCGGCGTGACGGGCGCCCCGGCACCCTCTCGCTGCGTGCGGGCGCGCCGTACGTGCGGGAGGCGGGGCATGTCTTCGAGGCCGAGGCCGACGCCGTGCTGCCGGCGGGGGACCTGCTGGCGCACGCCCCGGAGCTGGACTGGCTGAAGTCCCGCATGGAGGGACGCTCGCGCTGGAACGTCATGGTCGCCGTGCCCGCCCGCGCGGCGTTCCAGGGCCAGGCGCGGCTGCGGCTGCGTTCCGACCTGGCCGGCACCGCGCTCGACCTGCCGGCACCGCTGTGCAAGCCTGCCGCCACCGTCCTGCCGGTGACGGTGACGGCGACGCTGCCGATGACGGACGGGGAGGTGCAGGTTGCCTTCGGTGACCGCCTTGCCCTGCGGATGCGCCAGGCGCAGGGCGCGACCGGCATGCGCGTGGTGCTCGGCGCCACGGCGGTCGCGGAGCCGCCGCCGGCCTCCGGGCTGGTGGTCGCCGGGCGCACGCCGGAACTGGACGCGATGGGCTGGGCCGCGATTGCCGGGGCTGGCGACGGCGACGGCCCTTCGCTGCGTGGCGTGGAGGTGGTGGCGGAACGACTGCACCTGTTCGGCGGCGTGTTCCCCGACACGCGCGTCACCGCCTCTCCGGACGGCGATGCCATGCGCGTCGCGTTCGACGGCGGTGCGCTGGCCGGCACGCTGCGCCTGCCGAAGGCGCGCACGTCCGCGCTCACCGGGCACTTCCAGCGCCTGTACTGGACCCCGGCGAAACCGCGCGATGGCGCGTCCCCCGGACCGCGGCATGCGGATGACCGCGACGACATCGACGACGACATCGACCCGGCGCGCCTGCCGCCGCTGCAGGTCGACGTGGACGACCTGCGCCTGGGCACGCTCGTGCTCGGCAACGCCGCGCTGCGCACCCGGCCGGTGCCGTCGGGCCTGGAGATCGAACGCCTGCAGACGCGTTCGCCGCGCCAGCGGATCGACGCCACCGGTTCCTGGACCGGGCGCGGCGCCGGGGCGCGCACGCGCCTGCGCATGGACATCGACAGCGGCGACTTCGGCCGGCTTCTTGCCGGGTTCGGCTTCGGCGGCCACATCGACGGCGGCGAGGGGCGCGTGCGCTTCGATGGCGAGTGGCCGCGCGGCCCGGGCGCGTTCGACCCGGGCGCGCTGGAAGGCAGGCTTTCGGTCGCCGTCCGGAACGGCCGCCTGGTCGAGGTGGAGCCGGGCGCGGGACGCCTGCTCGGACTGCTCAGCGTGGCCCAGCTGCCGCGCCGGCTGATGCTCGATTTCCGCGACTTCTTCGCCAGCGGTTTCGCCTTCAACCGCATCGGCGGCAACGTGCGCTTCTCCGCCGGCCAGGCGGACAGCGACGACATCGTGATCGACGGCCCGGCCGCCGAGATCCGGATCCAGGGCCGCAGCGACCTGCGCGCGCAGGTGCACGACCAGCGGATCGAGGTGCTGCCCAAGACCGGCAACCTGCTGGCCGCGGTCGGCGCGATCGCGGGTGGCCCGGTCGGCGCCGCGGTCGGCGCCGTGGCCAACGCGGTGCTCCGGCGCCCGCTGGGCGAGCTCAACGCCAGGACCTACCGCATCACCGGCCCCTGGCAGGACCCGAAGGTGGAAGTGACCGAGCACGCGGCCGCACCGGGTGCTTCTTCCGCCGGCGACAGGCAATGACGGGCTTGCCATCCCCGTGGCCGGCCTCAAACTGGACACCATGACCACGACCGACAACGCATCCGCGCTTTCCGTCGCCACCTCGCGCCTGCTCCAGCCCGCGGGCCTGGACGACCGCAACCTCGAACGCATGTTCTCGGCCCTGATGGGGCCCGGCATCGATTTCGGCGACCTCTACTTCCAGCATTCGCGGCGCGAGAGCTGGACGGTGGAGGACGGCATCGTCAAGGACGGGGCGCATTCGATCGAGCAGGGCGTGGGCGTGCGCGCGATCTCCGGCGAGAAGACCGGCTTCGCCTATTCCGACGACATCAACGGCGAGGCGCTACTGGAGGCGGTGCGCTCGGCGCGCGCGATCGCGCGCGATGGCGGTTCGCGCGCGCCGCGAGCCCTGCAGGTCGCCGGTGCGCGGTGCCTGTACCCGGCGGTGGACCCCGTGGACAGGCTGGGCAACGATGCCAAGGTCGAGGTGCTGCGCCGCGTCGACCGCCTGCTGCGCGCGGCCGACCCGCGGGTGAAGCAGGTGGTGGTGAGCCTGACCGGTGGCGTGGACACCATCCTGGTCGCGCGCAGCGACGGCGTGCTGGCGGGGGACGTGCGCCCGCTGGTGCGGCTCAACGTGCAGGTGATCGTCGAGCAGGACGGCCGCCGCGAGAGCGGGTATGCGGGCTATGGCGGGCGGTATTCGTACGAGGAACTGCTTGGCGACGGCCGGCCCGAGCATTTCGCGCGCGAGGCGCTGCGCCAGGCGCTGGTGAACCTGGAGGCGATCGAGGCCCCGGCGGGCGTGATGCCGGTGGTGCTCGGCGCCGGCTGGCCGGGCGTGCTGCTGCACGAGGCGGTCGGCCATGGACTGGAGGGTGACTTCAACCGCAAGGGCACCTCCACCTACGCCGGCCGGATCGGCCAGCGCGTGGCCGCACCGGGCGTGACGATCGTCGACGACGGCACCCTGCCGGGCCGCCGCGGCTCGCTCAACGTGGACGACGAGGGCACGCCCACCCGGTGCACCACGCTGATCGAGGACGGCGTGCTGGTCGGCTACATGCAGGACACGCTCAATGCCCGGCTGATGGGGATGGAGCCGACCGGCAACGGCCGCCGCGAGTCGTTCGCGCACCTGGTGATGCCGCGCATGACCAACACCTACATGCTCGCCGGTCCCCACGACCGCGAGGAGATGATCCGCTCGGTGAAGCGGGGCCTGTACGCGGTCAACTTCGGCGGCGGGCAGGTGGACATCACCAGTGGCAGGTACGTGTTCTCGGCGACCGAGGCCTACCTGATCGAGGACGGCAGGATCACCGCGCCGGTGAAGGGCGCGACCCTGATCGGCAACGGCCCGGAAACCATGCAGAAGGTGGAGATGGTCGGGCACGACCTGGCGCTCGACGACGGCGTGGGCACCTGCGGCAAGGACGGGCAGAGCGTGCCGGTGGGCGTGGGCCAGCCTTCGCTGCTGGTCGGCCAGCTCACCGTGGGCGGGACCAGGGCGTGACGCGGACGGTGCGCCGGCACCCGCGCGGGCGTTCAGCCGGTTCCGCCGCCGTCGGGCGCGGTGGCCTCCGCGTCGATCAGGTCGCGGACCACGCGGAACAGTTCCCGGAACGCGCGCGGCGGCCTGCCGCGGGTGCGCTCCTCGTGCGCGTTGCGCACCAGCTGGCGCAGTTGCTGGCGGTCGGCATGCGGGAATTCCGCGAGCAGCGCCGAAAGCGCGGCGTCGCCTTCCTCCAGCAGCCGCCCGCGCCAGTGTTCGGCCCGGTGCATGCGCGCGGTTTCCAGGCGCGCGGCCTCGCCGCTGGCGTCGAGCGCGTCGCGGATCGCGTCCAGCGTTCCGTCTTCCTCGCGCCGCATCTGCTTGGCAAGATAGGCCAGCTGCCGCTTGCGGGCGATGTGCGAGGTGATGCGCCTGGCTTCCTCGATGTGCGGCAGCAGGTGTTCCGGCACCGGCAGCTTCGCGAGCTCGCCCGGTGCCAGCCCGGCCAGCCTCCCGGCCAGCGCCAGCACGTCCAGCGCCTCGCGGCGCCGCTGGCTGCGGCTTGGCGACAGGTATTCGCCGGTTTCCTCGTCACGTCCCCTCATGCACACAGGATAAGCCATTGAGCCGGATTCCCGTGCCCGTCACCGACGATTGCGACGCGCGGATCACGCGCCTGCAGGAACTGGCCGAGCGCCTGCTCGCACGCTGCCGCGCGCACGGCGCGACGCAGGCGGAGGTGTCGTGCTCGGAGGAGCGCGGCCTCGCCGTCAACGTGCGCATGGGCGAGGTCGAGACGATCGAGGCCACCCGTGACCGTGGCATCGCGGTGACCGTGTATTTCGGCAGGCGCAAGGGCAGCGCCAGCACCGCCGACCTGCGCGAATCCAGCCTCGAGGCGACGGTGGAGCAGGCCTGCGCGATCGCGCGCCACACCGAGGACGACGATGCCGCCGGCTTGGCCGACCCGGAGCTGATGGCGCGGCCGGGTCCCGACGGGCGCTGGCCCGACTTCGACTGCTGGCATCCGTGGGCGCTGGATCCCGACCGCGCCGTGGACATCGCGCTGGCCTGCGAGGCCGCCGGACGCGGCGCGGACGTGCGGATCGGCAACTCCGACGGCGCCTCGGTCTCGACCGGACAGTCGCTGGCGGTCTACGCCAACAGCCACGGCTTCATGGGCGTGGAGCGGGGGACGCACCACAGCATCGGCTGCGCGCTGATCGCCGGCGGGGGCGATCGCATGCAGCGCGACGGCTGGTACACCTCGGCGCCCGCGGAGGAAGACCTGGAGGCACCGGAAGAGGTCGGCCGCCGTGCCGCGCGGCGCGCCGTGGCGCGGCTGGACCCGCGGCCGGTGGCTACTGGCGAATACCCGGTGCTGTTCGCCGCCGAGGTGGCGCGCTCCCTCGTCGGCCACCTGGTCGGCGCGGTCTCGGGCGGTGCCCTGTACCGCCGGGCCAGCTTCCTGCTCGACAGCGCCGGGAAGCAGCTGTTCCCGCCATGGTTCTCGATCATGGAGCAGCCCTGGCTGCGGCGCGGCCAGCGCTCGGCGGCGTTCGACGCCGAGGGCGTGGCCACCCGCGAGTCGGCCCTGGTCGAGGGCGGGGTGCTGCAGCGCTACGTGCTGGGCAGCTACTCGGCGCGCAAGCTCGGCCTGCGGACCACGGGCAACGCCGGCGGCGTGCACAACCTGGTGCTGGCGGCCAATGCCGGCGGCTTCGACGGGCTGGTCGCCGGGATGCGCCGCGGGCTGGTGGTCACCGAGCTGATGGGGCAGGGGGTCAATGCCGTGACCGGGGACTACTCGCGTGGCGCGGCGGGCTTCTGGGTCGAGGACGGGGCGATCGCGTACCCGGTGGATGGCATCACCATCGCCGGCAACCTGCGCGACATGTTCCTCGGCATCGAGGCCGTGGGCGACGACGTCGACCCCCGCTCGCACATCCGTACCGGCTCGATCCTGGTCGGCCGGATGACCGTGGCCGGCCAAACCTGAATACGCCGTTCACAAGCCGGGTATGATGCGACCTGCCCGGCTTCGGAGCCGGGCGCCTGGCATCCATCACACCCGGAGGGGAACCCACATGACCGAACAGCAGGAGCAGGCATCCGCGAACGCGGGGAACGGGATCAGCGCAGAGCAGCGCCAGTGGGCGATGTTCGCCCACCTGTCGGCCCTGCTGGGCGGGCTGGTGACCACCGGATGGGCGGCGAGCATCGGCTGCGTAGTCGGCCCGCTGGTCATCTGGCTGCTGAAGAAGGAAACGATGCCCTTCGTGGACGACCAGGCCAAGGAGGCGCTGAACTTCAACATCACCATCGCGATCATCATGCTGGCGCTGTTCGTGCTCGGGATCGTGACGCTCGGCATCGGTTTCCTGCTGGTCGTGCCGATCATGCTGATCGTCGGGCTGGGCGCCCTGGTGCTGATCATCATCGCCGCGATCAAGGCCAACGACGGCGTTGCCTACCGCTATCCCTTTACCCTGCGCCTGGTGAAGTGAGCCTCCGCCGGCGCCGTGGCGCGCGTGCGACGCGTCCACGGCGCCGGATGTGACTGGCCCATCCGTTGGGTTGGGATCGGGGCCGGCCGTCGCTATCTTCGGGACAGGGCCGGACCGTTTCCGGCGGGAGACGCGCGATGGAAGCCACCGCCAACCCCACCATGTCCGAACGCCAATGGGCCGCGCTCGCCCACGCCGGCGCGCTGCTGCTCGCACTGCTGACCAGCTGGTTCTCCGGCTTTGCCGGGATGCTGGCGGCGATCGTGGTCTACCTGCTCAGGAAGGATGATTCGGCCTTCGTCGCCGACCATGCGCGCGAGGCGTTCAACTTCAACCTCAGCATGTTCCTGTACGCCTGCGCGTTGATCGTCGCCGGCATCGTCCTGTTCGGCGCCACCGTGCTGACCCTGGGGCTGGGCATCATCCTGACCCTGCCGGCGGGACTGGTGCTGCTCGCGGCGGCAGCGGCGGTCGCGGTGATGTGGCTGGTGTGCAGCATCATCGCCGTGGTCAAGGCCTGGAACGGCGAGAGCTGGCGCTACCCGCTGACGATCCGTCTGCTGGTGGGCTGAGGTGGCCGGCGGCAGCGGGCTGCTGCCGGCTCAGGCGTTGCGCTCGATCGCCAGGCGGCCGAGTGCGGCCAGCGGCGCGGTGTCGCCTCCGCAGTCGGCCAGTGCGTCGCGCATCCGCTCGGCGAGCACCGCGAGGCGGCGGCGCGAGGCCTCCACGCCGATCAGCGCCGGGAAGGTGGCCTTGTCCTGCGCAGCGTCCTTGCCGGCGGTCTTGCCGAGCGTGGCGCTGTCGCCCTCGATGTCGAGCAGGTCGTCGCGGATCTGGAAGGCCAGCCCGAGCGCGTCGGCGAAGGCGTCGAGCTTCGCAAGGGTGGCTTCGTCGGCGCCGGCGGCGATCGCGCCCAGCCGCACCGCGGCGCGCAGCAGGGCGCCGGTCTTCATCGCATGCAGGCGCTCGAGCGCCTCCAGCGGTGTGCGCGCGCTCCTGCCGGTGGCGGCGAGGTCGAGGGCCTGGCCGCCGCACATGCCGTTGGCGCCGGCGGCGGCCGCGAGCTCGGCCAGCATGCCGACCACGCGCGGGGGCGGCAGCGGCGAGGCGGCCAGCGCCGAGAAGGCCAGCGACTGCAGGGCGTCGCCGGCGAGGATCGCGGTGGCCTCGCCGTAGGTCACGTGCACCGTGGGCTGGCCGCGGCGCAGCGCGTCGTCGTCCATCGCCGGCAGGTCGTCGTGCACCAGCGAATAGGCGTGGATCAGCTCGACCGCGGCGGCCGGCGCGTCCAGCACCTCGGCACCGGCGCCGCAGGCGTGGCCGCTGGCGTAGGCGAGCAGGGGGCGCATGCGCTTGCCGCCGAGCAGGACCGCATGGCGCATGGCCGCGTGCAGCCCCGGCTCCGAGCCGGAGGTCCCGTCGAGCAGCCGGGCCAGGGTGGCATCGGCGCGTTCGCGCCAGGCCGCCAGTTGCCGTGCGACCTGGCCGCCCGCGGGCTCAGGCCCCGTCATGTCCGCTGCCCGGGGTGTCCGGGAACGGGACCGCCTTGGCCGGCGCGTCCGGGTCGCCGAGCAGGCGTACCCGCAGCTCGGCTTCCTCCAGCGCCTGCTGGCAGCGGCGGTACAGGGCCACGCCGCGCTCGTAGGCGGCGAGCGATTCCTCGAGGGTCATGTCGCCCTGTTCCATCTTCTCGACCAGACGTTCGAGCTGCTCGAGCGACTGCTCGAAGTCGGCGACGGGGGACGTTTCCGGAGCGGGCTTCTTGGCCATGCGCGCAGTTTACGCCAGCGGCTGGCGCGAAAGGTGCCTGCCTACGGTGCCGGAGTCCACGACAGCCGGCATCCGGCCGTGCGCAACCAGGCATCGAACGCCGCAGAGAAGACGAGGTCGCCGGCGGCGGCGAGGCTGCCGTCGGCAAAGGACAGCAGTGGCATCCGCGCGCGCACCCAGGGCGGCACGCCCAGGTCCTGCAGCACGTGCTTGAGCGCGTGGCTGTGGCGGCGGCCGGGCAGGACGATCCGCTCGCCGCCCCGGCGGGCATGCACGGTCCACGGGCCGCCCGCCTGCGCGGGCTGCGGCATGAAGGCGAGCCGGTCCCCGGTCGGCAGTTCCAGGGGCGCCTGCCCGTCCCAGATGGCGTGAAAGCCGGGCGGCAACGGCGGCTGGCGGTACCCGGCCCAGAGCAGGCCGCGCCAGCGGCGGACCACCGCGTCGGCCCAGGCGTATTCCGGTGCGTGGCCGCCGGCTTCGCCCAGCAGGTCGCGTTCGATGCGGGCCACGCCACCGGCCGGCAGCGGCGGCAGGCCGCGGCCGGCGATCCAGCGCCGCAGCACGCGCGCACGGCGCATCGCCGGCAACGCGGCCAGTTTCCCGGCGTCGAGGCAGGCCGGATCGACGCCGCGCACCATGGCGAGCGCCATGGCGTCGCCGTCGTCGAGCAGGGCGGAGGCCTCGCGTTGCAGGCCGGCGCTGCGCGCGAGCGAGACGGCCGCGTGCGGCCAGCGTTCGTGCAGCAGGGGCATCACCCGGTGGCGCAGGAAGTTGCGGTCGTGGGCCAGCTCGGCATTGGCCGGATCCTCGATCCAGCGCAGCCCCCGCGCCCGCGCCCAGGCGAGCAGGCGTTCTCGCGGCACCCCGAGCAGGGGGCGCCACAGGAAGCCGCGGCCGAACCGGCGCCACGGCGCCATCGCGCCGAGGCCGTCGCCGGAGGCGCGCAGGGCGCGCAGCAGGAAGGTCTCGGCCTGGTCGTCGAGGTGGTGCGCCAGCGCCAGGATCCCGTCATCGGGCAGGACACGCGCGAACGCGGCATGGCGCGCCTCGCGCGCCGCCGCCTCGAGGCCGTCGCCGCGGCCGCGTGGCACCTCGACGCGGACCACGTCCAGCGGGATTCCGAGCGCGTCGCATTCGCGGCGGCTGTGCAGCGCCCAGCCGTCGGCATCCGGGTGCAGGCCGTGGTGGACGTGGATCGCGCGCAGCCCGCGCGCGCGCAGCCCCGGGTCGGCCGCGACCAGGTGCAGCAGCACGGTGGAATCGAGCCCGCCGCTGTAGCCCACGAGCAAGGGGCCGTCGCCCGGGGGCGTGGCCAGCGTGATCGCCGGGCCGTCCTCATCGGGGATGCCGGCCGGGGACTGCATGGCCGCGCCCGCGGCTCAGGCCGCCTCGTAGGCGCCGTAGCTGCGCAGCCTGCGGTAGCGGCGCTCCAGCAGCTCGGGCAGGGGCACGGCTTCCAGCGCGTCGAGTTCGTTGAGCAGCACGGCCTTGAGCCGGACGGCCATCTGGCGCGGGTTGCGGTGGGCGCCGCCGATCGGCTCGCGCACCACCTTGTCGATCAGTCCCAGCTCCAGCAGCCGGCGCGCGGTCAGGCCGAGCTGCTCGGCGGCGTCCCGGGCCTTCTTCGCGTCCTTCCACAGGATCGAGGCGCAGCCCTCGGGCGAGATCACCGAGTAGGTGCTGTACTCGAGCATCAGCGTGCGGTCGCCGACGCCGATGGCCAGCGCGCCGCCGGAGCCGCCCTCGCCGATCACGGTGCAGATGATCGGGGTCTTCAGCCCGGCCATCTCCATCAGGTTGCGGGCGATGGCCTCGGACTGGCCGCGCTCCTCGGCACCGATGCCCGGGTAGGCGCCCGGCGTGTCGATGAAGGTCAGCAGCGGCAGGCGGAAGCGCTCGGCCATCTTCATCAGCCGCAGCGCCTTGCGATAGCCCTCCGGGCGCGGCATGCCGAAGTTGCGGCGCACCTTCGACTTGGTGTCGCGGCCCTTCTGGTGGCCGATGATCATCACGCTGCGCCCGGCGATGCGGCCCGGCCCGCCGACGATCGCGGGGTCGTCGGCGAAGGCGCGGTCGCCGGCCAGTTCCTCGAACTCGTCGCAGATCTCGTTGATGTAGTCGAGGGTGTACGGCCGCAGCGGGTGGCGGGCCAGCTGCGACACCTGCCAGGGGGTCAGGTCGCGGAAGATGTGCGCCGTGCGCTTGCGCAGCTTGTCCTGCAGCGCGCGCACCTCCGCGTCGATGTCGACCTCGGGGCCGTGGCTGGCCTGGCGGAGCTCGTGGATCTTCGCCTCGAGGTCGGCGATGGGCTGTTCGAAGTCGAGGTAGTTCGGGTTCATGGTCGGGCCATTGGCCGGAAAGCGGACAGTTTACCGGGCCGGGTCGGGGGGCACCGTACCGGGGCGTCCGGTCGGGGGCGGTCAGTGGGCCCAGGGGCGGGACAGGGACAGCTTCACCTGGCGCACGCCGGGCAGGCCGCGCAGCGTGGCCGGCAGGTCGGCGGCGACCTGGATGCCGTGGCTGCCGTTGACGTCCAGCCGGCCGCTGGCCCCGCCGGGCACCACCAGCTCGTAGCGCAGCGGGGTCATGCCCGGGCGGTGACGGTCGAACAGCGCCTCCACCCGGTCGAACGCGCCAGGCACGCGCAGGTCCAGCCGCAGGAACAGGCCGCGCGCGTGCTGGCGGCACAGTTCCTCGAAATCCCAGCAGCGGCGCGCGCGCAGGGAGAAGCCGCCGCTGAACTCGTCCTCGCGCAGGCCGCCCTCGACCACCAGGATCCGGTCCCGGGTGAGCAGCGCGGCGTGCGCGAAATATTCCTCGGCGAAGAACGCGCACTCCAGCTGGCCGCGCCCGTCCTCGATCAGCACGAAGGCCTGCGAGTCGCCGCGCCGGCGCACGCCGACCACCTGGCCGGCCACGACCACCTGGGTTTCCTGGCGCCAGCCGCCACGCCCGCCGCCGTCCTGGCCGCGCGCGGCCCACAGCGCCTCGAGCTGGCCCAGGTCGTGCCCGACCAGCGCCTTCAGGTCGTCGCGGTACGGATCGAGCGGGTGGCCGCTGAGGTAGTGGCCGAGCGTCTCGCGCTCGCCGTCAAGCTTCTGCCGCAGCGGCCATTCCTCGCACACCGGCAGATCGATGTGGATGTCCGGCGCGCCGGCGGCGTTGCCGAACATGTCCACCATCCCGGCCTCCCGGTTGCGCGCGATCTGCTCGGTCGCCTTCAGCACCTCCGGCAGCTGCAGCATGAGCGAGGCGCGGTTGGCGGCGAGGGCATCGAGCGCGCCGGCGTGGATCAGCGCCTCCAGCGTGCGCCGGTTGAGGCGGCCGGAATCGACGCGCTTGCAGAAGTCGAGCAGGTCCACGTAGCCGCCCGCGGGGCGTGCCTCGACGATCGCCTCGCAGGCGCCGCGGCCCACGCCCTTGACCGCGCCCAGGCCGTAGCGGATGGTCCTTTCGTCGATCGCCTCGAACATGTAGCCGGAGGCGTTGACGTCGGGCGGCAGCACGGTCAGGCCCATGGCGCGGGCCTCGTTGAGGAAGCCGACCACCTTGTCGGTGTTGTCCATGTCGCTGGACATCACCGCGGCCATGAACTCGGCCGGGTAGTGCACCTTCAGCCACGCCGTCTGGTAGGCCACCAGCGCGTAGGCGGCCGAGTGTGACTTGTTGAAGCCGTACTCGGCGAATTTCTCCATCAGGTCGAAGATCTGGTTGGCGGTCTTCGCGTCGATGCCGTTGGCCGCGGCGCCGGCCTCGAACTTGGCGCGCTCCTTGGCCATCTCCTCGGGCTTCTTCTTGCCCATGGCGCGGCGCAGCAGGTCGGCGCCGCCCAGCGAGTAGCCGGCCAGCACCTGCGCGATCTGCATCACCTGTTCCTGGTACACGATCACGCCGTAGGTCGACTTCAGCACCGGCTCCAGCGCCGGGTGCGGGTAGGTGACCTCGGTGAGGCCGTGCTTGCGGTCGCACCATTCGCGGTCCATCCCGGAGCCGAGCGGGCCGGGACGGAACAGCGCGGCCAGGGCGATGATGTCCTCGAAGGTGTCCGGGCGCGCGCGCTTGAGCAGCTCGCGCATGCCGCGGGATTCGAACTGGAACACCGCGACCGTGTCGCCGCGCGCGAACAGCTCGTAGGTGGGCTTGTCGTCGAGCGGCAGCGCGGAGATGTCCAGAGGCTGCTCGCCCTTGGCGGCGCGGCGCGCGTTGATCGCCTTCACCGCCCAGTCGATGATGGTGAGCGTGCGCAGGCCGAGGAAGTCGAACTTCACCAGGCCCACCGCCTCGACGTCGTCCTTGTCGAACTGGGTCACCGGGTTGCGGCCGCGGCCGTGCCCGTCGTGTTCGGCGAACAGCGGGCAGAAGTCGGACAGCGGCGCCGGCGCGATGACCACGCCGCCGGCGTGCTTGCCGGCGTTGCGGGTCAGGTCCTCCAGCTGCAGCGCGAGGTCCACCAGGTCGCGGACCTCGTCCTCATTCTCGTAGCGCTCCTTGAACTCGGGGACGATGTAGGAGGGGTCCTTCTGCGCGCGCTTGCTGCGGCCGATGGCGTCCTCGAGCGAGATCGGGTCGGTCGGCTGCAGCGGGATCAGCTTGGCCAGTCCGTCCACGAAGCCGTACGGGTGGCCGAGCACGCGGCCAACGTCGCGCAGCACCGCCTTCGCGGCCATGGTGCCGTAGGTGATGATCTGCGAGACGCGGTCGCGGCCATACTTCCGGGCCACGTACTCGATCACCTCGTCGCGGCGGTCCATGCAGAAGTCGATGTCGAAGTCCGGCATCGACACGCGCTCGGGGTTGAGGAAGCGCTCGAACAGCAGGTCGTAGGGCAGCGGGTCGAGGTTGGTGATGCCCAGCGCCCACGCGACCAGCGAGCCGGCGCCGGAACCGCGGCCCGGGCCGACCGGGATGCCCTGGCTCTTGGCCCAGTTGATGAAGTCGGCCACGATCAGGAAGTAGCCCGGGAACCCCATCCCGATGATGACGTCGAGCTCGCGCTCGAGCCGTTCCTCGTAGTCGGCGCGGGTGCGGCCCGGCGCCAGCGGGTGCTTCTCCAGCCGTTCGGCCAGGCCGCGCCGGGCCACGTCGCGGATCCACGACTCCAGCGTGTGTTCCGGCGGCACCGGGAACGCCGGCAGGAAGTACTTGCCCAGCCGCAGCTCGAGGTTGCAGCGCTGCGCCAGTGCGACGGTGTTGTCGATCGCGTCGGGGATGTCGGCAAACAGCTCCGCCATCTCCACGCTGGACTTGAGGTACTGCTCCGGCGTGTATTCGCGTGGCCGCTTCGGATCGTCCAGCACGCGGCCGGTGGCGATGCACACGCGCGCCTCGTGCGCCTCGAAGCCGTCGGCGTTGAGGAAGCGGGCGTTGTTGCTGGCGACCACGGGGATGCCGCGGCGTGAGGAGACGTCGAGCGCGAAGGCGTTGAACGCGGCCTCGCCCTCCAGCCCGCAGCGGGTGAGTTCGAGGTAGAGGTTGTCGTCGAAGACGCGCTGCCAGTCGGCGAACCACTGGCCGGCGAGGTCGTCGCGGCCCGATGCCAGCAGCCGGCCGCCGCCGCTGTGGCGCCCCGCCAGCGCGAACAGCCCGGCGTGGTCCTCGCGCAGCCATTCGGGGCGGATCGCCACGCCGTCCTGGCGGTGGCCTTCCATCCACGCGCGGGTCAGCAGCCGCGACAGCGACAGGTAACCCTCGCGGTCGCGGCACAGCAGGGTGAGCAGCCAGGCCGGCCCGTCGCCATCGGCCACCATCACGTCGGCGCCGGCGATCGGCTTGATCCCGGCGCCCTCGGCGGCGCGGTAGAACTTGACCAGCGCGAACAGGTTGTTGAGGTCGGTGACGGCCACCGACGGCTGCCCGTGCGCGACGCAGCGGGCAACGAGGTCCGGGATCCGGATCGTCGAGTCGACGAGCGAGTATTCGCTGTGGAGGTGGAGGTGGACGAAACGGCGGGACATCGCGGCGGTCGGGCGAGTCAGCGCTCAGGGTAGGCCGGGAGCCGGGGGCGGACAAGGCTTGACAGCCCGCCGCCGGCGGCGCCGGTCAGGCGCCGGCCGGGTCCGCGAACAGCGCCAGCTGCGCGCGTACCGGCATGAAGCTGCGCCGGTGCTCGGGGCAGGGGCCGAAGCGGCGCAGCGCTTCCAGGTGCGCGGGCGAGGGGTAGCCCTTGTGCCGGTCGAAGCCGTATTGCGGGTAGCGGGCGTGCAGCTCGAGCATGGCGCGGTCGCGCGCGACCTTGGCGAGGATCGAGGCGGCCATGATCGCCGGGTCGAGCGCGTCGCCGCCGACCACGGCTTCCGCCGGGCAGGGCAGGTCGCGCGGCAGCCGGTTGCCGTCGATGCGCGCGAAGCGGGGCATTGGCGAGAGCGCGCGCAGGGCGCGGGCCATGCCCGCGAGGGTGGCCTGCAGGATGTTGAGCGCATCGATCTCCTCGCGCCCGACGAACTCGATGCGGTAGGCCAGCGCGCGTTCGATGATCAGCGGGAACAGCGCCTCGCGGCGTTTTTCCGTCAGCTTCTTGGAATCGTCCAGGCCCCCGATCGGCCGCGCCGGGTCGAGGATCACCGCGGCCACCACCACCGGCCCCGCGAGGGGGCCGCGGCCCGCTTCGTCCACGCCGGCGACCAGCTCCGTCATCGCGCCCCTTCCACCAGCTCGGCCACGGCCTGCGCGGCGCTGGCGGACGCGTCGCGGCGCAGGGCCAGGTGCAGCTCACGGTACACCGGCTCCAGCGCGGCCACGGCCGCGGGATCCTCGAACCAGCCCAGGACGGCGCGGGCGAGGTTCTCCGGCGTGCACTCGTCCTGCATCAGTTCCGGCGCGACCGTGGTGCCGGCCAGGATGTTGGGCAGTGAATAGCGGTCCACCTTGAGCAGGCCGAGGCTGCGCACGATGCGGTAGGTGGTGGGCGCGATCCGGTAGCCGACCACCATCGGGCGCTTGGCCAGCATCGCCTCCAGCGCGGCCGTGCCCGAGGCCAGCAGCACCACGTCCGCCGCGATCATCGCCTCGCGCGCGTTGCCGTCGAGCAGGCGGTACGCCTCCGGCGGCAGGGGCGAGGCCGCCAGCCGCGCCGCGATCGCCTCGCGGCAGGCGGGCGTCGCCGCGGGCACCAGCACGCGCAGCCCGGGCACGCGCGCGGCGACCTGCACCGCGGCCTCGAGGAAGATGGCGCCCAGGCGTTCGATCTCGCCCAGCCGCGAGCCGGGCAGCAGCGCCAGCACCGGGGCCTGGCCGTCCAGGCCGAAGCCGGCGCGCGCGCTGGCACGGTCCGGTTCGAGCGGCATCGCGTCGGCCAGCGGGTGGCCGACGAAGCGCGCGTCCACGCCGTGGCGGGCGTAGATCTCCGGCTCCATCGGGAACAGGCACAGCACACGGTCGGCGCAGCGGCCGATCTTCGCCGCGCGGCCCTCGCGCCAGGCCCAGACCGAGGGGCTGACGTAGTGCACGGTGCGGATGCCGGCGTGCTTCAGGCTGCGCTCGAGCCCGAGGTTGAAGTCGGGCGCGTCGATGCCCACGAACGCGTGTGGCCTCCACGCCAGCAGCCGCCTGCGCAGGCCGGCGCGCAGCGCGAGCAGGCGCGGCAGGTGGCGCAGCACCTCGCTCAACCCCATCACCGCCAGTTCCGAGGCGTCGTGCCAGGCCTCCAACCCGGCCGCGCGCATGCCGGCGCCGCCGACGCCGGCGAATTCGGCGTCCGGGAAGCGTTCGCGCAGCCGTTCGACCAGGCCGGCGCCGAGGATGTCGCCGGACGCCTCGCCGGCGCACAGGGCGATGCGGACCCGCTCCCCGCTCACCGCAGCAGCGGCCGTTCGCCGCGCTCGATGAACTCGAGGAACAGGCGGACGTCCGCGCTGTCCTTCGCCATTTCGGCGAGCTGGGCCCGGGCTTCCTCGAGTTTCGCCCCGGACATGTAGAGCGCGCGGTAGGCGCGCTTGATCGCGGCCATGCGCTGCGCGTCGAAGCCGCGGCGCCGCAGGCCCTCGGCGTTGATCCCGCGCGGGCGGCCGTAGCCATCCTGCGCGACCATCACGAACGGAGGCACGTCGCCGTTGACGAGCGCGCCCATGCCGATGAACGCGTGGTTGCCGATCCGGCAGAACTGGTGCACGCCGGCGAAGCCGCTGAGGATGACGTGGTCGCCGACCTCGACGTGGCCGGCGAGGGTGGCGTTGTTCGAGAACACGCAGTGGTTGCCTACGATGCAGTCGTGGGCGACGTGCGTGTAGGCGAGGAACCAGTTGTCGCTGCCGATCCGGGTGATGCCGCCGCCGGTGCCGGTGCCGCGGTTGATGGTGACGAACTCGCGGATCACGTTGCGGTCGCCGATCTCCAGCTCGACGCGTTCACCCTGGTACTTCTTGTCCTGCGGGTCGCCGCCGATCGCGGCGTGGCCGTGGATGCGGTTGTCGCGGCCGATGCGGGTCGGGCCGCCGATGAGGCAGTGCGGGCCGACCGTGGTGCCGTCGCCGATCTCCACCTCGGGGCCGATCCAGGTGAAGGCGCCGACCCTCACGCCCTCGCCGAGTCGCGCGCCCGGGTCGACGACCGCGGTGGGGTGGATCTGCGGCGCCATGGTCGTCAGCTCCTGGCTTCGGCGCAGACGATGTCGGCGCAGGCGACCTGGCGGCCGTCCACGCGGGCCACGCCCGAGAACATCGACATGTTGCGGATCACGCGGGTGAGCGTGACTTCCAGCTCGAGGCGGTCGCCGGGCACGACCATGGACGAGAAGCGGGCGCCGTCCACCTTCACCAGGTAGGAGGTCGCCTCCATGTCACGGCCGCCGCGGGTGAGGTTGGTGAGGATGCCGCCGGCCTGGGCCAGCGCCTCGATTACCAGCACGCCGGGCATCACCGGGTGGTCGGGGAAGTGCCCCTGGAAGAACGGCTCGTTGACGGTCACGTTCTTGATGCACAGCACGCGCTTGCCGGGTTCGAACTCGACCACCCGGTCCACCAGCAGGAACGGGTAGCGGTGCGGGAGCAGCTCCCGGATGCCATCGATGCCGATCGGCAGGGTCAGTGCCTGGCTCATTCCTCTCCTTCCTTCTTGTCTCGCGCGGCGACCTTCCTCGCCAGGGCATCCAGGTGCCGGAAGCGGGCGGCGTTCCTGCGCCATTCGCGATTTTCCATCAGCGGCGTGCCGGAAGAATACTCCCCCGGCTCCCGGATCGAGCCGGTGACCAGGCTCATCGCGGTGACCGTCACCCGGTCGCAGATCTCGATGTGGCCGACGATGCCGACGGCCCCGCCGATCAGGCAGTAGCGTCCGATCCGCGCGCTGCCGGCGATCGCGGTGCAGCCGGCGATGGCCGTGTGCGCGCCGATGCGGACGTTGTGCCCGACCTGGATCTGGTTGTCGAGGCGCACGTCGTGCTCGAGCACGGTGTCGTCGATCGCGCCGCGGTCGATCGTGGTGTTGGCACCGATCTCGCAGTCGTCGCCGACCACGACCCCGCCGAGCTGCGGCACCTTGATCCAGTGCGGCTCGCCTTCGGCGGGACGGTCGAGGGCGAGGCCGAAGCCGTCCGCGCCGAGCACCGCGCCGGGGTGAACCAGCACGCGGTCGCCGAGGCGCACCCGCCGCACGAGGGTGACGCGGGCGACCAGTTCGCAGTCCTCGCCGACGGCGCAGTCCTCGCCGATCACGCAGCCGTCGCCGATCCGCGAGCGCGCGCCGACGCGGCTGCCGGGACCGATGCTGACGAAGGCGCCGATGCTGGCGGCGGGATCGACCCGGGCGTCCGGGTGGATGTAGGCGGTGGGATGGATGCCCGGCGGGTGCACGGGCTTCTTCTCGAACAGCGCCGCGATCTTCGCGTAGGCCGCGTAAGGGTCGCGCGCGATCAGCGCGGTCCCCTGGAAGCCTTCGGCATCGGCCTCGCGCATGACCACCACCCCGGCGCGCGTGACCGCGAGCTGGCCGCGGTAGCGCGGGTTGGCGAGGAAGGCGAGGTCCCTGGGGCCGGCGTTGGCGAGCGTGGCCACGCCGCGGACCACGGTCCCGCCGTCGCCGCGCAACTGCAGCCCGAAGCGGCCGGCGAGCCCGGATGCGGTGTGGATGTTCTGTTCGTCCGGCATGGCCAGCCCGGCGTCGTCAGAACGCGCCACCGAAGGTGAACTGCAACCGCTCCGTCTCGTCGCCCTGGAACAGCAGCTGGCCGGCGTCGTTGTAGATGCTGCGCTTCATCCGGACCGGGATCGCGTAGCTGATCGAGATCGGGCCGACCGGGGCGCGCCACATCAGCGCCACGCCGGCCGAGGCGCGCAGGTCGCTGGCCTCGAACGCGTCCAGGTCCTTGTAGACGTTGCCGACGTCGACGAAGGCGGACAGGCGCGCGGCCGGGGACTTGATCAGCTGCGGGAAGAACATCTCCAGCGAGCCGACGGTCTTGAGCGCGCCGCCGATCGGCTGCATCCAGGTGCTGTTGAGCGCGGCCTCGCGCGGGCCGAGCGTGTTGTCGCGGAAACCGCGCACCGAGCGGGCGCCGCCGGCGTAGAAGTTCTCGAAGAACGGCAGGCCGGTGGCGACGAGGGTGCGCGAGGCGATGCTGCCCGGCGCGCACGGGCTGTCCCCGCCCACGGGTGCCTGGTCGGCGGCAGTGCCCGGGGGCGTGCCCGGGGGCGGCAGGGGCTGGCCGGGGAGCCTCGTGCAGATCACCCTGGTCAGGTCATCGCCGTAGCTGTCGCCGTAGCCGATCTCGAAGCGGGTGTTGAGCACCAGGTAGCGGTTGAGCGGCCAGTACTTCGAGAACTCGTAGTTGAGCTTGTAGTACTCCGCGGTCGAGCCCGGCAGGGTGACCTCCAGCGACACGCGCTGGAACGTGCCGTAGGTGGGCTGCAGGAAGTCGTTGCGCGAGTCGCGCGCCCAGGCCAGCTCGGCGCGCCACGCGTGGAAGGTGCGCGAACCGAAGGCGTCGATGTAGTCGACGATCGACTCCGGGGTGGAGCCGCGGTAGGCGTAGATCTGGTTGCGGTCGATGCCGAACAGGGCCGACACGGTGTCGGTCTCGGTGATCGGCAGGCCGAGGATGGTCTGGAACGCGGCGCTGGTGGTCGAGAACGAGGCCGTGTTGAACTCCCTGTTGTCGAACTCGCGCCACCAGATGTTGTAGCCCAGCTGCATGCCCTCGTCGGTGAAGTACGGGTTCATGTACGAGAACGTGTAGCGTTGCAGGTACACGTTCCGCTGGGCCTCGATCGAGATGCGGTTGCCGGTGCCGAGGAAGTTGGCCTGGGACAGCTGGATGGAGGTGGTCATGCCGGTCAGCTGCGAGTAGCCGAGGCCGAACATGAAGGTGCCGGAGGTGGTCTCCTTGACGTTGACGACGAGGTCGACCTCGTCGTGGCTCCCCGGGACCGGCTGGGTCTCGATGTTGACGCTGCCCGACTCGAAGTAGCCCAGGCGCTGCAGGCGGACCTTGGAGCGGTCGATCGCGGCCTGCGAGTACCACGCGCCCTCGAACTGGCGCATCTCGCGGCGCAGGACCTCGTCGGAGGTGCGGTTGTTGCCCTTGAACACGATGCGGCGCACGTTGACCCGCGGCCCGGGGACGACGTGCAGCCTGATCGAGACCGTGCGGTTGGCGCGGTCGACCTCGGGGATCGGGTTCACCTGGGCGAAGGCGTAGCCGATGTTGCTGAGCGTGGCGACGATCGAGTCGGAGGTGTATTCGAGCAGGGCGCGCGAGAACACCTGGTCCGGCTTGATCAGGACCAGCCGCTCCATGTCCTCCTTCGGCAGCACGGTGTCGCCGGTCAGTTCGACCGACGAGACCTTGTACACCTCGCCCTCGGTGATGCCGGCGGTGATGTACATGTCGCGCTTGTCGGGGCTGATCGACACCTGCGTGCTGTCGATGCTGAAGTCGATGTAGCCGCGGTCCAGGTACCAGTTGTGCAGCTTCTCGAGGTCGCCGGACAGCTTTTCCTTCGAGTACTGGTCGTCGCGGCGGTACCAGCTCAGCCAGTTGGTCTCGGCCGACTCCCACGAGTCGGTGATGTCCTCCTGGTCGAAGGTGTCGTTGCCGATCAGGTTGATGTGGCGGATCTTGGCCGCCTTGCCTTCCTCGATGGCGATGGTGACGTCGACGCGGTTGCGGTCCAGCCGCGACACGGTCGGCGTGATCGACACGTTGTACTTGCCGCGGTTGTTGTACTGCCGGGCCAGCTCCTGGGTGACCCGGTCCAGCGCCAGGCGGTCGAAGGTCTCGCCCTCGGCCAGGCCGATGTCGCGCAGGCCCTTGAGCAGGTCCTCGGTCTTGATGTCCTTGTTGCCGGTGATGGCCAGCTTGTTGATCGCCGGTCGCTCGGTGACCACGATGACCAGGATGTCGCCCTGGCGCGCGACGTGGATGTCCTCGAAGAACCCGGTCTGGTACAGCCGGCGGATCGCCTCGCCGATGCGGGCGCGGTCGACGGTGTCGCCGCGCTCGATCGGCAGGTAGGTGAACACGGTGCCGGCGCCGATCCTCTGCAACCCGTCGACGCGGATGTCGGACACGGTGAAGCGGTAATCGTCCGCCGGGGCTGCCGGCGGTTCCATGCCGGCCGTCTGGGCCCAGGCCGGGACCGGGAGGGCCATGGCCAGGGCAAGGGCGAGCGTGCTGCGTCGGGCGGATGTACGCGTCATCGAATCGGATCCGGGATTTCTGGTTTGACCACCACGGGCGCGGCAGCAAGGTCAAGGGCAGGCATCAGTGCACCAGATGGAGGATGTCGTTGTAGAAGGCCAGGCCCATGAGGCATGCCAGCAGCGCCAGGCCGACATACTGCCCGGCAAGCATCGCACGTTCGCTTAACGGGCTGCCCTTGACCAACTCGATAAGGTAATACAACAGGTGACCCCCATCCAAGAGCGGGATCGGGAGCAGATTGAGGATGGCGATGCTCAGCGACAGCAGGGCCAGCAGGGACAGGTACCATGCCAGTCCCTGCCGGGCGTAGAGGTTGGCCGCGCGCGCGATCGTGATCGGTCCTGACACGGTGTTCTCGAGCGCGACCTTGCCGGTGAACGCGCGCCCGACCATGCCCGCCAGCTGGCCGGTGAGGTGCCCCATCTCCCGGACCGCGGCCGGGACCGCGTCGAGGGGACCGTACTTCTGGATGGCGTCCTTCGGCGGCAGTTCGACGTTGCGCGGCGCGGCGATGCCGAGCGCCCAGTACTCGCCGTTGCCGTCGGGGCGGGGGATGAGGCGGGGGGTGACCTCGAGCGCCAGCCGCTCGCCGTCGCGCAGCACTTCCACCATCGCGGTGCCGCCGTTTCCGCCCACTTCCTGCACGAGGGGGGCGATCGCGTCGAATCCGTCCACCGGGCGGCCGTCGATGGCGGTGATCAGGTCGCCCTCGGCGAGCAGGCCCCAGGCCGCACTGTCCGGCTCGACGCGCCCGACCAGGGCAGGCAGGCGCAGGTGGCGCGGGAGCAGGCCGATGGCCGAGGCGAACTGGCGCTGGTCGAAGCCCTCGGGCAGCCGGGACAGGGGCAGGACCACGTCGCGCTCGCCGCCGTCGCGGCCGCGCACGCGCAGCGGCACGTCGCGGCGGTCGAGCGCGGGCGCCAGCAGCGCCATGTGCAGCTCGGTCCAGGTGGGCGTGGCGCGGCCGTCGGCGGCGAGCACCTCGTCGCCGGGGCGCAGGCCCGCCTCGGCGGCGATGCCGTCCGCGCGGCCGACGACGGCGGCGTAGTCCGGCCGGCCGACGACGAACATCGCCCACAGCAGGCCGAGGCAGAGCACGAGGTTGGCGACGGGCCCGGCGGCGACGATGGCGATCCGCTTCCATACCGGCTGGCGGTTGAAAGCCAGGTGCGCCTGTCCCGGCGGCACGTCGGCCTCGCGCTCGTCCAGCATCTTCACGTAGCCGCCCAGCGGGATCGCGGCGATGCGGTACTCGGTGCCGTCCTTCGCGAAGCGCGACCACAGCGCGCCGCCGAACCCGACCGAGAACCGGAGCACGCGCACGCCGCAGCGGCGCGCGACCCAGTAGTGGCCGAACTCGTGGAAGGTCACGAGGATGCCGAGGCTGACCACCAGCCACCACAACGAGCCAAGGAATTCAGTCATGGTGTCGGCTCATCGCAGCGCGCCGGAGGAAATCATACGCTCCGCGTGGCGCCGGGCCTGCGCGTCGGCTTCGCGCAGGACCGCCAGCGAGTCCGCGGGCAGGGTCGGGAGGTCCGCGAGCGTCCTTTCGACGAGCGCGGGGATGGACAGGAAACCGATCCGGCCCTGAAGAAAGCCTGAAACGGCGATCTCGTTGGCGGCGTTCAGCAGCGCCGGGGCGGTACCGCCCGCGTCCATCGCCTCACGGGCCAGGCGCAGGCAGGGGAAGGCCTCCAGGTCCGGTGGTTCGAAGTCGAGCCGGCCGAGGGCCAGCAGGTCCAGCGGCCCGACGCCCGATTCGATGCGCTCGGGCCAGCCGAAGCCGACCGCCAGCGCGGTGCGCATGTCCGGCCGGCCGAGCTGGGCCAGCATCGAGCCGTCCACGAACTGGACCATCGAGTGCACCACGCTCTGCGGGTGCACCAGCACGTCCAGGCGGTCACCGGGCAGGCCGAACAGGTGGCGGGCCTCGATCAGCTCGAGCCCCTTGTTCATCAGCGTGGCCGAGTCCACCGAGATCTTCGGCCCCATGGACCACTTCGGGTGGGCGATGGCCTGTTCGGGGGTCACGTCGCGCAGTTGCGCCCGGGTGCAGCCGCGGAACGGGCCGCCCGAGGCGGTGAGCGCGATCCTGTGCACGCCGCGGTCGCGGGCGTCGTTGCCGTACAGGCACTGGAACACCGCGTTGTGCTCGCTGTCCACGGGCACGATGCGGGCCCCGGCCTGCCGCGCGGCCTCGATCATCAGCTCGCCCGCGAGCACCAGCGATTCCTTGTTGGCCAGCAGCACGCGCTTGCCCGCGCGCACCGCGGCGAGGGTGGAATCCAGGCCCGCGGCGCCGACGATCGCGGCGACCACCGTGTCGATGTCCCCGCGCGCGGCGATCTCCTCGACCGCGGCTGCACCGGCGTGGGCACGGGTGGCCAGGCCCGCGTCGCGCAGCCGCTCGCGCAGCTCGGCGTAGCGCGACTCGTCGGCGATCACGGCGTCGGCCGGGCGGTGGCGCACGCACAGTTCGACCAGCGCGTCCACGTTCCGGCCCGCGCACAGCGCGGTGACGCGCAGCCGGTCAGGATGGCGCGCGATCACGTCCAGCGCCGAGGCGCCGATCGAACCGGTGGCACCGAGGACCGCGACCGACTGCATCAGAACCCGAGCCAGATCTTGCCGACCGCGAATACCGGCAGCGCCGCGAGCAGGCTGTCCACGCGGTCGAGCAGGCCCCCGTGGCCGGGGATCAGCGTGCCGGAATCCTTTGCGCCGGCGTGCCGCTTGAGCAGGCTTTCGAGCAGGTCGCCGACGATGGAGAACATCGCGGTGAGCAGCGCGACCAGCGCGACCAGCGGCAGCTCGCGCAGCGACGCGCCGGCAAGCGGCGCGGCCAGCACCGCGACCAGGACGCCCGCGGCGAGCCCGCCGATCGCGCCCTCGACCGTCTTGTTCGGACTGATCACCGGCGCCAGCCTGCGGCGGCCGAAGCGCCTGCCGGCGAAGTAGGCGCCGCTGTCGGCCGCCCAGACGACCAGCAGCGCGACCAGCAGCCAGACGTGTCCTTCCGGGACCAGCCGGGCCGGGCCGGCAACCTGGTCGCCGGCATGGACCAGGGCGAGTGCGCACCATGCCGGCACCACGGCCAGCGTGCCCGCGGCCAGCTTGAGCACCCGCGCGCGCGCGTCGTGGCCCGCGGCGAAGGCCGGGTGCATCAGCCACAGCATGGCCAGCAGCCACCAGACCACGCCGAGCACGCTGGCGAGCTTGAACAGCACCAGCGAGCCGCCGCCGCCGGGCGAGGCCCACACCAGCGCCGCCATCACCAGCAGGTTGGCCACGAGCAGCACCATCCGCGACAGGGTGTCCTCGATGCCCACCAGCCGCAGCCACTCCCACAGTGCGCCAAGCAGGACCACGGCGGCCACCGCGACCAGCCAGGGCGTCGGCAGCAGCAGCACGGCGGCGATCGCGAACGGGGCCATCGCCAGCGCGGCGAGCACTCGGGTACGTGTCATGTGGCTGCCTCCACGGGTGCCCGGGCACGCAGGTGGGCGATCTGGTCGCTGGTCAGACCGAACCGGCGCTCGCGCGAGGCATAGGCCTGCAGCGCCGCCTCGAGCGTGGCTGCGTCCAGCTCGGGCCAGAGCGTCTCGGTGAACCACAGCTCGGTGTAGGCGAGCTGCCACAGCAGGAAATTGCTGATGCGCATGTCGCCGCCGGTGCGGATGAACAGGTCCGGCGCCGGCAGGTCGGCCAGCGCCACGCGCGTGCCGAACAGGGCCTCGTCGATGTCCTCCGGGCGCAGCCGCCCCGCAGCCACGTCCTCGGCCAGCGAGCGCGCGGCCATGGCGATGTCCTGGCGCCCGCCGTAGCTGGCGGCGATGTTGAGCGACAGTCGGCCGTTGCCGGCGGTCTGCGCTTCGGCCTGGGCCATGCGCTCGCGGATCGGCGCCTCGAAGCGCGAACGGTCGCCGATGAAGCGGATGCGCACGCCGCGGCGGTGCAGCTCGTCCACCTCGCGCTCGAGCGCGTTCATGAACAGCTTCATCAGCGCCTCGACCTCCTCCCTGGGCCTGCCCCAGTTCTCGCTGGAGAACGCGAACAGGGTGAGCGCGGCGATGCCCCGCTCGAGGCAGAAGTCGATGCACACGTTGACCGCGCGCGCGCCGGCGCGGTGGCCGATCATGCGCGGGCGCCTGCGCCTGGCCGCCCAGCGGCCGTTGCCGTCCATGATGATGGCCAGATGCCGCGGCACCTTGCCGGCCCCCACGGCGGGGGGATTCGGGACAGCGGACTCCCGGGTGTCGGCGGCATCAGTCAATGGCATCGCCTCCTTCGCGACCGGCCCGTACGGACCCGATCCCGGCCGGACCGGCACGGGTCAGACCGACATCAGCTCCTGTTCCTTGGCCTTGACCACCTCGTCGACGTCCTTGATCGCCTTGTCGGTGAGCTTCTGGATCTCGTCCTCGGCGCGGCGCTCGTCGTCCTCGGAGATCGCCTTTTCCTTCAGCAGCTCCTTGACCTTCTGGTTGGCGTCGCGGCGGATGTTGCGGATCGCGACCTTCGCCTCCTCGCCCTCGGCGTGCACCAGCTTGGCCAGTTCCTTGCGGCGTTCCTCGGTCAGCGGGGGCAGATTGAGCCGGATCGTGGTCCCCGCGGTGTTCGGGGTCAGGCCGAGGTCCGAGGTCAGGATGGCCTTCTCCACCGCGCCGACCAGCGACTTGTCCCAGGGGGTGATGACCAGGGACCGGGCGTCGGAAACGGAGACCGTGGCGACCTGGGACAGGGGAACCTCGCTGCCATAGGCCTGCACCTTGATGGTGTCCACCAGCCCGCTGGAGGCGCGACCGGTGCGGATCTTCACCAGGTTGTGGCGCAGGGCCTCGATGCTCTTGGCCATGCGCGCCTGGGCGTCCTTCTTGATCTCGTTGAGCATGGTCGGCTCCATGTGTTCGATTGCGTAACCGCGGGATTATAGGGGGAGCGGGGCACGGACGGTGGCCGCCCCGCCGCGGCCGGGCGCGCCGGGACCGCGATCCACGGGAACCGGAGAGGGGGCGGGCTCAGTACCCGGGGCCGCGGCCGTGGACCAGGGTGCCGATCGGCTCGCCCCTGAGGATGCGCAGCAGCACGCCAGGCTGCGACATGTCGAAGATGCGCAGCGGCAGGTCGCTATCGCGGCACAGTGCGAACGCAGCGGTATCCATGACCTGCAGGTCGCGGGAGATGACCTCGTCGTAGGTCAGGCTGTCGAAGCGCCTGGCGTCCGGGTGCTTCTTCGGGTCCTTGTCGTACACGCCGTCGACCTTGGTGGCCTTGAGCAGCAGGTCGGCGCCGATCTCGATCGCGCGCAGCGCGGCGCCCGAGTCGGTGGTGAAGAACGGGTTGCCCGTGCCGGCGGCGAAGATGCAGATCCGGCCCTTCTCGAGGTGGCGTATGGCGCGCCGGCGGATGTAGTCCTCGCAGACGTCGTTGATCTTGATCGCGCTCATCACCCGCACGCGGGCGCCGAGCTTCTCCAGCGCGTCCTGCATCGCCAGCGCGTTGATCACGGTGGCGAGCATGCCCATCTGGTCGCCGGTGACGCGGTCCATGCCGCTGGCGGCCAGTCCGGCGCCGCGGAAGATGTTGCCGCCGCCGATCACCATGCCGATCTCGGCGCCGGCCTGCTGGGCCTCGATCACCTCGCGGGCCAGCCGGCCGATGACCTTGGGGTCGATGCCGTAGTCCTCGTCGCCCATCAACGCCTCGCCGGAAAGCTTCAACAGGACGCGGCGATAGGCGAGTTGCGACATGGGAGGCTCCGGGCGGTCGGACATGGAAATTCTAGCGGGTGGGGAAGTGGATTGTCAGTGAACGGGGGCGGACGCGCCTGAAGAAAAGGCCGCGGGGTCGCCGCGGCCTTTTCCCGGGTGCCATGCCGCCTGGGAATCAGGCCAGGCCGGCCTGCTTCATCACTTCGGCGGCGAAGTCGTCTTCCTTCTTCTCGATGCCTTCGCCCACGGCCAGGCGCTGGAAGCCGACCACCTCGGCGCCGGCGGCCTTGAGCACGGCCTCGACGGTCCTGTCGGTGTCCAGCACGTAGGGCTGGCCGTACAGGCTGACCTCGTTGATGATCTTGTTGATCTTGCCGCCGATGATCTTCTCCAGGATCTCGGCCGGCTTGGCCCTGTCCTTCTCGGACAGCTTGGCCATCTCGATCTCCTTCTCCTTGGCGATGAACTCGGCGGGCACGTCGCTCTGCCTGTTGTACGGCGGGTTCATCGCGGCCACGTGCATGGCCAGGCCGCGGGCCAGCTCGGCGTCGCCGCCCTTGAGCTCGAGCAGCACGCCGATGCGGTTGCCATGGATGTAGGCGGCGATGTGGTTGTCGCTGTCGATGCGGACCATGCGGCGGACCTGCACGTTCTCGCCGACCTTGGCGACCACGGCGGCGCGGGCCTCCTCGACGGTCTCGCCGGTCGGCAGCTTCGCGGTCTTCAGCGCCTCGACGTCGGACACGCCGAGCGCGGCCTTGGCCACGGCTTCGCTGAACTGGACGAAGTTGCTGTCCTTGGCGACGAAGTCGGTCTCGGCGTTGACCTCGACCAGGACCGCCTTGCCGGCCTCCTGGGCGGCGGCGATGCGGCCTTCCGCGGCGACGCGGCCGGCCTTCTTGTCGGCCTTGGCCAGACCGGCCTTGCGCAGCGCCTCGGCGGCGGCGTCAAGGTTGCCGCCGTTCTCGGCGAGCGCCTTCTTGCACTCCATCATGCCGGCGCCGGTGCGCTCGCGCAGTTCCTTGACCAGGGATGCGGTGATTTCCATGGGGACCTCGTGACAGGGAATCGGGGGGTGGAGGAGCGTGCCGTGCGCGGTGCGCGCTGGACCGTTTCCGGGAAGCGGCCGCGCGTCCGCCCGGCTCCCGCCGGGACGGGCCCGCCGCGCGAAGCGCGCGGCGGGACGGGGTCCCGGCGCTTATTCGGCCGGGGCGGCCTCGGCCTCGTCCTCGGACTTCTTCGCGGACTTGCGGGTGGAGCGGCGGGCGGGCTTGTCGGCCTCGACGAACTCCTCCTCGCGGACGCTGGCGGCGCTCGGTGCGGCGGCCTTGCCCTCCAGCACCGCGTCGGCGGCGGCGCGGGCATACAGCTGCACGGCGCGGATCGCGTCGTCGTTGCCCGGGATCGGGTAGTCGACCAGGCTCGGGTCGTAGTTGGTGTCGACCACGGCGACGACCGGGATGCCGAGCTTGCGGGCTTCCTGCACCGCGATGTTCTCGTGGCCGATGTCGATCACGAACAGCGCGTCAGGCAGGCGGTTGAGCTCCTTGATGCCGCCCAGCGAGGCTTCCAGCTTCTCGCGCTCGCGGCGCAGGGCCAGCACCTCGTGCTTGACCAGGCGGTCGAAGGTGCCGTCGGTCTCGGCGGCCTCCAGTTCCTTCAGGCGCGCGACCGACTGCTTGACCGTGCGGAAGTTGGTCAGGGTGCCGCCCAGCCAGCGCTGGGTCATGTACGGCATGCCGCAGCGCTCGGCCTCCTCCTTCACCGCCTCGCGCGCGCTGCGCTTGGTGCCGACGAACAGGATGATGCCGCGCTTCTGGGCGACCCTCGAGATGAAGTTCATCGCGTCGTTGAACAGCGGAACCGTCTTCTCGAGGTTGATGATGTGGATCTTGCCGCGGGCGCCGAAGATGTAGGGCGCCATCTTCGGGTTCCAGTAGCGGGTCTGGTGGCCGAAGTGCACGCCGGCTTCCAGCATCTGGCGCATGGTGATCTGGGGCATGGGATGTGCTCCTGGGTTGTGGAACCGGCCGCCCGCGGATGGGGAAAGGGCGGTGCGGCCCGCCGTGGCGGGACGCGTGGTTCCGGGGTTGGGCCTCCCCGCCGCCTCCGTGTCCGAACCCCTCGCGGGGCACCCCGGCACGGGCCGTTGCGGCGGGTGTGTATTCGGCGGTGACGTCCGCCGTGGACGCTCCCCGGGCCGTGGGACGGCCGCGGGAATCGCGGAATTGTAGCCGGATCCGGCACTTGGCGGCAAACCGCCCCGGCCGGTCAGTAGGTGATGGTCACCCGGACCACGTCCTGGTACTGGCCGGCCGGCACCGCCTGCGGGGCCGGGACGCGGCCGTACACGGTGACCGTCTGGGGAGTGCCTTCGCCGGTCCCGGCGGCGGTGTCGGCGCCGATGGCCCCGCCCCAGCGCTGGGTCCGGCCCGGGTCGCGGTAGAGCTCGTAGGCCACGTGGCTGGAGGAGCTGCCCAGCCGCATCCGGCGCACGCCGCCGGCCGCGTTCTGCCCGTCGTCCAGGGCCAGGTGCCAGGGCGTGCGCCGGGTGCAGGCGAGGGTGACGCTGGAGGTCTGGTCGATGGGTGCGGAGATCAGGCCGGGCACGGTGCCGAAGTCGAGGTCGGTGGCGGTGGAGATCACGCACTGGTCGGCGACGCTGGCGGTGACCGTGAACATCGCGAAGGGGATGCCGGTCGCGCCACCATCCCCTCCCGACTCGCAACTGGCAGGCATGCTGCTTCCGATCAGCACGAGAGGTTCGTCGTAGCGGTAGCGCAGCTCGGTGTGGATGCCATCGAAACTGCTGGAATAGGTGCCGGCGGCCAGTCCGGGTTGCGACGGGATCCGGGCCTGCACGGTCGCGCTGGTGGATCCGCTGCCGCCTAGGAGGATCACGGGGATGCTCAGCTGGAGCGGCAGCCATGTCGCCGGGGTATTCCCCCAGACGTTCACATAGCCCGATCCACGGTAGACGTTGTATTCGATCGTGTCGCCGAAGCCGTTGCGCAGTGTGCGGGGCGACAGGGAGGAGCCTCCCGAGCCGGTGCCGAGGAGCAGGCAGGCGTTGACGTACACGGTCCCCAGGGCCTGGAGCCCCGAAGAATCGCAGGACAGCGTCACCACCGCCGACACGTCGGTCGTGCCGGATGGATCCACCGTGCCGAAGCTGATCCCGCCGACCGACGCGCTGCAACTGGTTGCGGCCCGGGCCTGACCGGGATGCAGAAGGAACATCATGGCCAGCAGGGCGAGGCTTCCCGCCGTGGCGATCCTGCGCATCAGCGATCCTCCGGAAGGCAGGCGACCGGCCCGATCCGCGGGATCGTGCCGGCGGCGTGGTCAGGGTAGTCGATGGCGGCGGTGCAGGCGCCGTCGGGGGTGAGCGCGCGGAGGGTGGCGCGCGCTTCCAGCCCCTCGAGGTAGGCCTCGCCGTCGTAGCCGACGAACGTGGCTTCCTCCGTGCCCGTGGCGAGGACCCGGCTGCCCGGGGGCAGCGGCCGGCCCGCGGCATCGTGCAGCACCACCACGGCCGCGCGCACCGGCGTGATCGCGAACCGCACCAGGACGCCGGACCGGTCCGCCGGGGTCACCAGCTGTTCGGTCCGGTCCACGCGCAGGTCGGCGGGCAGGTCCATCGGGTCGATCGCGATCCGGTTGCGCTGCCACGAGTTCAGCCCGGTCACCAGCAGCATCCCGCTGGCGCCGCTGCGGCCGATGGGCCGGTTCTCGAGCTTGACCGGCACCCCGGGGACGCCGCCGGTCGAGACCACGGCGAAGGCGTCGTGGATCTTCCGGCCGGGGAACAGGTGGCCGCCCATCAGGACCACGCTGCCGTCGAGCTGCGCGTAGCCCCGGCTGCCGCCACCCTGGTCGGCGGCGCCGATCACCAGCCTGCCACGTTCGTCCATCCAGGAACCTTCGAGCAGGCCGCCCGAAAGGGCGCCGCCGCGCAGTTGCGCGCGCCAGCCGTGGCCACCGTCGCCCGGGAGCGGGCGCACGGCGTCGAGCACGAAGCCGTCGCGCTCGCCGTTGCGCTGCCACGAGGCGGAAAGATGGCGGGAGTCGCCGAGCGGGACCATCGCGCCGAGATACAGGCTGTCCGCACCGCCTTCGAGGTCGCGGTTCCACGAGGCGTGCATCGACCAGCCGCGGAAGCGGCGCATCCAGAACAGGCCGGCGAAACGCGAGCGGGTACCGTCCGGCCCGGCCTGCTCCAGGCGCACGTGGCTCAGGCTGAAGCTGCCGAGCGCGCCGGTGGCCCAGCCGAACAGGAACCGGTCGCTGGCGCGCGGCGGCTGCGGCCCGTTCAGTGAGGCGATGTCGCGGAAATCGCCGTGGGTGCGCCGGCGCTCGAACGAGACGTGGAACGGGCCGCCGGTCCAGTCGTAGGAGAAGGCGGATTGCGAGCCGCGGGCGGTGTCGAGCCTGCTGCGCGCGTAGGCGCCAGACACCACGCCGGCACGTCCGGCCAGCCAGGCACCGCCGGCGCCGGCCATCGCCAGCCCGTCGCCGGTCTCGGCGTGCGCCTCGGCGGTGAAGCGGTCGCTCATGCCGTAGCGCAGGCTGGCGCTGGCGACCGTGCCGTGCGCGTAGGAGAACGAGCGCAGGCCGTAGTCCTCGCGGACCCGGCCGACGCTGACCGACCAGTCGCCGAGCCCGCGTGCCAGCAGCCGCGAAGTGGAATAGAACGGGAAGTCGAGCGTGCGCACGCGCCCGAACGCGTCGGTGACCACGATGTGCGCCATCCCCGTCCCGGTGATGCCGGGCACGGTGGTCAGTTCGAACGGTCCGACGGGCACCTCCTGCGCGGCCTGGCGCACGCCGTTGACGTACAGCTCCACGGTCGAGGGCACGACCGCCTCGCCCAGGAACGCCGGCAGCGGCGAGGTGACGCGGTAGGGCTGGAGCGCGAAATTGCGGCCGACCTGCAGGCCGCCGAAGCGCACCGGCCGCGTCCAGTCGAGGAACCCGGTGTAGGCATCCCCGGCGACCAGGCTGACGGCGGATCCGGGGAACGACCAGCGCACGCTGGTATCCAGCCGCACGCTGTCCATGCGCCAGGTGCCACCGTGGTCGCGGATGGCACGGTTCATCATGCTGTTCTCGAACACGCCGCGGCCAGGGCCGAACGCGCGCACCCGGCTGGCCAGGCTGGCCTGGCCGCCGCCGCGGGAGTGGCTGGCGTACAGGTCGTAATCGAACACCAGTCCGGGCGAGGAGCGGGACACGGCGGCTTCCACCTGCCCCGGCCCGATCCTGGTCATGGGCAGCGACAGCAGCGACAGCGGCGCGTCGATCCACAGCCGCTGCATCGGCCCGTCGTAGCGCAGGGAAACGCCCGGCAGGGCATTGAGCACGATCCCGGTGCCGGCATCGTCGCCGAGCGCGAAGCCCAGCTTCCGCAGATCTGCCGCCGAGACGATGAACAGCCCGTCGCGGCGCCGGAACGGCACGAGGTCGGGATGGCGCTGCTGGTTGAGGAAGGTCTCGAGGAACAGGATTTCGTCACGCGCGGTATCCGCCGGCGCCGGATCGCCGCCGCCGGGGATGCGCGGGTCCTGCGCCTGCGCGGGTCCCGCCAGCGCGACGAGGCACAGCAGCGGGAGCAGCGGTTCAGTGCGGCGGCGGGTGGACGGCCAGCGTGCGTTCTTCGGTCTCACCGTTCACTCTCGCCTTGAACGCACCGGCCTGGCCGGGGGCGGCGTCGTCCGGGACCGGCCAGCGCCTGTGGCTGCCGGGGAGCACGTACCCCGCCAGGCCCTGCGCGATGACCAGGCGGGATCCGTCCCCGCGTTCGAACACGAGGTCGGCGATCCGGGCATGGCCGTTGCCGTGGTTCGACAGTTCCAGCGTGGCGGTGCCGCCCTCGCGCGTGATCCGTGCTTCCAGGCGGGGTTCCACCGGGCCGTCGCCGGCAGGCGCCAGGAACACCGGGATCGAGTACTGCAGCACGAAGTTCAGGCCGGGCTTGCGCCCCGTGTCGTCCGCCGGCGGAAGTTCGTCCACCAGGATGCGGTAGGCGGCCTCTGCCCCGTCCTGCGGGGGCGGACCGAGGCGCACGACCCGCACGAGCTGGGTGGCGCCGCCGGCCAGCCCGACCATCGGCGGACTGACCGCGATGTCCCGGGTGGGGACGAGGACGTCCTCGCCGTCCTGCTGGGTCCACAGGTACGCGCGCACCTGCGCCTGCAGCGGCGAGGAACCGTTGTTCGCCAGGGTCAGCCCGTCCGCGGCCCGCCCGGCGGGCACGCGGACCTGGGTCGGCGCGACCTGCAGGCTGGCCGCCTCCGAAGTGGCGGCGGCCATCAGCAGGACGGCCGCCGGCAGCAGGCGGAGGAGGCGCGGGGCAGGCATGGACCGGCTCAGTAGGTGACCGTCACGGTCACGAGATCAGCGTAAGCGCCGGCAGGAAAGTTGGCATCGGGCACCCGGCCGTAGACGGGCAGGGTCTGGGCGGCGCCATTCCCGGTGCCGGAAACGGTGCCCGAAACGTCCCCCCACACCGTGGTGCGGCCCGGATCGCTGTAAAGCTGGTACGGCACGAACCCGGTGCCGTTGGTCATCCGGCGGCTGTTCACGTCGCCGCCGCCATTGGCGCCGGCATCGAGCGCGACGGTGTAGTCCGTGCCCGGGGTGCAGGTGATCTCCAGCTCGCCGTCGGCGTTCACGTTGGTCGCGGTCGAGGGATGGGAGCCGAAGTCCAGGTCCTGGGCGGCCACGCTGCAGGTGCTGGTGATGTTGATGCTGACCTGGAACGTGGCGTCCGCGGTCGCGGCCAGGGCCGACGGTGCGAAGGCGACGGCGGCCAGCAGGGCCAGGGTGTTGCGGATGTTCATGATGTGCTCCGGAGGAACGATGGTGGGAGCCGGCAGACCGGCCAGCATGTAACGAGCAGGAATCGTGCCAGTGATCGTGGGGGGGAAAGGCGTGCCCGGATTTGTGCGCGCCGTCGCAGGATGCGCGTGTCCCGGGAGATTTCCGGGCCGCGGGGTGGGCGTTGCGCGTCACGGGGTGACGCCCCGCGCCGCGCGGTTGGGCAGGTGCCGTGCGCGGCGGGAGGCGGGGGCGGGTCCCGGCCCGGGGGGCTTTGGGGGCATAATGTCGGGATGCCTGTCACCATCAAGACCCCCGAAGAGATCGAGAAGATGCGCGTGGCGGGACGCCTCGCGGCCGAGGTGCTGCAGGTCGTGGCCCCCCACGTGAAGCCGGGGGTGACGACCGAGGAGCTGGACCGGATCTGCCACGAGCACATCGTCAACGTGCAGGGCGCGATCCCGGCCAACGTCGGCTACAAGGGCTATCCCAAGGCCACCTGCATCTCGGTCAACAACGTCATCTGCCACGGCATCCCCAGCCCCACCAAGGTGCTGAAGGACGGCGACATCGTGAACATCGACGTCACCGTCATCAAGGACGGCTGGCACGGCGACACCAGCCGCATGTACTACGTCGGCAAGCCGTCGATCATGGCCCGCCGGCTGGTGGAGGTCACGCGCGAGGCCATGTTCCGCGGCATCCGCGTGGTGAAGCCGGGCGCGACCCTGGGCGACATCGGCCACGCCATCCAGAGCTACGTCGAGTCCGAGCGTTTCTCGGTGGTGCGCGAGTACTGCGGCCACGGCATCGGCCGGGTCTACCACGAGGACCCGCAGGTGCTGCACTACGGCCGGCCGGGCGAGGGCCTGGTGCTCAAGCCGGGCATGACTTTCACCATCGAGCCCATGGTCAACGAGGGCAGCCGGCATACCCGGCTGCTGCCCGACGGCTGGACCGTGGTCACCAAGGACCGCAAGCTGTCCGCGCAGTGGGAGCACACGGTGGCGGTGACCGAGACCGGCGTCGAGATCCTGACCCGGCTGCCGGGCGACGACAACGACCTGTGAGCTGAGCGCCATGTCGCCGGGTGCCTCCAGCAGCGACGCCGGGACACGCAGCGACCACCCCGACGACGCCGCGTGGGCCGCGAAGGCCTCGGGGGCACTGGCGGCGCACGACGCGCTGCTCACGCAACGTTTCGACGCGGGCGAGGACGCGCTGCGCCTGGCCATGGCGCGCGCGGTGGCGGTGGACAACCTGGTGCGCCAGGCCTGGTCGCGCTGCATCCCGGCCGGCGCGCCGCTGGCACTGTTCGCGGTCGGCGGCTACGGGCGTGGCGAACTGTTCCCGCATTCCGACGTGGACCTGCTGGTGCTGGCCGAATCCGGCGTGCAGGCGGAGTACGGCGAGGCGCTGTCGCGGCTGTTCGCGCTGCTTTGGGACGCGAGGCTGCCGGTCGGCCATGCCGTGCGCTCGGTCGCCGAGTGCACGCAGGCCGCGAAGGACGTGACCGTGATGACCGCGCTGCTGGAGGCGCGGCCGCTGGTGGCCGATGCCGGCCGGATCGCGGCGCTGGCCGACGCGATCTCGCCGGCGAAGGTGTGGCCGCCGCGCGAGTTCTTCCGGGCCAAGCGCGAGGAGCAGGCGCGGCGCCACGCCCGCTTCGGCGACACCTCCGACAACCTCGAGCCGAACCTGAAGGAAGGCCCGGGCGGCCTGCGCGACCTGCAGACCCTGCGCTGGATGGCGCTGCGCATCTTCGGCGTGCGCGGGCTGGAGGCGCTGGTGCCGCTGGGCCAGATCGGCATCGACGAGAACGCCACGCTCGAGCGCGAGGGCCGGCTGCTGGTGAAGCTGCGCTTCGGCCTGCACCTGGTCGCGGGCAGGGCCGAGGAGCGCCTCCGCTTCGATTACCAGAAGGCGCTGGCCGCGCGGCTGGGCCACCGCGGCGACGCCGACAACCTCGCGGTCGAGCAGATGATGCAGCAGTTCTACCGCAGCGCCGCGCTGGTGCAGCGGATCAACGACCGCCTGCTGCAGCGCTTCGAGGAATGCCTCGAGGGCGAGGGCGAGACCGTGCCCCTGGACGGGGGATTCGCCGAGCGCCGCGGCTACCTGCTGGCGCGCGACCCGTTCTGGCCGGGCGGCGATCCGGCGCGCGTGTTCGCGCTGTTCTCGGCATGGGCCCGGCATGCCGACCGGTTGCGTGGCCTGCACTCGGCCACCGCGCGTGCGCTGGCGGAGTCGCTGCCCATGTTGCCCGCGTACACGGACGCCCCGCCGGCGCTGCGCGAGGCGTTCATGGCGCTGCTGCGCGGGCCGCAGCCGGTGCGCACGCTCGAGCGCATGGCGCGGCTGGGCGTGCTGGCGCGCTGGATCCCGGCGTTCGCCAGGGTCACGGGGCGCATGCAGTTCGACCTGTTCCACGTCTACACCGTGGACCAGCACACCCTGGCCGTGCTGCGCAACATCGAGTCGTTCGCCAGTGGCGTGCCGGACGAGCGCTTCATGATCGCGCACGAGGTCTGGCCCGGATTGCGCAAGCCGGAACTGCTGCTGCTCGCGGGCCTGTTCCACGACATCGCCAAGGGCCGCGGCGGCGACCATTCCGAGCTGGGCGCGGTGGACGCGCGCGCGTTCTGCGAGGCGCACGGGCTCGGCGAGGCCGACACCGCGCTGGTCGAGTGGCTGGTGCGCCATCACCTGCTGATGTCGGTGACCGCGCAGAAGCAGGACATCTCCGATCCCGAGGTGATCCACCGCTTCGCCGTGCAGGTGGCCGACCGCGAACGGCTCGACTACCTCTACCTGCTGACCTGCGCCGACATTGCAGGTACCTCGCCGAAGCTGTGGAACGCGTGGAAGGACCGGCTGCTGTCGGAGCTGCACGCGGCCACCCGCTACGCGCTGCGGCGCGGGCTGGAGAACCCGGTGGCGGCGGGCGAGCGCATCGCCGAGAACCGCGAGGCCGCGCGCGCGATCCTGTCCGCCGGGGGCGTGGACGACGCCGACGCGCTGCTGTCGCGGCTGCCGGAGACGACCTTCCTGCGCGCGCGCCCGGACCAGATCGCCTGGCAGGCCGGCGCGCTGCACGGCGCGGCCCCCGGCACCCCGGTGGTGAAGCTGCGCCGCATCGCCGGTGGTGACGACGCGCTCGAGGTGTTCGTGCATTCACCGGACCGCGACGGCCTGTTCGCGGCCATCGTCATCGCCCTGGACCGGATGGGGCTGGCGATCCACCAGGCGCGCGCGCTGGACGGCGTGGACGGCACCATCTTCGACACCTTCCAGGTGCTGCCGGTGGACCCGCGCCAGAAGCCGGACATCGTTGCGATCGAGCGCAAGCTGCAGACGGTGCTGTCGGGTTCGCTCGACGTGCGTCCCGTCCGTCGCGCGCAGCCGCGCCACCTGCGCCATTTCCGCACCCCGGTGCGGATCGATTTTTCCACCACGCCCGACGGCCGCCGCACGGTGATGAGCCTGGTCTGCACGGACCGCCCCGGCCTGCTGGCCGACGTCGCGTACGTGCTGCGCGGGCAGGGCGTGCGCGTGCACGATGCGAGAATCGCCACCTTCGGCGCCCGCGCCGAGGACGTGTTCCGGATCAGCGACCGCGAGGACCGCGCGCTGGACGAAGCCGCCCTCGAATCCCTGCGCCAGGCGCTGCAGGCAGGAATCGAAGGAGGAACGTGATGCCCCCCGCCAGGAAGAAGACGTCCACCGCGAGGAAGGCGCCGGCGAAGGCGCCGTCGCGCGTGGCGCGGACGGTGAAGGCCGACCCGCACGCCGAGCTGAAGTTCGTGATCGAGAGCGCGTGGGAACGCCGCGCAATGCTGACGCCCGACGAGATCGACGGCTCGACCCGGCCGCTGGTCGAGCGCGTGATCGAGGGCTTGGAGAACGGCGAGTTCCGCGTCGCGGAGCCGGACGGCAAGGGCGGCTGGAAGGTCAACGAGTGGCTGAAGAAGGCCGTGCTGCTGTACTTCCGCGTCAACGACATGGCGGTGATGGATGGCGCGCCGGCCCCGTTCTGGGACAAGGTGCCCGCCCGTTTCGGCGACTTCGGCGAGGCCGAGTTCCGCAAGCTGGGCGTGCGCGTGGTGCCGGGCGCCCTCGTCCGTCGCGGCGCCTACCTCGGCCGGGACGTGGTGCTGATGCCCAGCTTCGTCAACATCGGCGCCTGGGTGGGCGAGGGCACCATGGTCGACACCTGGGCCACGATCGGTTCCTGCGCCCAGGTCGGGAAACACTGCCACATCTCCGGCGGCGCCGGCATCGGCGGGGTGCTGGAGCCGCTGCAGGCCAGCCCCACGATCATCGAGGACCACTGCTTCATCGGCGCGCGCTCGGAGATCGTCGAGGGCGTGGTGGTCGGCCACCACAGCGTGATCGGCATGGGCGTGTTCCTCGGCCAGTCCACGCGCATCTACAACCGCATGACCGGCGAGGTCACCTATGGCTACGTGCCGCCGTACAGCGTGGTCGTGTCCGGCGCGCTGCCGGCCGCCGACGGCTCGCATTCGCTCTACTGCGCCGTGATCGTCAAGCAGGTGGACGAGAAGACCCGCGGCAGGACCTCGGTGAACGAGCTGCTGCGCGGGCTGGCGGACTGAACGTCCGCGAACCGGAACGAAGGGGGAGAAGGGTGGACATGAAACCGCATCGAACGCCGGCCCGGCGCCGGTCCGCATTCCTGGGGCTGGTCCTGGCGCTGGTGGCGTCGGTCGCGTGCGCGCAGGACCTGTCCCGCTACAGCGAGGAGGGGCTGCGCGCGGAGCTGGCCGCCATCGCCGACGCGGAGATGGCGGTACTGGTGCCGATGCGCGACGGCGCCGGCCTGTCCACCAACATCTGGCGGCCGAAGGGCGCCACCGGCAGGTTGCCGACGGTGCTGTGGAAGACGCCGTACA
>CALLKI010000077.1 GCA_938008415.1 uncultured Luteimonas sp. | reverse complement strand
TGGCCTACGGCTACCGGGACGACGCCTACTTCTTCCTGAAGATCCGGGCGGCCTTCCCCGGACTTGGGTGAAGAACCAAAAAAAGACGGGGCCGTCCCCCGGGATTGCCCCGTCCGCTTCACGCCGGGCACGCTTACGGCAACAGGTCGAAACGGTCGAGGTTCATCACCTTCACCCAGGCGGAGACGAAGTCCTTCACGAACTTCTCCGCGCCGTCGTCCGCGGCGTACACCTCGGACAGCGCGCGCAGCACCGCATTCGAACCGAACACCAGGTCCACGCGCGTGGCAGTCCACTTCACCGCGCCGCTCCTGCGCTCGCGCACCTCGTACAGCTGGCGCTCCTCCGTGACGGGCTTCCACTCGTAGGCCATGTCCAGCAGGTTGACGAAGTAGTCCGTGGTCAGCGCACCGGGGCGATCGGTGAACACGCCGTGGCGGCTGCCGTCCCAGCTGGCGTCGAGCGCGCGCATGCCGCCCACCAGCACGGTCATCTCCGGCGCGGTCAGGGTCAGCTGCTGGGCCTTGTCCACCAGCAGGTGCTCCGGCTGCACGGGCGCGGGGCCCTTGAGGTAGTTGCGGAAGCCGTCGGCGCAGGGCTCGAGCCAGCCGAAGGACTTCACGTCGGTCTGGTCCTGGCGGGCGTCCACGCGGCCCGGCGAGAACGGCACCTCGACGTCGAAGCCCGCGGCCCGGGCCGCCTGCTCGATGGCCACGCCACCGGCCAGCACGATCAGGTCGGCCAGCGACATGTTCAACTGCGGCTGCAGTGCCTCCAGCTTTTCGAGCGCAGGGATCGCGCGCCGGTTGACTTCCCAGCCGCGCTGCGGGGCGAGCCGGATGCGCGCGCCGTTGGTGCCGCCGCGCTTGTCGCCGCCCCGGAAGGTGGACGCGGAGGCCCAGGCCAGCGTCACCAGGTCGCCCACGGGCAGGCCCAGGGCGATGATCCTCGCCTTGGCGTCGGCGATGTCGGCCGCGGTTGGGTTGTGCACCGGTTCCGGCAGCGGGTCCTGCCAGATCAGGTCTTCCTTCGGCACTTCAGGGCCGAGGTAGCGCGCCTTGGGGCCCATGTCGCGGTGGGTGAGCTTGAACCACGCGCGCGCGAACGCTTCGGCGAAGGCCTGCGGGTCGTTGAGGAAGCGGCGCGAGATCTTCTCGAATCCCGGGTCGAAGCGCAGCGTCAGGTCGGTGACCAGCATGGTCGGCTTGCGCTTCCTGTCCGGGTCGAACGGGTCCGGGATGAGTTCCGGCGCGTCCTTCGCGACGAACTGGATGGCACCCGCAGGCGAGCGTTCCTGCACCCATTCGAACCTGAACAGGTTCTCGAAGAAATTGTTGCTCCACTGCGTGGGGGTCTGCGACCACACCACCTCCAGGCCGGAGGTGATGGCGTCGGCGCCCTTGCCGCTGCCGTAGCTGCTGGCCCAGCCCAGGCCCTGCATCCCGATGTCGGCCGCCTCCGGCTCGGGGCCGACGTGGCTGGCCGGGCCGGCGCCATGGGTCTTGCCCAGGGTGTGGCCGCCGGCGATCAGGGCGACCGTCTCCTCGTCGTCCATGCCCATGTTGCCGAAGGTGGCGCGGATCGCGGCCGCCGCCGAGCGCGGGTCGCCGCTGGCGTTCGGGCCTTCGGGATTCACGTAGATCAGGCCCATCTCCGTGGCCGCGAGCGGGTTCCGCGCCAGCATCTCCGGGTCACGGTGCCTGGCGACCCATTCCTTCTCGACGCCCCAGTTGACGTCGAGGTCGGGCTCCCAGGTGTCCTCGCGGCCTGCACCGAAGCCGAAGGTGCGGAAGCCGGAGGCCTCCAGCGCGACGTTGCCGGCCAGCACCATCAGGTCGGCCCAGGAGATCTTCCGGCCGTACTTCTTCTTGACCGGCCACAGCAGCCGGCGTGCCTTGTCGAGGCTGACGTTGTCCGGCCAGCTGTTGAGCGGGGCGAAGCGCTGCTGTCCACGGCCGGCGCCGCCACGGCCATCGACCACGCGGTAGGTCCCGGCGCTGTGCCAGGCCAGGCGGATGAACAGGCCGGTGTAGCTGCCCCAGTCGGCCGGCCACCAGTCCTGCGAGTCAGTCAGGACCTTGCGGATGTCGGCCTTCAGGGCGGCGTAGTCGAGCTTGCGGAATTCCTCGCGGTAATTGAAATCCCTGCCCAGCGGATCGGATTTCTCCGAATGCTGGCCCAGCAGCTCGAGGCGCAGCTGGTTGGGCCACCACTCGCGGTTGCTGGTGCCAATGCCGGCGACATTGGCGTGGAACGGGCATTTCGCTTCGGCTGGCATGGCGAGGCCTCCGTCATTGATCCGTGTGAGGCCACCTTAGCCCGCGCATGCGGATAGATGAAATCGAATGATTCGAACGCTTTGATAGGCAAACGCTCTTGCCTGCCGCCGGCACGGTTGGCGTGTGACGGTGGAAGCGCCCGGCGGCATGCCCGCACCGCCGGACGCCCGATGCTCAACGCTTGCCGCCGAGCAGTCCGCTGCCGATCTTCAGCAGGTCGCCCAGGCCGAACTGGCCGTCGCCGTCCTGGTCGAGTACGGCGCCGAGCAGCCCGCCGCCGAGGCCACCCTGCTGGCGCAGGTGCTGCTGTTCCTGGCCGAGGATCGAGCCGAGCAGCTGGGCCGTCGGATCCGAGGGAGTACCCGCCTGGGCCTTCTGGCCGAAGACCTGCTTGGCCAGGAAGGCGAGCACGATCGGCGCCAGGATCCTGAGCAGCTGGCCGGCCTTGTCGTTGCCCAGCCCGGTGGCCTGGCCGAGTGCCGCTTCCGCCTGCGGCTGCCTGCCGCCGAACACGTGGCCGAGGATGCCCGCGCCATTGGTCTGGCGCGACTGCGTGCCGCCGAGCACGGCGCCGAGCAAGGCGCCGAGGTCGCCGGCGCCGGCGAAATCGTTGCGCAGGGCACCGTACAGCGCCTCGGCGCCCTGCGGCTGGCTGGCGTTGCGGCCCAGGGCCCCGATCAGCAGCGGCAGGGCGGTGCCGATGGCGCTTTGTGCTTCGGCCTGGCCGAGGCCAAGCTGTCGCGAGATCTGTTGCAGCGGCTCGCCCTGGAGCTGCCCCAGGAGTTGTTCGGTCAATGAAGCGGACATCGCTACCCCCTGTTGTCGTGGATGGTCGACATCACTGTAGCGCGCCGGGCGTTAAATACCCCGGAAGGACCGCGGGCATGCCGCCACCGCGATGCACTAGGCTGGACGGGTTCCCGTCGCCGCCCCTGCCCGGATGAGCCAGAGAGCCACCCGACTGCTGCACCTGCTGGACGAGCTGCGCCGGCGCCGCAGGCCCGTCCGCGGCGAGGACCTCGCCGCGCGCCTCGGGGTCAGCCTGCGCACCCTGTACCGGGACATCGCCGTCCTGCGTGGGCAGGGCGCGTGCATCGACGGCGATCCCGGCGTCGGCTACCGGCTGCGGCCCGGCTTCCTGCTGCCGCCGATGCGGTTCTCGAACGACGAACTGGAGGCGCTGGTGCTCGGGATGCGCTGGGTGTCGGTGCACGCGGATCCCGGCCTGGCGGAAGCGGCGGACAGCGCGCTCGACCGGATCGTCAGCCTGCTCCCGGAGGAGTTGCGGCTGGAAGTGGAGACCAGCGGCCTGTTCTCCGGCTGGAAGCGCTCCGGACCGGAGCCGTGGCTGCAGGTGCTGCGCCATGCGATCCGCGACGAGCACGCGGTGCGCATGCGCTATTCCGATGCGGACGGCCGGGTCAGCGAACGCGTGGTCTGGCCGTTCGCCATGGCCTTCTTCGACGACGTGCGCCTGCTGGCGGCATGGTGCGAGCTGCGCTGCGACTTCCGCCATTTCCGCGCCGACCGCGTGCTCGCGCTGGAGGACACCTGGCGCCGCTACCCCGAGAGGCGGCATGCGCTGCTGCGGCGCTGGCGGGAGCAGTGCCTGGGCAAGCCGCCGGCGGGTGCCGACGCTGCTGACAGATCCTGACAGCAGCCGGCACGCACACTGCGTCCGTCCCATCCACACGAGGAGGCAACATGAGCGGGAAACTGGTCTTCTACACCAACCCGATGTCGCGGGGACGCATCACCCGCTGGATGCTGGAGGAAACCGGGCTGCCCTACGAGGAGGTCGTGCTCGGCTACGGCGCGCCGATGAAATCGCACGGGTACCTGGCGGTCAACCCGATGGGCAAGGTGCCGGCGATCCGCCATGGCGACACCGTGGTCACCGAGAACGCCGCGATCATCGCCTACCTCGCCGAGCTGGTGCCGGAGAAGCGGCTGGCGCCGCCGCCGGGATCGCCGGAACGTGGCCCGTACTACCGCTGGCTGTTCTTCCTCGCCGGCCCGGTGGAGGCGCTGTTCACCGCGAAGCTGGCCGGCGCGCTGGCGCCTCCGGTGAACGCCGGCTACGGCGCCGAGGACGACGTGCTGCGCACGCTGGAAGGCGCGGTCGCGGGGAAGGCGTACCTCGTCGGCGATCATTTCACTGCCGCCGACCTCTACATGTCCGCGTTCCTCGGCTATTACATGCGCACTGGCGTGCTCCAGCCGCGCGCGGCTTTTTCCGAATACGCGCAGCGCCACCTGTCGCGTCCGGCGGCGGTGGCGGCCAATGCCCGTGACGATGCGCTCGCGGCCGGCCAGGCGGCGGAGGCCGCGGCCGGGTAGGACGGGCTGGTGAGGAGGCGTTCGCGCCTGCCTACAGCAGCGACTTCAGCCGGTACAGCGCTTCCAGCGCCTGCTTCGGCGTCAACTCGTCCGGGTCGATCGCGGCCAGCGCTTCCAGCGCCGCGGACGAGGGAGTGAACAGGCTGAACTGCTGCGGCTGCCCGAGGCTTTCCGGCGACATCGGTGCCGGCACGGGCGCGTCGTGCCGGCGCTGCTCCAGTTCGGCCAGCCGCGCGCGCGCGTTGTGGATCACGGGTTTGGGCAGGCCGGCCAGCGCCGCGACCTGCAGGCCGAAGCTGCGGTTGGCGGGGCCTTCCTTCACCGCGTGCATGAACACCAGGCCATCGCCGTGCTCGACCGCGTCCAGGTGCACGTTGGCGATGCCGCTGCCGGGCTCCGCGAGTGCGGTCAGCTCGAAGTAGTGGGTGGCGAACAGGGTGAAGCTGCGGTTGACCGAGGCCAGGTGGCGCGCCACCGCGTCGGCCAGGGCGAGGCCGTCGTAGGTGGAGGTGCCGCGGCCGATCTCGTCCATCAGCACCAGCGACTGCGGCGTGGCATGGTGCAGGATGTAGCTGGTCTCGCTCATCTCGACCATGAAGGTCGACTGGCCCTTCGCCAGGTCGTCGCCGGCGCCGATGCGGGTCAGGATGCGGTCCACCGGGCCGATCACCGCGCGCGACGCCGGCACGAAGCTGCCGATGTGGGCGAGCAGCACGATCAGCGCGTTCTGGCGCATGTAGGTGCTCTTGCCACCCATGTTGGGGCCGGTGATGACCAGCATCCGCCGTTCGGGATCGAGCACCAGGTCGTTGGGTTCGAACGGCTCGTCGCGCACCGCCTCGACCACGGGATGGCGTCCGCGCTCGATCCGGATCCCTGGTTCCTCCGCCAGTTCCGGCCGGGTCCAGTCCAGTGCCACCGCGCGCTCGGCGAAGGCGGCCAGCACGTCCAGTTCGCTCAGGGCCGCGGCGCAGCGCTTGAGCGGCTCGAGGCGTGCGTTGAGCGCGTCCAGCAGCTCCTCGTACAGCTGCCGCTCGCGGGCCAGCGCGCGCTCGCGGGCGGACAGCACCTTGTCCTCGAACCGCTTCAGTTCCTCGGTGATGTAGCGCTCGGCGCCGGTCAGCGTCTGCCGGCGGGTGTAGTGCGCCGGCGCCCTGTCGGCCTGGGCCTTGCTGATCTCGATGTAGTAGCCGTGGACGCGGTTGTAGCCGACCTTGAGCGTCGGGATGCCGGTGGCCTCGCGCTCGCGCTGCTCCAGCTCGACCAGGAACCGGTCGGCGTTGCCCGACAGCGCGCGCAGCTCGTCCAGCTCGGCGTCGTAGCCTTCGGCGAACACGCCGCCGTCTCGGGCCAGCACCGGCGGCTGCTCGACCAGCGCCCGCTTCAGCAGCGCCGCTTCCTCCGCGTGTTCGCCCAGTGCGTCGGACAGCTCGCGCAGGCGCGGCGAGTCGAGCGGGGCGAGCACGGCGCGGATGTCCGGCAGCATCGTCAGGCCGTCGCGCAGCGTGGACAGGTCGCGCGGGCGTGCCGAGCGCAGTGCGATGCGCGAGAGGATGCGCTCGAGGTCGCCGATCGCGCGGAAGCGTTCGCGCAGGTCGTCGCCGGCGCGGCTGTCGATCAGGGTGGCGACCGCGTCGTGGCGCCGGCGCACCACCTCGCGGTCGCGCAGCGGGCGGTGCAGCCAGCGGCGCAGCAGGCGCCCGCCCATCGGCGTGACCGTGCTGTCGAGCACGCCGAGCAGGGTATGCCGCACCTCGCCGTCGATGCGGGTGTCCAGCTCGAGGTGGCGGCGGGTGGCGGCGTTCATCGCGATCGCGCCGTCGCTGGTCTCCAGCGCGATCGAGGTCAGGTGCGGCAGCCGCTGCTTCTGCGTCTCCTCGACGTAGCCGAGCAGGGCGCCGGCGGCGCCGATCGCCAGCGGGCGGTCCTCGATGCCGAAGCCGGACAGGTCGTGCACGCCGAAGAAGCGCAGCAGGTGCCGGCGCCCGCTGTCGGGATCGAACAGCCACGGCGCGCGCCGGCGCACGCCGTTGCGCTCCAGCAGCGCCGGCGGCCAGCCTTCCTCGTCGGGCAGCAGCAGCTCGGCGGGTTCGAGGCGGGCGAGTTCGGCCTCGAGCTGGTCCTCGTTGGCGACCTCGTTGACCAGGAAACGGCCGCCGGCGAGGTCCGCCCACGCCAGCCCGTAGCCCGACCTGCCGCGGCAGACCGCGAGCAGCAGGGTGTCGCGGCGTTCATCCAGCAGCGCCTCGTCGGTGACCGTGCCCGGGGTGACGATGCGCACGACCTTGCGCTCGACCAGCCCCTTGCTCGTGGCCGGGTCGCCGATCTGCTCGCAGATCGCCACCGACTCGCCCAGTGCCACGAGGCGGGCGAGGTAGCTCTCGACCGAGTGGTAGGGCACGCCGGCCATCGGGATCGGCTGCCCGGCCGACTGCCCGCGCTGGGTCAGGGTGATGTCGAGCAGCTTCGCGGCCTTGCGTGCATCGTCGTAGAACAGTTCGTAGAAGTCCCCCATCCGGAAGAACAGCAGGATGTCCGGATGCTCCGCCTTGGCGGCGAAGTACTGCTTCATGAGCGGGGTGTGCTCGGGTGCCCCGGCCGGCCTGGCCGCGCCGGCGGTTTTTTCGGAGGCGGAATGCTTGTCTGGCACTGGCTTGGGAGGCTCGGCAAATGACGAAGGAAGGTGCGGGGGCGGAGACAGGCCCGGTGGTGGCGCCATCGGGCCATTCCGGTCTGTCGCCGTGCGGGGTGCTGCCCGGCATGGTGCGCCGTTCCGGGCGCTGCATGCGGCAGGCAGGGGAACGTGGCGGATGCCGGCCTGCGTCTCCAGCCGGACGGCGATTGTAGGGGATGTGCGGCAGTGGTCCAGTTCCGGCCGCTCCGGAGCACGCCGGCAGGTCCGGCCGGCACTGCGGGTCCCGCCCGCCATCCGTGCTACGGGAGGCTGGCGAGTTCCGCGCAGACGCGCTCGAAACGGGCCGCGAGGAAATCCACCAGTGCACGCACGCGCGCCGGGATGAATCGCCCGCTGGGCAGGAGTGCATTCAGCGGGTAGCGTTCGGTCTGCCAATCCGCCAGCAGCCGCACCAGCCGTCCCTCCGCCATGTCCTGCCGCTGTTCGATGGGCGACTTGAGCAGGATGCCGGCGCCGGCGAGCGCCCATTGCCGGGCCAGCGAGGCGTCGTCCACGCTGCGGTCGCCGTTGACCTGTACTTCGATCGACTGTCCATCGCGCGTGAAGCGCCACGTGCGATGTGGCCTGCCTGCGCGGTCGTAGGCCAGGCAGTTGTGCTGGAGGAGATCCATTGGCGTCCGCGGAGCGGGATGTCGCGCCAGGTATGCGGGCGAAGCGGCGACGACGGGCGCGGTGTCGATCAGGCGGCGGGCCACCAGCCGGGAATCGACGAGGTGGCCATAACGGATCGCCAGATCGACCTCGTCGCGCACCACGTCGAGCGGACGGTCACCCACCGAGAGGGCCAGCTGCACGCCCGGGTGAGCCTCCATGAATTCGTCCAGCCAGGGCAGCAGGGTCGAACGCGCCAGATCGGATGGCGCGGCGAGTCGGATCAGCCCCACCAGGCCGGCACGGTCGAGCGTCGCCTGTGCCTCGCCTTCGGCCACCAGATCGAACGCCCGGCTCGCGTAGTCGAGCAGGATCTGGCCCTGGGGCGTGAGCCGCATCGCCCGCGTCGAGCGTTCGAACAGGCGGACTCCAAGCTGGGATTCCAGCCGCTTCAGGGTGGCGCTGGCCGCTGCGGGCGTGATGCCAAGGGCACGTGCGGCACCGGTCAGGCTGCCGGTGCGCGCGGTCTGTACCAGAACCCGCAGATCGCCGATATTTTCAATCAGCATTTGAATTTGAATTCAATCATGTTGTCTTATCAATTCTAGATTGAATTTCTACAGTGCCGTCCACCCGCTTCCCATCTCCGACCGAGGACGCACTGCCATGAAAGCCGTTGGTTATCGCAACAATCTGCCCATCTCCGACCCCCGCTCGCTGGAGGACGTCGAACTGCCTGCCCCCGTCTGCGGACCGCGTGACCTGCTGGTCCGGGTCGGCGCCATCTCCGTGAACCCGGTGGACACGAAAGTCCGCCGGTCCCGCAGGCCCGCCGAAGGCCAGGTCGAAGTGCTCGGCTGGGATGCGGTCGGCGTGGTCGAAGCCATCGGCAGCGACGTCACCCTGTTCACCCCAGGCGAGCGGGTCTACTACGCGGGTGCGATCAACCGGCCAGGCAGCAACAGCGAGCTCCACGTGGTTGACGAACGCATCGTCGCCCGCGCGCCGCGATCGCTGGACGACGCCGCGGCGGCGGCGCTGCCACTGACCGCGATCACCGCTTACGAACTGCTGTTCGATCGCCTGCGCATCCCCAGGGACGGCGGTGCCGGGCAGACCCTGCTGGTCGTCGGCGGCGCCGGGGGCGTCGGCTCGATCCTGATCCAGCTCGCCCGCCAGCTCACGCGGTTGCGGATCGTCGCCACCGCGTCGCGGCCGGAGACACGCCGGTGGTGCCTGGACCTGGGGGCGCACGCGGTGATCGACCACCGGCAGCCGCTGTCGGCCGGACTGAAGGCCACGGGCATCGACGGGGTGGATTTCGTCGCCGCGCTGACCCGCACCGGCGAGCACTACGCGCAGATCATCGAAAGCCTCAAGCCGCAGGGCGCACTGGCGGTGATCGACGATGATCCGCTGGATGTCATGCAGTTGAAGCCGAAGTCCATTTCGCTGCATTGGGAGCTGATGTTCACCCGGTCGATGTTCGAAACACCGGACATGGGCGAGCAGGGGCGGCTGCTGGCCGAGGTGGCCGCGCTGGTGGACGCCGGTCGCATCCGCAGCACCGCCAACCACCATCTGGGCACCATCAATGCGGCGAACCTGCGCCGCGCCCACGAGCTGGTGGAGAGCGGCAAGGCGCAGGGCAAGGTTGTCCTCGCCGGCTTCTGAGCAGGGCCCCTCCGGCTCCGGCATCGCAGGCAGGCCGCCGGTGCGGGAACAGGCTGCGTCGGGGCCGCTGCCCGACTCCGGGTGGATATCCCGCCGGCTGTCCGATCCGCCAGGCAGTGGTCCAGCGGCTTTCCCCGGATGCCGGGGACGGATTCGAAGCAGTGTGCGGTGGCCGATCGTGCGCTCCCCCGGCCATCATCCGCCGGCAGGCCCAGGCGGGGACGCGAGGGGGCACCGCTTTTTCCTTCCGGCCGCTTGGCAGGGCAGGCTTCCGGACGGAGGTCCTGGACAGGGCCTCCGGTCGCGACGGGGGCATCGACACGCACCGCGGCCGGTCCGGCAGCGGGCACGGCGTCGTCCCCGACGCCATCCGGCCGGGCCTCGCCTTGCGCACCACGACCGCGAAGTCGCCGAAGCGTGGAATTTCTCCTTTGGCCAGACACGGTGGACGCGTTCTTCCGGTGGGGCCATCCATTGACGCCGTCGCCTGGCCGTCCGGTCGGGCAGGGGCCTTCCGGGCCGGCGTGAGCGGCGGCGCCTCCGGCTGCGGCTCCCCGTCCGGATGCAGGAGGTGGTGGCCATTGCGGTTCGGGTCTTCCAGTGCCGGAAGTTTGTGTTAGGTTTCTGTTGTCGCAACGCTTCGTTGCGTCTGCACCGGCTGACCCCCACCGGCCGGAGGCTGCGCGTTCCGGCTTTGCCGGAGCGCGGAGGCCCGGTTTCCCGGCATTCCGGATCCGTCCACATCCAGTCCAGGGGGTCAACATGGCGCGTCATCCGCAGCGAAACGTCCTTGCCATCGCCGTGTTCTCGGCGCTGGCATCCATGTCCATGCCCGTACTCGCGCAGGAGGCGCCGGGGACGCCTTCCTCGGACGAGCCCCGCACGCTCTCGGCCCTGGTGGTCACCGCGCAGAAGCGCGAGGAAGCCCTGCAGGACGTGCCGATCACGGTCACGGCGCTTGACGAGCAGCTGCTCCAGGACACCGGCGTGCGCGACATCAAGGACATGCAGATCCTGGTCCCCGGCCTGACCGTGACCAGCACCCAGAACGAGGCCATCACCACCGCGCGCATCCGCGGCATCGGCACGGTCGGCGACAACGTGGGCCTGGAGTCCTCGGTCGGCATCGTGATCGACGGCGTGTACCGCCCGCGCAACAGCGTCGGCTTCGGCGACCTGGGCCAGATCGAGCGGATCGAGGTGCTCAAGGGCCCGCAGGGCACGGTGTTCGGCAAGAACACCTCGGCGGGCGTGATCAACGTCGTCACCCGCCGCCCGGGCTACACCCAGAGCGCCGAGGCCGAGATCACCGCCGGCAACTACGGTGCGCTCGGCGTGGCCGCAAGCTACAACGACGCGCTGGGTGAACACTCCGCGTTCAGCATCTACGCCGCCAAGCGCAAGCGCGACGGCTGGATGGACGTCGTCACCGGAAATGGCCCGCGCACCGAGGACAGGGACTACGACCAGAACTACCACACGCTGCGCGGCAAGCTGCTGTTCGAGCCGTCGGACAACCTCGAGATCCTGCTGTCGGCCGACTTCACCAGCCGCGAGGAGAACTGCTGCACCGCGGTGCAGACCACGGTCGGCGCGACCGCGGCGATCCTCAATGCGCTGGCAGGCGGCAAGGCGCTGGCCGCGCCCGGCGACGACCCGTTCGACCGCGTCGCCTACAGCAACCGCCCGACCACGCAGGACATCAAGGACAAGGGCGTGCAGGCCGAGGTCAACTGGGACATCGGCGCGATGGGCGGTGCGACCCTGACCTCGATCACCGCGTACCGCGAGTGGCAGACGATCAACGGCCTCGACTACGACTTCAGCATCGCCGACCTGCTGTACCGCAACCCGGACGAGGACGAGTCGCTCACCAGGTTCGAGACCTTCAGCCAGGAGATCCGCCTGACCGGCTCCACCGACCGGGTCGACTGGATGTTCGGGCTGTTCTACTCGAACGAGGACCTGATCCGGAACGAGACCTACCGCGTCGGCCCGCACTACGAGCCCTACGTCTCGACGCTGGTGTACCAGCTGGTGGGCCAGAACCTGGCGGCGGCGGGCGTGCCGCTGGACAACCCGCTTGGCATCTCGCCGGCGGCGTTCCTGTCCCAGGTCACCGGGCGCCCGTTCGGGACCGGCTTCATCGGCCTCGGCGCCGATGACCGCTACGACCAGAACGCCAGGAGCTTCGCGCTGTTCACCAACAACACCTGGCACATGACCGATGCGTTCGACCTGACCATCGGCCTGCGCTACACGCGCGAGAACAAGGAACTGACCTCGGTCTACAGCAACCCCAACGGCAGCCAGGCCTGCACCGGCGCGCTGACCGACATCAACCCGCTCAACCCGAACCGGTTTGCGCTGCTGCGCGCGGCGCTGGCCTCGCGCAGCACCGCCTTCGCCGGACTGCCGCAGGCGGTGCAGGACGCGATCATGGCTTCGGCCGGCCCGACGATCGCCGGCTACATCTGCCTGCCCTGGGCCAACGTCCTGCACGACGGCCGCAGTACCTTCCAGGAGAGCGAGGAGAAGGAGTGGTCGGGCACGCTGAAGGCGGCGTACCGCTGGAACGAGCACGTCATGACCTACGCCTCGTACGCGCGCGGCTACAAGGGGGGCGGCTTCAACCTCGACCGCGTGCAGTCGTCCGACGGCCTGTCCACCAGCGGGGCGGGCATCACCCCGGTCGACGACACCTACTTCCCGGGCGAGTTCGTGGACAGCTACGAGCTGGGCGCCAAGACCACCTGGGCCGACGGCTCGCTGCTGCTCAACGCGACCCTGTTCCACCAGGAGTACGAGGACTTCCAGCTCAACAGCTTCCTCGGCACCAGCTTCGTGGTGCGCTCGATCCCCAAGGTCACCTCGAAGGGCCTGGACGCCGAGATCCTCTGGCAGCCGAAGGCCGTGCCGGGGCTGATGCTGCAGGGCGGCGTGATGTATGCCCGCACGAAGTTCGGCAGCGACATCCCGGGTGGCGACTTCGAACAGCGCAACCCGCTCAGTTCCTCGGGCGCGCTGTACAAGCTGCCCGGTGCGACGATGCCGTTCGCGCCCGAGTGGTCCGGCTCGTTGGCGGTGACCTACGAGTGGGACTTCGGCCCGGGCCTGGTCGGCCGGTTCAACGTCGGCGCCAAGTACATGGGCGACTACAACACCGGTTCCGACCTCGACGTCGAGAAGCACCAGGACTCCTACACGGTGGTCAACGCCCGCTTCGGCATCGGCCGCAACGACGGCCGCTGGATGCTGGAACTGTGGGGCACCAACGTCACCGATGCCGAGTACGTCCAGGTGGGCTTCGACGGGCCGCTGCAGGCGCTGTTCCCGGATCCGGGCAATCCGCTGAACACGTTCAACGCGTTCCCGGCGGCGCCGCGGATGTACGGCGTGACCCTGCGTCTGCGCTACTGACCGGGCCGTTCCCCGGGGCAAGGGCCCGCGCGTCGCCCGACGCGCGGGCCTTCGTGTTCCTGCCGCGCCGGCGCGCGACGACAGCCGCCCCCGGTTTCGGGTACAACGTGGCATCCCTCCGCGCGGATGCCACGCATGCAGCACCCCATCCCTTCCGACGACGACCTGCGCAACCTGGCCATCGCCACCGGCGAGCGCCTGCGCGCGGCCAGGCACATGCTCGTGACCGCCGAGAGCTGCACGGGCGGCTGGATCTCCAAGATCATCACCGACGTCCCCGGCTCCTCGGAGTGGTTCGACTGCGGCATGGTCGTCTACAGCTACGAGGCCAAGCAGGCGCTGCTGGGCGTGCGCCCGCAAACCCTGGAGGCGTTCGGCGCGGTCAGCCGCGAGACCGTGATCGAGATGGTCTCGGGGGCGCTGGTGCACTCGGGCGCGAGCATCGCGGTCGCGGTGACCGGCATCGCCGGGCCCGGGGGCGGCACGCCGGACAAGCCGGTCGGAACGGTCTGGATCGCCTGGAAGCGCCGCGGCGACTACGCCCTTGCCAAGGTGTTCCACTTCCAGGGCGACCGCGAGGGCGTGCGCCGGCAGACGGTCGCGCGGGCGCTGGAAGGGCTTGCGGAGGTCGCGGGTTAGTAGTAATACTACTAACCATGCGCATGCAGCTGACCGATACCCAGCGCGCCATCCTCGACCTGATCGCCGGGCGGATCGAGGCCGAGGGCATCCCGCCCTCGCAGACCGAGATCGCCCGCGCGTTCGGCTTCAGCAGCGTCCGGGCGGCCCAGTACCACCTCGAGGCGCTGGAGGCCGCCGGGGCGATCGAGCGCCTGCCAGGGCGCGCCCGCGGCATCCGCCTGCTGCAACCGCCGCCGTCCGCTCAGCGGGAGCTGGCGCCGGCCGGGGAGGCGCCGGAGGATGCGCTGCGCCTGCCGGTGCTGGGGCAGGTGGCGGCCGGCCAGCCGATCGGCGCCGACATCGGCAGCGACCAGGTCGTGCTGCTGGACCGGGCGCTGTTCTCGCCCCGGCCCGACTACCTGCTGCGGGTCAAGGGCGACTCGATGATCGACGAGGGCATCTTCGACGGCGACCTGATCGGCGTGCACCGCACGAGCGAGGCGCGCAGCGGCCAGATCGTGGTGGCCCGCGTGGACGACGCCATCACCGTCAAGCTGCTGAAGATCGGCAAGGACCGTATCCGGCTGCTGCCGCGCAACCCCGACCACGCCCCCATCGAGATCCAGCCGGGACAGGACTTCGCCATCGAGGGCCTGTACTGCGGGCTGGTGAGGCCGAGCCGGTGACGGTGGCGCGGGGCATTTTCCGACAGCCGGGTGGGGGCTTGCCCGGCGGCCGGGCCTCCCGGCAGGGGCTAGATTCCACCCACGGCGTCCAGTCGCAGCCTGTGCGATGGGCGCGTGCAAGGATGCATCCCGACACCAATCCACAATGACCAGGACCACGACGATGGACGAGAACAGGAAGCGCGCACTGGCGGCCGCACTGGGCCAGATCGAAAAGCAGTTCGGCAAGGGCGCGGTCATGCGCATGGGCGACGGCCGGGTCGAGGCGGTCGATGTCGTCAGCACCGGTTCGCTGATGCTCGACATGGCGCTGGGCATCGGCGGCCTGCCGAAGGGCCGCGTGATCGAGATCTACGGCCCCGAGTCCTCGGGCAAGACCACGCTCACCCTGCAGGTCATCGCCGAGTGCCAGAAGGCCGGTGGCACCGCGGCGTTCATCGACGCCGAGCACGCGCTCGACCCCACCTACGCGCAGAAGCTGGGCGTCAACCTCGATGACCTGCTGGTCAGCCAGCCGGACACCGGCGAGCAGGCGCTGGAGATCGCCGACATGCTGGTGCGCTCCAACGCCGTTGACGTGGTGGTCGTGGACTCCGTGGCCGCGCTCACGCCCAAGGCCGAGATCGAGGGCGAGATGGGCGAGCAGCTCCCCGGCCTGCAGGCCCGGCTCATGAGCCAGGCGCTGCGCAAGCTCACCGGCAACATCAAGCGCAGCAACTGCATGGTGATCTTCATCAACCAGCTGCGCATGAAGATCGGCGTGATGATGCCCGGCCAGAGCCCGGAGACCACCACCGGCGGCAACGCGCTGAAGTTCTATGCCTCGGTGCGCCTGGACATCCGCCGCATCGGCGCGATCAAGAAGGGCGACGAGGTCATCGGCAACCAGACCCGGATCAAGGTCGTCAAGAACAAGCTGGCGCCCCCGTTCAAGCAGGTCGTCACCGAGATCCTCTACGGCGAGGGCATCAGCCGCGAGGGCGAACTGATCGACATGGGCGTCGAGGCCAAGGTCATCGAGAAGTCGGGCGCCTGGTACAGCTACGGCGGCGAGCGCATCGGGCAGGGCAAGGACAATGCCCGCAACTACCTCAGGGAGAACCCGGAGGTGGCGAAGAAGCTCGAGGCCGAGATCCGGCAGAAGTTCCAGCCGGCCGTGGTGCCGCCCGGGGGCGAGGCGGACGATGCGGCGCCGGATGACGCCTGATCCCCGGAAAGTCTTCGTGGCCAGGGACGGCCTCCTCGCAGCGGCGGCCCTCCCGGGGACGGGTGGGCCGTTCTGCGTGAGGGCCCCCGGGGATGTGGATGCCGCGGGCGTGCAAACGGCTCCTGTTGCCCGGCGATGGCCCAGGCCGTGAGCGATTCCGGAGAAGGGGGATGGCGACCCGACGCGATATCCTCGGGGTGACCGGCGCCGCGGTGCTTGCGGCCGCCATGCCGGCCCTGCCTGCGAAAGCGGAGGACGTTCCGATGTATGGCCTGATCGGGAGCATGAAGGCTTCACCGGGGCAGCGCGATGCGCTGGTGGCGATCCTGCTCGGAAGCATTTCCGGCATGCCCGGCTGTCTGAGCTACGTGGTGGCGGAGGATCCGGAAGATTCGGACACGATCTGGATCACCGAGGTCTGGGACAGCGAGGCCAGCCACAAGGCCTCGCTCGCGCTGCCGCAGGTGCAGGAGGCGATCGCGAAGGCCAGGCCGCTGATCGCCGGCTTCGGCCAGTACACCGTGACGCGTCCGGTCGGCGGACACGGCCTGCAGGCGGCATGAGTGACGGCCCCCGCCAGCGCCGGCAGCGGCCGCAGCCGACTCCCGTCCAGCGTGCGCTGGGGATGCTCGTGCGCCGCGAGCACTCGCGCCGGGAGCTGGCCTGGAAGCTGCAGGCCAGGGGTGTCCCGGCCGCCGAGGCCGAGGCGGCGGTCGAGCGGCTGGCGGGCGAGGGCTGGCAGGACGACGCCCGCTTCGCCGAATCGCTGGTGCGCATGCGCGCCGCCGCCGGTTACGGTCCGCGCCACATCCGCGCCGAACTGGCGACGCACGGCCTGGACGGCGAGGCCATCGAACGGGCGCTGGCGACATTCGACGGCGATTGGACGGAGGTGGCCCGCGGCCTGGTCCGCAGGCGCTTCGGGGAGCGTGGCCCGTGCGACCTGCGGGAGCGGCGCAGGGCGGCCGACCTGCTGCTGCGCCGGGGTTTCGATGGCGATGCCGTCCGTGCCGCCACGCGCTTCGATCCGGACGACCCGGAGCCCTGAAACCGGGACTGGAACCGCCCCGGTTTGCTAATCTCATCACTTTCCCAGCCGGGCTGCCTGTTCCTGCTTCGCGCCCGCCCCGGGCCGGGCGATGCGGGCGGGGTCAGGCTGCCCGACCGCCAAAGACCGCCCATGACCACGTCACCAGAATTCACGACTGCGAGGATCCGCAGCGACTTCCTCGAATTTTTCCGCGGCAAGGGGCACGAGATCGTGCCGTCGGCGCCGCTCGTCCCGGCCAACGACCCGACCCTGCTGTTCACCAATTCGGGGATGGTCCAGTTCAAGGACATCTTCCTCGGCGCCGAGAAGCGTGCCAACCCGCGCGTGGCCGATGTCCAGCGCTGCCTCCGCGCCGGCGGCAAGCACAACGACCTCGACTCGGTCGGCTACACCGCCCGGCACCACACCTTCTTCGAGATGCTGGGCAACTGGTCCTTCGGCGACTACTTCAAGAAGGAAGCGATCACCTGGGCGTGGGAGCTGCTGACGCAGGTCTGGAGGCTGCCGCCCGGGCGCCTGCTGGCCACGGTCTACCATACCGACGACGAGGCCTATGCCATCTGGCGCGACCTGGTCGGGCTGCCCGAGGACCGCATCATCCGCATCGGCGACAACAAGGGCGCGCCGTACGCCTCGGACAACTTCTGGCAGATGGCCGACACCGGCCCCTGCGGCCCGTGCACGGAGATCTTCTACGACCACGGTCCGGAGATCCCGGGTGGCCCGCCGGGCTCGGAGGACGAGGACGGCGACCGCTTCATCGAGATCTGGAACCTGGTGTTCATGCAGTTCGACCGCCAGCCGGACGGCACGCTGGTGCCGCTGCCGGCACCGTGCGTGGACACCGGCATGGGGCTGGAGCGGATCGCGGCGGTGCTCCAGGGCGTGCACAGCAACTACGAGATCGACCTGTTCCAGGCGCTGATCCGCAGGGCCGCCGAGCTGACCGGCACGAAGGACCTCGAGAACAAGTCTCTGCGCGTGATCGCCGACCACATCCGCGCCTGCAGCTTCCTCGTGGCCGACGGCGTGCTGCCGTCGAACGAGGGCAGGGGCTACGTGCTGCGCCGGATCATCCGCCGCGCGCTGCGCCACGGCTGGATGCTCGGCATGCGCGAGCCGTTCTTCCACAGGCTGGTGGGCACGCTTGACGAACTGATGGGGCCTGCCTACCCCGAGCTCACCGGGAAGCGCGGATTCGTGGAGAAGACCCTGCTGGCCGAGGAGGAGCGGTTCGCCGAGACCCTCGACGCCGGCATGCGCATCTTCGACGAGGTCGCGGCGCGCTCGAATGGCACCATCCCCGGCGAGGACGCGTTCCGCCTGTACGACACCTATGGCTTCCCGCTGGACCTGACCCAGGACATCGCCCGCGAGCGTGGCCTGTCGGTGGACACCGCCGGGTTCGAGGCGGCGATGGAGAAGCAGCGCCAGGCCGCACGCGCGGCCGGCAGGTTCGGCGTTGCCGTGCAACTGCCGGCCGAACTGGTGGCACAGCTGCGGCCCACGGCCTTCCTCGGCTACGACCGCCTGCAGGAGGACGGGCTGGAGGTGCTGGCCCTGCTCCGCGACGGCCGCCCGGTGGATGCGATCGAGGCCGGCGACAATGCCATCGTGATCCTCGACCGCACGCCGTTCTACGCCGAGTCCGGCGGCCAGGTCGGCGACACCGGCGAACTGGGGGCCGGCGGCGTGCGCTTCCGCGTCGAGGACACGCTCAAGCTCGCCGGCCAGTTCCATGGCCATGTCGGTCGGCTCGAGGCCGGCACGCTGCGCCGGGGCGACCGCCTGCTCGGCACGGTGGACGGCGCGCGGCGCGCGGCGACCAGGCTCAACCACAGCGCCACCCACCTGCTGCACGGTGCCCTGCGCAGCCTGCTGGGCAAGCACGTGGCGCAGAAGGGTTCGCTGGTCGCGCCCGACCGCCTGCGCTTCGACTTCGCGCATCCGCAGCCGGTGACGGCCGAGGAGCTGGCCGAAATCGAACGCCGGGTGAACGCCGAGGTGCGCGCCGACCATCCCGTCGAGACCGTCGAGATGGGCCTGCAGGAGGCGATCGAAGCCGGCGCCATCGCCCTGTTCGGCGAGAAGTACGGCGAGCGCGTGCGGGTGGTGAAGATGGGCGATTCGGTCGAGCTGTGCGGCGGCACCCACGTGCGCCGCACCGGCGAGATCGGCCTGTTCAAGCTGGTGTCCGAGGGCGGCGTGTCCGCCGGCGTGCGCCGCGTCGAGGCGCTGACCGGGCAGGCGGCGCTGGCCTACATGGCCGAGGAGGAGCGGCGGCTGAAGGAGGTGGCGGGCCTGCTCGGCGGCACCACGGCGGACGTCGCCGAACGCGTGCGCGCCCTGCTCGAGCGCCAGAAGAAGCTCGAGCGCGAACTGGAGTCGCTGAAGGCGAAGGCCGCCAGCGGCATGGCCGGCAGCCTGGCCGAACAGGCGGTGGACGTTGGCGGCATCAAGGTGGTCGCCGCACGCCTGGAGGGCATGGACGCCAAGGCCCTGCGCGAGACCATCGACCGCCTGCGCCAGCAACTGGGCGACGCGGTGGTGGTGCTGGCCGGCGTGCAGGACGGCAAGGCCGCGCTGGCCGCCGGCGTGAGTGGCGCCGGCAGCCGGATCAAGGCCGGGGAACTGCTGGCGAAGGTGGCCGCCCGGATCGGTGGCAAGGCCGGTGGCCGTCCGGACATGGCCCAGGGCGGCGGTCCCGACAGTCCGGCCCTGGGCGATGCGCTGGCGGAAGTCCCGCGGCTGGTGGCCGACGCCCTGTGACTTCCTTCACGGGAATGTGACTTCTTTCGGTTGACCGTGAGCCAATTCGGCGACATGCTTCACGATTCTGAATCGGAACGGCCGGTCGGCGTGCCCCCGTGCGTTGACCAGAAGGCCATCCCTGCCAGGGCCCGGGCCCATGGAGCTTTCCCATGCTGATTTTGACCCGTCGGGTCGGTGAGACACTGATGATCGGAGATTCCGTCACCGTGACGGTTCTCGGCGTCAAGGGCAACCAGGTGCGGATCGGCATCACCGCGCCCAAGGACGTTGCCGTGCATCGTGAAGAGATCTATCAGCGCATCCGCCGTGGAGAAGGCGCGTCGGCGCCCGCGGACGCACCCGCGGAGCCGGGCCAACAGGACTGAGGGATTTGCCGCACATCGGGCAAGCCGGTATCCTTCGCGGCGTTGTCGCGCGGACCGGCATTGCCGACCACGCAGACCGTACGCGGAGACTTGCCCGAGAGGCCGAAGGGGCTCCCCTGCTAAGGGAGTATGGGGCCAAAAGCTCCATCGAGGGTTCGAATCCCTCAGTCTCCGCCACTTTCCTTCAAAACCGAATTGACGGCACGCCTGTCCATTCGGCAAAATCTCGCTTCTACGCCGCGCGCCCGTAGCTCAGTTGGATAGAGCACCAGGCTACGAACTTGGGGGTCGGAGGTTCGAATCCTTCCGGGCGCGCCATCGATACCGTGGGAGGGCCAGCCGTGAGGCTGGCCCTCTTCCGTATGCGGCCGGCGCGACCGGTGCGGATGGGCGGTGATGGTCACCGGCTGGATGGCCCGGGTCCGGCAACTTGCCGGACGGCAGGGGGGTTGCCACCATCGCATGGTTCCACGTATCCCCGGTCCTATGACATCACCCGGCAACGACCTGCTGGCGGCATTCCGGACGGCACTGGGTGTCGAGCCCGACGTGCTCGCCCGGGGAGTGCGCGAAGGCATCGTGGTGGCGGTCTGTGCCCCGGAGGAATGGCGGCAGCATCTGGCGCTGGCGCGTACGCTGGCCGGCGAAGAGGGGTGCGCGCGTGCCGGGCGGCAGCGTGATCCGCGTCGCGGGGATGGGCTGGTGCTCGTCTATGCGCTGCACCGCCTGCTGGTCGCGGCGGCGCTGGATCTGGACCCATCGGAAGTCCCGGTCGGACGGGATGGCAGGGGATGCCCGACTGTGCCGGGCCGCGTGCTGTGGACCAGCCTGAGTCATGCCGACGCGGGCGCGGCCTATGCGGTCTGCGCGCACGGCCCCGTGGGCGTGGACCTCGAATCCTGCCGGCGTATGCAGGACATGTCTTCCATCCGGGACCGGATCGTGCATCCCGGGGACGAGGTGGTGTTGGCGGGCCTGCCGTCCGCTGCCGAGGGGCGTGCCCTGCTCGAACTGTGGGTGCGCAAGGAAGCCGTGCTCAAGGCCGCGGGCATCGGGCTCGAGTGCGAAATGGACAGGTTCTGCGTGCCAGGCGATGGCGTCGTTCCCCTGCCGGGGGGTGACCGGGCCGGGAGCACCACGCAGGTGCGCCTGCTTGATGCCGGGCCAGAGCGGGTCGTGGCAGTCGCCGGGCCGCCGGGGCTCGAAGTCACGTTCCTCGATCTCCACCCCCCTGTGCGACTCCCCGCCTGATTGGCCGTTGCGCCGGCCCGATCTCGTTAACTGCGGTGGATCCGCAAGTGCTCGGGAGCAGGTCGGGAATGGTGGACGTGGCTGGCTACTGGGCGGCCGTGCTGCAACGCGCGCCGGATTTGATCGCGTTGCCCACGGACGCACCACGGGACGGAAGCAGTGGCGGCTACGGCAGCGTGGAGGTGCGGCTCGCGCCTGGGGAGACGGAGCGGCTGCATGCGCTCGCCGGAGCACACGGAGTTGACGCCGGCACCGTGCTCCTGGCGGCCTGGTGCGTGCTGCTGCGCCGCCTGTCGGGCCAGGAGAACATCGCCGTGCTCTGGCAGAGGCCGGACGGGCGCGCGTTGCCGTTGTGCCTGGAGCTTCCCGATGACATGACGGCGGCTTCGTGCCTGCATGCCGTCGTGGCCGAGGCGGGTGCGGCATCCTCGCATGCGGACGTGCCGGACGGGATCCTGGCGCAGCCCGGGCGCGCATGGCAGGCGTCGTTCTCCGGGGGCGGCGCGGAGCCGCCGGCCGGGTGCGAGCTCGCCCTGCGGGTGGTCGCGGCCGACGGCGAAGTGACGGTATGCATGGACTACGCACGGCCGTTGTTCCGCGAGGAAACGGCGGAGCGCTTCGTCGCCTGCTGGCGGAACCTGCTCACGTCCATGTGCGACGCCCCGGAGACCACGGTCACCCGACTGCGCATCCTCGACGACGAACAGCGCAGGCAGGTGCTCACGCGCTGGAACCGTACCGAGGTCGACTATCCGCGGGACATCTGCCTGCACACGCTGATCGAGCGCCAGATCGCCAGGAATCCGGACGCGGTCGCGGTCGAGGCCGAGGACCGCAGCCTCACCTTCGCGCAGCTCAACGCCGAGGCCAACCGGCTGGCGCACCACCTGCGCGCACTGGGGGTACGGCCCGACGACCGTGTCGGCATCTGCATCGAGCGTGGCTGGCGGATGGTGGTCGGCCTGCTGGCCATCCTGAAGGCCGGCGGCGCCTACGTGCCGATGGACCCGTCCTACCCGCGCGACCGGCTGGCACACATGCTGGGCGACAGTGCGCCGAAAGTACTGCTGGCGTCCGCTGCGATCCGCCCCATGCTTGGCGGGCTGGGTGCGGTCTGTCCGGTGCTGGCGCTGGACGCCGATGCCGGTGCCTGGTCCGCGTGCCCGGAGGAGAACCCGGATCCCGGGGAGGTCGGGCTCACCTCGCGCCACCTGGCCTACATGATCTACACCTCCGGTTCGACCGGCCTGCCCAAGGGCGCGATGAACGAGCACCGGGGCATCGTCAACCGCCTGCTGTGGATGCAGGACGCATACGGCCTGGACGCGACCGATGCCGTACTACAGAAGACGCCCTTCAGCTTCGACGTTTCGGTGTGGGAATTCTTCTGGCCGATGCTCACCGGCGCCAGGCTGGTGGTGGCGCGCCCGGATGGTCACAAGGATCCCGCCTACCTGTCCGCGCTGATCCGCGAACGTGGCGTGACCACCGTCCATTTCGTGCCGTCGATGCTGCACGCGTTCCTCGACGAACCGTCGGCGCCGCAATGCTCCGGGACGCTGCGTCGCGTGATCTGCAGCGGCGAGGCCCTGCCGGTCGCGGCGGTGGACCGTTTCCACGCGCTGCTCCCCGGAGTGGAACTGCACAACCTTTATGGCCCGACCGAGGCCGCGGTCGACGTGACCGCCTGGCACTGCGTGCCGGGCGCCGCGCGCATCAGCGTGCCCATCGGACGGCCGATCGCGAACACGCGGATCTACATCCTGGACCCCCACGGGGAACCGGTCCTGGAAGGCGTGGTCGGCGAGCTGTATATCGGCGGCGTGCAGGTCGGCCGTGGTTACCTCAACCGCGACGAACTGACCGCGGAACGGTTCCTGCGCGATCCATTCGTGGATGATCCCGAGGCGCGCATGTACCGCACCGGCGACCTCGGCCGCTGGTTGCCCGATGGCAACATCGAATACCTCGGCCGCAACGACTTCCAGGTCAAGATCCGCGGCTTCCGCATCGAACTCGGCGAGATCGAGGCGCGACTGCTGGAACACCCGGGCATCGGCGCGGCCGTGGTGCTGGCGAGGCCCGATGCCGCGGGCGAGCAGCAGCTCGTGGCCTACTATGTGCCGGTGCCGGGGCAGGGCGCGCTGGCGGTGGAGATGCTGCGCGCCCACCTCGGCGCGACACTGCCGGAGCACATGATCCCGGCCTGGTTCGTGCGCCTGGACGCGTTGCCGGTCACACCGAACGGCAAGCTGGACCGCCGCGCGCTGCCCGCTCCGGGCCGTGGCCGCCCCGAACTCGCCACCCCATACGAGCCGCCGGTCGGCGAGGTGGAGGCCGCGGTGTGCGCCGCGTTCGCGGATGTCCTGGGTTTCGACCGGATCGGCCGCAACGACAATTTCTTCGACCTGGGCGGCAATTCGCTGCTGGCCATGCGCATGCTCGAGACGCTGCGCAGGGCGCGTGCCGCCGCCGGCGCAGGGGACGTGCCGATCGCGGCGACGACTTTCTTCCGCAACCCGACGCCGGCGGCACTGGCCATGGCGGTCTCGGGGCAGGGCGAAGGCGACCGCAGCCAGCTTCGTTTCGCCAGGGGCCGTGACGCGGGCCATTCCCGCGAGCCGATTGCCATCATCGCCATGGCCGGCCGATTCCCCGGGGCACAGGATGTGGAGACGTTCTGGAGGAACCTGCTGGAGGGACGCGACACCATCACCCGGTTCGCACCGGAGGACCTGGACCCGTCGATCCCCGCCAGTGAACGCGACGATCCGTCCTACGTGCCCGCGCGCGGCATCATCGAGGGCCTGGAGCAGTTCGACGCGGCGTTCTTCGGCATTTCGCCCCGCGAGGCGGAGCTGATGGACCCGCAGCAGCGCATCTTCCTGGAACTGTGCTGGGAATGCCTGGAACGCGGCGGCTATGCGCCGGGCAGGATCCCCGGGCCGGTCGGCGTGTTCGCCGGCATGAACAACGCGACGTATTTCCAGAACCACGTCGTGCACCGGCCCGACCTGATCGAGAAGCTCGGCGCCTTCCAGGTCATGGTCAACAACGAAAAGGACTACATCGCCACGCGCGTGGCGCACAAGCTGAACCTGACCGGGCCGGCGATCAGCATCCATACCGCATGCTCGACCTCGCTGGTGGCGGTCTGCCAGGCGGTGGACAGCCTGCGTTCCGGCCAGTGCGACATGGCATTGGCAGGCGGCGCGTCCGCGACCTGCCCGCCGAACAGCGGCTACCGCTACATCGAGGGCGCGATGCTGTCTCCGGACGGCCATACCAGGGCCTTCGACAGGGACGCCGCGGGCACCGTGTTCAGCGACGGTGCCGCCGTGGTGCTGCTCAAGCGCTTGTCCGACGCCATCGCCGACGGCGACACGATCCACGCCGTGATCCGTGGTGCCGCGGTCAACAACGACGGCGCGGACAAGGCCAGTTTCACCGCTCCCAGCAGCGAGGGACAGGCGGCAGTCATCGCGATGGCCCATGCCGACGCCGGCGTCTCGCCGCGCGAGATCAGCTACGTCGAGGCGCATGGCACCGCCACGCCGCTTGGGGACCCGATCGAGATCGAGGGCCTGACCCGCGCCTTCCGGCTCGGCACCAGCGACAACGGCTTCTGTCGCGTGGGCTCGGTCAAGAGCAACGTTGGCCACCTGGTGATCGCCGCGGGCGTCGCGGGCCTGATCAAGACGGCCTGCGCGCTGCGTGAGGAACGCATTCCGGGCACTGCGCATTTCCGCGAGCCGAACCCGGCGATCGACTTCAGCAGCACCCCGTTCTTCGTCGAGGCCGGAACCTGCGAGTGGCCCCGCACCCCCGGAGCGCCGCGCTTTGCCGGCGTGAGCTCGTTCGGCGTCGGTGGCACCAACGCCCATGTGGTGCTGGAGGAAGCACCACTGCTTCCGGAACCGGAGCCCGCCGAGGGGCCGCAGGTGCTGGTCCTGTCGGCGCGCACGCCAACCGCGCTCGGACGGATGGGGCAGCACCTGGCGGACCATCTCGAGGGCAATCCGGGCATCAACCTCGCCGACGTCGCGTGGACGCTGCTGGTGGGCCGCAAGGAGTTCCCGCACCGCATCGCGGTCGCGGCGGACGACGTGGGCGAAGCAGTCGCGCAGCTGCGCAGCGCCGAGATCTCCGCGGCGATTGCGCGCAGCCGGCCCGCGCACGCCGGCGAGGTGGTGTTCATGTTCCCGGGGCAGGGGTCACAGTACGCGGGCATGGGCCGCGAACTGTACGCCGTCGAGCCGCATTTCCGCGAGGCCTTCGACGCCTGCGCCGATGGCCTGCGCGGGGAACTCGGGTTCGACCTGCGGGAGGTCGTGTTCGGCGACGACGCCGACGCGTTGTTGCCGACCTCGGTGATGCAGCCGGCGATCTTCGCGATCGAGTATTCACTGGCCCGACTCTGGATGAGCCTGGGCGTGATGCCGTCGGCGATGCTTGGCCACAGCATCGGCGAGTTCGCCGCGGCGACGCTCGCGGGCGTATTCTCGCTCGGGGATGCGCTCCGCCTCGTGGCGCGACGCGGCAGGCTGATGCAGGAGCAGCCGCCGGGCAGCATGCTTTCGGTGCGCATGCCCGCGGACGTTCTGCTGGAACGTCTGCCCGCGGAACTGTCGCTTGCGGCGGAGAACGCGCCGGGCGCGTGCGTGGTGTCCGGGCCGTCTGATGCCGTGACCGCATTCCAGGCGACCCTCGATTCCGAAGGCATTGCCTGCCGCCGGCTGCATACCTCGCACGCGTTCCATTCGGCGATGATGGATCCGGTCGTGGCGCGGTTCCGTGACGAGGTGGCCGCCGTCGCGAGGCACGCGCCGCAGCTGAAGGTGATTTCCACCACCACGGGCGAAGAGCTCGACGCGGAGACGGCAACCTCGCCGGACTACTGGGCGCAGCACCTGCGCCAGCCGGTGCGGTTCTCGAAGGCTCTGCTGCGCACGCTGGAGCTGCCGGCGAAGGTACTGCTCGAGGTCGGTTCGCGGACCACGCTGACCGCGTTGTCGCGCCAGCACCCGCAGCTCGCGGCGGCGGGCAAGGTGGCGATGGCGTCGATGGCCGATTCCCCGGACGGCGAGCTCAAGCGTTTCCGCCATGCCGCGGGCCAGCTGTGGATGCACGGCGTGCACATCGACCTGACCGCGTTCGACCGCCGCCGGCGCCGCCGCCGGCTGACGCTCCCGACCTACGCCTTCGAACGCCAGCGTTACTGGATCGAGGCGACGCCCGCACCGGCCGCCCGGGTGCTGCAGCATCCTGCGAGCATCCCGGCTCCCGCCGAGCCGGGCGGGCTGCACCTGGTCGAGGGCGGGACGGCGCGTGATGCCGGTCCGGCGCTGGACCTGGTCCCCGCAGCGCCCGCAGGGATGGGACTGACCGGGCGGTTGCGTGTCCTGTTCGAAGACGCCTCGGGACTGTCCATCCCGGACGAACACACTGCCTTCATCGAAGCCGGGCTCGACAGCCTGGCGCTGACCCAGGTCGCGTTGCGGCTGGAAAAGACCTTCGGCGTGAAAATTACGTTCCGGCAGTTGATGGGTGAATGTTCCACCCTCGCGTTGCTGGCGCAGAAGCTCGCGCCGCTGGTGCCGGAGGACGCCCCGCCGTCAGCAGCGCTCCCGTCCGTGCCCGAACCCGCCCCCGTCCCTGTCCCGGCCATGGCGCCGCAGGCGGCGGAGGCTTCGCCTGCAGCCGGCGATCCGGTCCGTAACCTCGCCGAACAGCAGCTGCAGGTGATGTTGCAGCAGTTGCACCTGCTCTCCAAGGCGGGTCCGCCGGATGTCGGGATCCTGCAGGAAATGCTGCGGCAGCAGCACGCGCTGATGGCGCGCCAGCTGGCACTGGTTTCCGGGCGGCCGGTGGATGCCCAAGGGGATGATGTGGTACCGGAAGCCTGCACGTCTCCCGGGCCGGATGCGGAGCGGCCGATGGCGTTGATGGATGCCGCGCGCCCGGTGGTCCCCGGGGCGCGCCTTGGCCGCACGCCGGAAGGTGAACCCGCGTGGTTCGTGCCGGATCCCGCGAGGCCCGGCGGTTATCTGAGGGTGGCCGGATGACGGGTGCCCTGCTCGACGCGGAAACCGCGCTGACGGTGGTGGACTATGACCCGTTCGCCTGTGGCGAGCTCGAGCGCGTCGTCGTCAGTACCGAACCGCAGCGCGAGATATGGCTTGCGGACAGGCTGGGACGGGAAGCCTCGCTGTCGTTCAACCTTTCGGTGTCATTGCGGCTGACCGGCCCGCTGGACAAGGGCGCGCTCGCGCGGGCGCTGCAGTCGCTGGTCGACCGGCATGATTCGCTGCGCGCGAATTTCGACCCGGGCGGCGAGCGCCTGTGCATCCGCAAGCCCGGGCCGTTCGTGATGTCCGAGTGCGACCTGTCAGGGCTGGATGGCGAGGCCCGGCGCCGGGCGCTTTCGGATCGCGTGCGCCGTACGGTGGAAACCCCGTTCGACGTCTCCCGCGACATGCTGTTCCGGGCGGAACTGGTGCGCCTGTCGGAGCGCGAACACCAGCTCCTGCTCAGCGCGCACCATGCCATCTGCGATGGCTGGTCGTGGTGGATCATCGCGCGGGAACTCGGCGCGCTGTACGGCTGGCACGCCGGGCTCCCGGCGCCGGTGCTGCAGCCTGCCGAAGCCTTTGGCGACTACGCGATGAAGCTTGCGTGCACGCCGGACCTGAAGCAGTTGGAGGAGGACGAGGCCTACTGGCTTTCGCGCTTCTCCGGCGACGTCCCCGTGCTCGACCTGCCGACGGACCGTCCGCGTCCGGCGTATCGCAGTTTCACATCCGCGCGCGTCGATCACGAACTTGACGCGGAGCTGGCCGCCGGGCTGCGCCGGCTGGGTGCCCGGAGCGGCGCGAGCCTCTTCGCGACGCTCCTGGCCGGTTTCTCGAACGTGCTTGGCCGCCTTGCGGGACAGGGCAGCGTCGTGATCGGCATCCCGGCGGCGGGCCAGGCCGCGGCTGGCCACGTGGCCCTGGTCGGCCACTGCGTCAACACGCTGCCCCTGCGCTTCGACCTCGATCCGGCCCGCAGCTTCGCCGACGAGCTGGAGGCCGCGCAGGCGGTCCTGTTCGACGCGCTGGAGCACCAGCGCTGCACCTTCGGCACACTGCTGAAGAAGTTGCCGATCCGTCGCGATCCCTCGCGGATGCCGCTGATCAGCGTGCTGTTCAACATCGACCAGGCGGCAGACGGCGAGAAGGACGCTTTCCCGGGGCTGGAGCTGGAATTTTTCGACAACCCGCGCAGCTACGACGCGTTCGAGCTGTTCGTCAACGCGGCACAGATCCGTGGTGGCGGGTTGCGTCTGGAATGCCAGTACAACACCGACCTTTTCGACGAATCCACCGTGCGTCGCTGGCTGGCGGCGTACGAGACCCTGCTGCGCGCGGCGGTCGCCGCGCCGGGCACGGAATGCGGCCGCCTGCCGCTGGTCGGCGACGTCGCGCTCGAGGAGCTGCGCGCGCTGCAGCCGCCGCCGGTGCCGTATGACCGCGAGTGCCGGATGCACGAGCTGTTCGAGCGGCAGTGCGACCGCACGCCGGAGCGGATCGCGGTGCGCGCGGGCGGCGAGGAGCTGACCTACGCCGGGCTCGAGGCGCGCGCCAACCGCATCGCACACCTGCTGCGCGCGCACGGCGTGCGCCGCGGCATGCTGGTCGGGCTGATGGTGGACCGCGACGCGGACATGCCCGCGGCCCTGCTCGGCATCCTCAAGAGCGGCGCCGGCTACGTGCCGCTCGACCCGGCCTTCCCCGAAGAGCGGTTGGCGTACATGGCATCCGACGCGGGCCTGGTCGCGCTGGTCACGCAGCGCCGGCATGCCGGCCGCATCGACATGCAGGGCCGTCCGGTGCTGGTGCTCGACGACCCGGCCACGCCGCTGGAGGCACAGCCGGAGACGCGTATCGGCCGCGACGTGGACTGCGCCCTGCCGGAATCGGTGGCCTACGTGATCTACACGTCGGGGTCCACCGGCAGGCCCAAGGGCGTGCAGGTGCACCACGCCGCGGTGACCAATTTCATCACCGGCATGCAGGCCGAACCGGGCATCGGCCCGGACGACCGCCTGCTCGCCGTCACCACGCTGTCGTTCGACATCGCGGTGCTGGAACTGCTGCTGCCGCTGTCCGTGGGCGCGCAGGTGGTGATCGCCGACCGCGACACCGCCGTGGATGGATTCGCGCTCGCCGCGCTGCTGCGCGATTCCGGCGCGACGATGATGCAGGCCACGCCCTCCACGTGGCGGATGCTGCTGGAGACCGGTTGGCGGGGCGGGCCCGGATTCACGGTGCTGTGCGGCGGCGAGCCGATGGCGCCCGACCTGGCGAGGCAACTGCTGACGCGCTGCGGCGCGCTGTGGAACCTCTATGGCCCGACCGAGACCACGGTGTGGTCCACCTGCGCGCGCATCACCGCGGGCAGGGATGGCGAGGCCGACATCCACATCGGCCACCCGATCGCCAACACCCAGGTGTGGATCCTCGACGAGCGCGGCAACCTGTGCCCGCTCGGCGTGCCCGGCGAGATCTGCATCGGCGGCGACGGCGTGACCCTCGGCTACCTGGGCCGGCCGGAATTGACGGCGGAGCGTTTCGTGCCCGACCGTTCCCGCCCTGGTGTGGCCGGCGCGCGGATCTACCGCACCGGCGACCGCGGGCGCTGGCGCACGGACGGCCAGCTGGAGCACCTGGGGCGTCTCGATTTCCAGGTCAAGGTGCGCGGCTACCGGATCGAGCTTGGCGAGATCGAGGCCACCCTCGCCACGCACCCGGCGGTGGCGAGGGTGGTCGCGATGGCGCGCGAGGACCGGCCGGGCGACGTCCGCCTCGTCGCATACGTGGTGCCGCATCCCGGGCAGACGCTCGACGAGGCGGGGATGGCCGGGCACCTGCGCGGGCAGCTGCCTTCGTACATGGTGCCGCAGCACCTGGTGCTGCTCGACCGGATCCCGCTGCTGCCCAACGGCAAGGTGGACCGCAAGGCGCTGCCGGCGCCAGTTTCGCGCGATACCGTGCGTGGCGATGCAGGACGGGTACGCACGGATTATCCACCCGCGGTGCGCTACCTGGCCAAAGTCTGGTCGGACGAGCTTGGCGTGGAGGTCGGTCCGGACGACAACTTCTTCGACGCCGGCGGGCACTCGCTGCTCGCGGTCAAGGTCGCCGCGCGCGTGCAGCGCGAGACCGGCGTGCGCATGGACCTGCTGATGCTGGCCTCGTCCACGCTGGCGCAGATCGCCGCGACCTTCCCGGCCGGCTTCCGCGCGGGGCCGGAAGACGCGGATGCCGAAGCGGGCGGGGCCGCGGCAGTGCGGGAGGGCATCCCGGTGCCGTTCCACTTCGGTCCGGCGGATCGCCGCCTGTTCGGCATCTACCATCCGCCGCAGGGGAATCCGCGTGGCGCGGTGCTGATGTGTCCGCCGCTGCTGCACGAGCACCAGCGCAGCTACCGCTTTTTCGCGGGCATCGCCGCGCAGCTGGCGGCGGCCGGGCTGGCCTGCATGCGCTTCGATTACCACGGCACGGGCGATTCGCCGGGCACGAGCGACCGGTTCCGGCCGGCGCTGGCGCCGCGGGAGATCGCGCACGCCGCGCGTGCCCTGCGCGAGCGCGCGGGCGAGGTGCCGCTGGCGCTGATGGGCATCCGCGCGTCGGCGATGCTCGCCACCGCCGCCGCGGATGAGGCGGGCGCGGATGCATTGTGGTTCTGGCAGCCGGTGTTCGATGCAGGCGGGTACCTGCGTGCGCTCGATGCGCTGGACGCGGCCGAACGGCGTTCCCGCGAGCGCTACCCGTTCCGGGGCAGGGGGCCGGAGGCCATGCCGGACGAACTGGCGGGCTTCGTGCTCGCGCCCGGCTTCCGGGAGGAGCTCATGGCCATGCCAGGCCTGCCGGAGACGGGCGGACGCCCGTGCGTGGCGGTGGTGGAGGACGGCGCGCCCCTGCCCGAAGGCTTCACCCGCATCGGCCTGTCCGCGGAGCTTTCGGCCTGGACCAGCCAGGTCGAGATCCAGGGCCTGATCCCGCTGCGCGCGGCCGCGGGCGTGGTCGCAGCGCTGGCCGCAATGCCGTTGAAGGGAGGTTGAGGTGGAAGAAGAGGTGCTTTCCTTCGGCGAAGACGGGGATTTCGGCATCCTCACGCCCGCGCGCGGGCCGCGGCGCGGGATGACGGTGGTGCTGTTCAACGCCGGGTTGCTCCACCGCCCGGGGCCGCTGCGCCTGCACGTGGACCTGGCCGACCGCCTGGCGCAGGCCGGCTTCGACGTGTTCCGCTTCGACCTGCCCGGGATCGGCGACGCCGGGATGCGCGGCACGGCGCAGGAGAAGGTGGAGCAGGCCTTCGACGCGCTCGCGGCGCGCACCGGCAGCAGCCGGTTCCTGGTCGGCGGCATCTGCAGCGCCGCAGACCTTGGCTGGCGCATGGCCACCATCGACGACCGGGTCGACGGGCTGATCCTGGTCGATCCGCTGGCGGTGAAGAACGTCTGGTACCACGTGGGGCGGCTGAAGCTGCTGTTGCGCAATTCGCCGGCCAGGCTGCTGCGCAAGCTGGTGCGGTGGCTGCGCCGGCTGTCCTCCGGCGAGGCCCCGCCGCCGGCCGCCGAGGACTACCGCAACTGGCCATCACCGGAGGAATACCGCTCCGGCCTGGCGCGTGCGCTCGACCGCGGCGTGCGCGTGCTCGGGTTCTACACCGGCGGGGTGACCGGGTACCTGACGCACGGGCGGCAGCTGGTTGCCACCTATGGCCGGCTGCGAGGCCACCCGGGCCTGCGCCTGGAGTTCCACCCGGAGCTGGACCACCTGCTGTTCGCGGCCAGTGACCGGCGCCGCGTGGTGGACGCCATCGGCCGGTGGGTCGAGGAGTCCGTGCCCCTCGCGACGGCCGCCTGATTCCCGCGGGGCTCCCCCCGCGGCCCGGAGGTGGCCGCTGGCGGTCCTGTGATCCGTATTACCGGCAGGCGGGCAAGGTTCGCCCGGCCGGAAGTTCCGCACCGGATCGTGCGGAGGCATCCATGAGGGCGACGGGGGACGGGCCGGGATGCCCGGGTGTCGCGTCGCGGGGAGCGAGGTTGATGTCTTCGGCATTCACGAGCAGGGTCAACCGCACGATCAGGATCCTGTGGCTGGTCGAACTGCTGACGATGCTGCTGGCGGTGACCGCCGCGGTCTGGCTGCGATTCCTGGATGACCCGGCCGGCAGGGGATTGTTCGTCGAAACCGCGCCCGTGCGTTCCCTGCTGGTCGCGATCTTCATCACCGGCGCGATGGCCGCGTTCGGCCTCTACCAGCCGCACGTGCGCCACAGCCGCATCGACCTGGTGCTGCGCATCGCGCTGGCGTTCGGGTTCGGCGGCATCGGGCTGCTGGTGCTGTATTACCTGGTGCCGCAGACCTACATCGGCCGTGGCGTGCTCGCGATCGCGCTGGGCATCGGCTTCGTTGCGATCTGCCTGCTGCGGCTGCTGGTCTACAGCCTGTTCGGCGTGGAGGCGTTCAAGCGCCGGATCGTGATCCTTGGTGCCGGCCGCAACGCCAACCTGATCAACCAGCGCCTGCGCCGCCGCAGCGACCGCAAGGCGTTCACCATCATCGGCTTCCTGCCGATCCCGGGCCAGGAAACGGTGGTCGCCGAGGAGCTGCTGATCCGCACGGACGAGACGTTGCCGCAGCTGGCCGACCGGCTGAACGCGCACGAGATCGTGGTCGCGCCGGACGAGCGCCGCGGCGCGCTGCCGATGGAGCAGATCCTGCAGTGCGCGCAGAAGGGCATCTCGGTCGTCGACCTGAGCATGTTCTTCGAGCGCGAGGCCGGCCTGATCAAGCTCGAGATCGCCGATCCCTCGTCCCTGGTGTTCTCGGGCGGGTTCGACCATTCCATCCCGCGCCGGCTGACCAAGCGCGCGTTCGACATCACCGCGGCCCTGGTCCTGCTGCTGCTGGCCTGGCCGGTGATGCTGCTGGTGGCCTTCTGCATCTGGTTGGAGTCCGGGTCACCGGTCCTGTACCGGCAGGTCCGCGTGGGCGAGGGCGGGCGCACCTTCAACCTGATCAAGTTCCGCAGCATGCGGCCCGACGCGGAGAAGGATGGCGTCGCGCGCTGGGCTTCCGCCAACGACGACCGGGTCACGCGCGTCGGCCGCTTCATCCGCCAGACGCGCCTTGACGAACTGCCGCAGCTGTTCAACGTGCTGGTCGGCGACATGAGCTTCGTCGGGCCGCGCCCCGAGCGCCCGCAGTTCGTCGAGCAGCTCAACGGGCAGATCCGGTACTACAACATCCGGCATTCTGTGAAGCCGGGGCTGACCGGCTGGGCGCAGCTGCGCTATCCGTACGGGGCGTCGGTGAAGGACGCGGTGGAGAAGCTCAAGTACGACCTGTTCTACGTGAAGAACCATGGCCTGCTGTTCGACTTCATGATCCTGCTGCAGACCGTGGAGGTCGTCCTGTTCAGGCGCGGCGCGCGGTGAAGGCGCGCCGCATGCTCATTCCCGTGCCGGCTCCCGTTCCGGCTGCGGCGAGGCGACCCTGAGCCTGTAGAGCGGCGAACTGTGCCATTCCACGAGGCGGCCCCGCCTGTCGAAGCGCAACCAGGACGGGCCGTACTCCCACACGTCCTCGTGGACGCGCGTCGGCGGTCCCTGGATGGCGAGCACCTGGTCCGCTTCCATGCCCACGCGGAGCAGTTGCTGTTCCGCGCCGGATGCGTAAGGCGCGGCGACGGGGACGGATGAACGGGAAGGCGTGGCCGCGCCGGTTCCGCGCGGGGCGTTGGGCGTGGAAAAAACCAGGTAGCCGACCAGGGCGGCGATGATCAGCAGCAGCCACCAGTGGCTGCGGATCGTCGTGTTCGCGCCGACGTCGTCGGCGTGTGCCTGGCGTGGTGGTGGCGCCGGCGATGGCGGTGCCCCGGGCGTGGCGCGGGGCGCGCGATTCCCACCGGCGCTGCTGCCCGGCAGCCGGCCATGGGTTTCGTGGAACTGGATCGCCATCCGGTAGAGCGAGATCAGGTCGGCCAGTTGCTCGCTGCCCTGCTGGTGCCCGTGCCTGTCCGGATGCAACTCGGCGACGCGTTTCCTGTAGGCGTGCTTCAACTGTTCGAGCGTACATCCCGGCTCGAGGCCAAGTTGCGAATACAGTTGGGAGAAATCCACGCCCATGCCCTGGACCCGTCGGTGCCACCCGTGCTGCGGCGGCCATCGCCGGCAGACCGATATCCTAGCAGCGGCATCCGTGAGGGCAGCGGGTGAACCGGGCGAAGACGGATGGCTCCGGTGGCTTCGCGCTGCCCGCACATTTCACCGGGAGGGCGCGTACACTCGACGTCAGGGATGCACAGGCCGGTCCGGCCGGCAAAGTGGAAGCAGACCGGGGATTTGCGGTCCGCGCCCATGGTGGGATGCCGCGGGGCATGGCGCGGACGACGGGTCCGGGCACGCGCGGCCCGGCCCCGGGGAGCGGGGGAGGATGAGGCACGGGAGCGGACAAGGAATGACGCGGCGCACGCCGCTGTATGCAGGCCTGCCGGAATCGGCCGTGCCGTTGCGCGTGCAGCTGCTGGTTGCCCCGCTGATCCCGCGGTGGCTGGCGACATTCATCGCCGAGGCGGCATCGAGCGGTTGCGTGGAACTGGACGTGGTCGAGTGCGAGGGGCTTGCCCCCCCGCCGTCCACGCTGCGCCCGGGACTGGCGATGCGGATGTTCCTGGCGTTCGAGCGCCTCGTGTTTCGGTTGCTCGGGCGCGCGGCCGGCCGCATCCCGGATGGCCCGATGGCGATGGCCCGTGCCCGCGAGGTTGCCGGAGGACGTCGCATCGGGTGCGGGGCCGGAACGGAAACGCTGGTCCGGCACGTCGCCGAAACGCGGCCCGACCTCGTGATCCTGCAGGGAGACGTCGCAACGGCGCAGCGCCTGGCGCCGCTGGCACGCCACGGCTGCTGGGTGCTGGACGCGGACCTGGTGCAGGCGGACCACGCCGGCATCGCGCTGCTCGTGCCGATGCTGCGCGGCGAGGCCGTGACCGAAACCGCGTTGCATCTGGTCTCCGTGGACGGCGGCTCGTCCCGGCCCCTGGCCGCGTCGACCGGCGCCACCGTCGCCATGTCCTACAGCAGGCAGCGCGACACGGCCTTCGTGAAGCTGCCGGCGCTGCTGCTGCGCGCGCTGCGTGCGCTGTGCACGCAGGACGAAGGCGGTGCGTGCGGCGTCGGGCTGCTGCGCACCGCGCCCTCGGGGTTCACGTTGCCAGCCGGTTCCGGGCTGGCCTCGTTCGCCGTCGCGCTGCGCCAGTTCCTCGGATGGCACGGTCGCCGGGCACGTTCCCGCCAGCCGTGGTTCGTGCTGCTGCGCGACGGCGTGGACAGGATCGATCCGGACTCGCCGCGGCTGGACCGCTTCACCTGTCTGGTGGCGCCGGGCAGGGACTACTGGGCCGACCCTTTCCCCCTGGTGGAATCAGGTCGGCGCTACCTGTTCGTCGAGGAATTCGTGCATGCGCGCGGCAAGGGCATCATCGTCTGTCTGGAACTCCTGGACGACGGCAGCTGGGCGCGCCTGGGGACGGTGCTCGACGAGGACGTGCACATGTCCTACCCGCAGGTCTTCGACTGGGAAGGCGAGCGCTACCTCATGGTCGAGTCCTGCGAGGCGAAGCGGGTCAGCCTGTACCGCTGCGTGGAGTTCCCGTTGCGCTGGGAACGCGTCGCGGACCTGATCGAGGGGAGGGAGTGCGTCGACCCGACGCTGTACCACCAGGATGGGATCTGGTACCTGTTCGCGAACGTTTCCGAGTGCGGCGGCAGTCTGTCGGACGAACTGTTCCTGTTCCATTCCAGATCGTTGACGGGCCCCTACCTGCCGCATCCCGCGAACCCGGTCCTGGCGGACGCGCGCAGGTCGCGCCCGGCCGGGCGCATGTTCCTTCACGAGGGCAGGCTGATCCGCCCGGCGCAGTGCTGCGTGCCGATCTACGGTGCGGCCCTCGTCTTCAACGAGGTGCTGGAACTGTCGCCCAGGGCCTACCGCGAGCGCCCGCTGTCCATGCTGTCACCCGGGTTCCTGCCCGCGCTCGACGGCTGCCACACCTACAGCGTGGCAGCCGGGCTCGAGGCGCTCGATGCCCATGGCGTACCGCCCCCGCAGCACCTGCGGGGGCGGCTGAAGGGGGACGGGACGGGGGGGTGACGGTCAGCGCAGGCGTTCCGCCAGGCGGCCGAAGGCGGAGCGCAGGCTGGATGCGCCGTGCCAGGAAAGCCTGGTCCAGCCGATGTACGGGGTCGCGGGCAGCAGCGACGCCATGTAGGCGGTCCGGCGGACCTGCGGGGATTCCAGCAGACCGGCGCGGAGCAGGGCCGCCGCCTGGCGGTAGGCCAGCACGGCCGCCGGCGTGATCGCGACGCGTGCGCTCTCGCCGCCCGTGCCGGGGCCACCCTCCGCGGGAAGCGGCGCGGATTGCCCCTGCCCGGCATCGGCACCCGGCTGGGCCGGCCTGGCCCTCGAGGCACTGGTGGCACGGCTGCTGTTGGTGCTGGACGCCGGCAATGCCGGCAGCTTGCCGCCGGTCACGTATTGCGGCGTGGAAGGCGGGGACGGTGGAGCCGAGCCGCCGGGAAGCGCGGTCGGCGGGATGTGCACGATGTAGGCCTCGACGTTTTCGCCGCTCGTAGCCCAGTTGCTGTTGAAGATGATCCGGGTGAAGTCGCGGCTGACCGAGGCGTGCGGTTCGGCCCAGTAGCCGCCGCCGGCGTTGCGGGTGAAGGCCAGCGGGTAGATGCGCGGGTTCGCCTTCAGCTCGACCGCGAAGATCTTGTTGGTGTACCAGGGCCACTCGCCACTGCGCGTGCGCGAGGTCCCATAGGTGCTGATCACCACCCAGCCCGGCTTCCTCATGCCCTTGCCCGAGACGTGCAGAGCGGTGGCCGAGCCGTTGTTGTAGGTCGGGAACAGAACGGTGCGCGGGCACAGCGGTGCGCTGGTCGCGGACGCCGGCACGCCGGGGCAGGCGTCGATGTCGACGAAGAATACGTCGCCGTTGTTGCTCTGGTAGTCGATCGAGACGTAGTAGTCCTCGCCGTTCGGGCCGAACGCCAGGTCGGAGTGCTCGCTCTTGTTGAGCAGCTTCTTCTTGATGGTGAAGTCACGCGACCAGGCCCAGGTGCCGGTCGAGTCGGAGGAGGTCACGAACCAGCGGCCCGAGGCGGACATGCTGGAGTGGTCCGGGCGGCTGCTGCTCTGCATGCTGCCGACCAGCCGGTTTTCCTGCAGGTCCCAGACGATGTAGCCGAGCAGGCGGAAGTTGCTGTCTTCGACCTGGAAACCCCAGTAGCGCCCGTCGGCGGACGGGGAGCCTTCCGACTTGGTCCAGATGTGCGCCGCGCCGGACGCCCAGGAGGGCAGCTTGCCGGCGAAATCGGCGGCGACCGAATAGGAGTTGTTGCGCACGTCCAGCTTGAGCAGCTTGGTGCCGCCGTTGGTCGGCAGGTAGTACAGGATGTTCGGGTCGGTCGGGTGCCACTGCGGCTCGGCGTCGCCCGCCATGTGGTACTGGGCGGGGGTGGAGGGGTTGACCACCCTCGGCGACAGCCTGCGCAGGTGCTTCATGGTGTTGGCGTCGTACAGGTGCCACCACCCGTCGATCGTGTAGGCGATGAAGTAGGTGTTGTCGGCGTTGAAGGCCTGCCGGCGCGAGTAGTCGTTGCGGATGAAGGTGGTGGACGAGCCCGTGTCCGAGGTCCGGTCGGTGGCGCGGACCAGACAGGTGTTGAAGTTCGGCTCGCGGACAGCCACCCCCTTGGCCGGCTTGTTCATGGCTGGCTGGCTGGGGTTGAGCTTGCCCTCGGCCAGGGTGAAGCCGGGGGAGTAGAACGAATTGCAGGCGCCGAGGGACTGGGCGGCGGCGCCCGGGGGGGTGGCGCCACAGAGGAGGGCAAAGCCCAGGGCGAGGATCGTCCGGGCGGTAATGTTCCTGGGGTGTTTCATCCGCTGGTTCCTGAATGGGCCGGGAAGCTCCCGGCCAAAGGGGGGTGAGCTGGTGGGAGCCTGCGTGTCCAGTTTGCAGTCTATACAACGTTGAACAAATGATTGCGCTTTGAGTCACAAATTGACATTCTGCGTCAGCCTTGGGTTTAGGGCGCATTCACCCTGGGCATCGGCCCGTCAGGGGGGGCGGGGGAGGGGTGGACGCCGGACCGGACCCGGGTTGGCCGCGTTCCGCGTGACGGGGGATGCCGGGCCAGGCGGGATCGCCTGCGTGATCCGGCCGTGCCGGGCGGGGTGACACCATCCGCCGGCTTTTTCCGTTTCCAATGCACGGGCCGGTCCATCCGGTCCGGACCTTGCACGCCCGTTCCCGCAGGGAGGGCGCCAGACCGAGACACGATGAACCGGACCCCCGATCCGCCAGCCGTGGCCGCCACGGCCGCCGCAGCGCCTGCGCCCGCCAGGAAGGTCGGCGTCGGCACACATTACCTGCGCTATTCCACGGCCAGCATCCTGGTGATGCTGGCGGGGCTGATCTCGTTCCCGCTGCTGACGCGGCTGCTGGACAACACCCAGTACGGCATCCTCGGCTATTACGAGACCTGGCTGATGATCGGCGTGGCGGTGGCCAAGCTCGGCGCCCAGCACGCGATCCTGCGCTTCTATCCCTACCAGGACGAGGCCCGCGGCCTGCCGGCCTTCGCCGCCAACATGTTCCTGCTGCCGCTGGCGGTATCGGGCGCGATCTGGGCCGCGGCCGTGGTCGTGTTCGCCTGCCTGGACTGGTTCGGCGGCGTCTCGTTCTCGCCAGTGCTGTGGATGGCGGTGCTGATGGTGCCTCTGCAGGTGTTCGCGAGCCTGGTGCAGATGCTGCTGCGCGCGGGCGAGCATTCGGGGGTGCTGACCATCACCCGCGTGGCCTGGCGCTGGCTTGAACTGGTGCTGATGGTCGGCGCGGTGGTGGCGCTGGAACGCACCGCGCTGGCGGCGTATGGCGGGCGGATGCTGGCCGCGGTGCTGGTGCTGGCCTACTACGTGCACTGGATCCGCCGGAACCTGACCTTCGCCCGCGAGTGGGACTGGTCGCAGATGCGGCTGACCCTGCGCTACGGCATGCCGCTGGTGGTCAACGAGATCGCCACCGTACTGTTGATCTCGATCGGGCGGCTGATGCTCAAGGGCATCACCGGCGAGTTCTCGGCGGTGGGGGTGTTCACCATCGGCTACTCGCTGGCGCTGCAGGTCAACATGCTCATGAGCACGGCCCTGTCGGAGTCCTTCGTCCCGGTCGCCAACCGCAACTGGGAGACGGGCGGCGCGGGGGCGGTGCGGGCATTGAAGGAGAAGATCCTGTTGCCGCTGACCTACGGTGCGGTCGGCATCGCTGCCGCCATCGCCTGCGTCGGCAGCGAGGCGGTGCAGGCGATCAGTGGTCCCGACAAGGCGGGATCAGGCCCTGTGTTCGCCTGGATCGGTGCGATGTACGCGCTGTACCCGCTGCTGGAGATCGGTGGCTACGGGTTGCTGCTGCACAAGCGCTCGGGCACGGTGCTGCGGGTGACCCTGGTCGCGATCGCCATCAACGTGGCGCTGAATTTCCTGCTCATCCCGCGCTTCGGCTACATGGGCGCGACCTGGGGCAGCGTGTGTGGCTTCGCCGTGCTGGGCGCCGTGCTGTACGCTCTCTGCCCGCGGGAACTGCGCCTCGTGCCCGACAGGCGCGCGCTGGCCGTGTCGCTCGGTGCCGCGGCAGCTTTCGTGCTGGCGGTCGAGGGCGGGGGGCTGTTCGGGCTGGCCTCGCCGTGGGCGAGGCTGTTCGTGGCCGGCGGCCTGTGGCTGCTGCTCTACGTTCTGCCTGTGCTGGTACTGGACGGGCGCATGCGGCAGCTTGTGCCGGGTGCATGGAAGGGACGCGCCGCGCCATGAACGCGATGGCCGGTGCCGCAACGTGTGGTCGAAGCAACCGGAGTGATCCCGGATGTGGTTCGTATTGTCGCCGCTGACCTGGCTGTTGTGCGGCTTCGTGCTGTTCGTCGCCGGTGTGTTGCCGTCGCGGCGCAGGAAGTGGCTGTGGCTGCCCGGCGCCGCGGTGATCCTGGCATCGGTCGTGATGATGACGCCGCTGGCGGCCAACGTTCTGGTGGGCTGGCTGGAGGAAATGCCGGACCAGCCTGCGTCCTGCGCGACGGACCCGCCGGAGGTGGCGGTGGTGCTCACCGGGGGCGTGGACCGTTTCACGGGCTCCAGGGATGACTTCCCGGCGCTCAACATGGCCAGCCGCAGGCGTGCCGAGAAGGCTGTGAACTGGTGGCGCGAACGGCCGTCACAGCGCCGTCTGGTCGTGACCGGCGGCCCTCCGGGCCCGCATGCCGTTCCGGAAGCCTCGCTGGTGGCCGCGTACATGCGTGCCCTCGGCGTGCCCGACGGAATCATCCTGACCGAGACCGGCGCGACCGACACCTGGCAGAACGCACGCAACGTGGCGGCGATGCGCCCGGCATTGCCGCGCAGGGTGCTGCTGGTCACGTCTGCCATGCACGTGCGCCGTGCGCATTACGTGATGGAGCGCGCGGGGTTCGAGGTGTGCGTGCTGGCCACGGACTGGCGCTACGTGCCGTTCCGCCGGCTGCGCTACCTGGCACCGGACAGTGGTGGGCTGGTGAAGACGGAGGCGGCGCTCCACGAACTGGTGGGGCTGGTGGCGTACCGTCTGCGCCGGGACGGATGAAGCAGAGAATCAGCCGGCCGGATCGCCGCCGTCGCGGTCGCGCGACGTGCCATATCGGCCCGGGGCGATGCGTGCCGCGAGCGGGAAGCGTTCGCCAATCCGGTTGGCATCCGCGGGCGCGGGCATGCGGGCCGCAGCCGCCACGCCTGCCTGGCCTCCCCGTGCGGCCAGCTGCTGCTTGAGCCCGAAGTAGTGCTCCATCAGCCCGCACAGGGCCCAGAAGTTCGCCATCACCGCGCCCTCGTAGAACGGGCTGCCGTACACGTTGCCCAGGGCGGTGGAGACGACCACGAGGATGAAGCCGAGCGACAGCGCCTTGCCCTCGGCGTCCGAGCGGGGCACCGAGCGGGTGAAGCCGATGCCCATCCGCAGCAGCCGCCAGAGCAGGTAGAACAGCGCCGCAAGTCCCAGCGGGCCGCATTCGGCTAGGGTCAGGAAGTAGATGCTGTGCGCGTCGTAACCGGCGTAGCGCGGCACGTAGTTGCCGATGTAGCGCTTGAAGCGGTTGACACCGACGCCGAGCGGGTGCTCGCTCCACATCTCGATGGCGCCGCCCCAGATCTCGAAGCGGCTCGCGGTGCTGACGTCCAGCCTTTCCTCGCCGACGCCGTCCTGCTGTTCGGTCTCGGCGACGCGCTGGGTGACGCTTTCGGGCAGCAGGCTGATCGCGGGGACCATCAGCAGCGCGATCACGGCCGCCAGGATGATGTTGCGCCGGATCAGCAGAAGCGCGAACGCGACCAGCGCGATCAGGTACGACTGGCGGGAGTAGGTGGCCATGATCGCGACCGCCAGGATCACGCATCCGCCGATCGCCGCCAGCCGCCAGAACTTCTGCCTGCGGAAGAACAGCGCGATGGCGATGAACATCGGCAGGAACATGGCGTAGAACACCCCCGCGCGGTTGGCCGTGGTGTAGTCCACGCCGAACGGGCCCGATGCGCGCTTGGTCTCCTGGTAGGCGCCGAACCCGTAGTCCAGGCCCTCGCGGATCGCCTCCAGGCCGGCGACCGCAGCCACCACCATGACCACGATGATCAGCTGCCGCGTGCCCTTGATGTCCTGCCCGCACCGCCGGTACAGGAAGTACATCAGCGGGTAGAACATCATGTTCTTGAGATAGGTGAAGTCCGCCATGAAGTCGAGCGGCATGGTGGCCTGCGCGATCAGGAAGCCGATGACCAGCGTCGCGTACAGCAACAGCAACGCGTTTGTGATCGGTTCCTTCGGCTGCAGCGGACGGTAGCGGCTGCCACCCATCAGCAGCGCGCCAAGCACGACGATGAAGATGATGTTGGCGAGGTTGAGGCCCGGAATGCCCGTCTCCACCGACAGGTGGAGCATGTTGACCATGTAGACCAGCGGGACCGCCAGCAGCAGCCGCATGAACATGGTTCAGCCCCGTCCCGTTTCCGTCCCCGGCGCGTCGAGGAAACGCTGTGCCCACAGCTCCAGGCACAGAGCCTGCCAGAGCGGCTCGCTGCGGTCGATCCCGCGATCGACGTGGTCGCGCAGCAGTGCCTGGGCCGCCTCCGCGCGCAGCAGGCCGCGCTCGCGGAACGCGCGGCTGGAGAAGGTGTCGGCGGCGAGCGTGCGCAGCGGCCCGCGGAACCAGTCCGCCAGCGGGATCGCGAAGCCCTGCTTGGGCTTGCCGGTCGCGCGCGGGGGCAGCCATTTGCCGGCGACCTTCCGCAGCAGGTGCTTGCCGCGCCCGTCGCGGACCCGGTAGTGGGCGGGCAGCGAGAGCGCGAACTGCACCAGGTCCGGCTGCAGGAACGGCGAGCGCCCTTCCAGCGAGGCGGCCATCGCCATCCGGTCCAGCTTCACCAGGATGTCGTCCGGCAGGTAGCTCTGCAGGTCGATGGCCACGGCGCGGTCGAGCGGGTCGTCCCCGGCACCGAGGTCGCTGCCCGGTTCGGCCAGCACCGGCAGGTGGAAATGGTCGGGCCCGCCGGCCTGCGGGCGCAGGCGGCGCGCCACGTCGGCGCGCATCACCGCCACGCCGCTGAGGTAGCGCTCCCGGAATGGCAGTTGCAGCCGCTCGCCGACACGGTACAGGCGCTCGCCGGCCGCGCCGGGGAGGATGCCGGCCGCCCGCAACAGGAGCGAGGCCGGCGCGCGCAGCGGGCCGAGCCGCTCGAGCTTCAGGAGCTTCAGGTAGCGGTCGTAGCCGCCGAACAGTTCGTCGCCGCCGTCGCCGGTCAGCACCATCTTCACGTGCTGTCGCGCCAGCTCCGAGACCAGGTAGGTCGGGACCGCGGAGGAATCCGCGAAGGGTTCGTCGAAGTGCCAGACCAGCCTGTGCAGCAGGTCCACCGCGTCCGGCTCGACCACCAGTTCGTGGTGTTCGGTGCCGAGGTGGCGGGCGACGCGGCGGGCGTCGTCCAGTTCGTTGTAGGCCGCCTCGCGGAAGCCGATGGTGAAGGTCCGGACCGGCTGCCGCAGGTGCTGCGCCATCAGCGCAACCACGGTGCTCGAGTCCAGCCCGCCGCTCAGGAACGCGCCGAATGGCACGTCCGACACGAGCCGGCTGGCGACCGCGCGTCGCAGCAGTTCCTCCAGCCGTTCGGCGGCCTCGTGCTCGCCGAGGGCGGTCTTGGGCGACAGCGAGGGACGCCAGTAGCGCACCAGCCCGATCGCGCCATCGCGCCAGCGGAGGTAGTGCGCCGGGGGCAGCTTGCGCACGCCGGCGAATACGCTGAGCGGGCAGGGCACGTAGCCGTAGGCGAGGTAGGCGCGCAGCGCGTCGTCGTCGGGTTCGCGCGGGCAGTCGGGGGACTGCAGCAGCGACTTCAGCTCCGACCCGAACAGGATGCGGCGTGGATCGTGGGCGTAGTAGAGCGGCTTCTCGCCGAGGCGGTCGCGGGCCAGCAGCAGTTCCTGCGAGCGCCGGTTCCAGATCGCCACCGCGAACATGCCGTCGAGCCGTTCGAAGATGCCGGCGCCGTGGCGCAGGTAGCCCTGCAGGATCACCTCGGTGTCGCTGTGGGTGGCAAAGCCGTGGCCCTCGCGCTCCAGCTCCGCGCGCAGCTCGCGGTAGTTGTAGATCTCGCCGTTGAAGACGATGCAGACTTGGCCATCGGCGGCATACATCGGCTGGTGGCCGCCGGCGACGTCGATGATCGAAAGCCGGCGCATGCCCAGCAGGGCGCGTTCGTCATGGTGCAGCCCGCCTTCGTCGGGGCCGCGGTGGTGGATCACCGCGTTCATGCGCCGCCCCAGCGCCGGGTCGGGCGCGGGCTGTCCGGGAGCGACCACCAGGCCGGCGATGCCACACATGTTCAGGCACTCCCGCCGGGGACCGGCACCGGGTGCGCCAGGCGTGCCTCGCCGCGGTAGATGGATTCCAGCCGGGCGAGCACGGCGTCGATCCCCGCAGCCGCGTGTACGGTGGCGCGGGCGGCCTCGCCCATGGCATGGCGCGTGTCCCCGTCGAGCGATGCGGCCGCAGCCAGGCAACGCGCCAGCCCGGCGCGGTCCCCGGGCTCGAACAGCCAGCCGTTCCCGCCGTCGCGGACGAAGTCCTCGTTGCCGCTGATCCGGCTGGCGATCATCGGCAGGCCGGAGGCCATGGACTCGAGCAGGGTGTTCGACAGGCCTTCGATGCGCGAGGGCAGCACGCCGATGTTGGCATCCGCAAGCACGGCTTCCACGTCGTCACGGTGCCCGGCGAACTCGACGCGCGCCGCGACGCCGAGCTGTTCGGCACGCAGTTTCAGCTGCCGTTCGAGGCTGCCGGTGCCGACGACCAGCAGCGTGGCCCGTGGAAATGCCGTGGCGATGTCGGCGAAAGCTTCGAGCAGGGTGTCCAGTCCCTTTTCCGCTTCGAGCCGGCCGACGAACACGAAGCGCGGCGCCGCGGACGGATCACGGCGGATGCCGGCGAAACGCGTGGTGTCCACGGCGTTCGGCAGGGCCACGATGCGTTCCGCGGGCATGCCACGCGATTCGAGCGTGTGCGCGATGCGCCGGCTGATCGCCTGCCAGGTTCCGGTCCTGCGCAGGGCGCGGCGGGCGATGCGGTCGACCAGGCCGGCGTCGGGCGCCAGCGTGCCTTTTTCCAGTTCCCACCAGCCGGAGACCTTGGTCAGCACGCGCTTGTCGAGCCACTGGCCCATCACCGCGCAGATCGCGGCCATGCGATGTGCGATGTGCACGTGCCAGGCGTCGTAGCGGTGGCGCCGGGCATAGAGGAAGGCGGCGGTACGCAGCCACAGTACCAGGCCACCAAGCAGGGGGACGCGCGGAACCCGCAGCCGGCAGACCACCGAGCCGTCGTAGCGGTCGACCTTCGCGGTCGGTGCCCATGGCAGGCAGGGGACGAGGATGGTCACGCGGTGGCCGCGCCGGCGCAGGCCACGCGCGAGCGTGCGCACCTGCGCCTCGGCGCCGCCCCCCTTGAGCGCCGGGTAGGCGGCTTCCATCACCATCAGGACCCGCAGGTGGTGCCCGTCAGCGGCCATCCATGTACTTCCGCAGCCACAGTTCCAGCACCATCAGGTGCCAGATTTCGTTGGAGTAATCCCAGGCACCGGCAAGGTGTTCGCGGATCAGGCCGGAAACGAAGTCCGGCTCGATCCAGCCGCGTCCGCGCGTCCGCGCGTCCTGCAGCACGTCGCGCACGAACTCCTGCGTCGCCTGGTCCTCCTTGAGCCAGATCGCGGTCGGCAGGCCGAAGCCCTGCTTGCGCTTGTTCAGGATGGCCTCGGGCAGGATCCCGTCCATCGCCTTCTTGAACAGGTAGCGCTTGTTCAGCCCGCGCACCTTGTACTTCGCCGGCAGGCGGCCGCAGTACTCGACCAGGTCCGGGTCGGTGTACGGGAAGCGCACCGCGATCCGGTGGTACTTGCAGGCGCCATGCACCTTGACCAGGTCGTTCTGCGCGATCGCCATCAGCAGGTCGAGGCGCATGATCCGGTGCAGGGGCTCGGCATCGTCGCCGAGCGAGTAGATGCCGCGCATGAACTCGAGCGAGGCATCGCGTCCGACCAGGCGGCGGAATTCCGGCGTCAGCAGGCCTTCGTAGTAGTCGGAGGCGAAGGAATCGTCGGTGTAGAACCGGTCGGGGTTGGGCAGCGAACCGCGCCGGGTGAAGTTCTGCACGCGGTTGAGCAGGTGCACGTTGGTGCGGCCTGCCAGGTTCCCGACGGCGCGAGCGAGGGCCTTCACCGGTCCGGGCAGGCGGTAGAAAACCTCCAGCACCTTGTCCTTGGCGTAGCGCTGGTTGCCGCCGAAGATCTCGTCGCCGCCGTCGCCGCCGACCATCACCGAGAAGCCGAGCGAGCGGCCCAGCTCGGCGCAGGCGAGGGTCGGGATGGCGGAGGTGTTGCCGAACGGCTGGTCGTAGGCCTCGACCACGGTGTCGAACATGGCCAGCGCGCGTGCGCGGTCCACGTAGTCCAGGTGCGGCTGCGCGCCACAGGCCTCGCTGGCGGTGCGCGCGAAGTCCAGCTCGTCGTAGTCGGCCTCGTGGAAGCCGATCGAGCAGGTGCGCACCCGCGTGCCCGGCTCGCGCGCGAGGATGGTGACGATGCTGCTGCTGTCGGTGCCGCCACTGAGGAAGCAGCCCCAGCCGTCATCGCCGCCCGGGCGGTAGTCGCGCACGGTCTCGACGATGTGCTCGCGCAGTTCCGCGGCCAGGGCGTCGTCGTCGCCGCGCAGGTCGGCCGGATACGAAGGCAGGTAATAGCGGGTCGCGGCGGCGCCGTCCGCGTCCAGGGCCAGGCGGGTGCCGGGTTCGATCCGGCGGACGTCGCGGCAGATCGTGAGCGGCGCCGGGATGTAACCGAAGTTCAGGTAGTGGTAGATCGCCTCGTGGTCGATTTCACGACGCACGCCGGGGGCGTCGAGCAGCAGGCGCGGATCGGTGGCCACGGCGAAGTTGCCGCCGCGGCGGTACCAGTACAGCGGGATGGAGCCGAGGTGGTCCGTGGTGGCGAGGACCCTGCCGCCGGACGGATGCCAGGCGACGTGGACGAAGCGCCCGCGCCAGTTGCGCACGGTCCCGCCGGGGGCGTGCTCCACCGCCTGCACCGCCGCCGTGTCGTCCAGCCCGCCGACCAGGTCCGCCAGCGCCAGCCAGCGCATGCCGGACGGCGCGGAGCCCTGCAGGGCCTGGCCACGGGTGGCCAGAACCAGCGCGTCGTCCGGCAGCGAATGGTTTTCGAACCCGGGCAGCCGGCGCAGCCATGCCGACGCCTCCGGGCCGCCTGCGAGGATGAAGTCGCACAGGAGGGTCTCGGTACTCATGTCCTGCTGCCGCCGTTCCGGGCACCAACGGTAGCGGGAACCGGCCGTGGCAGGGGCGCGGCTCCGGCCAGGCAGCGCTCGTAGACCGCGCTGGTCCCGGCCACGAGGTTGTCGATCGAATAGCGTTCGCGCACGTGCTGTGCCGCGGCGGCGGCCAGGCGGGCCCGCAGCCCGGCGTCCGTGCACATGCGTTCGAGTTGCGTGGCCAGCGCGGCCGCGTCGTCGCTGGGGAAGATCAGGCCGGTCCGGCCGTCCTCCACCAGTTCCGGATTGCCGCCGACGTCGGAGGCGATCACCGGGCAACCCACGGACATGGCTTCCATCAGCACGTTGGACATTCCTTCGAACGAGGAGGGCAGGACCAGGAAGTCCGCCGCCTGCATCAGCGCCACGGTATCGTCGCGCTCGCCGAGAAAACGCAAATCGTCGCCGAGACCGGCCGCCTCGCGCATGGATTCGATCGTGGCGCGCATCGGGCCGTTGCCGGCGAGCGCGATCCAGGGGCGCGAGCCGGGCGGGATCCGCATCAGCGCCTTCACCAGGCACGGGAGGTTCTTTTCCCTGACCAGCCGCCCGACGAACAGGCCGAAGGGCCGTCCTGCCGGCGCGCCGACCGAGCGCCGCAGCCGGGCGGCGCATCCGGTCGGCAGCGGCTCGATCGGGAGCATGCCGTTGGGGATCACCGTGAACCGCTCCAGTGGTATCCCGGAACGCAGGGATGCCGCCTGCGCGCCGGCACGGGCGTTGGCGATGACCGCCGCGCTGTTGGCGATCACGTGACGCTTCAGCCGCCAGAACAGCTCCGACTGGTCGAGGTACAGCCCGCGCACGGAGGACACGAGCGGCGCACGCATGCGCGCCAGCCGGCCGGCGACCAGCGTCCACAGCTCCGCGGTCAGCGAGAACGCGTGGACGATGTCGTAGCGGTTGCGCCGCAGCAGCCGGGCGTACGCGGCCACGAAGCGCGGGTCGATCCGCCCGCGCTTGGGAATGTGGTGGACCGGTATGCCCTGGGCTCGCAGTTCGTCGACCAGGAACGAGGGGTTGCGGAAGAACACCAGCTCCGGCTGCCAGCGGCTGCGCTCGAGGCCGCCGAGGAGGTAGGTGATCTGGCGCTGGCTGCCGCCGACCTCCATCTCGTCGGTGGCGATCAGCAGTTTCCTAGGGCGCATGGGCGACGGCCTCCATGTACTCTTGCAGGCGGCAGGCTTCCCTGCGCGCGTCGAATTCCTCCTCGATCTTCCGGCGCGCGGCGGCGACCAGCCGGGCGCGCAGCGCGGCGTCGCCGAGCAGGCGCTGCATGGCGTCAGCCAGCGCGTCCGGTCGCTTCTCGTCCACCACCAGGCCGTGCACGCCGTCTTCCACCAGCTCCGGGATGCCGGACACGCGCGTGGTCACCACCGGGCAGCCGGTGGCCATGGCTTCCATCAGCGCGACCGGGATGCCGTCGCGGTTGCCATCGGGCGCGACTTCCGAGGGCATCACGAACAGGCCGGCCTCCGCCATCCTGCGGCGGACCACGTCCTGCGGCTGCGCGCCTTCGAACCCGATGCGGTCGGCGACACCGCGCTCGCGGGCAAGGCGACGCAGCTCCGCGTCGAGCGGGCCCGAGCCGATCAGCCGGCAGTGGAAATCGACGCCGCGTCGTGCCAGCAGCGCCAGGGCCTCGATCAGCGTGCCGAAGCCCTTGATCGGGTCGAGCCTGCCGACCGCGAGGATCCGCCGGTGGTCGCGCCCTTCGGGTTGCCATCCTGTGGCATCGAGATCGACGCCGCAGTGGACCACCTTCAGCCGTTCCGGGGCCAACGGGGTCTCCCGGCGCAGCCAGTCGACGTTGAAGCGCGAGATCGTCACCGCCAGCGCGGCATCCTCGATCTTGCGCGCGATCAGTTGCCGCTCGACGAAGATGTCGTGGGCATGGCAGGTGAAGCCGAACGGGCGCCCGAGCACGCGCGAGAGCACCCAGGCCGCGGTCGAGGGATAGGTCGCCCAGTGGGCATGGATCAGCTGCGGATCGAAGCGGCGCAGCCAGTCCACGTGCTCGAGCGCACGCAGCCACGACGCCACCGACTTGAGCAGGACGCCTGGCGTCCGCCAGCCGTCGGCGATGATCGCGGCGAGCGTGGAAAGCGTGGCCGCCGGGCGGGAGACGACCGCCCGCAGCGCGCCCAACGCCGTGCGCATGACCGGACCCGGGTGGCGCACCCGGTCCAGCAGGGCCGCGGCGTCCGGCTGCACCATGGTTTCGGACGGGGGCTTCAGCGAGATGATGCGCACGTCCACGCCGTTCGCGACCAGCGTCCGGATCTCGCGGACGATGAAGGTTTCCGACCAGCAGGGAAACAGCGAGACCACGTACACGACGCGTCTCAGGGGGGAATGGGTCGTCATCGGCCGGCGTGTTCCATCCGCGTGGTCTGCCACAGGTATGCCCGCGGGTTGCGGAAGTAGTCGAACAGCGCCAGAGCGGCACTGGCGTTGAGGCTGAAGAAGGCGGTGGCGAGGCGCACCGGCGCCAGCGCGGCCAGCCGCGGCCAGCCGCGGCCGGCGGCCGCGACCGCGTACCCCGCCAGCTGCAGCGCCAGCAGCACAGGGTAGAACACGCCGCCGCGCATCGCCAGCGCGAAGTTGGCCAGCAGCGCCACCACCAGCAGCCAGGGCGCCAGCAGCCGCAGCCACTTGTGCCCCCACAGGCGCAGCGCGAGCGGATGAGCGCCGGGCACGGCCAGGGACGGCTGCAGGTGCAGCAGCTGGAAATTGCCGGCGAGCGTGCGCCGCTTGCGCCGCTCCTCGTCGGCGGGGGCGGGGCTGGCGCGGTCGATCGCCACGGCCTCGGGCACGAACACGGTGCGGTGGCCGGTGGCGGCGATGCCGAGCGGGATCCACATGTCGTCGAGGATCACGCCGGCCGGCACGTGCGGAATCAGTTCGCGGCGCGCGGCGTAGAGCGCGCCGGTCGCGCCGACCAGCGAGCCGCTGGCGCTTTCCAGCCTGCGGATCGCCTTCTCGTAGCGCCAGTAGGCGTTCACGCCTTCCCCGTAGCCCGTGTCCGCCTGCAGCACCAGCTCGCCGCTGGCCGCGCCGACGCCGGGGTCCGACAGCGCCCGCACCAGGGCACGCGCCGCGGCGGGATCCACGTGCTGGCGCACGTCGGTGAACAGCACAACCTCGGCGTCGAGCAGCGGCACGATGTCGCCGATGCACGCGGACTTGCCACGCCGCTCCTCGAACGCGAACACGCGGACGCGATCCGGGTCGAAGCCGGCCGCGATGCGCTCGCTGCCGTCGTCGCAGCCGTCGCAGACGACGTTGACGCGCAACAGTTCCGCGGGATAGTCAAGCGACAGCAGGTTGGCGATCTTGGCAGGCAGCTCGCGGGCACCGTTGTGCACCACCAGCAGCACGTCCACGCCCGGGAGCCGGCCGTCGTCCGAGGGGCGCAGCGGCCGTGGGCGCAGGCGCGCCAGCAATGCCATCGCCAGCGGGTAGCCGGCGTAGGCGAAGGCGACGAGCGCCAGCGCGGTCCAGAACACGAAGGTCATGTGGCACCCCGCAGCAGGCCGAGCGCACGGGCACGGACGCGCTCGTAGCCGTCGTCACCGAGCACGCGCTTGGCGGCGGCGAGCACGCCGTAGCGCAGGCGCTCGCGGCCAATGGCGATGGCATCGCGCGCGATCCAGCGGGCGAAGGTGTCATCGGAGATGCCGGCCGTCATCGCCATCCGCGGGATCGGGCGGCGGGCATTGCCCCCGATGCGCCATACGCCTGGTTGCGAGGACAGCACGTGCGTGTAGCCGCATTCGCGCGCGATGTCCACCAGCTTGGGCGGCATGCGGCCGCCGGGTGGCGCGAGCAGGGTGGCGGGCTGGCCGATCCTCTGCTCGATCTCCTCGCGCGCGGCAAGCAGTGTCTGCCGCAGCCGCAGCCCGTTCATCCGGGTCAGGTAGACATGGTCGTAGCCATGTGACTGGATGGACATGCCGGCGCGCGCCATTTCGCGCAACTCCGGCCAGCCGGCGTAGCCCGGCCGGCCGACGTTCGCCGGGTTGACGAAGAAGTCGGCGGCCAGGCCCAGCCGTTGCAGGACCGGGAACGCGACCGTGTAATTGCTGATGTGGCCGTCGTCGAAGGTGATCGCGACCCGCCCGCCGGTGGCGCCGTCGAGTATGCGCGCGGCGCTGTCGCCCCCCGGGCCTTCGGCGACCAGGCGCATCTGCCGTTCGAAGACGGCCGCATCGAGCGTGTAATGCGGGTCCTGGCCCGGCGGGACGTCGCCGGTCCGCAGCGCGTGGTACATCAGCACCACGGCCGGAAGCGCCTGGCTGGCGGGAAGCCCGGTCACGGTATCCGCTCCCACTCAACGGAACCAGGTGACCGAGAACATCATGACGTTCTCGGTGTAGTCCTGGCCGGGGATCGTGCTGTCGCGCTCCCGGCGACGCACGTCGAACTGCGCACCCCAGTTGCGGCTGAAGCGCACGAGCACGCCTGCGCCGAGGATGGTGTCCTGGTCGCTGCGGCCGGTGCTGACGAAGTCGCGCTCGTAGCGCTGGGCCAGGCCGAGCAGGGTCGTACGCAGGCCGACACGGTAGCTTGCGGAGACCGTCACCCCGCGGGTGTTCGCGTCGAACTCGTCGTCCTGCAGGTAGCGGATCCGCTCGTAGTAGGGCTCTGCGGACAGGGTCAGCCGTTCGCCCAGGAACTGGTAGCCGAGCGTGGCCCGCTTCTGCTTGAAGGTGTCCGGGATGATCACCAGGCCCGGGTTGTCGGGCTGTCCGATGACCGGCGCGCCCGGGTCCGCAGGCATGCCGCCGGGGGCACTGACGTTCAGGATGAGGTCCTGCGCGGCATCCGCGAACTGGTAGCCCAGGTTGGCGCTGATCGTGCTGCGTGGCGTGGCTTCCCACGCCGCGTACGCCCGGAACAGGGTGCTGGATTTGCTGTCCGTGGACCGGTACTTCAGCCGCGTGTAGCCGGCGTTGACGTCGAGCAGAAGGCGGGACAGCTCGCTGGAGTAGGAGACGTAGGCGTCGTAGCGCCTGAAGTCGTAGACGTCAGGGATCGTGTCGTAATCGACGCGCGTGGCCTCGAGGTTGAGGCCGAGGACGTCGGACCGCTCCAGCTGGCGCAGGAGGCGGGCGGCGGCGTTGTAACGCCGGTTGTTGAAGGACTCGGTCTCCTCGGCCCAGCTGTTGATGTAGCGGAGATCGAGCTGGCCGCGGGTCACGCTGTTGAACCTGGCCGTGAACGTCGGTCCGGCCTCGAACACGTTGACCTGCTGCTGGTTGCCAGGCGTGAACGCGGCAAGGGAATCCACCGATTGTTCGCTCAGCGTGTCCAGGACCACGAAGCTCAGCCGGTCCGGCAGGATCGTCCACTCGACGTTGCCCATGACCATGCCGCGCGTATCGTCCTCATACACGCCGTCGAGGTACTTGAGGTGCTGGACCTCGCCGTGGATGGCCGCATTGACGGACGATGTCTCGTGGCTGAAGTCGAAGCGCACCTGGGGCGAGAGGATGTTCTCGCTGAGCTCGCCTTCGGACAGCAGCGAGATGTTGTCGCTGTGCATGTAGCGCATGCCGATGTCGTATTCCAGCCGCGCCGCGTGGGCGACGCCTGCCGGAAGCAGCGCCCCTAGCGCGAGGAACAGCATGTTGCGCGCCATGCCGGCGCCGGCAGGGATGCGGTGTGACTGGCGCATGGTTCCCCCTTCACGCCCCTTCGTTGAACACCACGCCTGCGAACTTCTTCGGGTCGAAGTTCGCGGCAGCCTGTGAAATCGCGGCCGGTGTGTCGCGGCCATAGCCGGCCACGAGCACGACGACGTCGGCTAGGTCGGACAGGATCCTGGCATCCACCGCGCCACGCACGGGCGGGGCGTCGATGATGAACCTGCAGTTGGGCCGGCTGCTGCGCAGCGAGTCCAGCAGCAGGCGCATGCGGTGCGACGAGAAGTACTCCGCGCCGGTCTCGCGCGTGGCGCCGGCCGGCAGCAGCTGCAGGCGGGGGATGCCGGTGTCGTAGATCACGTCCTCCGGCGACAGCTCGGGGGATTCGAGGTATTCGACGAGGCCGCCACTGGAGGGCGCCAGCTTCATCGTCGCCGCCTGCGTCGGGTGGCGCAGGTCGCAGTCGATGAGCAGGGCGCTCTTGGTCTCGTCGAAGGCCATGACCACCGCCAGGTTGCGCGCGACGAAGCTGCCACCGGACGCCGGGCTCACCGGCGCGACCAGGGTGACGAAGTTGCCGTCCGCGATCGAAAGCAGCTTGGTGCGCAGCTCGCGGAACGCGTCCACCTCGCGTCGCGGGAGCTCGCTGCGGTAGATCGTGGCGCGCTCCTCGAGCTGGCGCGGTGTCAGTCCCTTGCCGGTCTCGAACGGGACGATGACCTTGCCCTGGCCATCCCGGGCTGCGTCGTTTGGCATGCCGTTTTCCTTGGGAATGATTGCGCGGTTCATAGGGCACCGGCCAGCTTCATGCCGTAGACCAGGGTGTAGACCAGCGGCACGGACAGGAACAGGGAAGCCGCGAGCGCGTTGCGGCGCAGGTTGCGGCGTCGGGTGTAGGTGGTGACGTAGGCGGGCAGCGTGCCAAGCACGGGCAGCCCGGCCTCGCGTTCGATCTGGTCGGCGGAACGCACGCGCGGGTCGAACTTGGCCAGTGCGAACAGCAGGGCCGGTACCAGCAGCAGCGCGAGCACGAAGCCGGCGGCGGCCACGTGCATCAGCCGCAGGCCGCTGGGCAGCAGCGGCAGAGACGCAGGCTCCTGGATGCGGAAGCTCAGGCCACGGCGTTCGGCATCGAGGTTCATGGACACGCGGGCGTTCTCCCGGCGGCGCAGCAGGTCCTGGTACAGATCGCGATTGACTTCGTAGTCCCGGGTCAATTCCGCCAGCCTGCTCTCGGAGGCGGCGATCCGGTTGCTGCGGTCCATCTCGGCCGCGAGCATCTGCTCGGCGGTGGCGATGCGGGCCTGGGCGGCCGCGGCGCGGCGGCGGACCTCGGCCAGGCGGCTGCGCAACTCGGCGTAGAGCGGGTTCGTGGTTGCCGTGCCGTCCGTGGCGCTGTCCATGCCGCGCGGGCGCTGCTCCTCGCGGCGCAGTTCCTCCTCGAGGTCCTGGATCTGGTGCTGCACCCGGACCACGTCGGGATGGCGTTCGGTGTACTGGAGCAGCAGGCGGTCACGCTCGGCCTGCAGTTCCATCAGCCGGGCGCGGAACTGGCTGGCACGTGTCTGCACCAGCGTGACCTCGCTTTCGCCCGAAAGTTGCGACACCAGGGCCTCTTCCTGCGAGCGCAGGTCGATCAGCTCCATGCGCGCGGCCTCGACGATGCGACGCAGCTCGCCGATGCGGGCGTTGACGTCGGCCTCGGTGCCGGGGCGCGCGTCCGGGTTCTCGGTCCGGAACTTTTCCAGCTCGGCCTCGGCCTCGAGCAGCTTGCGGTGGTATTCCTGGGCCTGGGCCTCGATGAACTTGTAGGCCTCGCTGCTCTCGCGTTCCTTGGTCGCGAGGCTTTCCTCGATGACCAGCTCGGCGAAGCGGCGGGTGACTTCGTAGGCGCGCTGGGCGCTCGAGTCGGTGTAGGCGATCTCGACCAGGTTCGCGCGTGGATTGCTGATCTTCGTCCGCTCGATGATCCGCTCGATCCGCTTCTCCTGCTCGAGCGGGGTCGGGTTGTCGTCCAGCCAGCCGCCGGTCTTCAGGATCTCGTTCATCACCCGCCGGCTGAAGGCGACCTCGCGCAGGATGCTGGCGCGGTCGACGACGCTCGTGGGGACCGCGCGGCCTTCCATCAGCGGGGCGATGATGTTGCGGTCCTCGACCAGGATGATGGTCGAGGAGGTGTACTTGCGCGGGATCAGGAGCCCGACGAACAGGCTCAGCAGGCAGATGCCCGCGAACATGGCCGCCAGCGGCAACGCGCGCCGGCGGAACTCGGTCAGCACGACGGGCAGCAGGCTGGGCAGGGGGCGGGCGGCTTCGCTGCCGCCCGTCCAGGTCGCGATGGCGTTGTTCACAGGACGCGTTCCGGAACGGTGATGACGTCGCCGGGGGCGACGGTGTAGTTGGTGGACAGGTCGCCGCGGTTGAGCAGGTGGTCGAGGCGTACGGCGTGGCTGCTCGTCCGGCCGTCGGTGGTGCGGCGGTAGAGCGTCGCGCGGTCGGGAGCGGCGAACTCGGTGATGCCGCCGGCGGCGAGCACCGCGTCGAGCACGGTCATGCCCTGGCGGTACGGGATCGAGACCGGCTGGCGCACGGCGCCTGTCACCCGCACGCGGGACAGGTATTCATGGCTGCGCAGCTGGGTCAGGATGACCGCCACCTGCGGATCCCGCACGTAGGCGCCGAGCCTTTCCTGGATGTCGGCGGCGACTTCGGACGGGGTGCGGCCGCCGGCGACCACGTCGCCGATCAGCGGGACCGAGATCTTGCCGTCCGGGCGCACCGGGACGGTCACGCCCAGGTCGGGATTGCGCCAGACCGTGACCTGCACCTCGTCGTCGACGCCGATCAGGTAGTCCGTGACCGGGGCGGCGGCGGCCTCCGGCGGCGCGGAGTGGGAGCGGGGCCCGCCGCTGGCGCAGGCGGCCAGTGCGAGCAGCGAAAGCAGAATCGCGATCAGACGGAAGGAGCGCATGTGTTCATCCCCGGTTTGCTTTCCGTGCTTTGGGAAACGGAAAACCGGGGAGGCGGCGGCCAGCCGGCGCGCCTGTGCCCCCGCGCGTTCAGGTCCCGTAGAACGACCGGTACCAGTCGACGAAGTTGCGGATGCCGACCTCGATCGGGGTCGAGGGCGAGTAGCCGGTGTCGCGGCGCAGGGCCTCGACGTCGGCCTCGGTGTCGGGCACGTCGCCCGGCTGCATCGGCAGCAGACGCTTCTCGGCCTTGCGGCCCAGGCAGTCCTCCAGCACCTCGATGTAGCGCAGCAGCTGCACCGGCTGGTGGTTGCCGATGTTGTAGACCCGCCACGGGGCGCTGGACGAGCCCGGATTCGGATGCAGCGGGTCGTAGTCCGGGTCCGGGCCGGGCACGCGGTCCAGCGTGCGCACCACGCCCTCGACGATGTCGTCGATGTAGGTGAAGTCGCGGGTGTGGCGGCCGTGGTTGAACACGTCGATGGGCCTGCCCTCGAGGATGTTCCTGGTGAACAGGAACAGGGCCATGTCCGGGCGACCCCACGGGCCGTAGACGGTGAAGAAGCGCAGGCCGGTGGTCGGCAGGCCGAACAGGTGGCTGTAGGTGTGCGCCATCAGCTCGTTGGCCTTCTTGGTCGCCGCGTACAGGCTGACCGGGTGGTCCACGCTGTCCTCGACCGCGAACGGCAGCTTGCGGTTGGCGCCGTAGACCGAGCTGGACGAGGCGTAGACCAGGTGCTCGACGCCGCCGTGGCGGCAGGCTTCGAGGATGTTGATGAAGCCGACGATGTTGCTGTCGATGTAGGCGTACGGGTTCTCCAGCGAGTAGCGCACCCCGGCCTGGGCGGCGAGGTTGACCACCCGCTGCGGCCGGAATTCGGCGAAGGCGCGGGAGACGGCGTCCCGGTCCTCCAGCGGGGCGCGCATGAACGTGAAGCCGGGCCTGGCCAGCAGCCGGTCGAGGCGTGCCTGCTTCAGCGAGGGGTCGTAGTAGTCGTTGAGGTTGTCGTAGCCCAGCACCTCGTCGCCGCGGTCGAGCAGGCGGTGGGCGAGGTGGGAACCGATGAAGCCGGCGGCGCCGGTGACGAGGATGCGCATGGCGGTCACCCGTGAGGTCAGAGGGTCCCGTCGACGGCGTCCCGCGGCAGGACGCGCTTGACGTCGAACACCACGGCGTTGGGCTTGCACAGGGCGCGCACGCCCCCGGCCCCGAGTTCGGCGAACTGACGGTGCGCGACCGCCACGATCACCGCGTCATAGGTGCCTGGCGCGGGCCGGTCGACCAGTTCGATGCCGTATTCGCGCCTGGCCTCCTCCGGCGCGACCCAGGGATCGTGCACGTCCACCCCGACGTTGTAGGTGCGCAGCTCGGCGATGATGTCCACCACGCGGGTATTGCGCAGGTCGGGGCAGTTCTCCTTGAAGGTCAGCCCCATCAGCAGCACCTTCGAGCCTGCCGTCTGGATGCCGCGCTGCTGCATCAGCTTGACCACGCGCTGGGCGACGTGCGAGCCCATGCTGTCGTTGATCCGGCGCCCGGCGAGGATGACCTCGGGGTGGTAGCCGATCTGCTGGGCCTTGTGGGTCAGGTAGTAGGGGTCGACGCCGATGCAGTGGCCGCCCACGAGTCCAGGCCTGAACGGCAGGAAGTTCCACTTGGTGCCTGCTGCCTCCAGCACCTCGTAGGTGTCGATGCCCAGGCGCTCGAAGATCAGCGCCAGCTCGTTGATCAGCGCGATGTTGACGTCGCGCTGGGTGTTCTCGATCACCTTGGCCGCCTCGGCCACGCGGATGCTCGAGGCCTTGTGGGTGCCGGCCGGGATGATGCTGGCGTACAGGGCGTCCACGAAGTCCGCCACCTCGGGAGTCGAGCCGGAGGTGACCTTGAGGATGGTCTCGAGCCGGTGTTCCCGGTCGCCCGGGTTGATCCGCTCCGGGCTGTAGCCGGCGCCGAAGTCGCGGTTGAAGACCAGCCCGGACTCGCGCTCGATGACCGGCACGCAGACCTCCTCGGTCGTGCCGGGATAGACCGTGGACTCGAACACCACCACGGCGCCACGGGAGATGGCGCGGCCGACGGTGCGGCTGGCCGACTCCAGTGGCCGCAGGTCGGGGCGCTTGAAATCGTCGATCGGGGTCGGGACGGTGACGATGAACACGTTGCAACGCGACAGCCGCGAGGCGTCGTCGGTGCATTCGAGCAGGTGCGCGGCCTTCAGTTCCTCCTCCGACAGCTCAAGAGTGTGGTCGTGGTGCCTGCGCAGCTCGGCGATGCGGTCGGGGTTGATGTCGAACCCCACGGTCGGGTACCTGCGGCCGAAGGCGGCCGCGAGGGGCAGGCCCACGTAGCCCAGTCCGATGACGGCAATGCGAATGTCGTTCCTGTCGGGCAGGGGAAGGCTCATCCGTGTGGTCTCGCTCTGTTCTGGTCGGAAGTCTATCGGAGCAGGGGCGGGTCCCCGGGCGGACGCCAGCGGAACCCGCACGTGCCCGATCACAACGTCAACCGCGGCCGGCACAGGCCACGCGGGCGGAGGCAGGCCGAAATGCCGGCGCCAGGCCGTATTGGATAATCATCTTCCCCGAACCCGAGGCAAAGGACGCATGCGGATCCTGGTCACCGGCGGCACCGGATACATCGGCAGCCATACCTGCGTCGTGCTGGCCGGACGCGGCCACGACCTGGTCCTGGCCGACAACTTCAGCAACAGCTCCCCGCGCGTGCTCGAGCGCCTTGCGCGGATCACCGGCCGGCCTCCGGCGTTCCGGCAGGTGGACCTGCGCGACCGCGACGCGACCCTGGCCCTGCTGGCGGACGGCGGGTTCGACGCCGTGGTCCACTTCGCGGCGCTCAAGGCGGTGGGCGAGTCCTGCGAGAAGCCGCTGGACTACTTCCACAACAACATCACCGGCACCATCCACCTGCTGCAGGGCATGCAGGCGGCCGGGGTGAAGCGGCTGGTGTTCAGCTCGTCTGCCACCGTGTACGGCGACCCGGCGCAGGTGCCGGTGCGCGAGGACGCGCCGCTGGGCGCGACCAACCCGTACGGGCGCAGCAAGCTGGTGATGGAGCAGCTGATCGCGGACCTGTGCGCCTCGGATCCCTCGTTCCGGGCCGCGGTCCTGCGCTACTTCAACCCGGTCGGAGCGCACGAGTCCGGTCTGATCGGCGAGGACCCCGCCGGCATTCCCAACAACCTCATGCCCTACATCTGCCAGGTGGCGGTGGGCCGCCGCGGGAAGCTCAATGTCTTCGGCGGCGACTGGCCGACCCCGGACGGCACCGGCGTGCGCGACTACATCCACGTCATGGACCTGGCGCGGGCGCACGCGGACGCGCTGGACGCGCTGGAGCGCGAGGGCCGCGGCTTCACCGTCAACCTCGGCACCGGGCGCGGGGTGAGCGTGCTGGAGCTGGTGCACGCGTTCGAGCGTGCCTCCGGCCGGAAGATCCCCTACGAGATCGTCGCCCGCCGGCCCGGGGACGTGGCCGCGGTCTGGGCCGATCCCTCGCTGGCGCACCGGCTGCTCGGCTGGCGTGCCGAGCTGGACGTGGACGCGATGTGCCGCGACGCCTGGCGCTGGCAGTCGATGAACCCCGACGGATACGCGTAACCGCCGGCCGGGCGGCGTTCAGGCCATCCGGCCCGCGAACCAGGCGGCCACCGCCTCGGGGTGCTTCATCCAGGCGTAGTGGTCGGCCGGCGCACCGAGCCGGCCGGCGTCGAACACGGTGATTTCCGCCTCGCCCGGCATCTTCGACAGCAGGAACCGCGCGGACGACTCCGGCGCCAGCCAGTCCGCGGCGAATACCGCCGCCCGCAGCCGTGCGCGCACCCCGGTGAAGGCGGCCTCGATGTCGGTGGCGACGCCTTCCGCGGCATAGCGGCCGCTGATGGCGGTGCGCGCCCAGTCGCGGATCAGGCCGCGCGCTTCGTTGCCGCCGAAGCCGATCGCGCGCCCGGGCAGGTAGCCCTTGCGCTCCGCCAGCCACGGCAGGAAGCGGTAGGCCAGCGGCAGCCACAGCCGGTGCGGGTAGGGGAAGGCACGCCAGTACGGCGCGCCGCTGCCGGCCAGCCAGGCCTCGCCGGCGGTGCCCGGCGCCAGCGCGAGCTGGCAGCAGGCCAGTTGCCCGCCCAGGCTGTGCCCGCCGATGGCACGCGCCAGGCCCGGCAGTTCCGCCTCGATGGCCGCGCGGCTGGCCGGGATGTCCAGTTCCAGCAGTTCCCGGTAGCCCCAGTCACAGTGGCGCGCCGCGCGCAGCGAGCTGGAGCCATTGCCGCGCCATTCGTGCACGAACACGGCGACGCCGCGGGCCGCCAGCGCTTCCGCGAACGGGACGTAATGCCGGGCGGCGATGCCCAGCGCCGGCAGCCACAGCAGGCTGCGCTTCGCGCCGTCGGGGATGCGGGCCAGGAGGGTCCAGCGGTGGCCGTCGGCCGACTCCACCGCGATTTCGCGGGCCTGCACGCTCATGGCCGGGGCATGCGGAAGAAATGGTCGAGCACCACCACTTCCCCGCGCCCGGGGCGGCAGCCGCCGCGCAGCGCGGCGCCGACGTAGTCGGTGGCCTCCCGGGCCGCGTCGGCCAGTGGCAGGCCGCGGCAGAGGTTGGCGGCGATCGCCGAGGCCAGGGTGCAGCCGGTGCCATGGCCTTCGACGTCCAGCCGGCCGTGGACGAAGGTCGCGCGGGCCGTGCCGTCGTCGTAACGGTCGACGACCGCCTCGCCCTCGTGCAGGTGCCCGCCCTTGAGCAGGACGGCGCGCGCCCCGGACGCACGCAGGCGGGCGATGGCCTCCGCGGCCGCACCGGCATCGCCGATCCGCATGCCGGCCAGCAGCTCGGCCTCGGGCACGTTCGGGGTGACGATCGAGGCCAGCGGCAGCAGTCGCGTGCGCAGGGCCTCGAGCGCCTCGGCCTCGAGCAGCTTCGCGCCCGAGGTGGCCACCATCACCGGGTCGAGCACCACGTGCGGCGGGCGGTGGGCCTCCAGCGCGCCGGCCACCGCGTGGATCACCTCGGCGTTGGCCAGCATGCCCAGCTTCACCGCGCCGATGTCGAAGTCGGCGAAGCAGGCGTCGATCTGGGCGCGCAGGAAGGACACAGGCGGCACGTGCACCGCGGTGACGCCGCGGGTGTGCTGCGCGGTCAGCGCGGCGATGGCCGACAGGCCATGCACGCCATGCGCGGCGAAGGTCCGCAGGTCGGCCTGGATGCCGGCGCCGCCGCCGGAGTCGGAGCCGGCGATGGTGAGGGCGGAGACGATGCGTTGGCTGCTCATGCCGCCATTGTGCCGCAAGGCCGCGGCGCGATCAGTCGCCGCGCTGCTGGCGCAGGATGGACTCGGCCAGCTTCACCGCGCGGTCGAAGTTGGAGGCGAAGTGCAACTGGCCGGGATGCTCGTCCAGCCGCATCTGCGCGATCACCCGGTTGGGCTGCTCCTGCAGGCCGGAGATGATCAGCACGATGCCCTTGCGGTGGCAGCGCCCGGCCAGCTTCTTCAGCGCGTGCACGCCGCTGGCGTCGATCACCGGCACCAGGCGCATGCGCAGGATCAGCACCTTCGGCGGCTCGAAGAACTGGTCGAGCAGGCTGTCCAGGCGGTTGGCCGCGCCGAAGAACAGCGGCCCGCCGATCTGGTAGGCCTCCACGCCCTTCGGCAGCTTCGCGCGCTGCTCGAGGTCGGCCTGGCGCGCGGGGTCGTCCTGCTGCAGGTCGTCGTCGATCATGCGCACGCCGGAGCTGACCTCCACCGCCTCGGCCATGCGGAACATGAACACCAGCGCGGCGAGCACGACGCCGGCCTCGATGGCCACGGTCAGGTCGAGGAACACGGTGAGGAAGAAGGTCAGCAGCAGCACCAGGCGGTCGCCCCAGGGCGCCGACATCGTGTTGCGGAAGTTCTCGATCTCGCTCATGTTCCAGGCCACCACCAGCAGCACGGCCGACAGCGCGGCCAGCGGCACGTAGCGCATCAGCGGCGCCAGCAGCAGCATGAACAGCAGCAGGTACACCGCGTGCAGCATCCCGGCCACGGGCGTGCGCCCGCCGGAACGGATGTTGGTGGCGGTGCGCGCGATCGCACCGGTGGCGGGCAGGCCGCCGAACAGGGCCGAGCCGACGTTGGCGATGCCCTGCGCCATCAGCTCGCCGTTGGAGCGGTGGCGGCCGCCGGTCATGCCGTCGGCGACCACCGCCGACAGCAGCGATTCGACGCCGGCGAGGAAGGCGATGGTGAACGCGCTCGGGAACAGCTCGAAGGTGCGCTCGAACGGGATCTCCGGGAAATCGAACACCGGCAGTGCGGAGGGCAGGTCGCCGAAGCGCGTGCCAATGGTCTCGGCCGGCAGCGTAAGCGCTGTGCAGGCCAGCGTGCACACCGCCAGCGCGATCAGGAACCCGGGCCAGTTCGGCTTCCACCTGCGCAGCACGATGATTACGGCGAGCCCGATCACGGTCAGCGCCACCGCAGCAGGCTGGGTGGTGGCGAGGTGGCGGCCGTACGCGGCCCAGCGTTCGAAGAACTCCGCCGGCACCTGGTCCATCCGCAGGCCGAGCGCGTCCTTCACCTGCGAGGACACGATGCTGACAGCGATGCCGGCGGTGAAGCCGGTGATCACCGGCTGCGGCATGTACTTCATCAGCGTGCCGAGGCGGAGCAGGGCGGCGGTGACCAGCATCAACCCGGCCAGCAGGGTGCACAGGATCAGCCCGCCGTAGCCGAACTGGTGGATGACCGAGAACACCACCGGGATGAAGGCCGCGGTCGGGCCGCCGATCTGCACCCGCGAGCCGCCGAACGCGGAGATCAGGAAGCCGGCGACGATCGCCGTGTGCAGGCCCTTTTCCGGCGTGGTGCCGGAGGCGATCGCCAGCGCCATCGCCAGCGGCAGGGCGACGATGGCCACGGTCAGGCCGGCGATGGCGTCGGCCTTGAAGGTCCGCCACGTGTAGCCCTCGCGCAGCACCGTGACCAGCTTGGGCTCGTACATGCGCAGGTACTGGCGGCGGTCGAAGCCGAAGCCGGCCATGTTCAGCGGGCCTCCTTCAGGCGGACGCCGCGGCCGCGGCCGGTGCTGGGCTGGTCGGGCCCGATCAGTTCCACGCCGGCGGCCTCGAGCGCCTCGACCACCTTGGTCAGGGTGCCGACCACGCCGCGCACGGTGCCGTCGCTGGCCTCCATGCGCTGGATCGTGGGCAGGGAAACGCCGGCCAGTTCGGCCAGGCGGCGCTGGTCGATGCCGAGCAGGGCGCGGGCGGCGCGCATTTGCGCAGCGGTGATCATGGAAGTCCGCAGGGAAACTTCTGGCAGGACTTCCAGTATGCAAGCTTCAAATCGATGAAGGCAAGTTCTGTGCTGCCATCATGATGCTTTAAACATCAACATGGCGCCCGGACCCGGCCCGGGCCGGCTGGCGGCCGGGCCTTCCCCGGTCAGAGCACCTCGGAGGCGTAATCCGCCAGGCGCGAGCGCTCGCCGCGGCGCAGGGTCACGTGCGCGCTGTGCGCCCAGGACTTGAACCGGTCCACGGCGTAGGTCAGGCCGGAAGTGGTCTCGGTCAGGTACGGCGTGTCGATCTGCTCGACGTTGCCCAGGCAGACGATCTTGGTGCCCGGTCCGGCGCGCGTGATCAGGGTCTTCATCTGCTTGGGCGTGAGGTTCTGCGCCTCGTCCAGGATCAGCCAGCGGTTGAGGAAGGTGCGCCCGCGCATGAAGTTGAGCGAGCGGATCTTGATCCGGCTGGCCAGCAGGTCGTTGGTCGCGGCGCGGCCCCAGCTGCCGCCGTCCTGGTTGTGGGTGAGCACCTCGAGGTTGTCGGTCAGCGCGCCCATCCACGGCGTCATCTTCTCTTCCTCGGTACCGGGCAGGAAGCCGATGTCCTCGCCGACGCTGACCGTGGCGCGGGTCATGATGATCTCCCGGTAGCGCTGCTGGTCCATGGTCTGCGCCAGGCCCGCGGCCAGCGCCAGCAGGGTCTTGCCGGTGCCGGCGGTGCCGAGCAGGGTCACGAAGTCGACGTCCGGCTCCATCAGCGCGTTGAGCGCGAAGTTCTGCTCGCGGTTGCGCGCGGTGATGCCCCAGACCGAATGCTGCGCGTTGCGGTAGTCGTCGACGATCTGCAGCACGGCCTTGCCGCCCTCGAAGCGGACCACGCGGAACTCCGATTCCTCGTCGCCGGGCAGGTAGAGGTACTGGTTCGGGTACCACACGGTGTCGTCGGCCAGCGACACCTCGTAGAAGGTGCGCCCCCTGTCGGTCCAGGACCTGAGGTCCTTGCCGTACCGCTGCCAGAAGTCCTCGGGCAGCGCGGTCGCGCCGGTGTAGAGCAGGTTGAAGTCGTCCAGCGCGCGGTCGTTCTCGTAGTCCTCGGAGGCGATGCCCGCAATCGCGGCCTTGATCCGCAGGTTGATGTCCTTGGACACGAACACCACCGGCGTCTCCGGGTTCTCGCGCTGCAGCTGCAGGATCGCGCCGAGGATGCGGTTGTCGGGCGCGACCGCGCCGAACGAGGCGGGGTCCTCCTTCGGCATCGAGGTCTGGAACAGCAGCCTGCCGATGCTGTCGGTGCCGCGCAGCTGCAGCGAGCGCGGGCGCTCCAGCATCAGCCCCGTGGCGATCCGGTGGGCGCCCTGGGCCTCGATCAGCTCGTTGATGAAACGGCTGACCTGGCGCGCGTTGCGGCTGGCCTCGGAGGTGCCCTTCTTGCCGTTGTCCAGCTCCTCGATGACCTGCATCGGCAGGAACACGTCGTGTTCCTCGAACCGGAACAGCGCGGTCGGGTCGTGCATCAGCACGTTGGTGTCGAGGACGTAGATGCGCTTGCCTTTGGTCATCATCTGCGGTCCGGCCTCTGTGGCGGGTGCGGGAACGGGCACGGGCGCGCCGCCGCGGCCTGCGGGGCAGGGCGGCGGAGCGCGGTCGGCAGGATCGGGGTCACCGGGCTTGCGTGGCCTTCAGGGTGTCGAGGACGGCCCGGGCGTGGCCGGCGGCCTTGACCCCGCGCCATTCGGCGGCGACGCGGTGGTCGGGCGTGATGAGGAACGTGCTGCGCACGACGCCCAGCACCTTGCGCCCGTACATGTTCTTCTCGGCGATCACGCCGAAGGCGTTGCACAATCCTTCCCCGGTGTCGCTGACCAGGGGGAAGCGGAAGCCGTGCTTCGCGCAGAAGTTGTCGTGCGACTTCACCGAGTCCCGGGAGACGCCGAGCACGTCGGCGCCGAGCCTGTGGAACTCCGGCAGCAGGGCGTTGAACTCGATGCCCTCGGTGGTGCAGCCGGGCGTGGAGTCCTTCGGGTAGAAGTACAGCACCAGCCAGCGGCCGGCGTAGTCGGCCAGGGTGGCGGTGGCGCCGCCGGACAGCGCCAGCGGCATCTTCAGGACGGTCTTCGGGAGGGCCTTGCCGGTCTGCACCATCGTCAGAACTTCATCGGGTCCATGATCGCGTCGAGGTTCAGGTGGTCGCAGAACTCGAGGAAGTCGTCGCGCAGCGCGGCGATGTGCATGCTCGACGGCACGCCGATGGTGATCTGCGCGGAGAACATGTCCGCGCCGGTCTGCATCGCGCGGTAGCGCGAGCAGTGCAGGCTCTCGATGGTGATGCCCTGGCGGTCGAAGAAGTCGGCGAGCTGGAACAGGATGCCGGGCTTGTCGGCGGCGACCACTTCCACCACGTAGGGCAGCAGGTTGGACTGCACCGGCTTCGGGCCGGTGCGGTACCAGACCAGCTTCAGGCCTTCCTCGCGCTCGAGCCGGGTGAGCATGGCCTCGAGCTTGGCTACCGCGTCCCACGAGCCGGTGGCGAGCGCGGTGACGGACACGTCACGGCCCACCGTCGACAGCCGGGCGTCGACGAGGTTGCAGCCGCTGTCCGCGATCCGCCGGGTCACGGCCAGCAACGGCGACTCCGGGTGCGTCGTGTAGGCGTTGATCAGCAGGTAGTTCTCGTTCGGCGCAGGCCGGGGGGTGTCTGGATCAGTCAAGGCGGCGTCCGCAGCGAGATCAGTGAAAAGAGGGATGACCTGTGTGTCCATTTCGTCGGGTTCTGAACGCCAGCCATGCCGGCGTCCGGATCCCCAGCCAGCATACTTGCCGGTGCTTCCGCGCCGCAAGTAACATCCCGGCAAACCGCCCAAGGCGCCGCGGATCCGCGCGCGCAACCCGGACAGAGCCAGACCCTTGCGACTTACCGGCAGCATCACCGCGCTGGCCACGCCGTTCACGGCGGATGGCGGCCTCGACCTGGATGCCTGGCGTCGCCTGCTGCAGATGCAGCTGGACGGCGGCACCCGGGCCGTGGTCGTGGCCGGGTCCACCGGCGAGGCGGCGATGCTGGACGACGGCGAATACGACACCCTGCTGCGCACGGCGGTGGAGTTCGTGGCCGGGCGGATCCCGGTGCTGGCCGGGACCGGGCTGTCGGGCACCGCCGCGACCGTCGCGCGCACGCGCCGCGCCGCGGCACTCGGCGCCGACGCGGCACTGGTGGTCACGCCGCCCTACGTCCGCCCGACGGGCCCGGGGCTGGTGGCGCATTTCCGCGCCGTCGCCGAGGAGGGCGGCCTGCCCGTGGTGCTCTACAACGTGCCGGGCCGGACCGGCTGCGACATGCAGCCGGACACCGTGGCCGCGCTCGCCGGGCACGGGCGCATCGTCGGCATCAAGGAAGCCAACAGCGATCCGGCGCGCATGCAGGCGCTGCTGCCGTTGCGGGGCGAAGGCTTCAGCGTGCTCGGCGGCGACGATGCCACGGCGGCGCGCGCCATGCTCGCCGGCGCCGACGGCGTGGTCTCGGTGGTGTCGAACGTCGTCCCGTGCGCGTTCCGCATGCTGTGCGACCTGGCGCGCGGGGGGCGCCGCGCGGAGGCCGAAGCGCTCGACGCGCGCCTGCGCGGGCTCTACGGGTTCTCTTCCGTCGAGCCCAACCCTGTTCCGATCAAGGCGCTGCTGGGGATCCTGGGCATCGGCCACGGCGTGCGCCTGCCGCTGCTGCCCCTGTCGGAGCAGCACCGTGCCGCCGCGGAGCGCCTGGCCCGGGAGGCCGGGGAGCTCGAACGATCCTGCCGCGACGCCGTCGCGGCCTGACCAGATACCCGCAGGAGTCAAGACCATGCGTCAATCCCGTCCCGTCTTCCGCCTCGCCGCCGTCGCGCTGGCCGTCTCGGCCGCGTCCGGCCTGGCAGGCTGCTCGTGGTTCAAGAAGACCCACGAGCTGTACGCGCAGAGTCCGGAGATGCGCCCGCTCGAGGTCCCGCCGGACCTCGACCTGCCGCGTACCGACGGCGCCATGGCCCTGCCGCCCGCGCCGGGCTCGGTGACCCGTTCCACGATGGGCGCGCAGGCCGCGGGAACGGCTGCCGCCGCGGCGAATCCCACCGGTTTCACCGTCGCCGGCGACCGCGATGCGCTGTTCGCGCGCGTGGGCGAGCTGCTGGATGCCACCCCGGGCCTGACCGTGGTCACCCGTGCGCAGATCCTCGGCACCTACGACGTGGACTACGAGGGACAGAAGTTCCTGGTGCGCGTGGTCAAGGTGGATTCGGGTGCCTACATCTCGGCGATCGACCCGCGAGGCCTGCCCGCGGAGGGGGAGGCGCCGGTGAAACTGATCGCCGCGCTCAAGGCCGCGCTCGGCGGCTGAACCAGCGATCCATCCGGCGGCGCCGGTCCGGGCGCCGCCGCATCCGCGCCGGTTGCGGGCGCGCCGTCAGCGTTCCAGCAGCTTCAGCTTGCCCGGCTTGCCTTCCCATTCCCTGGCGTCGGGCAGGGGGTCCTTGCGCGAGGTGATGACCGGCCAGACCTTCGACAGCTCGGCGTTGAGCGAGACGAAGACCTCCTGGCCGGCCGGGACGTCGTCTTCCGGGTAGATCGCGTTGATCGGACACTCGGGCTCGCACAGGGTGCAGTCGATGCACTCGTCCGGGTCGATCACCAGGAAGTTCGGCCCTTCGTGGAAACAGTCGACGGGGCACACCTCGACGCAGTCGGTGTACTTGCACTTGATGCAGTTCTCGGTGACGACGAAAGGCATTGGGTGGCGTCCGTTTGCGGTCGCGGGAAATTCTACGGCAGGGCACGGTGTGCGGTTGCGAAGCGTTCGCAACCGTCAGGCGGCGCTGGCCGGGGAACGGGCAGGAAAAAACCCGCGCCTTCCGGCGCGGGTTCCGTTGCTCCGTCCTGCCTCCGCGGGGGAGGCAGGCAGGCCGCGCCTCCCACGTGGGGGAAGGCGGCTGAAGATGGCGCTCCCTACGGGATTCGAACCCGTGTTTTAGCCTTGAGAGGGCCACGTCCTAGGCCTCTAGACGAAGGGAGCGGAACTGGTCCGGCCGGGTGGGCCGCCCGGCCCCCCCGAGGGCCAGCGGCCCGTCGAGGATTGATAGTATAGCAGGAATCAGGCGCCGTTTGCGGCAGCCGTTGCGGATCGACAGGCGCCGATGCCGGATACCACCCCCCCAAAGCCCATCCTGAGAAAGATCCCGCGCGACCAGCACCCGATTTCGCGTCGGGACATCAGCCCCAACGCCCTGCGCGTACTGTACCGGCTGCGTGATGCCGGCTACGAGGCCTGCCTGGTCGGCGGCGCCGTGCGCGACCTGCTGCTGGGGCTGCACCCCAAGGATTTCGACGTCGCCACCAACGCCACGCCCGAGGAGGTCAGGCAGCTGTTCCGCAACTGCCGCCTGATCGGGCGCCGCTTCCGCCTTGCGCACGTGGTCTTCGGCCGCGAGATCATCGAGGTCGCCACGTTCCGCGCCAACAGCGACGATGGCAGCGGCGATCGCGAGGTGGAAGGCGGCATGCTGGTGCGCGACAACGTGTACGGCACCATCGAGGAAGACGCGGTCCGCCGCGATTTCACCGCCAACGCCCTGTACTACGCGATCGAGGATTTCTCGGTGCGCGACTACGTCGGCGGGTTCGAGGACGTGAACAACCGCGTGCTGCGGCTGATCGGCGACCCCGAGACCCGCTACCGCGAGGACCCGGTGCGCATGCTGCGCGCGGTCCGGCTGGCGGCCAAGCTCGGCTTCACCATCGAGCCGGCCACCGCCGGGCCGATCCCGGCGCTGGCGATGCTGCTGCGCGAGGCGGCGCCGGCGCGGCTGTTCGAGGAGTGCCTGAAGCTGTTCCTCTACGGGCATGCCGTGGCCAGCTTCGAGGGGCTCGAGCGGTACGGACTGCTGGAGGCGCTGTTCCCGGACACCGCGAAGGCGCTGGCGTCCAACCGCAGCGGCGCGCTGCGGCGGATGCTGGTGGCGGGGCTGCGCAACACCGACGCGCGGGTGGCCGCGGACGAGCCGGTCTCGCCGGCGTTCCTGTTCGCGGTGCTGCTGTGGCCGGCCTACTGCCGCGAGCTGATCGCGCTGCAGGCCCAGGGGCTGAGCGAGCCGGAGGCGCAGCAGCGGGCCGCCGACCGCGTCACCCTGCGCCAGGTGCCGATCGTGGCGCTGCCGCGGCGGTTCTCGCTGCCGATGCAGGAAATCTGGCTGATGCAGTCGCGCTTCGCCCTGCGCCAGCGCAAGCGGGTGGTGCGGGCCCTCGCGCACCCCCGGTTCCGGGCGGCCTGGGATTTCCTGCTGCTGCGCCAGGCCGGCTCCGACGCGCACGACAACGACATCGCCTTCTGGAAGGAGGCGCAGCGCGATCCGGACCGCGCCATCGCCCTGTACGCGGCCACGGAAACCGCCGCGCCCGCGCGCAAGCGCCGCCGGCGGCGGCGCCGCGCCCGGGGGGATGCGGCCGGGGCGGCCGACGCGGCCGCATCCGAATGAAGGCCATGGCGACGCCGGTCGAGGCATGCATCGGCCTCGGTGGCAACGTCGGGGACGTGCGGGCCACGATCGGGGCCGCGGCCCGCGCGCTCGACGCGCTGCCCGGCACGCGGCTTGCGCGGATGTCGAGGATGTACCGCACGCCCGCGTGGGGACGGCGCGACCAGCCGGACTTCGTCAACGCCGTGGCGGTGGTCGAGACCACGCTGTCCCCGCGCGCGCTGCTCGACGGGCTGCTGCGGATCGAGCGGGAATCCGGCCGCACTCGAGCGGCCGACGGCAGCGACCGGTGGGGGCCGCGCACGCTCGACCTGGACATCCTGCTGTACGGCGACCGTGAGGTGGACGAGCCCGGGTTGCGCATCCCGCACCCGCACCTGCACGAGCGCGCGTTCGCGCTGGTGCCGCTGCTCGAGGTCGCGCCCGGCGCGGTGATCCCGCGCGTCGGGCCCGCGCGCGAGGCGCTGGCCGCGTTGGAAACGGCCGGCATCGTCGCGCTAGGCTAGTGCAATGAACGCCACCATGACCAAACCCGTGACCGTGCCCGACCTCGCCGCCGCCAGGCGCGAGGGGCGCAGGCTGGCCATGCTCACCGCCTACGACGCCGGCTTCGCGCGCGTGCTGGACGCCAACGGCGTGGACATCGTGCTCGTGGGCGATTCGCTGGGGATGGTGGTGCAGGGGCACGGCTCCACGCTGCCGGTGGCGGTGGAGGACATCGAATACCACGTGCGCTGCGTCGCGCGCGGCCTGTCCCGCGCGCTGCTGCTGGCGGACATGCCGTTCCAGTCCGACGCCACGCCGGAACGCGCGCTCGACGCGGCCACGCGCCTGCTGCGCGCCGGCGCCGGCATGGTCAAGCTGGAGGGCGCCGCCGCGCACAAGCTCGAGGCGATCCGGTACCTGGCCGAGCGCGAGGTGCCGGTGTGCGCGCACCTGGGACTGACGCCGCAGTCGGTGCTGCGCTTCGGCGGCTTCAAGGTCCAGGGGCGCGAGGCCGACGCCGCGGAGAGGCTCAAGGCCGACGCGCTGGCCGTGGCCGGGGCCGGGGCCTCGCTGCTGGTGCTCGAATGCGTGCCGTCCGCGCTCGCCGCGGAGATCACCGTGGCCTCGCCGGTCCCGACCATCGGCATCGGCGCCGGCCCGCACTGCGACGGCCAGGTGCTGGTGCTGCACGACATGCTCGGCCTCGACAGCGGCCACCGCCGCCCCAGGTTCGTCAAGGACTTCCTCGCCGAGGGCGGCTCGGTCGCCGGCGCGGTGCGCGCCTATGTCGAGGCCGTGCGCGGCGGCAGTTTCCCCGGCCCGGAGCACGCCTACGCATGATCGAGGTCGTCGACCGGCTCGGGCGGTTGCGCGAACGGGTCTCGCAGTGGAAGCGCGAGGGCCTGCGCGTGGGCTTCGTGCCGACCATGGGCAACCTGCACGCGGGGCATTTCTCGCTGGTCGAACTGGCGCGCCGGCACGCCGACCGCGTGGTCGCCAGCGTGTTCGTCAATCCGACCCAGTTCGGGCCGAACGAGGACTACGCCCGCTACCCGCGGACGCCGGAGGCGGACGCGCGCGGGCTCGACGCCGCCGGCTGCGACCTGCTGTGGCTGCCGCCGGTCGGGGAGATGTACCCGTTCGGGCCGGACAACGCGGTGCGCATCCGCGTCCCCGGCGTGACCGACATCCTCGAGGGCGCGCACCGGCCCGGCCATTTCGACGGCGTGGCGACGGTGGTCGCGCGCCTGTTCAACCAGGCGCAGCCGGACGTGGCCGCCTTCGGCCGCAAGGACTACCAGCAACTGGCGGTGATCCGCTACCTCGTGCGCGACCTCGCGTTCCCCGTCGAGCTGCTGGCCGGCGAGACCCGGCGCGAGCCGGACGGGCTGGCGATGAGCTCGCGCAACCAGTACCTCGGCCCGGAGGAACGCGCGCGTGCACCGGAGCTGTACCGCACCCTGCAGGCCATGCGCGACGCCTTCCTGGCCGGAGGCGGCATTGCCGAGGTCGAGGCGCAGGCCCGCGCGCGGCTGGAGGCTGCCGGGTTCGCGGTGGACTACGCCACGATCCGGGAGCAGGACCTGGGCGAGGTGGCCCCGGGTTCGTCCGGTCCGTTCGTGGCGCTGGCCGCGGCGCGGCTGGGCACCACCCGGCTGATCGACAACCTGGAGTTTTCCCGGGAACGCTGAGTCCCGTCCCGCTCATGTTGCACCGCGGGATCGGGGCCCTATACTGCGCCGACCCGGGCGAGGGCCCGCGTTTTCCCTGCAAGCCGCCATGCAAATCACCCTGCTCAAAGCCAAGATCCACCGCGCCACCGTGACCCGTTCCGAGCTGCACTACGAGGGTTCGTGCGCGATCGACGAGGACCTGCTCAGGGCGGCCGGGATCCGCGAGTACGAGCGGATCGAGATCTACAACGTCAACAACGGCGAGCGCTTCGCGACCTACGCGATCCGCGGCGAGCCGGGCAGCGGGATGATCTCGGTCAATGGCGCCGCAGCGCACAAGGCGCAGCCGGGCGACCTGGTCATCATCTGCGCCTACGGCACCTGCGACGAGGCCGAGGCGGCCCGGTTCAAGCCGAAGCTGGTGTACGTGGACCGCGGGAACCGGATCGTCCGCACCAACGACACGATCGCGATGCAGGCGGCCTGACCATGGCGGCGGACCTCTCGGCACTGCGGGCACACGCCGCCCGGCTGGAAGGTTCGTCGATCGCGTCGCTGCTGGCGGCCTCGCCTGGGCGTGCGAAGGCGCTCGCGCTGCGCGCCGGGCCGCTGTACGCCAGCTTCGCGCGCCAGCGCTACGACGGGGCGGCGCTGGACGCGCTGTTCGCCGTCGCGGAGGAGGCCGGCTTCGCCGCGGCGATGCGCCGCCTGGTGGATGGCGGGCAGGTCAACGCCACCGAGGGGCGCGCGGCGCTCCACACCGCGTTGCGCGGCGACCTGTCGCAGGCACCGTTCGCGCGCGAATGCGCGGCGATGGCGCGCGGGGTGCGGTCGCGGATGGCGGCACTGGCCGGGGAACTTTCGGACAGCGAAGTCACCGACATCGTCAGCGTCGGCATCGGCGGTTCCGACCTCGGGCCGCGGCTGGTGGTGGACGCGCTGGCGCGGCCGGACGCGCGGTTCCGCGTGCATTTCCTGTCGAACGTGGACGGCAACGCGGCCCGGCGCGTGCTCGCCGGCCTCGACCCCCGGCGTACCGCCGCGGTCCTGATCTCCAAGACCTTCGGTACCCAGGAGACGCTGCTCAACGGCCGCATCGTCCGCGACTGGCTCGGCGACGATTCGCGCGTGTACGCGGTCAGCGCCAACGTCGAGCGGGCCGCAGCGTCCGGCATCGCTGGAGAGCGCATCCTGCCGATGTGGGACTGGGTCGGCGGCCGCTACTCGCTGTGGTCGGCGGTCGGCTTCCCGATCGCACTGGCGATCGGCATGGAGCGCTACGGGGCGCTGCTGGCCGGCGCCGCCGCGTTCGACGAACACGCGCTCAATGCGCCGGCGCGCGCCAACATCGCGTACATGCACGCGCTCACCGCGCTCTGGAACCGCAACGGGCTGGGCCTGGCCACCCACGCGGTGCTGCCGTACGACGAGCGCCTGCGGCTGCTGCCGAACTACCTGCAGCAGCTGGTGATGGAGAGCCTGGGCAAGTCGGCCCGGCTCGACGGCGCGCCGCTGCGCGAGGACACCGTGCCGGTGTGGTGGGGCGGCCCCGGTACCGACACCCAGCACAGCTTCTTCCAGGCCCTGCACCAGGGCACGCAGGTGGTGCCGGCCGACTTCATCGGCGTGGTCCGCAGCGACGACGGTTATCCGGACAACCACCGCGCGCTGCTGGCCAACCTGCTGGCGCAGACCGAGGCGCTGGCCAACGGCCGCGCCAGCGACGACCCGCACCGTGCCTATCCCGGCAACCGCCCGAGCACGCTGATCCTGCTCGACGAGCTGACGCCGGAGTCGCTCGGCGCGCTGATCGCGCTGTACGAGCACAGTGTCTACCTGCAGTCGGTGGCGTGGGGCATCAACGCCTTCGACCAGTTCGGCGTGGAACTGGGCAAGCAGCTGGCGAACACGCTGCTGCCGGCGCTCGAGGGCAGGGCGCAGGCGGACGACCCGGTCACCCGCGCGCTGCTGGAGGAGATCGCCGCACGCGGCGGCGCGGGGGCGTAGGACGTTCAGTCCGCAGACGCCTGCGGCGCCTGTCCCCGGTGGCGACGCAGCGCCCATTCCACGTGCTCGCGGACCACGGGGTCCGGGAAGTCCCTCCTCGATTCCAGCGCGGCGACCACTTCGGGCGTGGCCGGCGCGTTGCCCAGCGCCACCGCGATGTTGCGCAACCAGCGCAGGTAGCCGCTGCGGCGGATCGCGGAGCCTTCCGTGCGCCGCAGGAATTCCCCCTCCGTCCATGCGAACAGTTCGGCCAGGGTGGCGCGGTCGAGGTTGTTGCGCGCGCGGAAGTCTGGTTCGTCGGTGCGGCGGGCGAACCTGTTCCAGGGACAGACCAGCTGGCAGTCGTCGCAGCCGAAGATGCGGTTGCCGATGGCCGGGCGCAGTTCCTCCGGGATCGGCCCCTCGTGCTCGATGGTGAGGTAGGCGATGCAGCGGCGCGCGTCGAGCCGGTAGGGGGCGACGATGGCGCGGGTGGGGCAGACCTCGATGCAGCGGACGCAGGTGCCGCAATGCGCGCTGGCGGGCTCGTCCACCGGCAGCGGCAGGTCCACGTAGATCTCGCCGAGGAAGAACCAGGAGCCGCCGTCGCGGTCGATCAGGCAGGTGTGCTTGCCGATCCA
>CALLKI010000076.1 GCA_938008415.1 uncultured Luteimonas sp. | reverse complement strand
GGCGCGACCACCCCGCGGTCACGCTGAGCACCACCCGCGGGTTCGCCGCGCGCTGGCTGCTGCCGCGCCTGCCGGCACTGTCGGCGGCGGTGCCGGACGCCGACCTGCACCTGCACGCCACCGACGCGCCCGCGGAACTGCGTCCCGGCGCGGCGGACCTGGCGATCCGGTACGGCCCCGGCCCGTTCCCCGGACTCGACGCCACCCCGCTGCTGCCCGGCCTGTTCCTGCCGGTCGGCAGCCCGGCGCTGCGCGCCTCGGCCCCGGTCGACCCGTCGCGCTGGCCGCGGCTGCACTTCGAATGGCGGCTGCGCGACGCGGACACGCCGGACTGGCCGCGCTGGTTCCGCGCGCTGGGCCAGCCGCCGCCGCCCCCGGCCGGGGAGCTGACGTTCTCCGACGAGGCGCACGCCATCCAGGCCGCGGTCGCGGGGCAGGGCGTGGCGCTGGCGAGCCTGGCACTGGTGGCCGATGCCATCGCCGACGGCATGCTCGCCGTGTTCCCCGGCCCGGTGCTGCCGGGGCACGCCTTCCACCTGCTGCGCGCGCCGCACGCCGCGTCCGATCCCGCCGCCGGCCGGGTCGCGGCGTGGCTGCTGGAGGAGGCCGCGCGCTGGCGCGAACGCCACGCCGCGTGGCTCAATGGCGGCTCCCCACCGTCCGGATCACCAGGCCCACGATGAGCGAGTGGCTGAAGACCTTCCTTCCGCCGTGGACGCACGGCTGGCTGGCCGCGGTCCCGCTGGTGCTGAAGGTGGCGCTGATCCTGCTGGCCGCGCTGGCGCTGCGCTGGCTGCTGCGCCGCCTGATCGCGCGGGTGTCCACGCGCTACGACCTGCCGCCGGAGATCGGCGTGTTCGCGCGCCGCATCACCGGGTTCCTGGTCGGCTTCGGCGCGCTGCTGCTCGTCCTGCGCGCCTTCGGCGTCTCGGGCATGGTGCTGTGGAGCGCGTTCACCGGCTTCGCCGCGGTCGCGGCGGTGGCGTTCTTCGCCGCCTGGAGCGTGCTGACCAACCTGTTCTGCGCGGTGCTGCTGCTGATCACCCGCCCGTTCCGGCTGCACGACCACATCGAGCTGCTCGAATCCAGCGACAAGCCGGGGCTGCGGGGCAGGGTGGTGGACATGAGCCTGATCTTCGTCACCCTCGCCGAGACCCATCCGGGCGGCGGCGAGAGCCTGCTGCGCGTGCCCAACAGCCTGTTCTTCCAGCGCGCGACCCGCCGCTGGCGCGGCGAACCGGAGCCGCTGCCCGCGCCGCAGCCGCAGGACGGCGGCGGCGGCAGCGCGTCGTCGCCCATGTCGGGCGGCGGCGGCAGCTCGATCCTGTCGAATTTCCCCTGATCCTGCCCGAGGTTTGCCGATGATCCGCATCGCCGCCCTTGCCCTCGCGCTGGCCGCCGCGTCCGCGGCGGCGCAGCCGCCCGCCGCCGAACCCGACCCCGCGCTGCTGGCGAAGGTGGTCGAGTGGCGGCGCGACCTGCACCGCCATCCCGAACTGGGCAACCAGGAATTCCGCACCGCGCAGGTCGTGGCCGACCACCTGCGCGCGCTCGGCCTGGAACCGAGGACCGGCATCGGCGTGACCGGCGTGGCCGCGGTGCTCAAGGGCGGCAAGCCCGGCCCGCGCATCGCGTTGCGCGCCGACATGGACGCGCTGCCGGTCACCGAGGCCACCGGCCTGCCGTACGCCTCCACCGCGCGCAGCGAATACCGCGGCCAGCCCGTGGGCGTGATGCACGCCTGCGGCCACGACATGCACGTGGCGATCCTGATGGGCGTGGCCGAGGCGCTGGCGGCGATGAAGGACGAGCTGCCCGGCGAGGTGATGTTCGTGTTCCAGCCGGCGGAGGAGGGACCCCCGGTCCCCGGCGAGGTCGCGGGCGCGAAGCGGATGCTGGAGGAGGGCGTGTTCGACGGCTTCCGGCCGGACGCGGTGCTCGGCCTGCACGTGTGGTCGCGCCTGCACGTGGGCCAGCTCGGCGTGCGCCCCGGCCCGTTCATGGCCAGCGCCGACGAGTGGACGCTGCACGTCAGGGGACGGCAGACCCACGGCTCGCAACCCTGGGCCGGCGTGGACCCGATCACCGTCGCCGCGCAGATCCTGCTCGGCGCGCAATCCATCATCGCCCGCCAGGTGGACATCACCGCGCACCCGGTGGTGCTCACCGCCGGGCAGCTGCAGGCCGGCACCCGCTTCAACATCATCCCCGACGAGGCGACGATGGTCGGCACCCTGCGCACCTTCGACATGGACGTGCGCCAGGACGTGATCGAGCGCTTCCGCGCCACCGCGGAGCACTTCGCCGCGGCCAGCGGCGCCACCGCCACGCTCGACGTCCACATGAACGCGCCGGTGACCGCCAACGACCCGGCGCTGGCCGCGCGCCTCCGGCCCTCGCTGGAGAAGGTGGCCGGCGCGGAGAACGTGGTCGAGGTGCCGCGCTACACCATCGCCGAGGACTTCTCCGAGTTCGCCAACGTCGCGCCCGGCTTCTACTTCTTCGTCGGCACCACCCCGCGCGGCACGCCGCTGGAGCAGGCGCCGATGAACCACTCGCCGCTGTACGCGCCGGACGAGTCGGCGCTGGAAACGGGCCTGCGCGCGATGCTGCAGGCCACGCTCGACTTCCTGCACGATTCCCGCTGATGCACCCGACACGGAGAACAACCGCCATGCCACGACTGCTGTCGCTGTCCTGCGCCCTGCTGCTGGCGCTTCCCACCCTCACCGCCAACGCGCAGGACGCGCTCCGCCCCGAAGTCGCCGCCGCCGCGCAGCGGCTGCAGGGCAGGGTGGTGGAATGGCGCCGCGACATCCACCAGCACCCGGAACTGGGCAACCGCGAGGTGCGCACCGCCGCGCTGGTGGCCGAGCACCTGCGCGCGCTGGGCCTGGAGCCGAAGACCGGCATCGCCACCACCGGCGTGGCCGCGGTGCTCAAGGGCGGCAAGCCCGGCCCGCGCATCGCGTTGCGCGCCGACATGGACGCGCTGCCGGTCACCGAGCGCGTGGACGTGCCGTTCGCATCGAAGGTCACCACCACCTACCGCGGCGAGACCGTGGGCGTGATGCACGCCTGCGGACACGACGCCCACGTCGCCATCCTGATGGGCGTGGCCGAGGCGCTGGTGGCGATGAAGGACGAGCTGCCCGGCGAGGTGCTCTTCATCTTCCAGCCGGCGGAGGAGGGCGCGCCCGAGGGCGAGAAGGGCGGCGCCGAGGAGATGCTGGCCCAGGGCCTGTTCCGCGACTTCCGCCCGGACGCGGTGTTCGGCCTGCACGTCAGTTCCTCGCTCAACGTCGGCCGGCTCGCGGTGCGGCCCGGCCCGCTGATGGCCGCCGCCGACGAGTTCGAGATCACGGTCAAGGGCCGGCAGACGCACGGCTCGCGGCCGTGGAACGGCGTCGACCCGGTCGTGGCCGCCGCCGACCTGGTGTCCACCGCGCAGACCATCGTCAGCCGCCGCACCGACATCACCCGGCTGCCCGCGGTGGTCACCTTCGGCGCGGTCAAGGGCGGCATCCGCCACAACATCATCCCCGACCAGGTGGAGCTGATCGGCACCATCCGCACCTTCGACGACGGCATGCGCCAGGCGATCATCGACGACCTGCGCAACGTCGCCGGACACGTCGCCGCCGCGCATGGCGCCAGCATCGAGGCGCGCATCCCGCTCGACGGCAACTATCCGGTCACGGTCAACGACCCGGCGCTCACCACGCGGATGCGGGCAAGCCTGGAAAAGGTGGCGGGCCCGGAAAACGTGGTGGACCCGGGCCTGATCACCGGCGCCGAGGACTTCTCGTTCTTCGCGCGCGAGGTGCCAGGCATGTTCTTCTTCGTCGGCGTCACGCCGGAGGGCCGCGACCCGGAAGCCGCGGCCAGCAACCACTCGCCCGAGTTCTTCCTCGACGAGGCCGCGCTCGACGTCGGCTTCCGGGCGATGCTCCAGGTGGCGCTGGACTACCTGCACGGCGGGCGCGGCTGAGGCCGCGCCCCGTGCGCCGGCGCGTTCAGCGCGCTTGCACCACCACGTCGAACACCGCTTCCTGCAGGGGGTCGACGCCTTCCTCCCAGGGCCGGCGGTAGACCAGCCGGATCCGCGCCTGGCCGGGTTTCACCGCCTCGAAACGCCAGCGGTAGATGCCCGGCGCGCCGACCATCCGCGGCTCCTGCGCCTGCTCCTCCGGGCGCGGCGGCACCGGCTGCAGCGCCAGCCGCGGCCCGCCGTCCTCGACGATCTCCCAGGCATAGCCGGTGCTGGCGTTGCCCTCGAGCGCGATCTCCAGCACCTGGCCCGGGACCAGCATGGTCGCGCCCTCTGCCGCGGGCATGACCACCTCCGGTTCCGGCGCCGCGGCCGCCGCGTGCGGGGCGGGTGCTTCCTCCGCCGCCGGCGCGGAGTCCGGGGCGTGCCCGTCCGGCGCGCAGGCGGCCAGCAGGCAGAACAGGGGCAGGGCGGCGAGGGTCCGGGACATGGCCAGGCCTCCAGTGGCGGCGTTCCCGGGTTTTATACGGCACCGGGATTAGAATTCCGTCATGTCACGACCCGAAGATTCGCTGCTCGGCCGCGAGGTCGCCTACCCGCGGCACTACGACCCGTCGCTGCTGTTCCCGATCCCGCGCGCCAACGCCCGCGCGGAACTGGGCCTTGGCGATGCGCTCCCGTTCACCGGCCACGACCGCTGGCACGCCTACGAACTGTCCTGGCTCGACGCGCGCGGCAAGCCGCAGGTCGCCACCGCCACCATCATCGTCCCCGCGTCCACGCCGAACCTGGTCGAGTCCAAGTCGTTCAAGCTCTACCTCAACTCGCTCAACGGCACCCGCTTCGACAGCGCCGAGGCCGTGCGCGCGCGCATCGCCGGGGACGTCTCCCGCGCCGCGGGCGGCACCGTGACGGTGGAATTCGGCCTGCCGCCGTTCGCGGCCGGGGACGATGCCGTCTCCATCGACGGGCTCGACATCGCCATCGACCACTACGGCCCGCCCGACCCCGGCCTGCTGCGCGCGGACCCTGGCCAGGTGGTCGAGGAATGCCTGCGCAGCGACCTGCTCAAGTCCAACTGCCCGGTCACCGGCCAGCCCGACTGGGCCAGCGTGCGCATCGCCTACCGCGGCCCGCGCATCGACCGCGAAGGCCTGCTGCGCTACCTCGTCTCCTTCCGCGACCACGCCGAGTTCCACGAACAGTGCGTGGAACGCATCCACACCGACCTCATGGCCCGCTGCCGGCCGCAGGCCCTGTCGGTGGAAGCGCGCTACACCCGCCGCGGCGGCCTGGACATCAACCCCTGGCGCGCCACCCCGGGCACCCCGCCGCCCGCGCCCCGCCGGGAGCCGCGGCAGTGACCTGAACGGCCGGCATCGCCCGGCCCCCGGCGCAATGCATTCTTAACGCGCCCCGTGCCACTGTGTCCGTCGCTGCATCCACAGGGGAGGAGCCCCGATGAGCAACGACAGGAAACCCGATTTCTCGAACGTGCAAGGCGGCGTGTCCAGCACCGAGCAGGACGCTCCGGCACGGCCGGACTTCAGCAACGTGCAAGGTGGCGTGACGTCCACCGAACGCGCGCTGGAGCCGGACGCGCGCAGCTACACCATCCAGAAGGGCGACACGCTCTCGGCGATCGCGCAGCGCTTCTATGGCAAGGCCAGCTACTGGCGCAGGATCCACGAGGCCAACCGCGACGCGATCCCCGATCCCGACCGCATCTTCCCCGGCCAGACCATCACCCTGCCGGTGATCGACGGCGAAGGTCCGGCCGCGGACTGACCGGTTTCATCCCGCATCCATCCAGTACACCAGGAGAAAGGAACTCCCATGAACACCAACCGTCTTTCCCGTACCCTGCTGATCGCCGCGCTTGGAAGCGTCGCGCTGGTCGGCTGCAAGAAGGAACAGGCCCCGGCCCCCGCGCCGGCCGCGGAACAGGCGCCCGCGCCGATGGCCGAGGCCCCGGCGCCGACCATCTCCGTCCTTGCCGTCACCCTCGGCAATGCCGCCGGCCCCGACAACAAGATCGCCAACCCGACCACCACCTTCGCGCCGAACGACACGATCTACGCCGCGGTGGACACCCGCACCAGCGACCCGGCCGCGAACGTCCCCGGCACGCTGACGGCGAAGTGGTCGCACGTGGACAGCAGCCAGATCGTGCACGAGGAGAGCAAGGCGCTGGACTTCTCGGGCGACGGCACCACCACCTTCCAGATCAGCAAGCCCGACGGCTGGCCGTCCGGCAGGTACAAGGTCGAGATCTCGCTCGACGGCAACGTGGTCAGCACTTCCGACTTCGAAGTGAAGTAATCCTTTCCCGCAAATGGGAAACAGCAAAGGGCGCGGCCTTTGGCCGCGCCCTTTGCCTGTTGGCCCGCTGCATGCCCGCGAAATCCCGGAGCACCCCTGTCCGGGACGTTCCGGAGCCGGAGTGGATCCCGCACCGGGCGGCTCCCATTGCCACCGCTGCCGCCGCCGCACGTTGGCTTTCTGAGCTGCCTGTGCGGCAG
>CALLKI010000075.1 GCA_938008415.1 uncultured Luteimonas sp. | reverse complement strand
CAACATCAACGGCATCGAGATCCAGTCGCGCGCCTACATCGGCCGCTTCAACTTCAAGGGCCCGGACCAGCAGAAGCTGGTCGGCACGCTGTCCGGCGGCGAACGCGGCCGCCTGCACCTGGCCAAGACCCTGCTGCAGGGCGGCAACGTGCTGCTGCTCGACGAGCCGTCGAACGACCTCGACGTCGAGACCCTGCGCGCGCTCGAGGACGCCCTGCTGGAGTTCCCGGGCAACGTCTTCGTGATCTCGCACGACCGCTGGTTCCTCGACCGCATCGCCACCCACATCCTCGCCTTCGAGGGCGACTCGCACGTCGAGTTCTTCCACGGCAACTACCGCGAGTACGAGGAGGACAAGAAGCGCCGGCTGGGCGACGACGCCGGCCCCAGGCGCCTGCGCTTCAAGTCCCTCAAGTAGTCCCCCCGGACGCCCACGGCAGCGTGGGCGTCCGACTGCCGGAGGATCCGGGAATGGCCTATGGCTTCATGGAGAAATTGCGCGACCGCTGGCAGCGTTCCGGTTCGCTGCTGTGCGTGGGCCTGGACCCGGATCCTGCGAAGTTCCCGGACCGCTTCGCCGGTGACGACTACATGGACACCGCCGACGCGCTGTTCGGGTTCTGCCGCGACATCGTCGACGCCACCGCCGGGTACGTCTGCGCGTTCAAGCCGCAGATCGCCTACTTCGCCGCGCACAACAACGGCGAGGACGCGCTGCAGCGGCTGATCGCCCACATCAACGGCTCGTACCCGGACATCCCGGTGATCCTGGATGCCAAGCGTGGCGACATCGGCAGCACCGCCGCCCAGTACGCCACCGAGGCCTTCGAGCGCTTCGGCGCGGACGCGGTCACCCTCAACCCGTACATGGGCCGCGATTCGGCCGAGCCGTTCCTGCAGCGCAACGACCGCGGCTGCATCTTCCTGTGCCACACCTCCAACCCCGGCGCGCGCGACTTCCAGGAACTGCTGGTGGACGGCGTGCCGCTGTACCAGCGCGTGGCCCGCACCATCGCCAGGGAATGGAACGTGGACGGCAACTGCGCGCTGGTGGTCGGCGCCACCTACCCGGAGGAGCTGAAGGCGATCCGGGAGATCGTCGGCGACATGCCGCTGCTGGTCCCGGGCATCGGCGCGCAGGGTGGCGACATCGAGGCGGTGGTACGCAACGGCATCACCGCGGACGGCACCGGGCTGATGGTCAACGCCTCGCGCTCGATCCTGTACGCCGTGCGGGGCGAGGGCTACGCCGAGGCCGCGGCGGAAGCGGCCCGCGCGCTGCGCGACGCGATCAACCGCTGCCGCTGACGCCCGCCGCCGGCGCGGCCGGTGAAGGCCGCACGCAGGCTCACCCCTCCACCTCGAACACCTTGCGCAGGTAGGCCAGGTAGCCCGGGTCGTCGCACATCGTCTTGCCCGGCGAGTCGCTGAGCTTGGCCACCGGCTGGCCGTTGCAGCGGACCATCTTCATCACGATGCTCAGCGGCTCCGGGCCGAGGTCGTTGGTCAGGTTGGTGCCAATGCCGAACGACATCCGGCAGCGCCCGCGGAAGTGCGCGTACAGGCGCATCACCTCGTCGATGTCGAGGCCGTCGCTGAACACGAACACCTTGCCCCGCGGATCGACGCGGTTCTTCTCCAGGTGCGCGATCAGGCGCTCGCCCCACACCACGGGATCGCCGGAGTCGTGGCGCATGCCGTCGAACAGCTTGCAGAAATACATGTCGAAGTCGCGCAGGAATGCGTCCAGGCCGATCACGTCGGTCAGGGCGATGCCGAGGTCACCCCGGTACTCGCGCGCCCAGTTCTCGAATGCCGCCACCTGCGAGTCGCGCAGGCGCGGCCCGAGCGCCTGGTGGGCCTGCAGCCACTCGTGCGCCATCGTGCCCTGCGGCACCAGGCCGTACTTGCGTGCCAGGTACACGTTGCTGGTGCCGGCGAACAGGTCGCCGAACTCCTCCACCATGTGCGGGACCAGCGCATCGTGCCAGGCGCGCGAGTAGCGCCGGCGCGTGCCGAAGTCGGTGATCCGGCAGTCCTCGAACCCTACCGCGTTGCGCAGGCGCGAGGCCTTCTCGCGCAGGCGCCGAAGCCCCTCTTCCCGGTCGGCCTCGCCTGCGGTCTCGCGGAACCAGACCTCGTTGACGATCGCCAGCAGCGGAACCTCGAACAGGATGGTGTGCAGCCACGGCCCCTTGACCTCCAGCTCGATCTCGCCGGGCACGGCCTCCGACGGACGCAGCGAGACGTACTTGCGCTGCAGGCGGAACAGGGCAAGGAAATCCACGAAGTCCGGCTTGATGAAGCGCAGCCCGCGCAGGTAGTCCAGCTCGTCCCCGGCGAAGGTCAGGGTGCACAGGTGGTCGATCTCGGCCGCGATGGCGTCGATGTGCCGCGCCAGGTCGATGCCCGGCGTCCGGCAGCGGAAACGATACTCCGCCTGCGCGGCGGGATGCTGGTGCAGCACGGCCTGCATCATCGTGAACTTGTACAGGTCGGTGTCCAGAAGCGACTCGATCACGGGCATGCGATGCCTCCCCGGGCGTCCAGCACGCGGCGGAACACGGCCAGCGGGAACCGTGCCCAGATCGCGCACCAGACCGCGAGCCTGAGCGGCAGGCTGCGCCGCGGCGCCTCGAACCTGCGGAAGTAGCGCCACAGCCCGCGGTGCTTGTGCCATTCGACGAACACCGGCCGGGAACGGCTGGAGACGCCACGCACGTGCACCACGGGCACGTCGTTGGCGACCAGGATGCGGGCACCGGCCTCGCGCGCACGGCGGCACAGGTCCAGGTCCTCGGCGTGCAGGCGGTAGCCCTCGTCGAAGCCGCCGATGCGTTCGAACAGCGTTCGCGGCATCACCATCACCGCGCCGGAGACCGCCTCGACCGGCTGCAACGCGAGGCTTTCGTCCACCGGCAGCGACAGGTCGCGCGCGCCTCGCGAGGCCAGCATCGCCGCAAAGTCGGGATCGCGGCGGCGTGCCGCCGGGTCGCGTTCGCCGTCCTCGCCGACCAGGTCCGCGCCGACGATCGCCTCCACGCCCGCCGCGCGCGCGTGTTCCACCAGGCGCGCCAGCGCGCCCTCCTCCACGTAGCAGTCCGGGTTGACGAACGCCAGCCACGGCGCGTCACCGGCACGCACGCCCTGGTTGCAGGCGACGGCGAAGCCGGGGTTGTCGGGGTTGCCGATGAAGCGCACGCGCGGGTCGGACGAAGCGTGCCGCTGCACGATCTCGAGCGTGCCGTCGTCCGAGCCGTTGTCCACCACCCGCACCTGCGCCACGCCGCGCGCGCGGCGCAGGCGCGACAGGCAGCCGTCGATGGTCGAGGCGCTGCGATAGCTCACCACCACCGCGAGGATACCGTCCGCCGCGCTCATCCCTCCCCTTCCTCCACGGGATCATGGCCACCCGAGAACAGGTCCTGCTGCGGGTCGGGGGGCCCGACGGCGGCGAGCTTGTCTTCCAGCTCCCCCCGCAACGCACGCAACGGATCCTCCATCAGGAACCTGGCCAGGCGTTCGTGCCACGCCGGCCAGCGTGTGGCGATCATCTCCATGTCGCCCTCTTGCGCCCCGCCCTCGCCGCCACGCGCGACGAACGCGGTCTCGCACAGCACGTTGCGCCAGCCCAGTCCGGACAGCCGCAGCGACAGGTCGATCAGCGCGGCGTACCAGGAGGCGTAGCTCGCCGTGTCCAGGCCGCCCGCCTTCGCCCGCGCGCGCCCACGCAGCAGCACCGCATGCGGGACCGCGGCCGGCAGCTCCGGGTGCCGCGGAGGCATCGCCGCGCAGGCCTGGCCCAGCCGCGGCAGGTCGTCCGGCGGCGGCGACACCTCGCCGATGCGTGGCCACGCCACCTGCTCGCCGGCGTTGCACCAGGGCGTGGCGGTGGCGATGGAGGCATCGCGTGCGAAGCAGGCGGCAAGCTGCGGGGCCCAGCCCGGCACCGGGAGCGCGTCCGGGGCGAGCACGATCACGTCGCCCCCGCCACAGGCGCGCAGCGCCTCGTCGATGTGCACCGCCTCGGTGACCGGGCGCCCGCGGCGGGTGTATTCCGCCTGCAGCCGGGTGCTGGCCAGCCAGCGCTCGATGATCGACAGCCCACGTGGCCCGGCCTGGGCGTTGTCGGCGAGCCACACCCGCGTGCCCGCCGGCGTGCCCGCATCGAGCGCGGCGAGGCACGCATCGAGGGCGTCGTCGTCGACGCCCACGGGAAGCAGCACGACCGGGAGTTCAGCCATGGCGGAACGCGCCGGGAACGGGCTCAGTTGCGCCGGGGCGGATAGAGCGGCTCCAGCGCGCGGAAGCGGCGGCCGTACTCGTCGGTGAGGTCGGCGGCCTCCTGGGTGCTGTTCACGATGCGCGCGGTGATCAGGATGATGGTCTCGTTGCGCGTGGTGTGCGAGCGCTGCGTGCCGAACAGGCTGCCCAGCACCGGGATCCGGTTCAGGCCCGGGATGCCGCCGGAACCGCGGTCCACGCCATCGTTGATCAGCCCGGCGAGCATGATCGTGTCGCCGTCGCGCGCGACCGCCTCGGTCTTGAGGCTGCGGGTGCTGATCCGCGGGTTGCCGTTGTTGTCGGTGGTGCCGGTCGGTGCGCTGATCTCCTGCACGATCTCCAGGAACACGGTGCCGTCGCGCGTCACCCGCGGGCGCACCTTGAGGATGGTGCCGGTCTCGATGTACTGCACCGAGGTCAGGCTGTTGTCGCTGCCGAGGATCGGGTTCACCGACACGGTCGAGATCGGGATCTTGTCGCCGACCAGCAGAGTGGCCTCGACGTTGTTGCGCACGAACACCGAGGGCGTCTGCAGCAGGCGCACGTCGGTCACGCTGTCGAGCGCGCGGATGATCGCGGCGGCATCGTTCTTGACCAGCGTCCACGCCAGGCCGGTGCCGGTGACGCTGCCGCCGAAGGTGCTCCACTTCGGCGGCAGCCCGTCGCCGGAGAGGTCGGGCAGGCCGTTGACCCCGCTGCCGCCATGCTCGACGAACCACTGCACGCCGTACTCCAGCTCGCCGCGCAGTTCCACCTGCGCGATCTGCGCCTCGATGTGCACCTGCAGCGGCATCACGTCGAGCCGCTCGATCACCTCGCGGATGGACTTCCACGCTGACGGGCTGGTCCGCACCAGCAGCGAGTTGGTCTCCTCGATGGCCGACACGCCCACCCGCGCGCCATCCACCTCGAGCACCACGTTGCCGCCGCCGCGGCGGTCGGAACCCGTATCGGCGCCGGACAGGCCACCCAGGCCGCCGAACCCGCCGTTGCCGTCGAGCCGGCCGGAAGCGTCCGCGCCGTCCTCGCCGCTCCTGCCGAGCGAGCCGTCGCCGAGCATCCCGGCGGTCAGCCCGGGCATGAGCGGCGTGCCGCCGCCCGCGTCATCGCCGCCGGCCCGGCTGCCGCCGAACACCTCCGCGAGCCTGTCGGCGAGGTCGCGCGCCTTGATGTACTTCAGCTCGTACGAATACAGGCGCACGTCCTGGCCGGCGCTGTCGATGCGCTCCAGCCAGTCCTCGATCTGGTCGAGGTACTCGGGCTGCGGGGTGATCACCATCACCGCGTTGGCGCCCTCCAGCGGCATGAACCGGAACATGCCGGCCACCGGCGACTTGCCCTGCTCGCCGAACACCTTCTCCAGGTCGGCGACCACCCGGGTCGCCTTGCCCGCCTGCAGCGGGAACACGCCGACCGACATCCCAGACAGCCAGTCGACGTCGAAGATCTCGATGGTGCGCAGGTAGTTGTCCAGCTCCGCGCGCGAGCCGGCCACGGTGATCACGTTGCGGCTGTTGTCCACATGGACGACGGCATTGGGACGCGCGAACGGCTTGAGGATCTTCTCCATCTCGGTTGCCGAGATGTACTTCAGCTGCACCACGCGGGTCTCGAAGCCACGCGTGCCCGCGGTGCCGCCGGTGCGCGCCGGGATGGTGCCGGTGGCCATCGCCGAGTCCGCGGGCACGATGTTGTAGCGCCCATCGGCGTACACCAGCCGGGCGTTGTTCCAGGCCAGGATCATCTCCAGCACGCTCAGCGCCTCGGCGGGGCTGACCGGCTTGGAAGTGACGTAGGTGACGGTGCCCTGCACGCCCGGCGCGATGATGTAGTTCTGGCCGAGCATGTCGCCGAGGATGGCCTTGACCACCGCGTGCAGCGACTCGCCCTCGAAGTTGAACTCGGCCTGGCCGGTGGTGCCGCCGACGTGCCGCGGCGGCACGGCCGCGGCGGCCTGGTTGATCAGCTGGCCACTGCCGCGCCGGATCCGCGCGCGCGGCCCCTCGTCGTCTTCCCGGGACGGTCCGTTGGCGTCCGCCGTGCCGCCGGCGCGCGCCGCGTCGGCCTGCCGCTGCCGGTAGGCGCCGTCACGGTGGATGTCGGGCGGCGGCATCGAGGCGCAGCCTGCCAGCAGGACCGCGAGCAGGGCCGCCAGCGCGGCCTTGGGGGAAAGTCTTGGCTTCATCGGGGTCAAGTCTACGGTGTCCGGTTGCCTTGCTGGTCCTGGAGGGCCTGCTGCCGCAGGCGGGCCCGCCGTTCCTCGATCCGCCTGCGGATCGCCTCCAACTGCTCCTGGCTCACGCGGGCCGCCTCGCCGTTTCCACCGCCCTGGCCATCGGCCTGCGCGCCGGACGCCGGCTGGGCTTCGGCGGGAGCCGCCTGGACGGGCATGCCTTCATCGTCCACGGCGACCTCCACCGGCGGTGCGCCGGCCGGTCCGGATGCCCGTGACGGACGCCCGGGAGACGGCGCGGTAGCCGTAGACGGTGTCGGCGGCTCGCCGCCGGTGCCGTCGAACTGGCGCAACTGCAGGGTCCGCTCCCCGTCCGGACCATTGAACACGGCGCTGCGCGACCCGACGCTGGCCAGGGTCCAGCGCGGCACGCCCTGGGGTGATTCGCCCACCTTCACGCCAAGGGAGCGCCCGCCCCCGGCCGGCTGCAGGATCGCCATCTGCAGCGTCGGCGTGCGCAGCACGCCCGTGAGCACGAAATCGAAATCGTTGCCGGCCGCCTGCCCGGCCGTCGGATCCACCAGGTAGGGCTGCGGGCGACGGTCCTCGGTGAACATCGGTCGCCGCGAAGCCTCGGGGTACTGTGCCAGCGGGCCAAGGCGTTCGGGCCCGGGCCGGAACACGTCCGGCAGGGGTTGCCGCAGCGCCGGATCCTCCTCCAGCCGGCGGATGCCACCGCCCATGCCGAACAGCGCCAGCAGCCAGGCGCACAGTGCCCATGCCGCGAACGCGGCGAGCAGCCAGGTCCGGGGGCCCGCGTCAGCGATCCGCATCGCCCGCCTCCAGCGCCGGCTCCAGGAAGCCGTAGAGATCGAAGCTCACGTCGAGCCCGCCGCCGCTGCCGCCCGGGGTCCCGTAGCGCAGCGGCAGGATGTTGAGGTTGTCCACGAACAGCCGCGGCGAGCCGCTTTCGAGTGAATGCAGCACCGAAACCAGCTCGGGGTTGCCGCAGTTGAGCCGGACCTGCACGCCCGCGCGCGGGAAGCGCTCCTGCCGGGATTCCGAAAGCGGCGTGCGGTTGGTGATGGCGCAGCTGCGGTTGCCGGGGCTGGCCTCGGCGACCGCGCTCTCCAGCCGCTGCACCAGCGCGGCCGTGGCCAGCTGGACGTTGGCCTCGGGGATGAAGCCCGGCGTGCCGGCGATGGCCGCGCGCACTTCCTCGAGGCGCTGGCGCACCTCGGGCAGCTGGGCCAGTTCCATGCGCGCGCGCAGGTCGCGCTGGCGCAGGGCGTCGATCTCCTCGCCGATGCGCAGCATCGGCACGGTCCACCACGGGTGCACCAGCAGCAGGTAGGCCAGCGCCAGCATGGCGGCGAGGACCGCGAGCGCGAGCCAGCGGTCGCAGCGGGAAACGTCAGCGCGCGCCATCGCCCGCCTCCGTGCCGCCGTTCCCGGCCACCAGCCGCGCGGTGAGCGTGAAGCGGTCCTTGCGCATGCGCGGGTCCGGCTGCAGCGCGCCCGCGAGCGCGGGGTCACGCCACAGCTTCGAACCCTCCAGCTGCCTCACCAGCGCCGATGCCTCGGTGCTCAGCCCGATCAGCAGGACCCGGTCGCCCTCGACCGAAAGCTTGTCGAGGTATGTCGAATCCGGCAGCCGTGCGGTGAGTTCGTCGATCACCTCGACCATCGTCGGCCGCGCGGCGCGCACCTGCTGCAGGTGGCGCATGCCCTCGACCAGTTCCTGCAGCTTGCGCCGCTCCGCCGAAGCCTCGCGCGCCTGCTGCACGACCTGCTCGACCTCCCGCGCATACACCTCGGCCACCGCGCGGCGGTTGGCGAGCATCTGCCACATCGCCGCCGCCAGCGCCAGCACGCCGACCCCCGCCAGCACCAGGTTCCAGCGCCGCCACGGATCCTCGCGCCTGGCGCCACCCTGCCCGGCCAGCATGTCCACCCCGAGCGGGCGGCCATCGGGGCCCTCGACGTCCACGCCCGCCAGGGTCGCGGCCAGCGGACCGAGCGCGGCGAGCCTTGCCTCGAGCATCGCCTTCGGCACCACCACCAGTTCGGCGTCGACCTGGCCGTTGCCGCGGCGCGACAGCAGGCGCGCGTCGTGGTACACGTCCGCCTGCGTGAACGGCGTCTGCCGATCGATCTCGAAGGCCAGCACCTCGCGCAGGTGGTCGGCCGCCGCCGCGGGCAGGGTCATCGTCCTGCGCAGCACGGATCCGGCCGGCAGCAGCAGCCAGCGCGGCACGTCGGCCACGCGCTGCGCCAGCACGCCCGCCAGCGGATCGGCCACCGGTGCCTGCACGTCCGCGAGCGGGACCGCGCCGCCCTCGCGGACATCCTCGCCGCGCAGCAGGGCCAGGCGGAGGACTTCGCCGTCCTGGCGCAGCAGCAGGCGCTGAGGGATCAGGCCGAACAGCTCGCGCGTGCGCTCGGGCAGCCAGGCAGCCAGCGCGCGCGTCCACCAGCGCCAGAACGCCTGCAGGCGTGGGCGCAGGCTGCCCTCCATCCGGCGGATGGCGCCGGACAGGGAACGCTCCTGCAATCCGGATGTGTCGACTGATGCCATCATCGCGGCGTCGCGCCTTCCTCCCACCTCAATATGGTGTACGCCGACCCCGGCACACCGCTGGCGCCGACACGGACCACCGCGCGCAGCATGGACCGGCTTCCGTCGCCAAGGCGTGCGGTGCTCTCGATACTATACGTGCCGCTGCCTCCGGCCAGTAACGCCACCTCCTCCGGACGCAGCGGGCGTTCACGCCCGGCCAGCACCGGGGCCGGATCCACGCCCACGGCCTGCAACACCTCCGCGGAGGAATAACGCGTGTCCGGCGCGGGCAGGCCGGTGTGCACGGTCAGGTGGGGCTCGAGGCGGCGGAACAGCTCCGGGGTCATGCCCAGCACCTGCTGCAGCTCAGCCACGGTTTCGAACGGCGCGTCCTTGGCCCCGTACGGCAGCCCGGCGGCGGCATAGTGCGGGTCCTCGGCGCCACCGACCGGCTGCACCAGGTCGTCGCCGTCGCGCCAGTCGAGGATCGCCCCCGCCAGCTCCTCCGCCTGCCGCTGCGACGCGCCACAGACGCGCAGCAGGGCCGCAAGCAGCGCGGCATCGGCGCCGTTGAGGTCCACCTTGCCCGCCTCGTCCACGATGCGGACCTCGACCGTCGCATCGTCGAACCGCCACGCGTACGTGCGGCCGTCCGGGACCCACGCGTGCGCCGGATCGGCCTCCCCCAGCCTCGCCAGCGCGTACTCCAGCCCGGCGCGCGCGGCCTGCCCGGCGACGATGCCGCCGTGCAGGGTACGCCCCTGCAGGTACTCGATGCGCGCCGACAGCGCGAACGCGCCGACCAGCGCGGCCAGCAGCATCACCAGCCACACCACCAGGATCAGCGCGGCCCCGCGCGCCCTGTGCCTGCTCATGGCGACGCCTCCGGGACCGGGGCAACGCTGCCCTGCGGCAGCGTCACCACCATGTCGGGCCAGCGGCCGTCGGCCCCGGTTTCGATCTGCACCGACACCTGCAACGGCAGGATCTCCGCGTACGGCCATTCGTCCAGCCACTCGCCCGGGCGATAGTCCCGGTCGAGGCCACGGTAGCGGAAGCGCAGGAAGGTGACGCCTTCCACCAGCGGCTCCGGCGGCCGCGGATCGCGCTCCTCCACCGTCCTGCCGGCAAGCACCGTGGCGAACGAAACCGCCAGCGTGCCGCCTTCCGCGCCATCGAGCAGGACCACGTCGTGCAGGGCCGGGCCGCCGCGCCCCAGGTAATCGGGCAGGTCCGCGACGAAACGGATCCGGTGCGGCTCGCCGACGAACCGCAGCGCGCGCCCGGTCTCCGGATCGGTGTCGAACGCGACCGGCAGCGACGATGCCAGCCGCCTGCGCAGGAACCCCTCGACCGCGCGCATGCGCTCGCTGCGCTGCGCCAGTTCCTCGGCGCGGTTCACGGTCGCGGTCGCCGCACGCAGGGTGGCGAACCCGAGCGCCAGCCCGGCGGCGAGCAGTGCCGTCGCCAGCAGGATCTCCAGCAGCGTGAAGCCGCGCTGGCCCATGCGCCGGGATCCCGCATGGCGGCGGGCGCTCCTCACGGCAGCGCTCCTTCCGGGCCCGGCTGCACCAGCCGCAGCGTGGCCAGCTGCAGGCGTTCGCGCGGGCCGCCCTCGCCCCAGGTCATGGTCAGCCGCAGGTGCATCAGCCGCGGCGACAGCGCGCCGGTCGCCGGCCGTGGCCATGCGGGGTCGTCGTAGGGCTCGACCTCCAGCGTCCAGCGGTAGCGTCCGCCTTCGAGCACGCCTTCGCTGCGTCCGGGGCGCAGCGCTTCTCCCACGCCGGTCTGGTCGAGCAGCGACTGCGCCAGCAGCGCCGCGCGTCCAGCATCCGCCGACCAGCGCACCTGGCGCGTGCCACCCGACAGCGCCCCGAGCAGCAGCGCCAGCGCCAGCGCCAGCACCGAGAACGCGACGATCACCTCCAGCAGCGTGAAACCACGCTGCCCTGCCGCCATGCCCGCACGCGCCCCCCGCGATCGCCTCATTGCCGCACGCTCCCGCGCCGCAGGCGCACCTCGCCGGTCAGCCAGACCACGTCCACCGTCCACACGACGTCGCGGAGCCCGAGGCGGACGCGTCCGCCGGTGGAAGCGCCATCGCCGAAGAACACGATCGCGCCCACGCCCTCCGCCGGCTGCACCTCGCGTGCGCCCGTGAACTCGATGCCGATGCCCCCGGGGATGCGGCCGCGCCGTTCGCCGGCCGCCTGCCAGGTGCGCGCTCGCGGATCGATCTCGAAGCGTTGCGGCTCGCCGGTGGCGATCGCGCGCGCGCGCGCGTGGCGCAGCGCGGAAGCGACGTCCTTCGCGGCCGAATCCAGCCGCGTCCGGTCCAGGCCGCCGGTCATCGCGCCGGCGGCCAGCAGCGCCATGGCCGCGACCAGCGCCATCACCAGCAGCACTTCCAGCAGCGAAAAGCCGCGCGCAGGACGTGCGGCTGCCGGTCGCCCGCGCATGTCCGCCATCCGCGCCACGGCAGCCCCCGCCTACTCGTAGCGGATGTCGGCGTTCACGCTCTCGCCGCCGGGCGCGCCATCCGCGCCATAGCTGATGAGGTCGAAGGGCCGGCCGTCGCCCGGCACGCGGTACTGGATCGGCCGCTTCCAGGGGTCGACCAGGTCGGATTCCTTCGCATACGGTCCCAGCCACCCGGTGACGTTGCCCGGCTGCACCACCAGGTCCTGCAGCGTTTCCGGCAGGCGCCCGGTGTCCATCCGGTACTGCTCGATCTTCTGCGCCAGGGTCTGGATCTGCGCTTCGGCGAGCCGGAAGTTGGCGCGGTCCCCGCCGCCGAGGATGCGGTTGGCCGCGAACACGACGATGCCGCCGATCAGCACCACCACGATGATGATCTCCATCAGGCTGAAGCCGCGCTGCCGCGCGCGCGCGGCCAGGCGGCCTCCGCCACGCACGGCCCCGGGGCGGGGCGCCCGCGCTGCCGCTGCCATGGCCGTACCCGGCCGTCCGATGTTCCGGTTGATGTTCATCATTTGCACCTACATGGAATTGGTCAGCCCGTAGACCGGGATCAGCACCGCCAGGATCACCGCGCCGACGATGACGCTGAGCACGATCGTCACCACCGGGACCAGCGCGGCCATCATCCTGTCCAGCGCATGCGCGGTTTCCTGGTCGAAGGTGTCGGCAGCCCGGAGCAGCATCGCGTCCAGTTCGCCGGACTCCTCGCCCACCTGCACCATCTGCAACGCCAGCCGCGGGAAATGCCGGCCCTTCGCCAGCGCGGCCGCAAGGCCCACGCCGTTGCGGACGGCATCGCTCGCGCTCTCGATGTCCGCGGCAAGCACCCGGTTCCCCAGCACCGCGCGGCTGATGCCCAGTGCGGTGATCAGGGGCACGCCGTTGCGCAGCAGCGTGCCCAGCGTGCGCGCCAGCCGCGCCGTCTCCAGCTTCGCCACCAGCTGCCCGGCCAGCCTGCGCTGCAGGATCCAGGCGTCGAACCGCTCCCGGAAGGCCGGGTCACGCAGCCTGCGGTCCAGCCACCACAGCGCGAGCAGCACCGCCGCCAGCAGCACGAACCACCAGTCGCGCACGAGCAGGCCGGCCACCAGCACCAGCCGCGTGAACCACGACAGTTCGACATCGAGGCTCTCGAACATGGCCGCGAACTGCGGCACCACGTAGCCGAGCAGGAACATCAGCGCGCCACAGACCACGACCAGCACGATCACCGGGTAGACCAGCGCATTGATCACGCGTCCGCGCAGCTGCCACGAGCGCTCCAGGTAGTCGGCCAGGCGCTGCAGGGTTTCCTCCAGGCTGCCGCCGGCCTCGCCGGCGCGCACCATGTTGACGTACAGCGGCGGGAAGGTGCCGTGCTGGCGGTCCAGCGCGGTCGACAGCGGGATGCCGCTGCGGACCGCATCGCGGATCTCGGCGATGGTGCGCCTGGCGGCATCCTCTTCCGGCAATTCCAGCAGGATGGTGAGGGCACGGTCCAGCGGTTGGCCGGCGCCCAGCAGGGTCGCCAGTTGCTGGGTGAACTGCACCAGGCGCTGCCCCGAGAAGGGCTTGGGCCTGAGCAGAGTGCGCCAGGCGGGTTCACCGCCCACCTCGCTCGCCAACCTGGCCTCGACCGGCAGGTGGCCCTGTTCCTGCAGGCGTGCGGCCACCTCGGTCTCGCTGGCGGCCTCCATCTGTCCCTGCAGGGTCTCGCCGCGCGCGTTGATCGCCTTGTAGCGGTACAGGGGCATCGGAAACCTAGCTTGAGGGCACGGACTCAACAGGAAACGGCGAGTTCTACTGCCCTTGCGCCATCAAGTCCAGCCCTGTCGTTAGGGCATCACCCCATCCGTCACCAGCGCATTCGCTCCCGGGTCCGTCGAGAACACCACCCTGAATTCCCTGATGGGACCGTCTGTCTCGTACTCGGCATCCATAAATGCATAGGTTCTCGGCGCATACGGACCGTCCAAGGATTTCAGCCACCCCTGATACTGGCTTCGTGCCTCCTCCCCGCGCCCGCTGATGCGCCCCAGACAAATGCTTAGCCCACAGGCAAGACCATTCAATCGAAGCTGGTCGTACGTTTCCAGAGATTGATTGATGCCCTCCCTATACACGTCCCTAACCTCCAAGGCATCCACATCATTCAGCATCTCTCTCTCAAGCGAATTCATGGCGTCGATAAATCCACGTCCATTAATAACCGCGCCAACGACATTCACCGATACCCCATCAGGCCGCAGAAAGCGGGTTTCTGTGGGCAACACGCGATCCGCACGAGATTGGAAGTGGAGTGGTGAGGTTGATAAATCAGCAGAATCCGAGATAACCCCAACTGTTCCCACACTCGCCCCTGACGCTTCCTCTTGCGCGACGGGAGATCCCCTTACGGGATCATCAACACCTTGCTGCCGGGATGAACTGCCAAATGTGAAATCATCAGCCTTCTTGAAGAAGGCAAAATAACCAACCCCGATTATAAGAACCAGAAGAAAAATTATCCATTTTTTCATCACGAACTCCATGGCGTAAAAGCCAACTAAAGCCTATACCACATCAGAAATGTTCGATCTGAGCCTCAGCTACGCGCTTCGACATCGGCTAGCCGGTAAACCATCTACCCTTGTTCGAAACCGGCGAGCAGCAAAAGCCCAGACCGAACAGACACCTCTGACAGACTAGAGACTATGGTTCTTCTTGAGAACCACCGCCACGCGGAGGAAAGGAAAGGGTCACTCGTCCGCCACAACAATCCGTCACTGTATATCTACCATTTGAGATCGTCACATTGCATTGATTCGTACATGTATAAACGACTCCATTAATCGTCACACTATTAGACGCAGCGGCAGGAAAAGCCATCAAAACCCATCCCTACCAAGACAAATAACCCGGCTATCAGCATTTTCCATTTCATTTCTGAATACTCCTTTGCCATGCAGAATGATTTTTCTGCATGGCAAAGTTACCCCCCCCTTTCCCGCTTAAGTCAACGTTCAGCTCAGGCGTCCTCGGTCACGCGCAGCACTTCCTCGATCGTGGTCTCGCCACGCAGCGCCTTGCGGATGCCGTCCTCGTACATGGTGCGCATGCCGGCGTCGCGCGCCAGTCGTTCGAGTTCGCCCATGCCGGCGTGGCGCATCACCGCGCGGCGCAACGCATCGTCCATCACCAGGAACTCGACGATCGCGGTGCGGCCGAGGTAGCCGGTGGGCGACAACGCCGACGGGCGCGGCCGGTACAGGTAGATCTCACCGTCGGGCTGGAACCGGCGCAGGCCGAATTTTTCGATCTCCTCGGGCGAGGCCGGGTATTTCTCCGCATGCGTCGGCTCGAGCCTGCGCACCAGGCGCTGCGCGAGGATGCCGTTGATGGTGGACGTGAGCAGGTAGTCCTCGACCCCCATGTCGAGCAGCCGGGTGATGCCGCCGGCGGCGTTGTTCGTGTGCAGCGTGCTCAGCACCAGGTGTCCGGTGAGCGCGGACTGGATCGCGATACGCGCGGTCTCCAGGTCGCGCATCTCGCCGATCATGATGATGTCCGGGTCCTGGCGCACGATGCTGCGCAGGGCGTTGGCGAAATCCAGCCCGATCTGCGGCCGCACCTGGATCTGGTTGATGCCCTCGATCTGGTACTCGACCGGGTCCTCGACGGTGATGATCTTGACGTCGGGCGTGTTGAGCTTCGACAGGGCAGTGTAGAGCGTGGTGGTCTTGCCCGAGCCGGTCGGGCCGGTGACCAGCAGGATGCCGTGCGGCATCTCCAGCACGCGCTGGAACTGTGGCAGGAATTCATCCGTGAAGCCCAGGCGGCCGAAATCGAACACCACGGTCTCGCGGTCGAGCAGGCGCATCACCACGCTCTCGCCGTGCGCGGTCGGCACGGTGCTCACCCGCAGGTCGAGTTCCTTGCCCTGCACGCGCAGCATGATCCGCCCGTCCTGCGGCAACCTGCGCTCGGCGATGTTCAGCCGGGCCATGATCTTGACGCGGCTGATCACCGCGGCGGTGAGGTTGGCCGGGGGGCTCTCGCCCTCCTCCAGCACGCCGTCGATGCGGTAGCGGACCTTGAGCCGGTTCTCGAACGGTTCGATGTGGATGTCCGAGGCGCGCAGTTCGACCGCCCGCTGGATGATCAGGTTCACCAGCCTGATCACCGGCGCCTCGCTGGCGAGGTCGCGCAGGTGCTCGACGTCGTCCACGTCGGCCTGCTGGCCGCCATCCGCCGTCTCGACGATCGCGCCCATCGCGCTGCGGCCCTGGCCGTACCAGCGCTCGATCAGGTCGTCGATCTCGGAACGGACGCCGACCACCGGCTGCACCTCGCAACCGGTCGCGAGCCGGATCGCGTCGATCGCGTAGCCGTCGTACGGATCGGCCATCCAGACCAGCAGCCGGCCACGGTCCTCGCGCAGGGGACAGAGGTGGAACTGCCTCAGGAAACGGGTACTCACCGGCTGCGCCTCCGGCAGCAGCTCGGGCGGCGCGTCCGGCACATCCTTCGCGCCCAGCAGGGGCAGGCCCAGCGTTTCCGCGCAGGCCTCGGCATGGTCACGCTCCGACACCAGCCCGAGCCGCGACAGCAGCTGGAGCAGGCTGCCGCCGGTCTCCTCCTGCAGCCGGCGCGCCCGGGCCAGGTCCGCATCCTTGAGCTGGCCCCTGCCGACCAGTGCGGCGATGACCCGCTCCTCGGCAGTGGCCGGCACGTCTTCCACGGGCTGTGCTTGCTGGATCGCGTTCACGGTACCGTCGCTCGTCGAGAGCGGGACTTTACCATCCGGCAGGATGGACCGCCCCGCGCCCGGCGCCGCCCGGCGGGCCGTGCAGCCGGGCCAGCGCCCGCCCCGGGGTGGCGGCCACCTGCCCGGCTGGAAAAGGAAACGCCCCGTGCGGGGCGTTTCCTCCACCAGCCGCGGGGCGGCCGGTCAGTTGTGCGACGCCTGCAGGCGCACGTTGCTGTACGCACGCACGCCCACCAGCTTGATGTAGTACGTGCCCGCCTGCGGCGGGTCGATCCGTACCGTCTCGTTGTTGCCCGGGCGCGACGAACTGTAGTCCGCATCGCCCACGAACGGCTCCTCGCCGAAGCTCACCAGCACGGTCACGTCGCCGCTGCCACCGCTGGTCGTGATGCTCAACGGGCCCCTCGCGCCCGCCGGCACCTCCAGCGAGAACAGCTGCTCGCTGCCCGCCGCGCCCGACAGGCCCGTCACCGGCACCCTGTTGGTGATCGGCGTGGCATCCGGCGCGCAATCGACCTCGCATGGCTCCTCCAATGCCTTGTCCAGCGCGGCCTTCACGTCCAGGATGCCCGAGCCGATGGGCTGGCTCGCCGGCGGGGCCACCGCGAACGGACGCGCCGTCGACACCAGCAGGTCCCGCATCTGGTCCCAGGCCAGCGGGTCACGCCCGGCCGCCACCAGCGCGCTCTGCACCATCGCCGCCGCCGCCGCGACATGCGGGGAAGCCATCGAAGTGCCGGTATAGCCGCCGTAGTACCAGAGGTCCGGATCCGGCCTGGTGGTGCCGCCGTTGATGATCTGCACCACGTAGCCGCTCCAGTCGGCACCGCCACCGCCCCCGGGCGCCGACAGGTCGACGCGCGGGCCCCAGTTCGAGTACGAGGCCTTGCCGCCGTTGATGCCCGTCGCGCCCACGCTGATCACGTTCTGGCACGACGACATCGTGTAGTTGCCGGCATTGGCGTTGGAGTTGCCCGCCGCCACCACGATGATCGAGCCCAGCGAGAGCGCCTGGTTGATCGCGGCCTGGTAGTACGACGGACAGGCCGAAGGCCCCGTGCTGCCCAGGCTCATGTTGATGATGTCCGCCGGGTTCTCGTTCAGCGGCAGCCCCGGCACCTCGCCGCCCGCCGCCCAGATGATGCCATCGGCGATGTCGCTGCCGAAGCCGCCGCACGAACCCAGCACGCGCACCGGCATCACCCTGGCGCCATGCGCCAGGCCGGCCACGCCGATGCCGTTGTTCGTCTCCTGGGCGATGGTGCCGGCGACATGGCTGCCATGCCAGGAACTGTCCTCCGCGTCATGCGACGGGGCCCCCAGCTGCACGCAGTAGTTGGCCTCGACCCAGTCGCCGACGTCCCAGCCGCCCGGCACGCGCTCGTCGGTGTCGCGGCGCGAAATCCGGCGGTCGGTGATCATGTCGTAGCCGGGGATGACATTCGCCGCCAGGTCACGGTGGTTCTCGACGATCCCGGTGTCGATCACCGCGACCACCACGCCCTCGCCGGTGGAGATGTCCCAGGCCTCCTCGGCACGCACGCCCCCGACCGGGTGGGAGAAATGCCACTGGTAGGTCGCGTACCCGGGGTCGTTGGGCGTCATCATCGGCCTGACCGTCTGCAGGCGCTGGTACAGGCGGTCCACCTCCACCGCCTCCACCGCCGGGTCCGCGGCCAGCTCGCGCATGAAGTCGGCCGCTTCCTTCGCACTCAGCGCTCGCGAGGTCCTCACCACGTTCCAGCCCGGCAGCGCCATCCGGCGCAGGTGCGACGCGGTCACCGCCGCTGACGCGCCCGGCTTCTGCACGCCTGCCCGGGCCGCGAGCCCGGCACGGGTCACCGCCGACTGCAGACCACGCTCGAGCGCGGCCTTGTCGCGGCTCTCCGCCGTGCCGTCGCGGTACTTGACCAGGAACCGGTAGCCGCCCTCACCCGGGACTGACGACTCCACGCCGCCCCGGATCTTCAGCTCCAGCTCCGCGGACACCGCGGCCGGGATGCCCGCCGACATCAGGATCGCGCCCGCAATGGCAAGACTGATCTGCTTCTTGTTCATCACCCCTCCTCGTGTGGAAAGTTGCCGGGAATCCGATGGCCTTTCCGTCGCCCCCGCATGCCGGCTGGTGGCGCCGACCGGAAAGCCCGCATTCCGTGTCGCGCGCCCATTCCCGGCGCATGGCGCCGGGGATGGGACCGCCGTCACCAGCCGAAGCCCGCGCCCAGGCCGACCGACTTCTCGTCGCCGCTGAACGCACCGCCGATCGTCAGCGTGGCCCGGTCGCTCAGCGCACGCTGGTAGCCGATCGACAGCGCGCTCTGGCCACCCTGGAAGCCCACGCCCACGCCAATGCGGTTCTGGGTGTGGATGCCCGCCGCGCTCATCGCCATGTTCAGCATCGCCGCGCTCATCGCGCCCTGGCGGTCGATGCGACGGTCCTGGTCGGTGAAGCGGCGGTCCAGCTCGTCCTGATAGGCGCGGAAGCTGTCAGCCCACGCGTCGAACTTCATGTCGGTATAGGCCTTGGCATCCGCCACCGCCTGGGTCGTGCGCGCCTCCAGCTGGGCGACGTTGACCGCATCGGTGGCCTGGGTGCCGGCGGCGACGTTGGTGATCTGCCGCTCGTTGCCCGCGCTGCCCACGGACACCGTGTTGGCACGGTCGGCCACCGAGCCCTGGCCCAGCGCCACTGAATTGGCCGCAGTGGCCACGGCGCCATCGCCGATGGCAGTGGCCGTGGCCTGCGTGGCGACGGCCCCCTGGCCAACGACCGTGGCGCCCGGGCTGGATGCAAGGCCGGAACCAGACGGGGTCGAAGGCAGGCCGGAAGCCGGGACGCCGGATCCGGCCACCGGTGCGGCCACGGCATCGCCGACCGGACGCGCGAGGTTCGCCGACGCGACCGGCCGGCCGGCCGCACTGGCGGACATGCTCTCCAGCGTGCTCACTCGGCTGTTGAGCAGACTGATGTGCGCATCCAGCGCGCCCAGCGCATCACCGACGCTGAAGTACGTGCTGCCCTGGATCATGTAGGCGGGCGCCGACAGCGTCCCGAACGCGGTGACCGCCGCACCACCGCCCAGGATCTGCGCGGTACTGTCGAGCGCGGCATACAGCTGGCCGCCGTTGACCGCATCCATGCTGCCCGGCAGCACCGCGCCCGCGGCGACATTGCGGAGCCTGGTGCCGTCCCCGCCCTCGAAGGTGACGGTGTCCCGGTTCTCGTCGTCGTAGCGGACCGCGCTCTCGGCCACGCTGGCCACGGTCTTCAGCTGCGCCACGTTCACCGCATCGGTGTCCTCGGTGCCCGCGGCCACGTTCGTGATCTGCCGCTCCGCACCCACGTCGCCCACCGACACCGTGTTCGCACGGCCCGCGTACGAGCCCTGGCCCAGCGCCACCGAACCGGCCGCCACCGCCGTCGCGTCCGCACCCAACGCCACGCTGTCGTCTCCAGACGCCGTCGACCACGAGCCCAGCGCAGTCGTGTTGTAGCCAGACGCCCATGCCGCCGCACCCAGCGCCGTCGCGTAGTCACCCGACGCCTCCGTCGGCAGCAGACCGAAGAAGCTCGCGCCACCCACCGCCGTCGCGTTGTAACCGCTGGCGATGGCACTGTCGCCCACCGCCACCGACGACTCGCCGCTCGCGTCGGCCGCAAAGCCCGCCGCCACCCCGTACGGACCACTGGCCGAAGCCGCGTACCCCAGCGCCGTCGCGCCTGTGCCCTCCGCGCTGCTGAACCCGCCGAACGCCGACGACGCGTCTCCCGTAGCCGCGCTGCTGTAGCCGTACGCCGACCCCTGCAGCCCATCCGCCACCGCCGCCGCGCCCGTCGCCGTGCCGAACGCACCAGTGGCCTGCGCGCCCGCTCCAAACGCCGACGCGCCCACGCCCGCCGCCACCGTCGTCTGGTCCAGCAGCACATCGCCCGTGTCCGGGTCCTCGTAGTACAGCCAGCCGCCCACCGCCGTCGCGCTCTCCGCCACGGCCGTCGCGTTGTAGCCCACCGCCGTCGCGTACTGGCCATCCACGAACGCGCCGCTGCCGAACGCCGATGCGCCCTGACCGAACGCGTTCGCCGCCTCGCCGGCCGCCGTCGCGTACGCTCCTTCCGCGTACGCCCCGACGTCGTCACCGGCGTCGTCGTCGTTGCCCGTGGCCTGGAAGTAGCGGTTGCTCTCCGTCGCCTCCTTCAGCTGCGCCAGGTTCACCGCATCGGTGTCCCCGGTGCCCGCGGCCACGTTCGTGATCTGCCGCTCCGCGCCCACGTCGCCCACCGACACCGTGTTCGCGCGGTCCGCGTACGAGCCCGAGCCCAGCGCAACGCTGTTGTCGGCGCCCGCGAAGCTGCCCGTACCCAGTGCCAGGCTGTCGTCGCCCGCCGCCGTGCTGAAGTTGCCCAACGCGGTGCTGCCGACGCCAAGCGCCCACGCGCCCGCGCCGATCGCCGTGGAGTAGTCGCCGGACGCCTCGGTCGGGAACAGCCCGAAGTACGAGCTGCCGCCGATCGCCACGCTCTCGGCACCGCTGGCGATCGCCGCCTGGCCGACCGCCAGGCTGTCGTCACCCGACGCGATGCTGTCCGCGCCCAGCGCCACCGCGTTGTAGCCCGACGCCGTGCTCCAGCTGCCCACGGCGGTGCTGTTGAAGCCCGAAGCCACGGCTTCGCCACCCAGCGCCGTCGAGTAGTTGCCGGTCGCCTGCGACAGCGCGCCAAGCGCGGTCGACTCGGTGCCCGAAGCCTCCGCGGCCGCGCCCACCGCCGTCGCCAGATCGCCCGATGCCAACGACTCCGCGCCCAGCGCGCTCGCACCCAGGCCCGAAGCCTCGGCGAACGCGCCGAAGGCGGACGACTCGATGCCCGACGCCACCGACTCGGCACCGGCCGCGACCGCCAGGTCTCCGGACGCATCCGCGAACACGCCCACCGCGGTCGCCTCCTCGCCCGTCGCGGACGACAACGCACCCACCGCCGTCGCACCATCGGCGGAAGCAGACGCCGCCGCACCCGTCGCCGTCGCCGCGAACCCGTCGGCCACGCTCTCGCTGCCGACCGCCACGGAGTACTCGCCCCAGGCCTGGCTCATCGCGCCCAGCGCCACCGAATTCGCCTGGTCGGCCACCGCGTTGAAGCCGACCGCCGTGGCAAAGTCGGACAGCGCGAACGCACCGCTGCCCAGCGCCGACGCGCCGGTGCCGATCGCGGTCGCCGATTCGCCCGCCGCCGTGGCGTACTCGCCCTCGACGTACGCTTCGTTGTCGGCGCCGGCACCGCCGGTGGCCTTGAAGTAGCGGCTGGTCTCCCCGGCAACCTCGGCCACGGCCTTCAGTTGCGCCACGTTCACCGCATCGGTGTCCTCGGTGCCCGCGGCCACGTTCGTGATCTGCCGCTCCGCACCCACGTCGCCCACCGACACCGTGTTCGCACGGCCCGCGTACGAGCCCTGGCCCAGCGCCACCGAACCGGCCGCCACCGCCGTCGCGTCCGCACCCAACGCCACGCTGTCGTCTCCAGACGCCGTCGACCACGAGCCCAGCGCAGTCGTGTTGTAGCCAGACGCCCATGCCGCCGCACCCAGCGCCGTCGCGTAGTCACCCGACGCCTCCGTCGGCAGCAGACCGAAGAAGCTCGCGCCACCCACCGCCGTCGCGTTGTAACCGCTGGCGATGGCACTGTCGCCCACCGCCACCGACGACTCGCCGCTCGCGTCGGCCGCAAAGCCCGCCGCCACCCCGTACGGACCACTGGCCGAAGCCGCGTACCCCAGCGCCGTCGCGCCTGTGCCCTCCGCGCTGCTGAACCCGCCGAACGCCGACGACGCGTCTCCCGTAGCCGCGCTGCTGTAGCCGTACGCCGACCCCTGCAGCCCATCCGCCACCGCCGCCGCGCCCGTCGCCGTGCCGAACGCACCAGTGGCCTGCGCGCCCGCTCCAAACGCCGACGCGCCCACGCCCGCCGCCACCGTCGTCTGGTCCAGCAGCACATCGCCCGTGTCCGGGTCCTCGTAGTACAGCCAGCCGCCCACCGCCGTCGCGCTCTCCGCCACGGCCGTCGCGTTGTAGCCCACCGCCGTCGCGTACTGGCCATCCACGAACGCGCCGCTGCCGAACGCCGATGCGCCCTGACCGAACGCGTTCGCCGCCTCGCCGGCCGCCGTCGCGTACGCTCCTTCCGCGTACGCCCCGACGTCGTCACCGGCGTCGTCGTCGTTGCCCGTGGCCTGGAAGTAGCGGTTGCTCTCCGTCGCCTCCTTCAGCTGCGCCAGGTTCACCGCATCGGTGTCCCCGGTGCCCGCGGCCACGTTCGTGATCTGCCGCTCCGCGCCCACGTCGCCCACCGACACCGTGTTCGCGCGGTCCGCGTACGAGCCCTGGCCCAGCGCCACCGAACCGGCCGCCACGGCCGCCGCGTCCGAACCCAGCGCCAGGCTGTCGTCGCCGGCCGCCGTGCTGAAGTTGCCCAACGCGGTGCTGTTGAAGCCCGACGCATACGCCGCGCCACCCACCGCAGTCGAGTAGTCGCCCGACGCCTCCGTCGGCAGCAGGCCCCAGAACGCGCCGCCGACCGCCACCGCATTCTCGCCACTGGCGATCGCGCCCTCGCCCACCGCCACCGTGTCGTAGCCACTCGCCACCGCGGCAAAGCCGACCGCCGTCGCACCCTCCAGCAGCGCCTCCGCACCATAGCCCAGTGCGCTCGCGCCGAACGCACCGGCCACGCTGTAGCCACCGTAGGCCGCCGAGCCATCGCCCGACGCCATGCTGTTGTAGCCGGTCGCCGTCGACTGCAACCCCGACGCGGTCGCGTTGTGGCCCACCGCTGTCGAATAGGCGTACGTCGCCTGCGCGCCCGAACCCAGCGCCGTCGCGCCGTCGCCATCGGCCACCGCGCCGGCACCGGCCGCCACCGCACCCTCGCCGTCGATGACCGCATCATCGCTGCCATCGTCAGCACCGTCCGCCTTGAAGTAGCGGTCGGTGTGTTCCGCGACGGCAGCCACTTCCTCCACCGCGCCGGCAATCGCCGTGACCTCGGAAGCAACCGCATTCACCTGGCGCACGGTCGCCGCATCGCTGTCGGCGATGCCGTCGCTGACGTTCACGATCCGCCGCGTCGCAGGCCCGAGCGTGCCCGCGCCACCGCCATTTCCGACCGAGAACACCCCGGCTTCGGTCGCGCGCGCGCCGTAGCCGACGGCAACGCTCCCGTTCGCCGCAGGTCCGACATAGGCATTGAAGCCCATCGCCACCGCGCCTTCGGCATGTGCCTGCGCGCCCTGCCCGACCGCCGTGCTGCGCAACCCCATCGCCTGCGTACCGCTTCCCAGCGCGGTCGAGGCCACGCCCGTTGCCAGCGCGTTGGATCCGACGGCAGTCGCGTTGGACTGCTGCGCGCGCGCGTTGTTGCCCAGAGCCGTCGCGTTCGCATGCGTCGCGCTGGCCGCGTAACCGACGGCGGTCGAACCCGTGCCACTGGCGACCGCGCCATCACCACAGGCCATCGCACCCGTCGCCGTCGCTTCGGCGGAGCCGCAGTCACCGCCGGCCAGGGGGTGTTCCGGTTGCGCCTTGCCAGGCGGCGTGGCGGGGGGGCCAGGCGGGGTCGCGGCCGGAGGCGCCTTGGACGTCGGCACGAGGTCGTGCCCCGTGGCCTTCGGGGCCTGCTTCTGCTTGCCAGGCGGCTGGGCCGGAGCGCCATGTGCCGCCGGAGCACCCGCCAACGCAAGCGCACCACCGAACACGATCGCCTGCAGCAGCCGTGCGCCCTTGCCCTTGCCCTTGGCGCGCGCGAGTTCGGACGCGACGACGACCTGACCGGTGGACTGGTTCCAGATCTTGCGATAGACGCGGTTCATCGGATGACCCCCTCTCTGTCGGAAGTGGTTGGCTGCGGAAGAGCCGGCCAGGCGGCGCGGCCGAGGCCGCGCCGGGAACGAGCGATGGGGGGACGCTTGGGCCGCAGACGGATTCAGCTTCAGGCCTTCCTCGACCGACCCGGCGGCGTTGCTCCCTGAACGCTCCTCGAATCACCTGGCGACAGGGGGGATAGTTGCAATCACCCGTTAATTTGACGTGAATCGTCACTTGAAGACGCTGAACGTCAAAAATTGACTATAAATTTCAGTATCCTGCGCACCTCTTTTGCGATGAATGAACATCTGTTGGCCGAAAGTGGCTGTGACCATTAAGAAAAACCGCAGGTCCGCGGCGTACCGGACCTCCCGATCCCCCCCACGAACTGCCAACAGATGCACACCTCGACCGGGGGAATTCATGCCGCACCGCGACATGGCGCGCCGTCAGAAAATGAACTGACGGGAAACAGCACAGACATGGCAGCGGGACACATCCGGCATGGCGGCAAGGCACATGCCGGATGCCTGTGTTCCCCCTTCCACCCGGAAGGCGGCCACAAGGCGACAGGCCTCGATGAGCGCGCAAAAAAAGGAAACGCCCCGTGCGGGGCGTTTCCTCCACCAGCCGCGGGGCGGCCGGTCAGTTGTGCGACGCCTGCAGGCG
>CALLKI010000074.1 GCA_938008415.1 uncultured Luteimonas sp. | reverse complement strand
TACGGCGCGCTGCAGGGCCTGGACAAGGCCGAGACCGCGGCCAAGCACGGCGAGGAGCAGGTCAAGATCTGGCGCCGCTCCTACGACATCCCGCCGCCGGCGATGGCCGCCGACGACCCGGGCCATCCGGCCAACGACCCGCGCTATGCCGGCCTGGACCGCAACGTGCTGCCTTCGACCGAATCGCTGGCGACCACGCTCGACCGCGTGCTGCCGTACTGGCACGACGCCATCGCGCCGTCGCTGAAGGCGGGGAAGACCGTGCTGGTCGCCGCGCATGGCAACTCGCTGCGCGCGCTGTACAAGTACCTCAACGACGTCTCCGACGAGGACATCCTCGAGCTGAACATTCCCACCGGCATCCCGCTGCTGTTCGAGCTGGACGAGGAACTCGGGGTGGTCTCGCACCGCTACCTGGGCGACCCCGAGGCGGCGAAGCGGGCGGCCGAGGCGGTCGCCAACCAGGGCAGGGCGAAGTAATCCCTGCCCGGACCGGGCAGGCGGTGTTTTCTCCCTCCCCGTGCACGGGGGAGGGCAGGGGTGGGGATTTCGCTGGGCGATGGCGATCCCCGTGCGTGCGCGTGCCGGTTGCCCTTCCCGGCCTGCCGCGCAGGCGGGGGGAGGTGCTGGCGGATTGCAGGCGGGAGGGAAGCCCGCGGCGTGGGCAGGAGGAGCCTGCGGGTGCCGTTTTTCACCCCGCGCGCGTTTCCCCGCCGGGCGCCAGCAGCGCCAGCAGGCCGCGCGCCGCCTTCAGCCGCGAGGCGGCGTCCGGCAGGTCGAGGGTGATGCGCAGTCTGTCGGGGCCGTCCATTCGGTAGTGCTGCGGCTGGCCCTGGATCAGCCGGATCACCGACAGCGGGTCGACGTTGGGCTTGTCCACGAACTGCACGCGGCCGCCGTTCGGGCCGAGGTCGAGCTTGCGGATGCCCAGCCGCGTCGCCTCCAGCCTGAGCTCGGCGACGGCGAACAGGTGCTTGGCCGGATCGGGCAGCAGGCCGAAGCGGTCGATCATCTCCACCTGCAGCTCGCGCAGTTCCTCCGCACCACGTGCCGAGCTGATCCGCTTGTACAGGGTCAGGCGGGTGTGCACGTCCGGCAGGTAGTCCTCCGGGATCAGCGTCGGCACGTTCAGCGAGACCTCCGCGCCGCGGTGCTCCGGCTCGTCCAGGTCGGGCAGCCGGCCCTCGCGGATCGAGCGCACCGCGCGCTCCAGAAGCTCGGTGTACAGGCTGAAGCCGACCTCGGCCATCTGCCCGCTCTGCTCCTCGCCCAGCAGCTCGCCGGCGCCGCGGATCTCGAGGTCGTGCGTGGCGAGCATGAAGCCGGCGCCGAGCTCGTCCATCGAGGCGATGGCCTCGAGCCGCTTCTGCGCGTCGGCGGTGATCGAGCGCCCGTCCGGCACCAGCAGGTAGGCGTAGGCGCGGTGGTGCGAGCGGCCGACGCGGCCGCGCAGCTGGTGCAGCTGGGCCAGCCCGAACCTGTCGGCGCGGTTGATGATGATGGTGTTGGCGTTGGGAATGTCGATGCCGGACTCGATGATGGTCGTGCACAGCAGCACGTTGAAGCGCTGCTTGTGGAAGTCGAGCATCACCCGTTCCAGCTCGCGCTCGGGCATCTGGCCGTGGGCGACGCCGATGCGCGCCTCCGGCACCAGTTCCTGCAGCTGGCGCTGCATGCGGCCGATGCTCTCGACGTCGTTGTGCAGGAAGTACACCTGGCCGCCGCGCGCGAGCTCGCGCTGGAACGCCTCGCGCAGGATCGCGTCGTCCCAGGCGTGGACGAAGGTCTGCACCGCCAGGCGGTGCGCCGGCGGGGTGGCGATGATCGACAGGTCGCGCAGGCCGGCCATGGCCATGTTGAGCGTGCGCGGGATCGGGGTCGCGGTGAGGGTCAGCAGGTGCACGTTGGCGCGCAGCGCCTTCAGCGCCTCCTTCTGGCGCACGCCGAAGCGCTGTTCCTCGTCCACGATCACCAGCCCGAGTTCGCGGAACTTCACGTCCGGTTGCAGCAGGCGGTGGGTACCGACGACCACGTCGATCCTGCCCTCCGCGAGCCGGTCGAGCACGCCGCGGATCTCCTTCGGGCTCTTGAAGCGCGACAGCGCCTCCACCCGGATCGGCCAGTCGGCGAAGCGGTCGCGGAAGTTGCGATAGTGCTGTTCGGCCAGCAGGGTGGTGGGTACCAGCACCGCGACCTGCCTGCCGGCGGTGGCGGCGACGAACGCGGCGCGCACCGCGACCTCGGTCTTGCCGAAGCCGACGTCGCCGCAGACCACGCGGTCCATCGGCCGGCTGGAGCCGAGGTCGCGGATCACCGCCTCGATCGCGGCGTGCTGGTCCGGCGTCTCCTCGAACGGGAACGCGGCCGCGAACGGCTCGTACAGCGAACGGTCCACCTGCAGCGCGAAGCCGGCGCGGGCCATGCGTCTGGCCTGGATCTCGAGCAGCTCGGCGGCGACGTCGCGCACCTTCTCGGCCGCCTTGCGCCTGGCCTTCGCCCACTGTTCGCCGCCGAGCGAGTGCAGCGGGGCGGTCTCCGGCGAGGCGCCGGAATAGCGGCTGACCAGGTGCAACTGCGACACCGGCACGTAGAGCCGGTCGCCCTTGGCGTACTCGATCTCGAGGTATTCGCCCGGCTGGCCGCCGGCCTCCAGCGTCACCAGGCCGCGGTAGCGGCCGACGCCGTGGTCCTCGTGCACGATCGGTGCACCCTCGGTCAGCTCGCCGAGGTCGCGGATGATCGCCTCCGGCTCGCGCCCGGCGCGGCGGCGCCGGCGCGGCTGCGCCGCCCGCTCCGGGAACAGCTGGCGCTCGGTGAGCACGGCGATGCGCGGTTCGTCGAGCGCGAAGCCGTCGTCCAGCGGCGCAACCGCGATCGCGAAGCGCGCGTCGCCCTCGAGGAAGGCGGTGAACGATGGCAGGGTCTGCGGATGCAGCCCGGCGGCATCGAGCATTTCCAGCAGGGCCTCGCGGCGGCCGGCGGAATCGGCGGCCACCAGCACCCGTCCGGGCCAGGTGGACAGGAACGACTTCAGCGCCGCGCCGGGCTCCGCGTCACGCGCAGCCAGCGGCAGCGACGGGGCCGGCTGGTCGCCGGTGGCCCCGGCATCGGCATGGCGCGCGTGTGTGGGGCCGCACAGCTCGATGCGGTCGCCGGCGTTGAGCCGCGCGCGCAGCTGTTCCGGCGACAGCCACAGCTCCGCCGGAGGCAGGATCGGCCGCTCGATGTCGTGGCGCAGCTGCTCGTAACGTCCGGCGGCCTGCTCGTGGAAGTGTTCCGCGGCCTCGAGCGCGCCCTCGTCCAGCAGCGGCAGCGCGTCCGCCGCCAGGTAGTCGAACAGGGTGGCGGTGTCATCGAAGAACAGCGGCAGGTAGTACTCGATGCCGGCAGGCGCCAGCCCGGCCTTGAGGTCCTGGAACAGCGCGCTGCGGCGGGTGTCGATGTCGAAGCGGTCGCGCAACGTGTCGAGCACGCGGGCGACGGCCTTTTCGTGCATCGGCACCTCGCGGCCGGGCAGCAGGCGCACCGCATCCACCTTGTCGAGCGAACGCTGGCTCTCGGGGTCGAACGAACGGATCGATTCGATCTCGTCGTCCAGCAGTTCGATGCGGTACGGCTCCGCCGAGCCCATCGGGTAGACGTCGAGCAGCCCGCCGCGCACAGCGAAGTCGCCCGGGTCGAACACCTGCGGCACGTTGCGGTAGCCGGCCGATTCGAGCCGGCGCTTCTCGGCGTCGAGGTCGAGCTTCTGGCCGACGCGCACGTCGAAGCAGCTGCCGGCCACGTAGCTGGGCGGCGGCAGCCGCTGCAGCAGCGTCTGCACCGGGACCACGACGATGCCGCGTGCCAGCGATGGCAGGCGCAGCAGCGCCGACAGCCGCTGCGACACGATGTCCGGGTGCGGGCTGAAGCGGTCCCAGGGCAGCGTCTCCCAGTCCGGGAACGCGACCACCGGGAGGCTGGAATCGCCGCCGAGCAGGGTGTGCAGGTCGGACTCGAGCTGGTGCGCGGCGTGGCTGTCGCGCGCGACCAGCAGCAGCGGGCCGCGATGCGCTTCCGCGGCGCGCGCCGCGTGCCAGGCCAGCGCGCTGCGGCTGGCGGGCGGACGCCACCAGGCGCGTGGCCGGCCGGGGGCCGGGAGGGGCGGTGCGGGGAAGCGGTTGCGGGTCATCGGCGGCAGGGCAAAAGCGATGCGGCGCCGGAAGCCCGTGGCCGCCAGCGCGAAACGGGAAAACACCGGATTTTACGGCAGCGCCCTCAGCCCGGCTTCTTCAGGTCCAGGATCACGCGCACGATGCCTGGCGCGTCACCGGGCTCGCGCACGAACCCGAGCGAATCGGCCAGTGCCAGCATCGGCTGGTTGCTTTCGAGCACGTCGCCGTAGAGGCGGTCGAGCCGCTTGGCCTTCGCCCAGCGCACCAGGCGGCTCATCAGGCGGCGGCCGAGTCCCATGCCGGCCACGTACTGGCTGACCAGGATCGCGAACTCGGCGTTGCGCGTGCCCGGGTCGATCGAGGCGCGCGCGACCGCGCCGACCAGTGCCTCGCCGGGCGGCAGTGGCTCGGCCGCCACCAGCGCGAACTGGGTCTTCGGATCGGGATGGGTGAGTTCGTACGCCATCTCCGGCGACAGGTCGCGTATCGCGTGCAGGAACCGGTGGCGCACCGCGTCCGGCGTCAGCAGCGGGAACCCCGCGCGCAACGGTTCCGCGTCGTCGGGACGGATGGGGCGGATCAGCACCTCGCGTCCGTTCGCCAGGACCAGGCGCTCGTGCCAGGGCGGCAACTGGTTGCGTCTTGCGGCCATGCGTGAATGTTGGCACGGCCACCTGAACGGGACGCTGACGCGGTCTTCACGCCCCCGTTCAGGAAGGCGGCCTGAGCCACTCCAGCAGGTCCGAGCCGCCCCCGTCGTCGAGCCGGGGCAGCAGGGCGGCCAGCGCCGGGGCCAGGGCGGCGTCCAGCCGCCAGGGCGGGTTCCACAGGACCAGGCCGCTGCCGTTCATGCGCAGCGGGGAGTCGGCGGGCCGGACCAGCAGCTCGACGCGCAGCGCCGAGCGCGCGGGCAGGCCGGCGGCGCGGCGCAGGAACGGGCGCAGGGCGGCGCGCTGCTTGACCGGGTACCAGAGCGCGAACGTGCCCTGCGGCCAGCGCGCCATGCCTTCCCCGAGGGCGTCGAGCGCCTCGTCGAACTCGGCCAGCTGGCGCTCGTAGGGCGGGTCCACCAGGACCAGGCCGCGGCCGATGCGGACCCCGCCCGGGCGGGGGGGCAGCAGCGCCCGGATCGCGCCGTAGCCGTCGCGGGCATGCACCGCGATCCGGCCGTCGCCGGCGAAGGCGGCCTTCAGCGCGGCCGCCTCCTCCGGCTGCAGCTCGCAGCAGGCGATCCGGTCCTGCCCGCGCAGGGCGTGGGCCAGGAGCCAGGGCGAGCCCGGGTAGGCCAGCGGCCCGTGCGCCTGGCGGCAGGCGGCGACCGCGGCGAGGTAGCGGGCCACGAGCGGGTCGTCCGGCGGGTCACGCTGCAGGCGGGTGATCCCGGCGTCGGCCTCGCCGGTGCGCAGGGCGGCTTCGTCGTCGAGCCGGTACAGCCCGCGCCCGGCGTGGGTGTCCAGCGCGAAGCACGGGGAGGGCTTGGCGGCGAGCGCGTCGCACAGGGCCAGCAGCACCACGTGCTTGAGCACGTCGGCGTGGTTGCCCGCGTGGAAGGCGTGGCGGTAGTTCATGGTCGCGTGGCGGCGGTGGAGCGCGAATCGTAGCGGCAAAGCGGCGCGGCCTGCCCGGGGCGGCGCGCCGGAACACGACGTGCCTGGCCACGGGCCTTACAATCGCGCCATGCCCGCTCCCGACATCCAGATCCGCCGCTTCGGCGGCTCCGAAGTGCGCGGTTTCCTCGACCAGGTGGCCGCGCTGCGCATCGCCGTGTTCCGCGACTGGCCCTACCTCTACGACGGTGACATGGACTACGAGCGCGAGTACCTGGCCGCGTACGCGTCCTCGCCGCGCAGCGTGTTCGTGCTCGCCAGCGACGGCGACCGCGTGGTCGGCGCCTCCACCGGCATCCCGCTGCTGGACGACGGCGAGGCCTTCCGCGCCCCGTTCGAGGGCAGCGGCATCGACCCGGCGGAAGTGTTCTACTTTGGCGAGTCGGTGCTGCTGCCCGAATACCGCGGCCGCGGCATCGGCCATGCCTTCTTCGACCACCGCGAAGCCCACGCGCGCGGGCTGGGCGGGTTCCGCTGGACCGCGTTCGCCGCGGTGGATCGCGACCCGGGCGATCCGCGCCGGCCCGCGGACTACCGCGGCAACGACGCCTTCTGGGCGAAGCGCGGCTACGAGCGGCGCCCGGGCATGACCATGCACCTCGAATGGAACGAGGTCGGCGTCGGCGGGATCAGCCATCCGCTGACGTTCTGGCTGCGGCCGCTGGAGCAGGACGGGTGAAGGTCGCCGCCTGCAAGTACCGCATCGGTGCGCCGGCGGATTTCGCCGCGTTCGCCGACCGGCAGCGCCGCCTGCTGGAAGCCGCCGCGGCGCAGGGCGCGCAGTTCGCGGTGCTGCCCGAATACCTGTCGCTGGAACTGGCCGCGACGTTCGGCCCCGATGTCGCCGGCGACCTGCAGGCCTCGCTGCGCGCGATCCAGTCGCTGCGCGGGGAATGGATCGCGCTGTTCACCGGGTTGGCCCGCGGGACCGGCATGCTCATCGCCGCCGGCACCTTCCTGCTCGACGACGGCCACGGCGGGTACGTCAACCGTTGCGACCTGTTCTCGCCCGGGGGTGTGCACGGCTGGCAGGACAAGCTGCAGCTGACCGGCTTCGAGAAGTCCGCGGGCACGATCCGCCCCGGCGGCGCGCTGCGGGTGTTCGCGCACGGCGGCATCCGCTTCGGCGTGTCGGTCTGCTACGACAGCGAGTTCCCGCTGCCGGTGCGCGCGCAGTACGAGGCCGGGGCGCGGCTGCTGCTGGTGCCCAGCTGCACCGACACCGGGGCCGGCGCCACCCGCGTGCGCGTGGGCTGCCTGGCGCGCGCGCTGGAGAACAGGTTCTTCGTGGCCCAGGCGGTGACCGCCGGCGAGGCGCCGTGGAGCCCGGCGCTCGACACCAACACCGGCGAGGCGGCGGTCTACGCGCCGATGGACGCGGGCTTCCCCGCCGACGGCATCCTCGCGCAGACCAGTGGCGATGCGGAGTGGGCGGTGGCCGAGGTGGACATCGCCGCGCTCGAGGCAAGCCGCGGCGCGGCGCAGGTCGCCAACGACCGCGACTGGCCCGGCCAGCTGGCGCCGCCGCTGGCGGTGGCGCGCGTCGAGGCGCTGTAGCCGCGGTCCTCAGTCGCGCAGCGCGAACACCGTCAGCAGCGCGTGGTGGTCCGAGGCCCAGGTGCCGTCGGCATCCGGCCGCGTGAACAGGATCTCCGACCGGAGCGGCACCAGGCGTGCCGGGTCGTGGAAGATGTGGTCGATGCGCCGCGGCCTGTCGAACCACGCGCGGTTGAGGGTGGTGGTTTCCGGCCCGGCGTCCGGGTGCAGCGTGCCGAAGCTGTCGGCGAAGCGCCCGCGCAGGCGCGACAGCTCGGGTGCGCCGGCTTCGGTGTTGAAGTCGCCGGCGACGACCACCGGCACGTGGTCGCCGGAAGCGGTGGCGATGAAGTCGAGCAGGTCATCCACCTGGCGCGCGCGGATCGCCCCGCCGCCGTCCGTCCAGTGCAGGTGGGTGGCGTACACGTCCACGGGCCTGCCGTGGACCTCGATCCGCAGCATGGCCGCGGTGCGGAAGTCGTCATGCGGCTGCAGCGCCCGTTCGCCGCGGGCAAGGATGCGATGCGGAGTGAGCAGGGCGTTGCCGAAGCGCCGCGCGCTGCCCGCCGGGTCGGTACTGGTGAAATGCACCTGGCAACCGAGTTCCGCGGCCAGCCATTCGGCCTGGTTCCGCAGGTCTTCCGTCTGCAGGACCTCCTGCAGCGCGACCACGTCCGGCGCCAGCTCGCGCAGCGTGCGCGCGATCTGCACGCGGCGGCGGGGCCAGTCGGCCTTGTCGTGGTAGAGGTTGAGCGTGACCACGGAGAAGGTGGCCGCGCCGGGCGCGGGTTCACGGGAACCGTGCAGCCCCGTGCAGGCGGCGAGCAGCAGCGCGCACAGCATGGCCGCGACCGTGCGGGCGGGACGACGGGGACCGGACATGGCGCCTCCTTCCGCTTTCCGTGCGCCACAGGGTAAACGGCGCGGGCGGGTGGATGTCACGGCCGGCAGGCCACGGGGCGCCGCTCAGGTGGTCGTGACCCGGAAGTCGATGCCGAGCCTGGCCATGCCTTCGGTTTCGCCCTGCAGGTCCGAGCGCAGCAGCGGGTGGGCATCCAGCCAGGGCCTGCCCAGCACCAGTTCCAGCCGGTCGCCGTCGACGCGCAGTTCAAGCCGCGGGAGCGGTTCGGCGCTGCGCGAGCGGTGCAGCACCACCGCCAGCCGCAGCAGCGCGGCGACGCGCCGGGTGCGCAGCAGCAGGCGGTCCGGCAGGGCATCGAAGGCATGCTTCGGCACCTTGCGCCGGTGGCAGCGCACCAGCGCCGACAGGGCCTGCTGCTCCTGCCGGGAGAAGCCGGCGATGTCGGAGTGCTCGAGCAGGTACGCGCCGTGGACGTGGTACTGGCTGTGGGCGACGGTCAGGCCGATCTCGTGCAGGCGCGCCGCCCAGCCGAGCTTGAGCGCGTCGTCCTCGTCCAGCTCCCATGGGCCGCGCACCTGTGCGAACAGGCGCATGGCGGTGTCGTGGACGCGCTGCGCCTGTGCCTCGTCGATGCCGTAGCGCTCCACCAGCGCGGCGATGGACAGTTCGCGCGGGTCGTTGCCGCCGCCGCGGCCGAGCATGTCGTAGAGGATGCCCTCGCGCAGTGCGGCCCGGCTCACCAGCATGCGCTGCAGCCCGAGCACGGCGAACGCCGCCTCCAGCACCACCAGGCCGCCGGCGATGATCGGCCGGCGCTCGTCCGGCAGGCCGGGCAGGTCGATATCGTCGATGTGCTGGGACTTCAGCAGGCGGTCGCGCACCTGTGGCAGGGCCTCGGCGGTGATCGCGCCCTTGGTCAGCTTCATCGACGCGCAGATCCCGGAGATGGCCTTGTTGGTGCCGGACGCGCCCAGCACCTCGTGCCAGCCGAGCGCGACGAAGGCGCTGGCGAACTGCTGGAACTCGGCGCTCACCGCGATCACCGCCTCGTGCCAGCGCTTCGCCGACAGCCGGCCGTCGGGGAAATGCCGGCGGGTGATGGCGATGCAGCCTGCCTGCAGGCTTTCGCGCTCGATCGGCTCGAAGCCGGTTCCGATGATGCATTCCGTGGAGCCGCCGCCGATGTCGATCACCAGACGGCGCTGCCCCGGCCTCGGCGGCTCCGCGTGGGCCACGCCGAGGTAGATCAGGCGCGCCTCCTCGCGGCCGGAGATGACCTCGATGGGATGGCCGAGCGCGGATTCGGCGGGGACCAGGAACGCCTGCGGCGTGGCCATGGCGCGCACGGTGTTGGTGGCCAGGGCGCGCACGTTCGCCGGCGGGATGCCGCGCAGGCGCTGGCCGAAGCGGGCCAGGCACTCGAGCGCGCGCCGCATGGCGTCGGGGTGCAGGTTGCCCGCGGCATCCAGGCCTTCGGCCATGCGCACCGTCTCGCGCAGCCGGTCCACGATGCGCAGCTGGTCCAGCGTGTAGCGGGCGACCACCATGTGGAAGCTGTTGGAGCCGATGTCGATGGCGGCGAGCATGTCGCCGTCGCGGAAGCTGGTGACCGGCGCGTCGGGCGTGGCAGGGGAACCGGTCATCCGCAGAGCTTCGAAAGGAGGAAGGATTGCGCCGAGTGCGGCCGCTCGCCCGCGGCGGGCGAGAGTTTGCGGTAGCTGCCGTCCGGCTGCAATTCCCAGGCGTTGAGGTTGTCGGCCAGGTAGTTGTCGAGCGCCTCTTCGCGCACGCGCGCGCGCAGGACGGGGTCGAGGATCGGGAAGCAGACCTCGATCCGGCGCAGCAGGTTGCGCTCCAGCCAGTCGGCGCTGGAGCAGAACAGCTCCTCCTCGCCGCCGTTGGCGAACCAGTACACGCGGTGGTGCTCGAGGAAGCGGCCGACGACCGAGCGCACGCGGATGTTCCCGGACACGCCCGGCACGCCCGGGCGCAGGGTGCAGGCGCCGCGCACGATCAGGTCGATCTGCACGCCCGCCTGCGAGGCCTCGTACAGCGCGCGCACGACGCCCGGCTCGTTGAGCGCGTTCATCTTGGCGATGATCCGGGCCGGCCGCCCCTCGCGCGCGTGGCGGGCCTCGCGCCGGATCCGCTCGAGGATGCCGGCGTGCAGGGTGAACGGCGACTGCATCAGCCGCCTGAGCGTGATCGCGGGGGCGAGGCCGGAGAGCTGCTGGAAGATCTGGTGGACGTCGTTGCCGATCTCCGGGTCGGCGGTGATCAGGCCGAAGTCGGTGTAGGCGCGGGCGTTGCCGGAGTGGTAGTTGCCGGTGCCAAGGTGCACGTAGCGGCGCAGGTGGCGGCCCTCGCGGCGCACGATCAGCAGCATCTTGGCGTGGGTCTTGTAGCCGACCACGCCATACACCACCTGCACGCCCGCCTCCTGCAGCCGGTCGGCGAGGCCGAGGTTGGCCTCCTCGTCGAAGCGCGCGCGCAGTTCCACCACCACCGTGACGTCCTTGCCGTTGCGCGCGGCCTGGATCAGGTGCTCGACGATGGCCGAGTCCCGGCCGGTCCGGTACAGCGTCTGCTTGATCGCCAGCACGTTCGGGTCCTCGGCCGCCTGCCGGATCAGCTCCAGCACCGGCGTGAAGGAGTCGAACGGGTGGTGCAGCAGCACGTCGCCCTGCGCCACCTTCTCGAACATGGCCTCGCTGCCGGGAAGCGCGCGCGGATGGAACGGCGGGAACTTCAGCCCGGGGCGCTGGACCAGGTCGTAGATCTGGATCACGCGGTTGAGGTTGACGGGGCCATCGATCGGGTAGACCTCGTTCGCGGTCAGCTCGAAGTTGCGCAGCAGGGTGTTCACGATCGGCTTCGGGCAGCCGGCGGCGATCTCCAGCCGCACCGCGCGCCGGTAGCCGCGTTCGGCCAGCTCGTCGCGCACCGCGTGGGCGAGGTTGTCGACTTCCTCCTCGTCCACCATCAGCTCCGAGTTGCGGGTGACCCGGAACTGGTAGGCGCCCTTGACCTTCATCCCCGGGAACAGCTCGTCCACGAACTCCGAGAGCATCGCGGACAGGAACACGAAGTCGTGCTCGCCGCCCGAGACCTTCTCCGGGAGCTGGATGATGCGCGGCAGCGAGCGCGGGGCGCGGACGATGGCGAGGTGGCCGCTGCGGCCGAACGCGTCGGTGCCTTCCAGCACCACCACGATGTTGAGCGACTTGTTGAGGATCTGCGGGAACGGGTGCGCGGGGTCCAGCCCCAGCGGCGACAGCACCGGCATGATCTCCTTGCGGAAATAGCCGCGCAGCCACCTGCGCTGCCGCGCGTCCCATGTGCCCGGGGCGAGCACGCGCACGCCGTTGCGTGCCAGCTCCGGGCGCAGCACCTCGTTCCAGCACCGGTACTGGGCCTCCACCAGTTCCGCGGCGCGCTCGTGGACCCGCTGCAGCACGGCGGCGGGCGAGAGCCCGTCGGGCGAACCGGGCCCGCCGTGGTCGCGGGCGTGGCGCAGGGCGGCGACGCGGATCTCGAAGAACTCGTCGAGGTTGGTGCAGGAGATGCACAGGTAGCGCAGCCGTTCCAGCAGCGGGACGGCGGGGTCGAACGCCTGCGCCAGCACGCGGAAGTTGAACTCGAGCTGGGACAGCTCACGGTTGCGGTAGAGCGCCGGGTCCAGCAACGGGTCGGCCGCGGCCGGCGCCCGTGGCGTGGTCGCGGTTTTCTTCCTGCGGGGGGTGTCGCTGCTGCGGGTTCTGCTCACGCTGGGCTCCGTTGCCGGCGCCATGCCGCGGTATCACGCGGTGGGCGCCGAAATGGCAGGAGAAGGTGCTGCCCCGGCCGACCTCGCTCTCGATCCCAAGCCGCGCCTGGTGCAACTGGAGCACGTGCTTGACGATCGCCAGGCCGAGCCCGGTGCCGCCGCTTTCGCGGGAACGGCTGGTGGAGACGCGGTAGAACCGCTCGGTGAGCCGCGGCAGGTGTTCCGCGGGGATGCCGCAACCGGTGTCGCGGACCGCCAGCACCGCTCCGTCGCCGTCGCGCGAGAAGCGAATCCCGATGGTACCCCCGGACGGCGTGTGGCGGACGGCGTTGCTGACGAGGTTGGAGAACGCGCTGTGCAGTTCTCGTGGCGAGCCGAGCAGGTCCACGCCGGCCTCGTCCACGACGTCGATGGTGTGCCGGCCCTGGCTGAGCGCGCGGGCCTCGCGGCCCAGGCTGGCGAGCATCGAAGACATCGATACTTCTTCCTCCTCGCCGATGCCATCCTGCGCCTCGAGCCGCGACAGCGTGAGCAGGTCCTCGACCAGCCGGGCCATGCGCTGCGACTGGTGTTGCATCTCGCGCAGGATCGGCGCCCATTCCGGTTGCCGGTCCGGATCGAGCATGTCGAGGTAGCCGTGGAGCACGGTCAGCGGCGTGCGCAGCTCGTGCGAGACGTTGGCGACGAAGTCCCGGCGCATCTGCTCCAGCCGCGTCACCCGGCTCACGTCGCGGGCAACCAGCAGCCACAGCTCGTCGGAATAGGGCAGCAGGCGCAGGTGGAGCCTGGCGTCCGGCGACACCGGGGAGGGGGCGTCGGGGATGGGCTCGGCGTGCCTGCCCTGGCTGAGCCATCCGGCCAGCTGCAACGGCTGGAGGCGCTGGGCGAGTGGCGCGCCGGTGTCCTGCGGCGCGCGCAGGCCGAGCAGGTGGGAGGCGGCCCGGTTGAACCAGCGCACGCGCTGGCTGTTGCGCTCCAGCACGACCACGGCATCGGGCAGTGCGTCGGCCGCGGCACGGTAGGCACGCAGCAGCGACAGCAGCCGGAGCCGATGTCCGCGCAGTCCGTCATGGGCATCGCGCAGCAGGCGTTCAAGTCCGTCCCAGGCGCCGTTGCCCCGGGGCGGCGGCGGGCGCCTGCGGGCGGCAAGCCGCGCCAGGATCCGGCGCAGCCGCCAGAGGTGCCAGCCGAGCATGGCGATCGCGGCCAGCGCCAACGCCGGCCACGGGTGGCCGAGCGCCAGCCCGGACACCGCCGCCAGCACCAGTGCCAGCAGGTGCCGGGCGAGCGTCCTGCGCCATGCGGAAAGTTCGGAGGCGGGCATGGATCGCGACCTGGCCGGATGTTGGCGATGCAGGGGATGGTAAGCCCTGGCCGCGTGCGGCACGGGACCTGCGCAGGCGCCTAGCGGCCGGTCATGGCGGAGAAGCGGTAGCCGGAGCCGCGAACGGTCTGCACCATGCCGTCGAGCCCGACCGGCTCAAGCACCTTGCGCAGGCGCCGGATGTGGACGTCCACGGTCCGTTCCTCCACGTACACGCTGCCGCCCCAGACGTGGTCGAGCAGCTGTGCCCGGCTGTACACCCGCTCGGGGTGGGTCATGAAGAAGTGCAGCAGGCGGTATTCGGTGGGGCCGATGCCAAGCGGCGTGTCGCCCGCGTAGACCCGCTGCGCGGCGCCGTCGATGCGCAGGTCGCCGATCCGCACGTTGCCATCCTCGTCGTCTTCCCGCGAGCGCCGCAGCACGGCGCGGATCCGCGCCAGCAGCTCGCGGGTGGAGAACGGCTTGACCACGTAGTCGTCGACCCCGGCTTCCAGCCCGCCGACACGGTCGTTCTCCTCGCCGCGGGCGGTCAGCATGATGATCGGCACCTCGCGGGTCAGGGCCTCGCGTCGCCAGCGGCGGGCCAGTTCCAGCCCGCTGGTGCCGGGCAGCATCCAGTCGAGCAGGATCAGGTCCGGCAGCCTGTCGGCGATGGCCGTCTGCGCCTCCATCGCGTCCGCGGCGGCGACGGGCTCGAAACCACCCGTGCGCAGGGCGAATGCGACCATGTCGCGGATGGCGGGCTCGTCGTCGACGATCAGGACGCGTCTGTGCATGGTGGCCGGGGGGACAGGCTTGCCCGGTATTGGACGACGGTTGTGTGACGGAAACATGACAGCCGCGCGTCAGCGGCGGCGCAGGTCCGGGTCGCGGATGCCCTGGCGGCGCAGTTCGAGCACCACCGGCGTGATCTCGGCGATCCGCGCCTCGATCCGCGCGCGGGCGTAGTAGTCCAGGTCGTCGCGCTTCTTGAGGGTGTTGAGCTGGACCAGCGCCTGCTCCTCGCGTCCGCTGAGGAAGGCGGCCTCGGCCCAGGCCTCGCCCGCGCGCACGGGGTCCCCGGCCAGCTCGCAGGCGCGGGCGAAGGTGCGCTGGAACACCGGGTCGGTGTTCGAGGAATGCAGCAGCGGGCGCAGGACCGCCTGCGCCCGGCGGCCGGCCTCGGCGGTGTTGCGCTCCAGCAGCACGCCGGCGTAGGTCAGCGCGACCGCGGCGTTGCGTGGCATGCGCTCGACGAGGGCCTCGAAGCGGCGGTCGGCTTCGGCGTGGTGGCCCGACCGCGCCTCCGCCTCGGCCAGGCCGAGGGTCAGCCAGAGGTCGTCGGGATAGTCCGCGAGCAACGCGGCGAACTCGACCGCGGCCTCGGCCGGGTAGCCTTCCAGCATCCGCGCCAGCGCGTAGCCGTAGCGCTGCGCGTCGGTGAGCGCGCCCTGGCGGCGCATCCGTTCGTACTCGCGCACCGCGTCGTGCGCGGTGTTGGCGCTCAGCACGCGCAGGCGTTCGCGCGCCCAGCCGAACTGCACCGTGTCGGGGCCGTCGAGCGAGGGCGGCAGCTTCAGCGAGCCGGGCAGCAGCGGGTTCTCGGTGCCGGGAAGCGAATCCGGCAGCGGCGTCCGGGGCGGCACGAGGGTCCGTTTCACGCGGACCGCGTCCGGCGTGGACGTGGTCGCCGTCACGACCTGGCCGGCCATCTGCTCGGCGCGCTGCCGCGCCTCGCTGATGCGGGTGGTGGTGACCGGGTGGGTCCTGAGGTAGTCGGGCAGGCGCTCGCGTTCGCCGCCCTGGTTGGTGCGGGAGGCGGCCTGCATCCGCTCGAACATCGTGGCCAAGGCTTCCGGGGTGTAGCCGGCGCGGGCAAGGGTGCGGATGCCGAGGCGGTCGGCCTCGGACTCGTTGGCGCGGGTGTAGTCGATCTGCCGCTGCGCGGCCAGGCCCTGGGCCACGGCCACCGCCGCCACCGTGGCGTCGTCGGACGAATTGCCGCCGGCCGACTGCGCGAGCGCGATCGCGCCCAGCATCCCCAGCAGGATCGGGATGCTGTCGCGCTGGGCCCGTTCGGCGGCGCGCAGCACGTGCTGCTGGGTGACGTGGGCGATCTCGTGGGACAGCACGCCGGCGACCTCGTCCTCGGTCTCGGCGGTCAGCACCAGCCCCGCGTTCACGCCGATGTAGCCGCCGAGCGTGGCGAAGGCGTTGATGCTGCGGTCCCGCATCATGAAGAAGGTGTACTTCTGGCGCGGCTGGTCGCTGACCGCGCCAAGCCGGCCGCCGACGGCCTGCAGCCAGCCCTCGACCAGCGGGTCCTCGAGCACGTAGCCGTAGTGGCGCAATTGCGCCAGCAGCATCCGCCCGTACTCCTCCTGCTGCGCAGGGCCGAGCACGCTGCCCGCGGAGGAGCCGATGTCGGGCAGGCGGCTCTCCTGCGCCGTGGCGGCGAGCGGTCCCAGCTGGACCAGCAGTGCGGCAGCCAATGGCAGGAGCAGGCGTGTCAGTCGCATCGGTCGTCCGGTCGGAGGATCCGGGGGGTGGAGCATGTCGCGTTCCGGCGGCGAAGGCGTGAATCCCGTGTTAACCGCCGACAGCGTTCCATCCATGGACTGGAAACCGCACGCGGCCGGCACCACACTTGGACCACTTCCATTCCGGCAAGTTTGCGGAGAGACCGTGCACGCCACAACACAGGGCGGACAGCCGAGGATCACGCTGTACACCAGCGCCGTCTGCGGCTACTGCATCGCCGCCAAGAATTTCCTCAAGAGCCAGGGACTGGACTGGACCGAGGTGCGGGTGGACCTCGACCCGGCACAGCGCGAGCGCATGGTCGCGCTGACCGGGCGCACCACCGTGCCGCAGATCTTCATCGGCGACGTGCACGTGGGAGGCTACGACGACATGATGGCGCTGCACCGCGCCGGGCGGCTGAAGCCGCTGCTGGAAGGCGGGGTGGCGCCATGAACGGCGGCAGCTGGGGCGGGGACCGGGTCCGCGAGTTCACCGAGTTCCGCCGGCGCATGAACGAGCGCATCCTGGCCGAGCCCAACCAGGTGGTCCGGCGCTTCTTCGCGCTCGACACCCAGACCTACCAGCCCGGCGCGCTCGACGTGAAGACCAAGGAGCTGCTGGGCCTGGTCGCCTCGCTGGTCCTGCGCTGCGACGACTGCATCAGCTACCACGTGGCCCAGTGCCGGCAGGCCGGGGTCACCCGCGAGGAGTTCTTCGAGGCGTTCTCGGTCGGGCTGGTGGTCGGCGGCAGCATCGTCATCCCCCACCTGCGCCGGGCGGTCGACTTCCTGGACCGGCTCGAGCAGGGCGGGGAGGCCGCGGCGGGCGACGCGCCCGCGGAGCACGCGCACGACGCCGGCTGACGCCCGGCCGGACCCCCCGGGACTTTCGTCGGTTTGGGCCGGGGGCCGGCCTTCGGGCATAATTGCCGCCTGTCGGAAGTCATCCCGCGCCGCGCCCATGCGCGGCGCGTCTTTGTACGGAATCCCCCCACATGAGCCAGACGATTACGGTCATCCGCGGCGACGGCATCGGCCCGGAGATCATGGATGCCACCCTGCACGTGCTCGACTCGATGGGCCTCGGCCTGCGGTACGAGGAGGTCGACGCCGGCATCGTCGCACTGGAGAAGCATGGCGAACTGCTGCCGCAGGCCACCCTGGACGCGATCCGGCGCAACCGCGTCGCGCTCAAGAGCCCGCTGACCACCCCGGTGGGCGAGGGCTTCAGCTCGATCAACGTCGAGCTGCGCAAGCGCTTCGACCTGTACGCCAACGTGCGCCCGGCCCGCTCGTTCCCGAACACGAAGGCGCGCTTCCCGGGCAACGTGGACCTGGTCACCGTCCGCGAGAACACCGAGGGCGCCTACATCGGCGAGGGCCAGCACATCTCCGAGGACGGCGAGACCGCCACGCTGACCCAGAAGATCACCCGCAGGGGCTCGGAACGCATCGTCCGCTACGCCTTCGACCTGGCCCGCGCCACCGGCCGGAAGAAGGTCACCGTGGTGCACAAGGCGAACATCCTCAAGACCACCTCCGGCCTGTTCCTGAAGGTGGCGCGCGAGGTCGCGGCGCAGTATCCCGACATCGAGTGCAACGAGATGATCGTGGACAACGCCTGCATGCAGCTGGTGATGCGCCCCGAGCAGTTCGACGTGATCGTCACCACCAACCTGTTCGGCGACATCATCTCCGACCTGTGCGCCGGCCTGGTCGGCGGCCTGGGGCTGGCACCGGGTGCCAACATCGGCAAGGACGCGGCGATCTTCGAGGCCGTGCACGGCACCGCGCCGGACATCGCCGGCAAGGGCATCGCCAACCCCTGCGCGCTGCTGCTGGCGGCCTGCCAGATGCTCGACCACATCGGTCGTCCGCAGGACGCCACCCGCCTGCGCGACGCCATCGTCGCCACGCTGGAGGCGAAGGACAGCCTGACCCCGGACCTGGGCGGCGACGGCAGCACCATGGGCTTCGCCAGGGCGATCGCCAGCCGGGTCTGAGCCCCTGCCGCTGTCCCGCACGGGAGGGACGGCCTGCGGCCACCCCCGGGTGGAAACGTGGCCTGATGACGCCGGGCACCCGCCCGGCGTCCTGTTTTTGCGCCGCCGGCATTCCGCCGGCGCCGGTGACGCGGCGGCGGGCGCCCCCCACAATCGCGCCTTTCCCCTCCCACGAACCGGAAGACCCGGGATGCAGGACCGTCCCAGCGCGCTTGCGCTCACCCCGCTGCTGCTGTTCCTCGCGCTGTTCTTCGGCGCCGGGCTGTACTTCACCTGGCTCGGCGACCCGATGGGCTTCTACCAGCTGAGGGCGCCCGTGGCGATCCTGCCGGCGCTGGCACTGGCGGTGCTGGTCGCGCGCCGTCGCGGGCAGCCCGCCGGGGAGGTCCTGCTGCGGGGCATGGGCGAGCCGAACATCCTGCTGATGTGCCTGATCTTCCTGCTCGCCGGCGCCTTCGCCCAGGTCTCCAAGGCGGCCGGCGCGGTGGACGCGGTGGTGTCGATGGGGATCGGCTCGCTGCCCGCCGCGATGCTGCTGCCCGGGCTGTTCCTGGTCGCTTCGCTGGTCTCGCTCGCGATCGGGACCTCGATGGGCACCATCGCCGCGGTGATGCCGATCGCGATCGGGGTGGCCGACGCCGCCGGGCTCGACCGGACTCTCGTGGCCGGCGCGGTCGTGGGCGGGGCCATGTCCGGCGACAACCTGTCGGTGATCTCCGACACCACCATCGCCGCCACCCGCACCCAGGGCGCGGAGATGCGCGACAAGTTCCGCGAGAACTTCCGCATCGCCCTGCCGGCGGCGCTGGCGACCATGCTGCTGCTGGCCTGGGCCGGGGACCCGGCGCCGGTGGAGGCGGTGGAGGCGGCCTCGCCGTGGCTGGCCCTGCCGTACCTGCTGGTGCTGGTCCTGGCCCTGGCGGGCCTGGACGTGCTGCTGGTGCTCGCGCTGGGCCTGGTGGCGGCCGGGGTGGCCGGCCTGCTGCTGGCCGACGGCTACGACGTGGCCCAGTTCGCCGGCGACGTCTGGACCGGTTTCGAAGGCATGACGGAGATCCTGCTGCTGTCGCTGCTGATCGGAGGCCTCGGCGCGCTGATGAAGGCGGCCGGCGGGCTGGCCTGGCTGTCGGACCGGATCGCGCGCTTCGCCCGCGGCCACCGTGGCCGCCGCACCGGCGAGTTCAGCATCGCCGCGCTGTCCTCGGTGGCGGACGTGTTCACCGCGAACAACACCGTCGCGATCCTGGTCGGTGGCAGCGTGGCGCGCGACATCGCGGCGCGCCACGGCATCAGTCCCCGGCGCGCGGCCAGCGTGCTCGACATCTTCGCCTGCGTGCCGCAGGGCCTGCTGCCGTACGGCGCGCAGGTGCTGCTGGCGGCCTCGCTGGCGGGCATCTCGCCGATCGGGCTGGCAGGCAAGGTCTGGTACTGCTGGCTGCTGGCGCTGGTGGCGGTCGTGTTCATGGCCTGGCCGCAGCGGCCGGCGCCGGCGCCGGCGCGGACACCGGCCGCGGCACCCCCGCACGCGCCCTGAGCGGGCATCCCGGGGCGCCCCGCAACGGAAAAAGGCGCCCGGAGGCGCCCTTTCCCATGTGCGGCGGGCCTGGCGCTTCAGTCGCGCGACTGCAGCTTGGCCAGCAGGCGCAGGAACTCGATGTACAGCCAGACCAGCGTGACCATCAGGCCGAACGCGCCGTACCACTCCATGTACTTCGGCGCGCCGCGCTCGATCCCGGTCTCGATGAAGTCGAAGTCCAGCACCAGGTTCAACGCCGCGATCACGACCACGAACAGGCTGAAGCCGATGCCGACGATGCCACTCTCGTGGATCAGCGGGATGTCCTTGCCGAACATCCGCAGCACGATCGTGGCGAGGTAGACCAGGGCGATGCCGCCGGTGGCGGCGAACACGCCGAGCTTGAAGTTCTCGGTGGCCTTGATGAAGCCGCTGCGGTAGGCGAACAGCAGCGCGAGCAGGGTGCCGAAGGTCAGCATCACAGCCTGCACCACGATGCCCTGGTACAGGTGGTTGTACAGCGCCGAGATCGCGCCGAGGAAGAAGCCTTGCGCGATCGCGTACAGGGGGGCGGTGACCGGCGCCCATTCCTTCTTGAACACGGTCACCAGCGCCAGCACCAGGCCGCCGATGGCGCCGCCCCAGGCGTACAGGGCGAAGCCGGGGGAAGGCATGCCGTCGGGCCCGAACGCCTGGTTCCAAGCGAAGGCCGCGGTCAGCACGGCCAGTGCCAGCAGGATCACGGTCCGGTTGACCGTGCCGTTGAGGGTCATGGCGTCGCCGGCGCGGGTCACCACGGCGCCGCTGCCGAGGTCGAGGAAGGTGGATTCCCTTAGGACGGGATTGCCGCTGCGCATTGAAACCCTCCGTGTGCGGTAACGCTGTGGAATGCCGCAAGCATACACGCACGCGACGCGGGGAAGGCCCGGCGCCCGGGCCCGGCGCGGCGGGAAGATGGTGCGAAAGGAGGGACTCGAACCCTCACGGGGGTTGCCCGCTGGAACCTAAATCCAGTGCGTCTACCAGTTCCGCCACTTTCGCCCGGGGCACGCCGCGCATCTTAAATCGCCGCGGGCCCGCCGGGACAGGCCGCCGCCGTCGCCGGGCGCATAACGGAAAACCCGGCGCGGGGCCGGGTTTTCCGTGATCTGGTGGGCCGTCTAGGGCTCGAACCTAGGACCTACTGATTAAGAGTCAGCTGCTCTACCAACTGAGCTAACGGCCCCTGGAAAAGCGGGCGCGCATTTTAGCAACGACGCGCCGGGTTCCGCAATCGCGCGCGACCTGCGGGGAAGTCGCGCGCCGGGGAGAGGGTGGGGTGGCTGATGGGACTCGAACCCACGACAACTGGAATCACAATCCAGGACTCTAACCAACTGAGCTACAGCCACCACATGCTGCATAGGATACCGGAGCGGAGGCATTCCCGTCCCGGTTCCCCCGCCACGACACGCGCCGGCCCGGCGATCGGGCCGCGGGCCGCGACGGCCCGGTGCCTTGCGTGGCGCGCCCGGCAGGACTCGAACCTGCAACCACCGGCTTAGAAGGCCGATGCTCTATCCGGTTGAGCTACGGGCGCATGCGCGCATGATAGCGGTGCCGGTAGCCCGGATGGTCGGGGTAGAGGGATTCGAACCCCCGACATCCTGCTCCCAAAGCAGGCGCGCTACCAGGCTGCGCTATAGATCGGAAGAGCGTCGTGTAGGGAAAGAGTGTAGATCTCG
>CALLKI010000073.1 GCA_938008415.1 uncultured Luteimonas sp. | reverse complement strand
CCGCCGATGCCGATGCCCAGGATGCCCGGCGGGCACCAGCCGGCGCCCATGGTCGGCACGGTCCTGAGCACCCAGTCCACGATGGAGTCGGACGGGTTGAGCATGGCGAACTTGCTCTTGGCCTCCGAGCCGCCGCCCTTGGCCGCGACGATCACGTCCACCTTGTCGCCCGGCACGATCTTCACGTTGATCACCGCCGGGGTGTTGTCGCGGGTGTTCTGGCGCCTGCCGGCGGGGTCGGCCAGCACGCTGGCGCGCAGCTTGTTGTCCGGGTGATTGTAGGCGCGCCGCACGCCCTCGTTGACCGCGTCCTCGAGCGAGCCGGTGAAGCCCTCCCAGCGCACGTCCATGCCCACTTCCAGGAACACGGTGACGATGCCGGTGTCCTGGCAGATCGGGCGGTGCCCTTCGGCGCACATGCGCGAGTTGATCAGGATCTGCGCCATCGCGTCCCTGGCCGCGGGCGACTCCTCGCGCTCGTACGCGGCGGCGAGGTTCCTGATGTAGTCGACCGGGTGGTAATACGAGATGTACTGCAGCGCGTCGGCGATGGACTGGATCAGGTCTTCCTGCTTGATGGTGGTCACGGCTGGCTCACGGCGGGCATGAAACCCTTCCATTCTAGGCCAAGGCGCCCCAGCGGCCGGCTGTCACGCCGGCACACGCCGTTCCGTCCCTGCCAGCGTATGGATGCCGTCGACACCTTCCACCACCACCGCCACCGCCTGTTTTCCCTCGCCTACCGCCTGCTGGGAACGCGCGCCGACGCCGAGGACGTGGTCCAGGACACCTGGCTGCGCTGGCGGAACGCAGACCGGGCCGCCATCGCCGATCCCGAGGCCTGGCTCGTAACCACCGCGACCCGGCTGGGCATCGACCGCCTTCGCGCGGCGCGCGCGCGGCGCGAGGCCTATCCCGGCCCGTGGTTGCCGGAGCCGCTGCACGTCGGACCCGGCGATGGCGGCCAGGAAGCGGCCGGGCCGGCCGACGATACACACGGCCCCGCCCAGGCGCTCGAGCGCGCCGAGATGGTCTCGCTGGCCTTCCTCGCCGTGCTGGAACGGCTGGCCCCCCTGGAGCGCGCCGCCTTCCTGCTGCGCGAGGTGTTCGAGCACGACTACGCCTCCATCGCCGCGATGCTCGGGCGCAGCGAGACCGCGTGCCGGCAGATGGTCCATCGCGCCCGCGCGCGCGTGGCGCAAGCGCGGCCACGTTTCGCGGTGGACCCGCGCCGGCACCGCATGCTGCTGGAGAAGTTCATCCACGCAGCCCGGACCGGCGACCGCGAGGCGCTGCAGGCATTGCTGCACGCCGACGCCGTGCTGCTGGCCGATGGCGGCGGCAAGGCCCTGGCGGCCATCCGCCCGCTGCACGGCGCCGGGCGCATCGCCCGCCTGTACTGGGCGCTGGCACGGCGCCGTGGCGCGGAGGAACGGCTGGCCCCCGGGCTGGCCAACGGGGAGCCTGCGATCCTGCGCTTCCACGGCGGCCGCCTGACCGGCCTGACCGTCGCCGCAAGCGACGAGGGACTGATCACGGCGCTGTACACCATCACCAATCCGGACAAGCTGGCGGACGTAACGACGCGAGCCTCCCGCACGTCCACGGGGTGAAGCCGGCCCCTTCCCGCCGGCATGGAGCCCCCTAGGAAATGATCTACCACCGCGTCGAATACCCGCGTTACATTCCCGCCGCGATCCAGGCCCTGCGGGCCGCCGCCAGGGCCGTGCACGAAGGCGTCCTGGAACCGGAGCTGGTCGACCTGGTCTTCCAGCGCATTTCGCAGATCAACGGCTGCACCTTCTGCCTCGACCTGCACGGCGCCGAACTGCGGCGCGCGGGCGTCGAACCGCGCAAGCTCGACACCCTGCCCGGCTGGCGCCACAGCCGCTTCTTCGACGCCCGCGAGCGGGCAGCTCTGGCGTGGGCGGAAGCCCTGACCACCCTGCCATCCGGCGCCCCGGACGACGCCGTGTACGATGCCCTGAAGCCCCACTTCGACGAAGCCGGCATCGCCACCCTGACCGCGGCCGTGGCCGTGATCAATGCCCTCAACCGCCTGGGCGTGGGCCTGCAGCCCGAAATGCCCTGACCCCGCCCCCCGCGGCCCGCACCGCCGGGGCGGGCCGCATTCAAACCCTCCCGGCCGCGGCGGCATCCCACCGGATATGCTGATGACCGCCATGCCCGAAAGCCTGCCAGGCGCCGCCGCACCGGTGGCCGACGACGATGAAGCCGCCTTGGTGCGCGCCTCGGCCGCCGGCGACGCGTCCGCCTTCGAGGCGCTGTACCGGCGCCATGCCGGGCGTATCCATGGCCTGATCCTGCGCCTGGTCGGCTACCAGCATGGGCGCGCCGAGGACCTGACCCAGGAGGCCTTCGTGCGCGCCTGGCAGGCCCTGCCGGGCTTCCGCTTCGAAAGCGCCTTCGGCACCTGGCTGTACCGGCTGGCCACCAACACCGCGCTGATGGAACTGCGCAGCCGCCGTGGAGCCCCCGGGCTCGAGGGCGAGGAGGAAGTCCTGGCGGGCATCGGCGACGTGGACACCGCGGGCCACCGCACCGCGTTGTCCATCGACCTGGAACAGGCGGTCGCCTCGCTCCCGCCCCGTGCCCGTGCGGTCCTGGTGCTGCACGATATCGAGGGCTGGAAGCACGAGGAGATCGCCGAGGCCCTGGGCCTGGCGGTCGGCAGTTCCAAGGCCCAGCTGCACCGCGCGCGCAGACTGCTGCGCGAACGCCTGGAGGGACACGCATGAACATCCGTGGACACGACATCGCCCGCGACGACTTCCCCGACGCGCTGCGCTGGCAGCTCCGCGCCCTGCGCCGCGACGTCGAGCCCCGGCGCGAGCTGTGGGACGGGATCGCCGCGCGCATCGCCGCGACCCCGCAGGTGGGGCCCGCGCCGTCCGCAACGCCCCGCCGGCCGCACCGCGGCCTGTCCTTCCTTGCCGCCGCCGCCGTACTGGCGCTGGCGGTCGCGCTCGGCTGGCGGCTGCACCCGGAAGCCGTGCCGCGGCCGGCCCCTGCCCGGGAAGCGCCGCTGCTGGTGGCCGCCGACGCCATGACCCGCGAGTACGAGGGCGCGTTGCGGGAGATCGAAGCCATCCTCGGCACCGGAACCGCACCTGCGCCGCTGTCCGAACTGGACGCCAGCGCCGCCGAGGTCCGTGCCGCGCTCGCCCGGTCCCCGGACTCGCTGTTCCTCTTCGACCGGCTGCAGCGCATCTACGCGCAGCGCCTCGCCCTGACCCTGCGCCTCGCCGCCGCCTGACCATCCGGAGCCTGACATGAAGACCCGATTCCTCCTCCCGTCCATCCTGCTGGCCGCCGCCCTGCCTGCGTTCGCGGCCACGCCCATCAACGAAACCCGCCCGCTCGATCCGCGCGGCAAGGTCGAGGTCTCCAACGTCAAGGGGCGCATCGAGGTGCGCACCTGGGACCGGGACGAGGTCGCCATCACCGGCAGCCTCGGCGAAGGCGTGGAACGCCTGCAGATCGAGGGCGACCGCAGGGAACTGGTGGTGAAGGTGCGCTACCCGCGCAACAGCCGGAACACCGAACCGACCACCCTTGTGCTGCAGGTGCCGCAGCGGGCGGACCTCGAGGTCGAGAGCGTCGCCGCCGATGTCGACGTCAACGGCGTGGCCGGTGAATCGCTGGAGATCGAGAGCGTGAGCGGCGACGTGCTCGCGGTGGGCGCGCCGGACACCGCGGACATCAGCAGCATCAGCGGCGACCTGCGACTGCACCTCAACAGCCGCACCGTCGACGTCGAGAGCGTGAGCGGCCGGATCTCGCTGCGCGGCCGCATTTCCGGCGACATCGACGCCGAGACCGTGTCCGGCGACATCAGCATCGACACCCGCGGCGAGAACGCCCGCAGGATCGGGACCAGCACCGTCTCCGGCGACGCCGAGATCCGCGCCGGGCTGGCCCGGGGCGGCCGGATCAGCGCCAAGTCGGTCAGTGGCGACATCCTCGTGGTCGCGCCGAAGGGCCTGTCCGCCCTGGCCCGTGGCGAAAGCTTCAGCGGCCGCCTGCGCGCGCCCGAGGCGCAGATCAACAAGCTCCGGTTCGGGCCCGGCGCCAGCTTCGAGCACCGTTACGGCAGCGGCGACGGCGAGATCCGCCTGGAAACCTTCTCCGGCAATGCCGAGCTGCGGCTGGAGTGATCCCTCTCTCTCCAACGGCATGGCGGCGCCCCGGGGGCGCCGCTTTTTTTTGGTTCTTCACCCAAGTCCGGGGAAGGCCGCCCGGATCTTCAGGAAGAAGTAGGCGTCGTCCCGGTAGC
>CALLKI010000072.1 GCA_938008415.1 uncultured Luteimonas sp. | reverse complement strand
TGGCAGGCGCGGCGCGAGCCGCTCGAATTCCCGGAACACGTCCGGGTCGATCTGCGTTCCCTGCGCGTCGCCCAGCCTGCGCATCGCCTCGGCGTGCGGCATCGGCGCGCGGTAGGGGCGGTGGCTGGTCATGGCGTCGTAGGCGTCGACCAGGCTCAGGATCCGGCATTCGAGCGGGATTTCCGCGCCGCGCAGGCCGTCGGGATAGCCGGAGCCGTCCACCGCCTCGTGGTGGTGGCGGATCAGGCGCGCAACCCGCGCCGCGTCCCTGCGGCCGGTGGCCAGGAACAACCGCTCGCCACGGATGGGGTGGCTCTGCATCGTCGTCCACCCCCCGGCGTCCAGGGCCGCGGGGGACAGCAGCACGCCGTCGGGGATGCCGATCTTGCCCACGTCGTGGAAGCGCGCGGCGATCACGAGGTCGCGGCGCTGGCGTTCGTCGAGGTCGCAATGCACCCCTAGGGCGCAGGCCAGGCGCGCGACCCGGTCGCAATGGGCGTTGGTGGGCTGGTCACGTTCGTCGAGCGCCGCCGCCAGGACGCGCAGGGTTGCCGACAGCGCCGGAGCGGCACACGGGGCCGGATCGGGGAGAGCGGGCATCGGGGAAAAAGTGGAAGGAGGGCGCCGATGCCGCCAGGCCGCACCGACAGAGCGCGCGATTCTAGCCGCGCGTATCTGCCACGTCCAACCACGGGCCGCGCGCCGCGGAGCTGACCCCGGGGCTGTGCTGCGCGAGAATCGCGGGATGCCCACGGATGCCCGTCCTCCCGCCATTGCCCTCATGGGCCCGACCGCCTCGGGCAAGACCGCGCTGGCGCTGGAGTGGGCCGAACGCTTCGGCGGCGAGATCGTGAGCGTGGATTCGGCGCTGGTGTACCGTGGACTGGACATCGGCTCGGCCAAGCCCGACGCGGCTGAACGCGCGCGCGCGCCACACCACCTGCTCGACCTGCGCGACCCCTGGGAAAGCTATTCCGCAGCCGAGTTCGCCGAAGATGCACGCGCGGCGATCGCCGGCATCGTCGCGCGCGGCAGGCTGCCGATCCTCGCCGGAGGGACCGGCCTGTATTTCCGCGCGCTGCTGCGGGGCCTGGCGCCGATGCCGGAAGCGGACCCGGGCTTGCGCGCGGAGATCGAGGCGGAAGCCAGGGAACGCGGCTGGCCGGCGCTGCATGCCGGGCTGGCCCGCGTCGACCCGGAGGCGGCGCGGCGGATCCGGCCCACCGACCCGCAGCGCATCCAGCGCGCGCTGGAGGTGTTCCGCCTCACCGGCCGGCCGATCAGCGCCTGGCACGGGGAAACCACGAACGTGCCGCGCCTGCCGGTGAAGGTGCTGAAGCTGGTCGTGGCGCCCCGGGACCGTGCCGTGCTGCACGAGCGGATCGCGGCACGCTTCGATGCGATGCTCGCCGCCGGTTTCCTCGACGAAGTCCGTGCGCTTCGCGACCTGCCGCGGCTGCGCGAACACCCTGCGCCGCTGGACCTGCCCGCGATCCGTGCCGTCGGCTACCGCCAGGCATGGGAACACCTCGACGGCATGACCGACGCGGCGACCTTCCGCGACCGGGCCATCTTCGCCACCAGGCAGCTCGCCAAGCGCCAGATCACCTGGCTGCGCGGGGAACTGGACGCGCGGTGGTTCGATCCGGAGCACGGGCGTGGCGCGCTCGAGGCCGCGTTGCGGGCGTTCCTCGGCAGGTGACCGTGGCGGGAGCGTGGCGGGGATCACAGGAGCGGACCCCTTTCGCCGCCGGGGTTGTGTAACATCGGGCGGTCGCCGCCGAAGGGGGAACCGCGGGTCGGGCGATGCGGCCGGTTTCCGCGCGCGGAGTCCGTCCGGACACTCGATGACTATAACGAAAGGGGAACGACCCGATGTCCAAGGGGCAATCCTTGCAGGATCCTTTCCTGAACGCCCTGCGCCGCGAGCGGGTGCCGGTTTCGATCTACCTCGTCAACGGCATCAAGCTGCAGGGCACGATCGAATCCTTCGACCAGTTCGTCGTGCTGTTGCGCAATACCGTCAGCCAGATGGTCTACAAGCACGCCATCTCCACCGTGGTGCCGTCGCGCAACGTGCGGGTGGCACCGGGAGGCGGCGTGGTGCAGGCGGTGCCCGAGCCGGCGCCGGCGGCCGAGCCCGCCCCGGGGGCTGAAGGCCAGGCGCGCGGCTGAGCCCGCGCTGTCCACGGGACGGTTGAAGTGGCCGGGGGCGACCCTCATGTCTCCGGCCTGAGCCGCCGTTTCCGAGCCTGATGCCCACCCAACTGTTCGAACGCTCCCGCAAGGGCGAGCACGCGCTGCTGATCCAGCCGCATGCCGGAGGCCCGCCCGACGAGGCGGACATCGAGGAATTCTCGGAGCTGGCCCGCTCGGCGGGCGCGACCGTGGCCGCGGTGGTCACCGCCCGGATCGACCGCCCGAACCCGGCCACCCTGATCGGCAGCGGCAAGCTGGAGGAAGTGAAGGCCATGGCCGACGCCGCCGGCGCCGACCTGGTCCTGGTCAACCACGCGCTCACGCCCGGCCAGGAGCGCAACCTCGAGAAGGCCCTGCAGCGGCGGGTGGTGGACCGCACCGGCCTGATCCTCGACATCTTCGCCCAGCGCGCGCGCAGCCACGAGGGCAAGCTCCAGGTCGAGCTGGCCCAGTTGCGCCACATCTCCACGAGGCTGGTGCGCGGATGGACCCACCTCGAACGCCAGCGCGGTGGCGCGATCGGCCTGCGCGGCCCGGGCGAGACCCAGCTCGAGACCGACCGCCGCCTGCTGCAGAAGCGCGTCGAGCAGTTGCAGAAGCGGCTGGACAAGGTCGAGGTGCAGCGTGGCCAGATGCGCCGCGCGCGCCTGCGCAGCGAATTGCCCCGGATCGCGCTGGTCGGCTACACCAACGCCGGCAAGTCCACGCTGTTCAACGCGCTGACCGGCGCGGGCGCCTACGCGGCCGACCAGCTGTTCGCCACGCTCGACCCGACCGTGCGCCGGATCCGGCTGGGTTCCGGCAATGCCGTGCTGGCCGACACCGTCGGCTTCGTGCGCGATCTGCCTCACGAGCTGGTGGCCGCGTTCCGCTCGACCCTGGGCGAGGCGCGCGACGCCGACCTGCTGCTGCACGTGGTCGATGCCGCCGACCCGCACCGCGACGAGCGCATCGCCCAGGTGGACGCGGTGCTGTCCGAGATCGGTGCCGGCGACATCCCGCAGCTGCTGGTGTTCAACAAGATCGACCGCATCGAGGGCGCGGAGCCGAGGCTCGATCGCGGGCCCGGCGAGCGTACGCGGGCGTGGATCTCCGCCCGCGACGGGTCCGGTCTGGATATGCTGCTGCAGGCGCTGGACGGGGTGGTCGGCCGCCGCCGCATCACCGGCGAGATCGAGCTGCCGCCGTCGGCCGGGCGCCTGCGCGCGCGCCTGCACGCGCTGGACGCGGTGCGCAGCGAGACGCACGATGGTCACATCTGGCGGCTTTCGATCGACATGGCAGAGGCCGACGCCGCGCGCCTGGCGGCGGAACCCGACGGCGGGCCGCTGCGCGGGCTGCTGCCCCGGGCGGCGGAGGCGGAGCAGGTAGACTAGGCAAACCCGGCGCGGGCACCCGGGCCCGCGTGAACCCGAGACTGGAGCAGGCATGGCCTGGAACACACCCGGCAGCAAGAACGGACCCGAGCGCGGTCCCGGCAACGACGGCCGCAACCCGTGGCCGCCGCGCCGTCCGCGTCCCTCGGGCGGCAACCCCTTCGACCGCATCGGCGGCGGACTTCGCAATCTGTTCGGCGGTGGCGGCAACGGCCCGCTGCGCTGGGTGGGGATCGCCGTGGCGCTGTGGCTGGTGTTCAACTGCTTCGTGCTGGTCGGCGAGACGCAGCGCAGCGTGGTGCTGCGCTTCGGCCAGTTCAACCGGGTGATGCAGCCCGGCCCCAACTTCAAGCTGCCGTGGCCGGTCGAGCGGGTGTACACGGTCGAGGCGACCACCGTGCGCACCTTCAGCCGCACCAACATGCCGGTGCTGACCCGCGACGAGAACATCGTCAACGTCTCGTTCAACGTGCAGTACCGGGTCAGTGACCCGCGGCAGTACCTGTTCGGCACCCGCGACGCGGACGAGGTGCTCAGGCAGGTCGCGCAGAGCGTGGTGCGCGAGCAGATCGGCCGCTCCGACCTGGATACCGCGCTCAACGCCCGTGGCCCGCTGTCCGCGGCCGCCGCCGCCGCGCTGCAGGCCTCGCTCGAGCAGTACAACACCGGCCTGATGGTGACCGAACTCAACCTGCAGGACGCGCGTCCGCCGGAGGAGGTCAAGCCGGCCTTCGACGAGGTCAACAGCGCCCAGCAGATGAACGAACGCCTGGTCAACGAGGCCCGTGCCTACGCCGCGCGCGTGGTGCCCGAGGCACGAGGCGAGGCCGCGCGTCTGCGCACCACGGCCGAGGGCTACAAGACCGCGAAGATCGCCCGCGCCACCGGTGACGCGCAGCGGTTCCTGCTGCTGGTCGAGCAGTTCCGCAACGCGCCGGAGGTCACCCGCAAGCGGCTGTGGCTGGAGACGGTGCAGGAGGTGCTCGCCGAGAACCGCAAGGTCGTCGGCGGCGATGGCAGGCAGCTGATCTACGTGCCGATGCCGCCGCAGTCCGGCGCGACCGCCCCGCTGCTGACGCCGGACATGGTCTCGCCCACGGTGACGGCGGAGGACCCGCAGCCGCAGGCCCCGGTGCGGACCACCCCGCGCCCGACGCGCGGTGAAGGAGGCAACCGATGAAATCCAGACTGATCCTCACACTCGCCGCGATCCTGGCGCTGGTCCTGCTGGGTTCGGTGTATGTCGTGCGCGAGGGCGAGCGGGCGCTGGTGCTCAACCTCGGCCGCGTGGTCCGCAGCGACATCGGCCCCGGCCTGCACTTCAAGGTCCCGCTGATCGAGACCGTCAAGATCTTCGACCAGCGCTACTACATCGCCGACTTCTCGCCGGAGCGCTACCTCACCTCCGAGCGCAAGGACGTGAGCGTGGACTTCGCGGCGATCGGCTACATCCACGACATCGGCGAGTTCTACCGCGCCACCCTCGGCAACGAGGACCAGGCGATCGCCCGCCTGTCGCCGATCATCAAGGACTCGCTGCGCAACGAGATCAACGCGCACACCCTGACCCAGCTGGTCTCCGGCAACCGCAGCCAGCTGATCGAGAAGCAGCTGCCCGGCATCAACGAAGGCGCGAAGACGCTGGGCGTGCGGATTGTGGACATCCGCTTCAAGCAGATCGACCTGCCGACCGACAGCGAGGTCATCTCGCAGGTCTACGACCGCATGCGCGCCGAGCGCAAGCAGGTGGCCGCCCGCCTGCGCGCGGAAGGCGAGGAGCAGGCGCGCATCGTCCGCGCCGAGGCCGACCGCGAGAGCACCGTGCTGGTGGCCGAGGCCGAGCGCGACGCGCAGAAGCTGCGCGGCGAGGGTGATGCCGAGGCCGCGCGGATCTACGCCGAGGCGGCCAGCCGCGATCCCGCCTTCTACGCCTTCCTGCGCAGCCTGGAGGCGTACCGCGCCGCGTTCGCCGACGGCAACAGCGTGATCGTGCTCGAACGCAACGATCCCTTCCTGCAGTACCTGCGCAACGACCGTTGACCATGCGCCGCGCGCCGCCCTTCCGTGCCGCGGAAGGGCGGCGTCCCGGCGTCCCCGCATCCACGACATCCGAGCAGCCATGAACGACCTCTGGGCCGCCCTCAGCCTCGTCGCCGTGCTCGAAGGCCTGTTCCTGTTCGCCGCCCCCGGCGCCTGGAAGCGCGCCGCCGCGCAGCTGCTCGCCATGGACGACCGCCAGGTCCGGGCCATCGGCGGCATCGTGCTCGGCGCCGGCCTGCTGGCGCTGTGGCTCGTCCGCGGCCCCTGAGGCCCGGCCGCACGGGCCGGCAGGGTGCTGCCGCCCGCGCGCGGGGGCGCTGGCCCACCCGGGCAAAACCCGGGATAATGCGCAAAAGCCGGCCGGGAAGATCCCGCCGGCTTTTTTTCCGTGACCGGCCTCCGGCGAGGCCCCGGCTCCCCGATGGGGCCGGGGCGTGCAACCCGGCGGGGGCCGGAACGGCCATCCCCGCGGCCCCGATGGCCGCAAGCAAGAGGAGTGGACCGTCATGGGTCAGTCAGTCGTGGTGTTGGGCGCCCAGTGGGGCGATGAAGGCAAGGGCAAGATCGTCGACCTGCTCACCGAGGAAATCGGCGCGGTCGTGCGGTTCCAGGGTGGGCACAACGCCGGCCACACGCTGGTCATCGGCGGGAAGAAGACCGTCCTGCACCTGATCCCGTCCGGCATCCTGCGCGAGGACGCGCTGTGCCTGATCGGCAACGGCGTGGTGCTGTCGCCGGCGGCGCTGCAGAAGGAGATCGGGGAACTGGAGGCCAACGGCGTCGAGGTGCGCACGCGGCTGAAGATCAGCCCGGCCACGCCGCTGATCATGCCGTACCACATCGCCCTGGACCAGGCGCGCGAGAAGGCCGCCGGCGGCAAGGCCATCGGCACCACCGGCCGCGGCATCGGGCCGGCCTACGAGGACAAGGTGGCGCGCCGCGGCATCCGCATCGCCGACCTGCATTACCCGTCGCAGCTCGAGGAGAAGCTGCGCGCCGCGCTGGACTACCACAATTTCGTGCTGACGAAGTACCTCGGCGCCGACCCGATCGACTTCGGAGGCATCTACGAGGAGGCGCTGGCCTTCGGCGAGTATGTCGAGCCGATGAAGTCCGACGTCGCCGGCATCCTCCACGAGCTGCGCCGGCAGGGCAGGCGCGTGCTGTTCGAGGGCGCGCAGGGCGCGCTGCTCGACATCGACCACGGTACCTATCCCTACGTCACCAGCTCCAACACCACCATCGGCGGCGCGCTCGCCGGCACCGGCGTTGGCGCCCAGGACATCGACTACGTGCTGGGCATTGCCAAGGCCTACGCCACCCGTGTGGGCGGTGGCCCGTTCCCGACCGAGCTCAACGATGAAACCGGGCAACTGATCCGGGACCGTGGCCAGGAATACGGCGCCTCGACCGGGCGGCCGCGCCGCTGCGGCTGGATGGACATCGTCGCGCTCAAGCGCGCGGTGGCGATCAACGGCATCACCGGCCTGTGCATCACCAAGCTCGACGTGCTCGACGGCATGAAGACGCTGAAGGTCTGCATCGCCTACGAGTACCGCGGCAAGCGCACCGAGTACGCACCGCTCGATGCGGCGGGCTGGGACGAGTGCACGCCGGTGTACCTCGAATTCCCGGGCTGGGAGGAAAGCACCCACGGCATCACCGAGTGGGAGAAGCTGCCGCCCGCCGCCCGCGCCTACCTGCGCGCGCTGGAGGAACTGGCCGGCTGCCCGCTGGCGATCGTCAGCACCGGTCCGGACCGCGAGCACACCATCATGCTGCACGATCCGTTCGCCTGATTTTCCTGGACAGGCGGCCGTGAAAAAGCTCCGCGAAAGCGGGGCTTTTTTATCTTTTCGTGCTGTCCGCATCGTGGCGGCAGGCCCGTCGCGGGGATGGGTGGGCATGCCCCGCGGGCCGCAGGATGGGAATATCCCGTGGCAACGGCGCATGTTTTTTCCTGTTTTTCGGCCTTTCGCGGCCGGGAAAACCGCGGAAAACAGATCCGGGCGGTGAAACAAAACGCCGTTTCCTTGCGTCGGGTCATGCGAAAAAATGGGACGCAGCCCGCAAAACCGGACAAAACCCGGGAAAATCCGGACAATCCGCCCGGGTATTGCCTAGTATGGCCCCCGCACCCGGAGTGGTGCGACAGGGGGACGGAAAATGGACGCGGGATCCGGCCGGCGGCGATTCTTCGCCAGCCTGGCCTTCCTACTCGTGGCGCTGGGCGCCATGTTCCCGTCCGCGACGGCGCGCGCGGCATGCACCGAGGGTGCCTGCGTCACCGTCGGCCCCCGGGCGACCAGCATCAGCACCACGCAATCGGCGCTCCTCAATCCCCTGCTGCAGGCGCTGCTGCCTGGCACCGGCATCAGCCTGTCGGTCCTTGACTGGAACGCGCTGGCCGGCGCCGACATCGACCTGAACCTGTTGCTGACGCAGCTCGCGGCCGACGTGGGGGTGAGCGACCCTGCCGAGGTGCTGGATGCGGACGTGCAGCTGGGCCGGCTCGCGCTGGTCGCGGCCGACGTGCTCGAGGCCGACGGCAACACCGCCGCGGCAAGCGTCCTGCGGTCGCTGGGGCTGCAGCTCGGTGGGCTGGCCGGCACCATCCGCTTGGCCGACATCCTCAGGCTCGAATTCCCGCCGGGGGCCCTCGGCAACATCAGGCTCGACGTCCTGGACCTGGTCACCGGTTGGGTCCAGCTCTACAACTACCGCAACGTCGTCACGACGCCCGAGCCGATCACCGTCGACCTCGCGGACCTCGGCCTGGCCGGCATTGCCGGGATCGAACTGTGGGCGCAGGTGGTGGAGCCGCCGGTGCATGCCTGCGGCCCCACGGGCACGCAGTTCTACAGCGCGTCCATCCGCCTGAAGCTCAACGTCCAGGTGCTCAACACCGACGACACGCTGCTGGCGCCGATCATCTCCGCGCTGAACTCGCTTGACATCGGGCTTCTCGCACTCAGGGTCGACAGGCTCGGGCTGGGCCTGTTGAAGCTCCAACTGTACGTCGACGTCGCGCGCGCCGAAGGCGCCATCACGGCAGTCGATGCCCTCACATCCGCGGTCACGCTCCAGGCGCGTCCCGGCCTGGTCAACCTGTATATCGGCCAGATCGACGACGGCGTGTTCTGGAACCGCAACACGGTGCTCACGCCCGGCATCGTCGATCCGGTCGACCTGACCTCGCTCGGCCTGGAGGTGGAAGTTCGGCTGTTGTCGATCCTCGGCGATGGCATCCCGGTCGCCGCGGTCGAAGGCGAGATCGGCATAACCATCAAGGCCGCCGCGGAGGGATCGCCCGAACTGCAGACGGTGGTGGTCACCGGGCCGTTCCCGGCCACCGCCACCGTATCCAGTGGTTCGGTCGACCTTGCCTACCTGGTCGGAAGCCTGCTCGACGACCTGGAGTTGTCAGCCAGCGGCTCGGGCCTCTCATTGAGTCTGATCGGAAGTCCGCCGATCGAAGTTCCGGTGGGCTTCATCCTCGACCTCATCCTCTCGACAGTGACTTCCCTGCTGGAACAGGTGCTGTCCCCGCTGCTCCAGGCAGTGCTTGAACTCCTGCTCGGGAACGTGGTGGACGTCCTGTTGCACCTGCTCGGCATCCACCTCGGCGAAATGGTCATCACCGTCGAGGGCATCGCCCAGGCATGCACCGCGGACCTGGTGCTGGCCAAGCTGCTCGACCCGGTCGACGACCCGGGCCGATTCGACCTGGCCATCCTGCGCGATGGCGCGGTGCTGGCTTCCGCCAGCGCCGTCGGCCACGAGGGACGGACCGCGACGATCGAGACCGAACCTGGTGCGACCTATGCGCTGTCCGAGGCGGCAGCAGGCGATACCAGCCTGTCGTCCTACGCCACCACCTGGGCCTGCACCGGCGACGATGGCAACGTGGTCGCGTCCGGTGACGGCACCTCGTTCGACCTCGTCGCCCCGGCGGTCTCGTCCGAACCGCTCACGCTGACCTGCGCATTCACCAACCGCCTGCGCCAGGCCAACCTGTCCATCGTCAAGAGCGACGGCAGCCCGGTGTACGTGCCCGGCACCACGGCCACCTACACGATCACGGTCGGCAATGACGGCCCGGACGCCGCCCGGGGCGTGACCGTGAGCGACACCCTGCCGAAGGGGGCGACCCTGGACGCCGCATGGAGCTGCACCGCCACCGGGGGCAGCTGCGACAGCGGGTCCGGAGGCGCGCCCGGCGACACCGAAATCAATGTCCTGATCGACCTGGATGCCGGTGGCGAAGCCGTCATCCAGGTCCCCGTGCGCTTCAGCGCCGATCCAGCCGATTACCAGTGATCCATCGCCGCTGCCCGGGCGGCAGAAGGAAACCCGGGCACAACGAGGAGTCCAGCCATGCAAGCGCGCCATCAATCCAACCACCCGAGGGGAGCCGGAACGGAAGGCGGGGGAACCGTCTCCACCGTGCTGCGAACGATCGCGTTGCTCATGCTCGCGTTCGCCGCGCTTGCCGCGCCCGCGTACGCGCAGGATTACCCGGCCATTCTCCGCAACACCGTCACCGTGACGGCGGTCGGAATCAATGATCCGGAGCCCGGGAACAACACCTCCAACGATGACAACGCGCTGCAGGTGCAGGCCGACGTGCGCGTCACCAAGACGTTCCTGAGCGCGGGCGATGTCCCGTTCGTCGTCGGGCAGCAGGTCAGCTACCGCATCGACGTGGCCAATGATGGCCCGTCCATGGCCAGTGGCATTGACGTGGTCGACACCCCGCTGAACCTCACGATCACCACGGTCACGGGTGCCTGTACCGGGTTGCCGTGCACGATCGCGAGCCTGGCTCCGGGGGAGGAGGTCAGCATCTTCGTGGCCGCGACCATCGATGCACCCGGCGAGTTCTCCAACGCGGTCGCGATCGAGCTGCCGGGCGACATCGTCGATCCGGATCCGGACGACAACGAGGACGACGGCGGCGGTGGCGAGGCCTCGGTGCCGGTCGCGTCGATCTCGGTGGCCCCGGACCAGGTGGCCGAGAACAGCGGCACGCCGCTGGTCTACACCATCACCTTCGACCTGGCCCCGGCCGTCGATACGGTGGTCAACCTGTCGTTCGCGGGTACCGCGACGCCGGGCGACGACTACACCGGCCTGATCACCAGCATCACCGTACCGGCTGGCCAGACTTCGGTGTCCTTCAACGTGGTGCCGGTCGACGACGACGAGGCCGAGCCCGACGAGACGGTGGAAGTGACCGTGCTTGCGGGCACCGGCTACGCCATCGGTACGGACACCGCGACCGGCACGATCACCAACGACGACGTGGCGGCCGACCTGTCGGTCACCAAGCGGCTGGAGACCGCCGGTCCGTTCCTGGTCGGCCAGACGGTCACCTACACCATCGAGGTCAACAACACCGGGCCGTCCACGGCGACCAACGTGCAGGTCACCGACATCCCGATCAACCTGACCATCACCGGCGTCAGCGGTGCCTGCACGGTCCTGCCGTGCACGATCGCCTCGCTGGAGGGCGGTGCCACGGCGACCATCACCGTCACCGCCACCATCGACGCGCCCGGTCCGTTCAACAACGGCGCGGCCGTGTCCTCGCCTGACGTGCCGGATCCGAACCCGGACAACAACGAGGACGATGGCGAGGGTGGCGAGGCCGGCGTGCCGGTCGCGACCATCGCCGTGAACCCGGCCAGCGTGGCGGAGGACGGCGGCGTGCCGCTGGTGTTCACCATCACGCTGGACCAGGCGCCGGCCGTGGACACCGTCATCAGCCTGGACTACAGCGGCACGGCGACGCCGGATGTCGACTACACCGGCCACGTCGCCACGGTGACGATCCCCGCCGGCCAGACCACCGGCACGGTGCAGATCGTCCCGGTCGTCGACGACGAGTTCGAGCCGGACGAGACCGTCGTGGCGACCATCGTCGCGGGCGGCCTCTACGCGCTGGGCGATCCCGCCGAGGCGACGGGCACGATCACCAACGACGACCTGCCCGTGGCCGACCTGTCGGTCACCAAGTCCGACGGCAGCGCCACCTACACGCCGGGTGGCACGGCGACCTACGTGATCACCGTGTCCAACGCGGGCCCGGATGCCGCCGCCAACGTGGTGGTGACCGACAACCTGCCCGCCGGCGTCACGCTCTCTGGCCCGTGGACCTGCAGTGCCACCAATGGCACCTGCCATGCGGCCAACGGTGGCAACGCCGGTGATACGCAGGTCGAAGTGACGCTCGACCTGGAGGCCAACGGCAGCGCCGAGATCGAGGTCCCGGTGGTGTTCAGCGCCGACCCCGGGGACTACTGACCGGACCGGTCTCCCGCCCGGCCCGGGCGCCGGGCGGGAACCCGGATTCCGGGCCAGGACGCCGAGCCATGAGGAAGCCGCGAATGGAAGCCAGGCCCAGGACACGAGGGCAGGAACGCCGGACCGGCGGGGGCGCAAGGATGCGCTCGGCCGCCGCCGGCGTGCTGCTCGGTGCGTTCGCGGCCGTCGCTTCCAGCGGCGCGCTGGCGCAGGCCAGGACGTTCCCGCAGGAAGTGGTCAATACCGTGGCCGTCCGGTCCGAGTCCGCCTTCGACCCGGATCCTTCCAACAACGTGGCGCAGGACCGCAACGGGCGCGATGCCACCGCGGACCTGTCCATCACCAAGACCCTGCTGGACAGCGGCCCGTTCCTGGTGGGGCAGGTCGTGCGCTACTCGATCGAAGTGGCGAACGCGGGGCCGTCCGCGGCCACCTCGGTCCAGGTTGCGGACACGCCGCAGAACCTCGAGATCGTCTCTGTCACCGGTGCGTGCAGCGCGCTGCCGTGCACGATCGACGTGCTGCCGCCGCTGGGCACGGCCACGGTCGAGGTGGCCGCGCGCATCCCCGCGCAGGGCGTCTTCGGCAACATTGCCGCGGTCTCGTCGCCCGACATCGACGACCCGGACGATGGCAACAACGAGGACGATGGCGGAGGCGGCGAGGCGGGCCTACCCGTCGCGGACATCAGCGTCGCACCCGAACGCGTGCAGGAGGATTCCGGCGAGGCGCTGGTGTTCACCATCGAGTTCGACGTCGCGCCGGCGGTCGACACGCAGGTGCAGGTGGCATGGGGAGGCACCGCGGACGCGGACGACTACACCGGGGCGGCCGGATCGGTGACCGTGCCCGCCGGGGAGCGCACCGTGACGATCCCGGTCGTGCCCGTGGCCGATGCCGTGCCCGAACCGGACGAGACCGTGGTCGCGACGCTGGTGGCCGGTGACGGCTACATGCCGGGTTCCGCCCCGGAGGCGACGGGCATCATCGTGGACGACGACATCGCCCTGCAGGCGGTGGACGACGTCGCGGAGACGCCGCAGAACGTGGCGGCGGACATCGATGTGCTGGTCAACGACCGCAGTGGCGACGCCGCGCCGTCCCCGGATGAAGTGGACCTCACCGTCACGGCGGCGCCCGCGAACGGGAGCGCCAGTGTCGGCGAGGATGGACAGGTCAAGTACGTGCCTGCCATGCATTACAGCGGTCCCGACAGCTTCGTGTACCGGATCTGTCCGGCCGGCCGCGAAGAGGGCTGCAGCACGGCGACGGTGGGTGTGACCGTGCTCGCGAACCGCATCGATGCGGTGGATGACGTGGCCGAGAGCGACGGCAGCCCCGTGGAGATCGACGTGCTCGCCAACGACTCGGTCACCGGCGCGCCGCTCGATCCGGCCAGCCTGTCGGTCGAGGCCCCGCCGGAGCACGGCACCGTGGAGTGCGGTGACGGCCTGTGCCACTACCAGCCCGAGGCGGGCTTCGAGGGCGAGGACCGCTTCACCTACCGCGTGTGCGACGTGTCCGTGCCGCAGGCGGTGTGCGCCACGGCCAGCGTGGTGGTGACCGTGACCCTGCCCGAGGTGCAGTTGCGCCTGGTCAAGCAGGCGGCGGTGCGCACCGTCACCAACGGCGACCTGGTGCGCTACACCATCACCGTCAGCAACGTCGGCGAGGCAGACGCACGCAATGCCTCGCTGTTCGACGCCACGCCGGCGGGCTTCACCTACGTCGAAGGCTCGCTCGTGGTGTCCGACGACGATGGCGACGGCAGCGTCGGCATGGCCAACCCGCTGCGCATCGACGGGCTCGACCTGGCCGCCGGCGGCACCGCAACGGTGAGCTACTACCTGCGCGTCGGCGCAGGCGTGGGCCCGGGCGTGCACCGCAACGTGGTGGTGGCGCGCGACCCGGGCGGCCGCGTGATCAGCAACGAGGCCAGCGCCGAGGTCGAGCTCGTCGGCGACCCGCTGTTCACCGACAGCCTGGTGGTCGGCTCCGTGTTCGACGACCGTGACGGCAACGGCCTGCAGGCGCCTGCGCGCGCCACCGGCGTGAAGGTGCGTGGCGGCTTCGCGCCGGAGGCCTACGTGCCCGGCAGCACCACCATCGACCGCGGCGATGGCCCCGAGCCCGTGCCCGACGCCAGCGCGCCGCTGCTGCGCGGCCTCGACCTCGGCACCCTGCCGGGCCGGGCTTCGCCGGCGGCGCCCGCGGGCAGGGTGGAGGTGCGCCAGGTGCTGCGCGCGCCCGAATTCACCGGCGACTTCGAGCTGGCTACCGCCGAGGGCACGCGCCTGCGCATGGATGCCGCCGGGAGCGTCGAGGTGGAGCGTGCCGGCGACGTGGCCCGCGGGCGCAACGCACAGGACATCCGCGTCAGCCGCGAGGTCGGCCAGGTCGCCGACGGCGTGGAAGTGCGCTACGTGATCCACAACGAGGGCATCGACGAGCGCGGCGTGCCGGGCGTGCGCCTGGCGACGGTCGAGGGCCTGCTGGTCGAGACCGACGCGCATGGCCGTTACCACATCACCGGCGTGGACGGTGGCGGCGCACGCGGCCGCAACTTCATCGTCAAGGTGGACCCGGGCACGCTGCCGCCGGGCACCGTGTTCACCACGCCCAACCCGCTGGTCCAGCGCATCACCCCGGGCATCCCGGTGCGCTTCGATTTCGGCGCGAAGCTGCCGGACGGCGAGCTGCGCGCGAAGGGCGAGGGCGTGGCTGTCGAGCTGGGCGAGGTGCTGTTCGCCGCCGGCAGCGCCGAGGTGACGGAGAAGAACGCACCGCTGCTCGACGAGATCGCCGCGAAGATCGCGGCGGCAGGCGGAGCTGTGGTGACCATCCACGCCGAGGCCGAGGGCATGGCGCTGGCCTTCGCCCGCGCCGAGGCCGTGCGCGATGCGCTCGACAGGCGTCTGCCGGCGGAAATCCGCGAGGAGGTCCGCATCGAACTGTCCACCGGCGAGACCGGCATGCCGGTGGCGCTGGCACCGGCCACGGTGGAGCTCGGCGAAGTGCTGTTCGCGCTGGATTCGGCCCGGATCCGCCCGGCGTACGAGCCGCTGATCGACCGCATCGCGCAGCGCCTGGCGGAGGCGGGTGGCGGCACGGTGACCGTGGTCGGCCGCACCGACCGCAGCGGCGGCACCGGCTACAACCAGCAGCTCGGCCTGAAGCGCGCGCGCGCCGTGTTCGAGGCACTGGCCGCCCGCCTGCCGGCCGGGGTGCGCGCGAAGCTGCGCGTGGACGTTGACGACAGGCCCGAAGCCGCTGGCGGCAAGGAAGGACGCTGAAATGGAAGTGCGCATCCGCCAACTCGCGCTTGCCCTCGCAGGCCTCCTGGCGGCAGGTCCGGGCCAGGCCACGGGCGACGTGCCCGCACCGGCGGCGTCCGCGAGCGACACGGCCCGCTGCGCGGGTGGCGCCTGCGAGGACGGACATCCGCTGCTGTTCCGGATCCGCTCGCGCGGCGAGCTCGATGCCCGGCACAAGTACAGCGAGGCCGAGCGTTCGGTCCAGGTGCAGCTGGAGCAGGAGACCGCGCGGCCCGGGCCGTCGCCCGGCATCGCGCGCATCCAGGCCAGGTTCCGCGTGGACCTGCCCGGTGGCGGCATGGTCTGGGCCACCGAGGACCCGCAGCAGGGCGTGCCGGTGATGAACGTGCGCGCCGCCGGCACGGTGGCGCTGCGCGATGGCCGCTTCGACCGGCCGTTGCGCTTCTCGGCCTACGCCAACCACGCTTCCTTCGTCGAGCGCATGGAAGTGCTCGTCTACAACGGCACGGACGCCGACCTGGTCAACCCGCTGGCGGCCGTCGAACTGCCGGTGGGCAACCTCGTCCACCTCGAGTGGGACGGCAGCGAACTCGCCGGCAAGGTGCGCCTGCGTCCCGGCGACAGCCTGCTGTACGTGGCCCGCGCCTACGACGCGGATGGCAACTTCGACGAGACCCTGCCGCAGGCGGTGCAGCTGGTCACGCCGGAGGAGCAGCTCCGCGGCGAGACCCGCCTGCGCGACGAGGTCTCGCGCGTGCTCGGCGAGCCGGTGGACGTGGAGCAGGCGCAGCGGCTGCAGGCCGAGGACGCGATCTACGGCCGCAGCGCGCTGCGCGTGCAGAACATCCGCGTGCACGGCTCGCGCGTGCGCATCCACGGCCGTGACGTGCCGCGCGGCGCGCGCCTGCGCATCAACGGCCAGGACATCCCGGTCGACCGCGAAGGCAAGTTCGTCGCCGAGTTCCTCGAGCCGGTCGGGCGCCACGCCTACGTGGTGGAGCTGGACGCGGGGGAGGCGTCGGCGCGCGAGACGCTGGAGGTGGACGTCACCGGCCGCTACCACTTCCTGGTCGCGCTGGCCGACCTGACCCTGTCCCACGGCAGCAGCAGCGGCAGCATCGAGCCGCTGGCCGGCGACGAGGGCTATGACGACGGTTTCCTCGCCGAGGGGCGGCTGGCGTTCTACCTGAAGGGCAAGGTCAGGGGCAAATACCTCATCACCGCCCAGGCCGACACCCGCGAGCGCGAGCTGCGCGAACTGTTCGACGGGTTCTTCGACGCGGACCCGCGCGACCTGTTCCGCACCCTCGACCCGGACGCCTACTACCCGGTCTACGGCGACGATTCGACCACCTGGCGCGACGTGGACACCCAGGGCCGCTTCTACGTGCGGGTGGACTGGGACGGCAACCAGGCGCTGTGGGGCAACTTCCACACCGGGCTGACCGGCAGCGAGTTCGCGCAGTACAACCGTTCGCTGTACGGCGCCGGGCTCCACTGGCGCAGCCGGCGTTCGACCGCGCTTGGCGAGCCGGGCACCAGCGTGCGCGCGTTCGCGTCCGAGGCGCAGACCGCGCCCGGGCACAGCGAGTTCCTGGGCACCGGTGGCAGCCTGTACTACCTGCGCCACACCAACATCCTGCCCGGCTCGGACAAGGTCGTGGTGGAGGTGCGCGACCGCCGCACCGGCCGCACCGAGGCGCGGGTGCAGCTGCAGCGCGGCGCCGACTACGAGGTCGACGCCCTGCAGGGACGCATCCTGCTTACCCGCCCGCTGTCGCAGGTCACCCGCGAGAACGTGCGCACGCTCGCCCGCGACGCGCCGCTGGACGGCTACGAGCAGCTGCTGCTGGCCGACTACGAATACCTGCCCGGCGGTGCCAGCACCGACGACATGACCTTCGGCCTGCGCGGCAGGCACTGGTTCGGCGACCACGCCGGTCTTGGCGTCACGTACGTGGACGAGAACCGCAGCGGCGACGACTATCTGTTGCAGGGCGTGGACCTGACCCTGCAGGCCGGCCGCGGCACCTGGCTGAAGCTCGAGCACGCGCGCACCGAATCGGCGGCGGCACCGGTCTTCTATTCCGACAACGGCGGCCTCGACTTCGTCCGCCGCGACCCGGGCGGTGAGCGCAGGGGCGAGGCCAACAGCGTCGAGGCCCGCGCCAACCTGCGCGAACTGGGCTGGACGCGGCGCGACTGGAGCATGGGCGCGTGGTGGCGCGAGGTGGACGCCGGCTTCTCGGTGGCCCGGCGCGACGATGGCGCCGCGCGCGAGGAGTACGGCGCCGAGTTCCTCGGCTGGATCAGCGACGGCCTGAGCCTGTACGGCCGCCACAGCCGTGCCGAACAGGGCGGCCAGGCGCTGGAACAGAGCCAGCTCAACGGCGAATGGCGGCCGCGCGACGACATGGCGTTGGCAGCCGAGATCACCCGCCTGCGCGAGGAGCGCCCGACCGGCGACGCCGGGGCGGTGCTGGCGGCCCTGCGCTACACCCACCGCATCCGCAGTGTGCTGGAGCTGAGCGCGACCGGCCAGCTCACGCTCGACGACGACAGCGGCCGCTACCGCAACAACGACCTGCTGACCCTGGGCGCGCGCTACCTGTTCGGCGATCGCTCCAGCGTCGGCGCCGAGGCCAGCACCGGCAGCCGCGGGCATGGCGCCAGGCTCGAGGCCGAATACCACCTCGACGCCGACCGCACGGTCTACGGCAGCTACAGCTGGAGCACGGACACCACCGCCCGCGACGGCCTGTTCAACCCGGCGGTGCGCAACGGCTGGACGCTGGGCCAGCGTTCGCGCATCACCGACCGCACGCGGGTGTTCAGCGAGAGCCAGTACCTGAAGGAATCCGCACGCGGCGAGTCCGGCATCTCGCACACCTTCGGCGTGGACCTGCTGCCGGCGCCGGGCTGGAACATCGGCCTGACCATCATGGACGCGGAACTCGACGCGATCCGCGGCGCGGTGCACCGCCGCGCCTACGGCATCAGCGCCGGGCGCACCGACCCGCGCGTGCAGTGGGCCAGCAAGCTCGAGTACCGCCGCGACAGCGGCGCCGAGCAGCGCGACCAGTGGGTGACCACCAACCGCCTGATGTGGCGCGTCAACGAGGACTGGCGCGTGGCCCTGCGCGCCAACCACGCGCGCACGCGTGACCGGCTCGGCGCCTACGACGAAACCGAGCTCAGCGAGGTCAACCTGGGCTTCGCCTGGCGCCCGCATGGCGGCACGCGCTGGGCCGCCTTCGGCCGGTACACCTACCTCTACGACCTGGCCAGCAGCGGCCAGGTCGGCGGCGCCCGCAACGACCAGCGCAGCCACGTGCTCGCGTTCGAGGGCATCCGCCAGCTCGACGAGCGCTGGCAGGTCGCCGGCAAGTTCGCCAGCCGCCGGGGCGAATACCGCATGGGCCGCGGCACCGGCGAATGGCTCGACAGCCGCGCGACCCTGGCCGCGCTGCAGCTTCGCCTGCGCCTGCGCTACGAATGGGACGCCCTGGCCGAGTTTCGCCGCCTGGACGTGGCCGACGGCGGCAAGCGCGACGGCTGGCTGCTGGGCGTGGACCGCCACATCGGCGGGAATTTCAAGATTGGTATCGGCTACAACTTCACGTCCTTCAGCGACGACCTCACCGACCTCGAGTACGACCACCGCGGCTGGTTCCTGAACTTCGCCGGCTGGTACTGAGGCGATTCCCGGGTGCCGCTGGCATGAGCAGGAGCTGCCCGTGCAGACGGGGCTGCTTCTTCGGGTGCATCGAACCGGTTCGGTCGCGTGGCCTGCGACCGGCGAGGGCATTGCGCGCAGCGGTGGCGACCACGTCCGCCACTTCCCCGGGCCGGGTGGGGTACAGCGCGTGGCCGGCCTGTCCGACGCGGGTGATCCTGCGCCGATGCGCGTGGCCATGTGCACCCGCATCGCCTGGCCGAAGGCCCTGTCCGTGTTGGTCTCGCCGGGGGCCGGGCAGGCATCGGGGCGTGAACCAGGCCCGCGACCTGCCCTGGATGCCGGCCCGGTGGGCATCGTGCCGCCACCGGAGTGGCCGACGGCGATGGCCGGGCCGTTCCGCCGGCCGGGTAGGATCCGCTGAACCGGCAGCCCCGTAGTGCGAGAATCGGGCTTCCTCCCTGACCGCGTGGGTACCGTGAGCCCGCAACGCCGGCTGCCGCTGATCATCGCCACCGCCCTGTTCATCGAGAACATGGACTCGACGGCGATCTCGACCTCGCTGCCGCAGATCGCGGCGGAACTGGGCGTGGAGCCGGTGGCGCTGAAGCTGGCGCTGACCACCTACATGCTGGCGCTGGCGGTGTTCATCCCGGTCAGCGGCTGGGTGGCGGACCGGTTCGGCGCGCGCAACGTGTTCGTGACCGCGATCGCGGTGTTCCTGGCAGGTTCGCTGGGATGCGCGGCCAGCAACGGGCTGGGCGAGCTGGTGGCCGCACGCTTCGTGCAGGGCGTGGGCGGCGCGATGATGATGCCGGTCGGGCGGCTCGTGCTGCTGCGCAGCGTGGAGAAGGGCGAACTGGTGCGTGCGCTGAGCTGGCTCACGGTGCCGGCGATGCTGGGGCCGATCCTCGGGCCGGTGGTGGGCGGTGCGATCACCACGTACGCGCACTGGCGCATCATCTTCCTGATCAACATCCCGATGGGGCTGCTCGGCATGTGGCTGGCCTGGCGGCACGTGCCGCTGCTGCGGCAGCCGGTTGCGGACCTCGACTGGCGGGGGTTCCTGTTGTCGTCGGGCGGGCTGTCGCTGGCGATGTTCGGCCTGTCGGCCATCGGCCGCGGGCTGGTGCCGGGTGCGGTGCTGGCAGCGTGCATGCTGTGCGGCGCGGCGCTGATGGCAGCCTACGTGTGGCATGCGCGCCGCCACCCGCATCCACTCCTGCGGCTGGACCTGCTGCGCATCCCCACCTACCGGGTGAGCGTGCTCGGCGGTTCGCTGTTCCGCCTCGGCATCGGCGCCACGCCGTTCCTGCTGCCGCTGATGCTGCAGCTGGGCTTTGGCATGAATCCGTTGCAGTCGGGCATGGTCACCTTCACTTCGACCGCGGGCGCGATGCTGATGAAGTTCATCGCGCCGGCCGTGCTCAGGCGGGTGGGCTTCCGTCCGGTGCTGGTGTGGAACGGCCTGGTGGCGTCGTTGCTGATGTGCGTCTTTGGCCTGTTCCGCGCCGATACGCCGTATGCATTGATGGTGGGCGTGCTGCTGGCCAGCGGCTTCCTGCGTTCGCTGCAGTTCACCAGCATCAATGCCATCGCCTATGCCGACGTGGACCAGGCCCGGATGAGCCAGGCCAGCAGCCTGGCGGCGATGGCGCAGCAGTTGTCGCTGGCGATGGGCGTGACCATCGGCGGCTTCGCGCTGACCCTTGCGGGCCGGTTCACCGGCGCGCCGGGCGATGCGCCGGTCAACTTCACCTGGGCTTTCCTCGCCGTGGGCCTGGTGTCCGCGCTCTCGGTGCTGCAGATGCGCCGGCTGCCGCCGGATGCCGGTACGGAGCTGGCGGGACGCGCCGAGACCGGTCGCGAGGTGGTCGAGCCGAAGCCGGAGACCAGGCCGCAGGCATGACATCCCGCGGGCGGTGCGCCCGGGCTGCGGCGGCGGGTCCCGTTTGCATCCGGTGGCGGGGGCGTGATCTGAACCTGTGCCCCGGCGCCTCGCGTGCAACGCGCTAGAGGAACCTCAGCCACCACCAGCCGTGGCGGCGGCGCACGCCGGCGTACCAGCGCGCGACCGGCCAGAGCGCGAGGACACACGCGATCCAGACCACGTACACCTGGCCCAGCGTGATGCCCCATCGTGCCTCGATCAGGCGGCCCGGGTCTCCCAGGAAATTGACGAAGGCGCCGGGCGCGATGCCCATGGCCATGCCGACCAGCATCGCCAGGCCGTGCACCAGGAAGATGTGCAGCAGGTAGGTGAAGAACGGCGTCGCGCCGATGGCATCCAGCAGCGAAGCGGCCGGTCCGCGCAGGCGCTCCAGCAGCGGGGCGAGCAGCAGCGAGACGCCGAGCGTGGCCAGCACGTACAGCAGCGAGGGCGGATACTTCAGGACGTTGATGAAGGACAGCAGGGTCATCACCGCATCGCCGCGGTGCGACCAGGGAATGGGGTCCATGGGAAGGCGGGAGGCCCTCAGGGCCGCGAACGCGAGCAGCATGCCGGTGCCGAGCAGCAGCAGGATGCGGTTGCGGTCGGGGGCCGGCCGCTCGAACACGTGTCCCAGCCCGTAGCCGAGCGCCATGATCCCGAACCAGGGCAGCAGCGGATAGGCGAGGAACCCGGGCAGGTTGCCGACAGGGCCGGGGGAGAACAGCAGGCGGGATGCCACCGTCCAGCCGCCTTCGCCCGGAACCAGCATCGCAAGCAGGGGATGGCCGGCCACGATCGCCACGCCCATCGCCAGCACGGCCCGGCGTGGCAGCCACAGCAGCGCCGACAGCAGCAGGAACCCGCCGCCGATCGCCCAGATCACCTGCAGGAACAGGAACGGCCAGGAGAAATTGAAGGCGAAGGCGATCACCGTCAGTTCGAGCAGGATCAGCCACAGGCCGCGCAGCGCGAGGAAGCGCGAGAGGGCGGGCAGGTCCGTGTGCGCGCGCTGCAGGTACACGGAGGCTCCCGCGAGGAATACGAAGGTCGGCGCGCACAGGTGGGTGACCCAGCGCGTCATGAACAACGTCGGCGTGGTCTGGGACAGATCCGTCGGCTGCGAGGTCAGCGCGCTGACGTGGAAGTAGTCGCGCACGTGGTCGAGCACCATCAGCACGATTATCAGGCCGCGGAGCCGGTCCACGATCCGGATGCGCCGGCGGCGTACGTCCGGGGCGGGGTGGCCGGTGGCGTCCACCGTGGCGGGCGTGGCGGTCATGCGGGCTGCGGGAGGGGCCGGGAGCGGAATCGTACCCCCGCCCTGGGGGCTGCGCGCCGCGCGGGCGTGATGTGGCCAAGGGTTGCCAATCCAGGACGCGGGGATGCCGTGCCAGTCTCGCCCCCTGAGACATCCGGATGCAAAGCTTGCCGGCGTTGACGCAAGGGGGGATGCCATGGAATCCGGTACCGGGGCATTGCCGCGCATCGTCGACGCGATCGCGTTCGCGGCCCACGCCCACCGCATGCAGCGCCGCAAGGACGCCGACGGCATGCAGTGCATCGACCATTCCGTGACGCTGGTCCGGATACTCGCCGTGGAGGCCGGGATCCTGGAGGCCGACGTGCTCTGCGCGGCGGCGCTGCACGACTACCTGGAGGACTGCTGCGGCCGGGATGGCCAGCCGACGCTGGAGCAGGGGCGGGCGCAGCTGCGCCGCAGGTTCGGCGAGCACGTGCTGGCGCTGGCGGAGGCGGTGACCGGCGACAGGTCGCTGCCAGAGGCCGAGCGCAAGCGCCTGCAGGTGGAGCATGCACCGCACCTTCCCGCCGGGGCGAAACTCATCACGCTCGCGGACATGATCGCGAGCCTGCGCGACCTCGTGGAATGCCCGCCTGCCGACTGGCCCCTGTCCCGGCGGGCCGCGTACTTCGACTGGGCGGCGCAGGTGGCCGCGGGCCTGCGCGGCACGCATGCCAGGCTCGAGGCACTGTTCGACCAGGTGCACGCGCTGCACCCGGGACAGGTCATGGCCTGAGCGCCATGGCCGTCCGGGGCCCGCAGTGGCAGGGTGCAAGCCGCTACAGCGCGGTGGTCATTCCTCCATCGACGACGACAGCGGCGCCGTTGAGGTAGCTCATCTCGTCCGACGCCATCCACAGCACGGCGCGGGCGATCTCCTCAGGCGTGCCCATGCGTTGCACGCCGGGCACGTTGTCTTTCGCCCACTGCCGCGAAGCGATGCCCCATGCCGGGTCCGGCAGCGTGGCCGCGGCGCCCTGGCGCACCATCGGCGTGTCGATGGTGCCAGGGCAGATGGCATTGACCCGGATGCCCCTGGCCCCGTACTCGAGCGCCGCCACCTTCACCAGGGCGACGAGTGCGCGCTTGCTCGCGGCATAGGCGACGCTGCCCGGCCGGGTTGCCAGTTCCTGCACGGACGAGGTGACGATGATCGTGCCACCGCCCTGGGCCAGCATGACCGGAAGTTGCGCCTGCATGCACAGGAAGGTGCCACGGACGTTGGTGGCCTGGATGTCGTCGAATTCGGCCAGTGGCATTTCGTGGAACGGCCGGTTGCCGTAGATCCCCGCGTTGTTGAAGGCCACGTCCAGCCTGCCGTGGCGCTGCACGATGCCATCCACCAGTGCGCGCACCTGTTCCGGGTCGCGCACATCCGCGCGGACGAAACGGGCCGAGCCACCGCGTCGCGCAGCTTCGCGTTCGACCTCGCGCCCGCGTGCCTCGCGGCGCCCGCAGAAGACCACATCCGCGCCGGCGTCGGCGAAGGCGATGACGCTGGCACGGCCAATCCCGGACGTGCCGCCGGTGACCAGCACTACCTTGCCGGCGAAGCGCTTCGGGCCGTCCACGACAGGTGGCGGAGGCGAGGCCCGGTAGCCGAGTGCGGCGCCTGCTGCGGCACCTGCCATGAATCCCGCGGTGGCGCTTCCTGCAATGGCGCCGAGGAAGGCGCGCCTGGAAGCACGGCGCAAAGCGTCGTGGCCGGTTCCGTCATAGTTGCTCATGAGCCTTCCTCCATAGCCGCGGCGCGGGTGCAGCCTGCGGACGCCAGCCACGATTCCAGCGTGGCGATGCGCTCTTCGTAGTCGCGCACCCGGTTGGCGGCGTGGGCATAGCGCGCAGCGGCAGCCACGGGCAGCACCAGCTTCCAGGAATTGCGCCGGGCCTGCAGTGCGGCCTCACGTGCCTCCAGCGTGCGGTCCAGTTCCGCCGTCAGCACGGAGCAGTCGCCGGGATCGACATCGCCGGCGACCGGGTCGACGCGTGGCAGCCCGGCACACCCGGCCAGGGCGAGCAGGGCAGGCAACACGACAAGGCGGCCGGACCGGTTGTCGTGCGGGGGAGCAGGCTGGTGTGGAAGATGTGGCATGGCGTGTTTCCGGGATGACCCGGGGCCATGCTAGGTTTGGCGGAAAATGCAATAAACATGGATTCTTTGCATGCGCCATGCAGCCTGATCGTTCAATCGCCATGCCCGACCGGCGCCATTTCGACGGTGTGATGGTGTTCCTGCGGGTGGCGGAACTGCGCAGTTTCCGTGCTGCCGCCGAGGAGCTGGGGCTTTCACCGTCGGCCGTGGGACATATCGTCCGTTCGCTCGAGGCCCGGATCGGCGTGCCATTGCTGGCGCGGACCACCCGGCGGGTCGGCCTGACCCAGGCCGGGGAACGCTTCATCGAGGGTGCGCGGCAGGCAAGGAGGCTGCTGGCCGAAGCCACGGAGGCGGCGCGCAGCCTGGCCGGTACGCCTGCAGGCACACTCCGTCTGTCGGTTTCACGCGTGGTGGCGGATGTGCTGGTCGGACCCCTCGTGCGCGGGTTCTGCGCACGGCATCCGGGGCTGGACGTCGAGCTGTGCGCGGACGACCGCGTCAGCGACCTCGTGGGCGAGGGGTTTGACGCCGGCATCCGGCTGGCGGAACTGGTCCCGCAGGACATGGTGGCGGTGGAACTGCTGCCGCCTTTTCCATTCGTGGTGGTAGCGAGTCCCGAATACCTTTCCCGGCATCCCGCGCCCCGACGGCCGGAGGATCTGGGCGCGCACCGCTGCATCCGGTTCCGCATGGCCGATTCGCAGGGTGAATACCGCTGGGAGTTCGTTCGGCGCGGGCGGCCGTTGGCTGTCGGCGTGGGCGGCGGCGTGATCGTCAACGACACGTTGCTTTGCCTGCGCGCCGCCCTCGCGGGCGGCGGCCTGGCCTATCTGGCCGAGCCCGTGGTCCGTGCGGCGGTACGCGATGGCAGGCTGCTCCGCGTCCTGGACGAATTCATGCCGCGCAGCCGTGGCCTGATGCTGTGCTATCCCTCGCGTTCGCAGGCATTGCCGAAGCTGCAGGCGTTCCGTGCGTTCACGCGGGAGTGGGTCGCGTCGGGCGGTTTCGATGGCGGAGTTCCGGCCTGGCCGCGGACGGGAAGCTGAGCACCCGGCCAGCGCGGCGCAGGGCCATCGATCAGGGCGTCGAGCGCGGCCTGCCACGCTTCGCGGTCCGCGCCTTCGGCCAGTGCCCGGACGGCGCGACCGGATGCGGCCTAAAGCAACGCGGCCAGCGGTTCCCCAGGCGGTCGCCGCAGCAGGCCGGCGTCCATGGCCTCGCGCAGTGTCCGGCCTGCCCGGCAGCGTCGATCGTATCCATCACGTCCACACCGGGGACTGCCGGGGCTTCGAGCAGCAGTAAATGGCGTGCTGATCGACGTGATCCGGCCGGTCCCACCGCCGGACGGGGACGCGGAGCAATACATGGATGGTGCACTCCCCGCCTGGGCGTGGATTGCGGCCGCCATGGATGAAGGGGGCTTCACTCCGCCTGGCCTACGCTGGGCTTCCCCACGGCGGAGGTGCGCGGCATGGACCTGAAGAGCGGTTATCCGTTCTGGGCGGTGAAGAACGGGCTGATGTACGCCTTCCCGCAGCTGCGGGAGGACGTGCGTTGCGACGTCGTGGTGGTCGGCGGCGGGATCACCGGGGCACTGGTCGCAGGCGAGTTCGCGCGCCACGGCCATGAGATCGTGGTGGTGGAGCAGCGGGACATCGGCTGGGGCAGCACGGCGGCCAGCACGGCGCTGTTGCAGTACGAGATCGACACGCACATGGTGGACCTCGCGAAGCGCTACGGCGAGGGCGCGGCGGTGCTGGCGTACCGTGCCTGCGCCGAGGCAATCCCGGCGCTCGGGGAGCTGGCGCGCGAGGTGCGCGACGTGGATTTCGCCCGCGCGCACAGCCTCTACTTCGCCAGCAGGCGGAAGCACCGCAAGGACCTGCGCGGGGAATTCGAGCTGCGCAGGAAGCACGGATTCGACGTGGAATGGCTGGAGCAGGGCGCGTTGCGGCAGGTGTACGGGATCGACCGGCCCGCCGCGATCCTCAGCAGGACGGGCGCTTTCATCGACGCCTACCGCATGGCCTGGCGCACGCTGGCCAGGCTGGCGCGGCGTGGCGTTGGCGTGCATGACCGCACCACGGTCGGGGAGATCACGACCACGCGCCGCGGCGTAACGCTGCGGACGGAGGACGGCGTGGTGATCCGCGCCGGCCATGCCATCCTCGCCGCCGGGTACGCCAACCAGCGCTGGCTGCGCAGGCGCGTGGCGGCGAACCGCAGCAGCTACGCCTTCATCACCGACCCGATCGACCCGGAAGTGCTCGGGCCGCTGCGGCGGACGATGGTGTGGGAGTCGGCGCGGCCGTACCTGTACATGCGCAGCACGGGGGATGGCCGCCTGCTCGTTGGCGGCGAGGACGATGCCATCGACATCCCCGCGCGGCGCGATGCACGGGTGGAAAAGAAGGCACGGAAACTGGAGAAGCAGGTGCGGGAGCTGTTCCCTCACCTGCCGCTGCGCCCGGCGTTCTCGTGGGCCGGGACCTTCGCCGAGACGAAGGATGGCCTGCCGTTCTTCGGTGCGCATGCCCAGCACGGCCCGCGCGTGCTGTTCGCGATGGCCTACGGCGGCAACGGCATCACCTACTCGATGGCGGGTGCCGGGCTCCTGCGCGCGCTGGTCGAGCGCAGGAAGCACCCGCTGGCGGAGCTGTTTTCCTTCGCCCGGTTGTGAAGCCGCTCAGCCGGGCTTGCGCGCGCTGAGGAAGGTCCACAGGTCGCGGTAGGACGGGACCAGCACGTCCTGTTCGCATCGGTCCACGAAGTGCGCGTCCACGGTCTGGCGGATCAGCGGCAGCAGGCGCCTGCGCTCGGCGCGGTCGTCGGGATCGGCACGGCCGTGGCCACAGCACTGCATGCTGAAGACGCCGCCGGGACGCAGGGCGCGGGCCACCAGTGCCACGATCTCGGCGACGAACGCGTCGCGCGGCTGGTCCTCGCGCACCGGGTCCATGGTCAGGTCGTAGATGACCGCGTCCAGGCCGCGTGCCTGCGCGATCCAGGCGAAGGCGTCGCCGATCACGACATTCGCGCCGGGATGCGAGAAGGCGTCGCCGCACACCGCGGGCAGGTGGATACGGCACAGCTCGATCACGCGCGCGTCGATCTCCACCATCGTCAGCTCGCGCGGCAGGTGGCCGAGCGGCTCCAGGGTGCGCAGCAGCTCGCACAGCACACCGCCGTCGCCGCCGCCGAGGATGGCCACGCGCTCGAGCCGGCCAAGACCCAGCAGCGGGCTGACCATGGCGATGCCGTACGCGGAATCGGACTCGGAGATCTGCAGGTCGCCATCGAGGTAGAGCTGGCCGCCGAAGACGGGGTGGCGGACGATGCGAACCTGTTGCAGGCCGGTGTGCTCGTCGACGAGGACGCTGCCTGCGGTCGTGGCGCGGGTGGAGGGGACGGGGACGGAACGGGAACCGGCGTTCTGGCCGCGGATTGCGGTCATCGAACCTCCCTGGAAAATACGTGGAACAAGGCAACATCCTCGTGAAACCACGCGGATGATGCAAGTTTCCGGTTTTTTTTCCTGCCCGTGCCGGGCCCGGCGGGCCCCGTGGAGGGCGGCTGCCCGCCTTCCACGGGGACGGGATCAGGCCCCGGCCGGCTCCTCGCGCCAGGCATCCACCGGGATGCAGGCGCAGAACACGTTCTTGTCGCCGTACACGTTGTCCACGCGCGCCACGGGCGGCCAGTACTTCTGCCGGCGCAGGCTCTCCAGCGGCCACGCGGCCTGTTCGCGCGGGTATCCGTGCTTCCACTCGCCTGCGGCGACCATGGTGGCGGTGTGTGGCGCGTTCTTGAGCGGGTTGTCCTCGCGGTCCATCCGGCCTTCCTCGATGGCGCGGATTTCCTCGCGGATCTGGATCATCGCGTCGATGAAGCGGTCCAGCTCGTGCAGCGACTCGCTCTCGGTCGGCTCCACCATCAGCGTGCCCGACACCGGGAAGCTCAGCGTCGGCGCGTGGAAGCCGTAGTCGATCAGGCGCTTGGCGATGTCCTCGGCGGTCACGCCCGTGGCCTTCTCCAGCGGGCGGATGTCGAGGATGCACTCGTGCGCGACCAGGCCGTTGCGGCCGGTGTAGAGCGTGCGGTAGTACGGCGCCAGCCGCTTGGAGATGTAGTTGGCGTTGAGCAGCGCCACCTGGGTGGCCTTGCGCAGGCCGGCGGCGCCCATCAGCACGATGTACATCCACGAGATCGGCAGGATGCTGGCGCTGCCGTGCCCGGCGGCGGATACCATGCCGGTGGAGCCCTGCGCGGCGCGGTGGCCGCGTGGCAGGAACGGCGCGAGGTGCGACTTGACCGCGCACGGGCCGACGCCGGGGCCGCCGCCGCCGTGCGGGATGCAGAAAGTCTTGTGCAGGTTCAGGTGCGAGACGTCCGAGCCCCACTTCCCGGGCTTGGCGATGCCGACCAGCGCGTTCAGGTTGGCGCCGTCGGTGTACACCTGGCCGCCGTGGCGGTGGACGATCTCGCAGATCTCGACCACGTCCTCCTCGAACACGCCGTGCGTGGAGGGGTAGGTCATCATCAGCGCCGCCAGGTTGGCCGAATGCTGTTCGGCCTTGGCGCGCAGGTCGTCGATGTCGATGTTGCCATTGGCGTCGCACTCGACGACCACGACCTTCATGCCGGCCATCTGCGCGCTGGCCGGGTTGGTGCCATGCGCCGAGGCGGGGATCAGGCAGACGTTGCGGTGGCCCTCGCCGCGCGAGCGGTGGTAGCCGCGGATCGCCAGCAGGCCGGCGTATTCACCCTGCGCGCCGGAGTTGGGCTGGAAGCTGACCGCGTCGTAGCCGGTGATCTCGACCAGCATCGCCTCCAGGCCGTCGATCAGCTCGTGGTAGCCCTGTGCCTGCCCGGCCGGCGCCAGCGGGTGGATGTCGGTGAACTCCGGCCACGTGATGGGGATCATCTCCGCCGTGGCGTTGAGCTTCATGGTGCACGAGCCCAGCGGGATCATCGTGCGGTCCAGCGCGAGGTCCTTGTCGGCGAGCTGGCGCAGGTAGCGCAGCATCTCGTGCTCGCTGTGGTGGGTGTTGAACACCGGGTGGGTCAGGAACTTCGAGGTGCGCAGCAGGCCCGCGGGCAGCGCGTCCGGGGTCTCGCGGTCGAGCGCGTCGATGGCGTCGCCGGAAAGGTCGGCGCCGAAGGTCGCGGCGAGCGCCACGAGGTCGTCGCGGGTGACGGTCTCGTCGAGGCTGACGCCGACGCTGGTGGCGTCGATGCGGCGCAGGTTGATGCGGCGTTCGGCGGCGCGGCGGTGGATCTGCTCCGCGTCCACGCCGGTGACGTGCAGGGTGTCGAAGAAGTCACCGCCGACGGTCACGCCCGCCCTGCGCAGGGCCGCGGCGAGGATCGCCGCCTGGCGGTGCACGCGGCGGGCGATGCGGGTCAGGCCTTCGGGGCCGTGGTAGACGGCGTACATCGCCGCCATCACCGCCAGCAGCACCTGCGCGGTGCAGATGTTGCTGGTCGCCTTCTCGCGGCGGATGTGCTGCTCGCGGGTCTGCAGGGTGAGGCGGTAGGCCGGGTTGCCCTCGGCGTCCACCGAGACGCCGATCAGGCGGCCCGGCATCTGCCGCTTGAACGCGTCGCGGCAGGCCATGAACGCCGCGTGCGGGCCGCCGAAGCCGAACGGCACGCCGAAGCGTTGCGAGTTGCCGACCACGATGTCGGCGCCCCATTCGCCCGGCGGCGTGACCAGGGTCAGCGCGAGCAGGTCGGTGGCGACCGCGAGCAGTGCGCCGCGTGCATGCACGGCTTCTGCCAGCGCGGAGTGGTCCTCGATGCGGCCGAAGGTGTTCGGGTACTGGACGAGCACGCCGAAGCTGTCGGTGGCGGCGGCGGCCGCCGCCGGGCCGGTCACGATTTCGATGCCGAGGCCGTCGGCGCGGGTGCGCACGACCTCCAGCGTCTGCGGGTGGACGTCGTCGGCGACGTAGAACACGTTCGACCTGGACTTCGAGGCGCGGCGGGCCAGCGCCATCGCCTCGGCGGCAGCGGTCGCCTCGTCCAGCAGCGAGGCGTTGGCGATGTCCATGCCGGTGAGGTCGGCGCACATCTGCTGGAAGTTGATCAGCGCCTCCATCCGGCCCTGCGAGATCTCCGCCTGGTACGGCGTGTAGGCGGTGTACCAGGCCGGGTTCTCGAGGATGTTGCGCAGGATCACCTTCGGCGTGTGGGTGCCGTAGTAGCCCTGGCCGATGAAGCTGCGCCAGGCCTGGTTCTTCGCGGCAATGGCGCGCAGCTTCGCCAGCGCCTCCTCCTCGGTCATGCCTTCCGGCAGCGCCAGCGTGCCGGTCCTGGCGATGGAGGAGGGGACGATGGCCTCGGTCAGCGCGTCGAGCGAGTCGTAGCCGACCGTGCGCAGCATGTGCGCGATTTCGGCGTCGTTGGGGCCGATGTGGCGTTCGACGAAGGCGGAGTGGTGTTCGAGGTCGCGCAGGGAGGGCGTGGGCATGGCAAGGATCCGGAGGCGTGGCTGGCGGGCGTGCGCGCGCGCACGAGCGGGTGCCCCTCTGTCCTTTTGCCTGAGAGTTTGGAAGCGCAGGCAGGCCGCGCTTCGTGCCCCTTCGGCGCCGGTTCCGGCGGATGCCGGGCGGTCTCTCCAGAGTGTTGTCGCAACCGGTGGTATCGGGCCTGAGCGATTACGGGCGTTTGCGCCTTCGGCAGCCACGCGTTCCCTGCAGGCGCGCGCGGCTTCTCCCTCCGGATTGCCAATCCGATTATACCGCGGGGCTGGGGGTGCCCCGCGGCACTCCCCGGCGGCCCGCACGGTCCGGGATAATGCGCTCCCTTCCCGGTTGTCCTGCCGTGATTTCCCGCCTGCCGCCGGCCCCGGCTTCCCGGATGGCCGGCCCGCCTGTCCCCGCCCCCGCATGAATGCCCGCACGCCCAACCTGCGCCGCCTTGCTCTGCTGCTCGCGGGGCTGGCGATGTTCGGCCCGTTTTCGATCGACACCATCTTTCCCGCGTTCCCGGCGATGGGCGTGGACCTGGGCGCCGACAAGGTGGCGATGCAGCAGACGATCAGCGCCTACCTGGTCGCCTATGCGCTGATGAGCGTGGTCCACGGCCCGCTGTCGGACGCGCTTGGCCGCCGGCGGGTGATCCTCGGCGGGCTGGCGGTGTTCACGCTGGCCTCGGCCGGCTGCGCGCTGGCGCGCGACCTGCCGGCGCTGCTGGCATTCCGCGCGCTGCAGGGGCTGTCGGCGGGTGTCGGCCTGATCGTCGGCCGGGCGGTGATCCGCGACGTGCTGCATGGCGACGACGCGCAGCGCCTGATGAGCCGCGTGTCGATGATCTTCGGCGTGGCGCCCGCGATCGCGCCGGTGGTCGGCGGCTGGATCCTCGGCTGGGGGCGCTGGCCGCTGATCTTCTGGTTCCTGGTCGGGTTCTCCGTGCTGCTGCTGGCGGCGACGTGGGCCTGGCTGCCGGAGACGCACCCGCGCGGGGCGCGGGTGTCGCTGGCGCCGGGGCGGCTGCTGCGCGACTACGCGGCGATCTTCGTCAATCCGCGTTTCCAGCGCCTGGCCGCGGCCGCCGCGTTCAATTTCGCGGCGCTGTTCCTGTTCATCGCCTCGGCGCCGGCGTTCGTGCTCGACCTGATGAAGCTCGGCGAGCGGCAGTTCGGCTGGTTCTTCATCCCGATGATCAGCGGGATGATGCTCGGGTCGTACGTGTCGGGGCGCGCCGCGGGCAGGATCAGCGGCACGCGGCTGGCGAACATCGGCTTTGCCTGCTGCGGGGTGGCGGTTGCGGCGAACGTGCTCTACGGCGTCCTGGTGGACGTGCCGTCGGTCCCCTGGGCGATCCTGCCGGTGATGCTCGATTCGTTCGGCATCGCGCTGGTGTTCCCGATCGTCACGCTCGCCATCCTCGACATGTACCCGCGCCAGCGCGGGTCGGCGTCCTCGTTGCAGGCCTTCACCGGTCTGGTGCTGAACGCGGTGGTGGCCGGCGTGCTTTCGCCGCTGGTGAGCCACTCGCTGCTGGCGCTCGCGCTCATGGCGGCCTGCTTCACCCTGCTGGGCTGGCTGTTCTGGTTCTGGGAAGCCCGCCGGGTGCGCAGGGCGGAATGCCCGAAGTCGCCCGTGCTGGAGCCGGGCGAGCAGCTGTAGGCGGCATCCGCCCGGGGCTCACGGTTCAGGGTGTTTCCCGGTAGGCCTGGCGCAGCAGCTCGTGGAAGTGGTGGACGCCGCTCTCCCGCAGCGGGTTGAGCCGTCCGCATTCGTAGGAGCCCGAGGCGAGGGCGCGCTGCACGTCCTCGCAGATCGTGATGTCCTCCTGCTGCACCCCGTCGCTGAAGGCCAGGTCCGCGTCACGGCGCGGGTCGTCCGAGGCCGCGGGCGGGTAGTAGTAGTCGAACTCGACCCGGCAGCGGTCCACGCCCAGCGGCACCACCCGGTTGGTCTGCAGGCGGCCGGGCAGGATGTTGAGCATGGTGTTCGGCCACAGCCAGTAGTACAGCGCGTCGCCGTTGCCGTAGAGCCCTTCCGTGCTTTCCAGCGGGCTCCACTGCAGCGAATGCCAGCGGGCCGTCTCGGTGCGGTAGCTGCGGTAGTCGAGCATCCGGTTGAGTTCCGGGTGCACGTGCGGCACGTGGTAGCCCTCGAGGTAGTTGTCCACGTACACCTTCCAGTTGCAGGCGATGTCGTAGGACACGTGGCGGTGGCAGGCGTAGCCGGGGAGGTCGCGCCCGGGGCCGAGGCGCGCCCCGATGCCCTCGACCAGGTCCTCGAACGGCATCGCCGGCTTGCCGGCGCAGGCGAACACCAGTCCCTGCCAGACCCGCACTTCCAGCTCCGGCAGCCGGATCGCGGAGGGGTCGAATCCCTCGGCGTCCGCCATCTCCGTGGCGGAACGCAGGCTGCCGTCGAGCCGGTAGGTCCAGCCGTGATAGAGGCAGCGCAGCGCCTTCGCGCCGCGGCCGTCGCAGCGGGCGAGCGGGCCGGCGCGGTGGCGGCAGACATTGTGGAAGGCCCGGATCGTGCCGTCCGCATCGCGCACGGCGATCACCGGCAGCCCGGCGAAGTCCACGACGACGTGATCGCCCGGTTCCGCGAGGCGGCCGGTATGCGCGACCAGCTGCCAGCTGCGGTCGAACACCGCTTCGCGGTCGCGCGCGGCCATCGCCGGATCCACGTAGAACCGTGCCGGCAGGGCGGACGCCGTGGCGGCAGGCTGGGGAAGGAGGCAGGGTTCGACGGTGCCTGTGCGTTGTTCCATGGATCCAGTATGCGGCATGTCCCCGGCGCGGAAAAAACGACGGGGCGGGCCGAAGCCCGCCCCGTCCACGATCGGGGGCGCAGGTATCAGTTGGCGGCGGCCGGGACGGTCCAGCCGCACTGCCTGCCTTCGTTCTGCTGCTCCAGCCACTCCTTCAGCGGCGCGAAGTACTCGAGCACGGCCGAGGCGTCCATGCGTTCGGTGCCGGTCAGCTCCTTCAGCGTCTGCTGCCACGGCTGGCTGTTGCCCTTCGACAGCATCGCCCAGAACTTCTCGCCCGCTTCCCTGCTGCCGGCGAAGGTGCACTCGTACAGCGGGCCCTGGTGGCCGGCGGCGTCGCACAGCGCCTTGTAGAACTGGAACTGCAGGATGTGGGAGAGGAAGTAGCGCGTGTACGGCGTGTTGCCGGGCACGTGGTACTTGGCGCCCGGGTCGAAGAATTCCTCGCCGCGCGGCTGCACCGGGGCCACGCCCTGGTACTTCGCCTTCAGTTCCCACCAGGCCTGGTTGTAGCGGTCCGGGGTGATCGAGCCGTCGAACACGCCCCAGCGCCAGCGGTCGATCATCAGGCCGAACGGCAGGAACGCGACCTTGGCCAGCGCCATGCGCATCTGCGCGTTGATAAGCGCCTCGCGGCTCTGCGTCTGTTCACCCACGAGCCCGATCGACTGCAGGTACTTCGGCGTCATCGCCAGCACGATGGTGTCGCCGATGGCTTCGTGGAAGCCGTCGTGCGCGCCGCCCTGGAACAGCGGCGGCAGGTGGTTGTAGGCGAGGTAGTAATAGACGTGGCCGAGCTCGTGGTAGATGGTGGTGAAGTCCTCCTCGTTCGGCTTGATGCACATCTTGGTGCGCACGTCGGGGGACTTGCCGTCCTCGCCGCCCATGTTCATGTCCCACGCGCTGGCGTGGCAGACCACGTCGCGGTCGCGCGGCTTGATGAACTGCGACTTCCGCCAGTAGCTGCCGGGGAGCTCCAGCATGCCGAGGCCGGTGTAGAACCCCTCGGCCATGCGGGTCATCTCCATGGCGATGTCGAGCTCGGCCTGGCGGACGACCTCGGCGCGCTTCGTGTCGCTGATCAGCGCGTTCTGCTGCGAGAGCAGCCTGTTCAGGCCCGCCTGGTAGCGGCGCTCGAGCGCGCCGGTGATGTCCAGGCTGCCGGCCTGCGACTCGGGGTAGGGGGCGAGGATGTCCCAGAGGTTGCCCCAGTCCTGCTGCCACATGTTGCCGAGCAGGTGGGCGGGCAGCAGGCCGTTGACCGAGCCCTTGCCCGGGTAGCGGGCCTCGAGGCGCGTGCGGGTGTAGCAATGCAGCTGCTCGTACAGCGGCTTGACCTGGCCCCACAGCCGGTCGGTCTCCGTGGCGATCTCGGCCGGCGGCATGTCGTAGCCGGCGCGCCACATCTCGCCGGCGTCGGCGAAGCCCAGGGTGCGCGCGCCTTCGTTCACCAGCTCGACGAAGCGCTGGTAGTCCTGGCGCATCGGCTGGGCGATGGTGTGCCAGCCCTGCCAGGCGTCGAGCTGCTCGTCGTAGTCGCGGCTGTTGCGCAGCACGTCCTCGAGCTCGCCGAGCTGGCGGCAGTTCCGGGAACCGCCTTCGTCCTTGCAGTACGTGCCCGCGCCGTACATGCCCTCCATCTTCGCGGCGATCATGGCCAGCTCGGCGAGCTTGTCCGGATCCTTCGGCGCCGGCATCGCGGTGCTGAGCTTGAGCAGCGTGATCGCGCGCGCGGTTTCCGGCGACATCTCCTGCCCTTCGAACCGGCGCGCCTGCTCGATCCATTCGTTGAGTTTCGACAGGAACTTCTCGTTGGCCTTGGCGGCCAGCAGCTGGCTGTCATCGTTGATGTAGGTGCTCGACAGCCACTGCGCCGCGCTCAGCTCCGGGAACATCGCCTTCATCTCGGCGTTGACGCGGGCGATGAACTGGTCGGCGGTTTCCCCGTCCGGGGCCGTGGCGACGGTTTGTTCCTGCCGCCCGCAGCCGGCCAGCGAGGCCAGGCAGGCGACGAGCGCGGTGGCGATGAGAAGACGACGGTACTTCACGGTTCTGGCTCGCAATCGGGTCGGATCGACCGGGAACCGGCAGGCTAGTGGCCGGTGGCTGCAGGCGCAAGGGTGGGGGCGGCCTCGCGCAGGCGCCGGCACAGGCGCGCGGCGCGGCGGGTGATCTTGCGTTCGCGCAGGGACGGGACATGGCGCGACAGGGGCACGACCTCCTTGCTGGCCAGCACCGACTTGGCGTCCACGCAGACCAGGCGCGGATGGCCGCCATCCCCGGGGACCACGACGAAATTGCCCGGGTTGAGGTCGAACAGCGGCAGGCGTTCCCGGCGCAGGAACGCGGCGAAGTCCTCGACGGCGGCGCACAGGTCCTCGACCTGCCAGTCGGAGCGGCCGGCCAGGAAGGCGTGGAGGTTCGGTGCCGGCCGGCCGTCGGGGAGCCGGACGAGGCGGCAGCGCAAGGCCGGGCCCCAGGGCGTGTCGACCAGTCCCTCGACCGGGGCGAAGCGGGCTTGCGCGGCTTCCGGTCCCAGCCGCCGTTGCAGCCAGCGCCAGGCACGCAGCTCGCGGGCGTTGTCGCCGAAGCGGGGCCAGCGCCGGGCCAGGGCGAGGCGCAGGCGGCGCAGCGGGCCGGGCGGGCGCTTGCCGGGGTCGGCCAGTTCGAACTTCAGGCACCGGCCCGGGTCGCGTGGGTCGACCACGCACCGGCGGCTGTAGCCGCGTCCGAGCAGCTCCAGCCCCTGCCAGCGGGTTTCCGGGGAAGCGGGCGGGTCCTGCTGGGGGCGGGGCATGGGGCGGTCCTCGTGTCAGGCCTCCCGGGCCGGCGTCAGTCGGCGGGCAGGCCGCGCTCGCGCAGCCAGGCCCGGGCGTCCTCGGCATCGCGTTCGAACCAGGCCCGCGCCGAGCCCAGCCGGAAGGTATAGCCCCACGCGTCCATGTCCGCCATCAGCCGGTCGCGGCCCACGCCCGGCAGTTCGCCGGCGAGGATGATCTGCAGGCAGCAGGTGGCGTCCTCCTCGGCGATGGAGTCGGTGGCGTCGGTGTGCACCTGCGCGCGCCGCCCGGGCGGCAGCACGATCAGGTGGCAGGCCTCGTGCAGCAGCGAATGCACGGGCGTATCTCCGCGCGCGTACACGTCGCTGCCGATGATGCCGGCCTCGGGTTCGCCCCAGTAGCTGCCGGGGATCGGTTCGCCGTCGGCGACCAGGTGCAGGCGCAGGCCGTGGCGCGCGAGCAGTGCGGAGGCGTCGTCGAAGGAGATGTCGCGCAGGCGCAGGACGTCGGGCGAGCTGTCCATCCGGGTGTGGTGCCGGCCGGGAGGCGCGGGGCGACGCGGTCAGGAGGCGGGCGCGGTGCGTCCGTCGGGCAGCGACACCGAGATGTCGAGCACGTCGTGGTCGCCGTCCCGCACCAGGTCCACCTTCACCGCGTCGACGTCGACGCTGACGTACTTGCGGATCACCTCGAGCAGTTCGCGCTGCAGCAGCGGCAGGTAGTCGGGGCCGTCGCGGCTGGTGCGTTCCTGCGCGACGATGATCCGCAGGCGTTCCTTCGCGATCGAGGCCGAGTTCTTCCTGGCCTTGAGGAAATCGAACAGTCCCATGCCTCAGCCCCCGAAGAGCTTGCTGAAGAAGCCCTTCTTCTCCACCTGGGTGAAGCGCATCGGGCGTTCCTCGCCGAGCAGGCGGGCGACGGCGTCGTCGTAGGCCTGGCCGGCGCTGGATTCCATGTCGAGGATGACCGGCTCGCCCTTGTTCGAGGCTTCCAGCACGTCGTTCGACTCGGGGATCACGCCGATGGTCTTCACGCCCAGCACTTCCTCGACGTCGGAGATCGACAGCATCTCGCCGCGTTCCACCCGGACCGGGTTGTAGCGGGTCAGCAGCAGGTGCTCGCTCACGCGCTCGCCGTTCTCGGCCTTGCGGGTCTTGGAGGCGAGCAGGCCGAGGATGCGGTCGGAGTCGCGCACCGAGGAGACCTCGGGGTTGACCACGACGACCGCCCGGTCGGCGAAGTACATGGCCAGGAACGCGCCCTTCTCGATGCCCGCCGGCGAGTCGCAGACGATGTACTCGAAGCCGTCCGCGGCCAGCTCGTTGAGCACCCGTTCCACGCCCTCCCTGGTCAGGGCGTCCTTGTCGCGGGTCTGCGAGGCGGCCAGGATGTGGAGGTTGTCGAAGCGCTTGTCCTTGATCAGCGCCTGCCTCAGCGTGGCTTCGCCCTGCACGACGTTGACGAAGTCGTACACCACGCGGCGCTCGCAACCCATGATCAGGTCGAGGTTGCGCAGGCCGACGTCGAAGTCGATGACCGCGACCCGCTTGCCGCGGCGTGCCAGACCGCAAGCGATGCTGGCGCTGGTGGTCGTCTTGCCGACGCCGCCCTTGCCAGAGGTGACCACGATGATTTCTGCCAAAACACGTCTCCTTGGATCTTGTGTTCCTCGCGGGGGTGCCGCGGTCAGTCGAGCGCGGCGATCCTGAGTTCTCCGTTCTCCAGCCAGACCTGTGCGGGCCTGCCGTGCAGCTCGGCGGGGATATCTTCCAGCACTTTGTAGTGTCCGGCCACGGCCACGAGCTCGGCGTGGAAGGCGCGGCAGAAGATCCGGGCCTTCTCGTTGCCCTGGGCGCCGGCCAGCGCCCGCCCGCGCAGGGGGCCGTAGATGTGGACCGAGCCGTCGGCGATGACCTCGGCGCCCGGGCCGACCGAGGACAGGATCGTCAGGTCGCGGTTCTCGGCGTAGACCTGCTGGCCGGAGCGGACGGGGCCGGCCTGGATCAGGCCGGGCTGGGCGGCCGGGGCCGGGCGGGGCGGCGGGGGAGGCTCGGCCGCGGCCCTGCGGGGCTCCGGCTGGGGCGCGGCGGCCGCAGCGGCGGCGGCCTCGCGCTCGTACTGGGCGCGGAACTTGGCCAGCACCGGCAGCCCCAGTTCGACGGCCAGCTTCTCGTTCTCGCTGCTGCCGTAGGCCAGTGCCACAGGCAGTACCCCGGCGTCGCGCAGGGCGTCGAGCAGGGCCCGGGCGGTGGCGGTGTCGGGGAGGGCGGGCAGGGCGCCGAAGTCGACGATCACCGCGGCGCGCGCGAACAGCATCGGCGCCCGCGCGACCCGCTCGCGCATCTCGTCGGCCAGCCGCTGCACGTCGAGCGTGCGCACGCGCAGGTTGGCAATGCCGACCTGGCCGATCTTCAGTTCGCCCGCGGGTTCGTAGTTCATGGCGGAAGCCGCGTGGCTCATGCCCGGGCCCCCGCGGTCCGGTACGGGGCGGCGGCAGCCGGCGTGCGCGGCCGTGCCAGCCAGTCCACGTCCGGCAGGGCGTCGCCGTATTCGCGGCGGACCCAGTCGTAGGTGCAGCTCATGTCCTTGGTCAGCATCGAGGCCCGGATGCCGTTTTCCTCCATGACGTGCTGGCCGACCTCGCGGAACCCGACGCTGCCATGGAACAGGCGCACAGGGTCGGTGTCGTGCTCCAGGAACACCTCGCAGACCAGCAGCGGGTAGCGCAGCTCGGCGTAGCTTTGCACGTCGGCGTAGAACGCGCGGCCCACGCCGCCGCCGCGCCGGCGGCTGGCGACCACCACGCGGTCGATGTAAAAGAAATGTTCATACCGCTCGCGGAACCAGCGGAAGTTGCTGCTGTCGTGGTCGGCACCGGAACCGAAGCCGACCAGGAAGCCGGCGAGGGTGTCATCGCGCTCGGCGACCCGGAAATATTCGGCGGTCTCGTAGAACCAGCGGAGCCGTGCCGCGTCGAGCGGCAGGATGGCGGGGCCGGCGGCGTTGTTGAGGGCGAGGATGGAATCCAGCTCGTGCTCGCGCACGTCGCGGACGACGATCGACATTCCTGACTCCAGGGACTTCCGGCTTGCGGCGGTGGGCGCCGTTCCTGTGACGAGGATACGGCGATGGCGCCCGGAGACGGCCGCGTCGCACCCGGGGGCCGATTATCGCATGGGCTGCCGGGACGGGCGACCCGGCGACATGACTTTCGAGGCTTCCGGCCCCCCGGATTGCGCCTAACATGGGCCGCGATGCTCCCGCGCTTCGACCACAACCGACTGTTGCGCTACGCCGGCCTGTTCACGTGGGGCGTGATCGGGCTGCCGCTGCTGCTGCTGTCGGTACGCGGGGACGGCGATTCCGGCCCGCTGCTGGCGGGCTGGCGGGTCTGGGTCGCCTGGGGAACGTTCGGATTGTGTTATGCGTGGCTGACCCGGGGGCTCGGCCGCCGCCGGACCAGCCCGTTCGGCCTTGGCCTGGTGGTGCTGCTGGCCACCAGCGCGATCGCGATCAGCTACAGCAGCCAAAGCGGGCTGGGCAGCATCCTGCTGATGGTGATGGCCTGCGTGCTGCCCTGGCTGATGCCGCTCAAGTCCGGGGTCGCGCTGCTGGTGCTGTGCGAGCTGGTCATCATCCCGGTCTACGTCACCGGGCTCGGGTTCACCCTGGGCGAGGCCGCGCTGCAGGCCAGCCTGTACGTGGGCTTCACCGGCTTCGCCTACGTCACCGGCATGGTCGCGCGGCAGCAGGCACAGGCCCGCGAGGAGCAGCGCCGCCTGAACGCGGAACTGCGCGCCACCCGCGCGTTGCTGGCCGAAAGCGTGCGGGTGAACGAGCGCACCCGCATCTCGAGGGAACTGCACGACCTGCTGGGCCACCACCTCACCGCGCTGAGCCTGAACCTGGAGGTCGCCAGCCATCTGGTGCAGGGGCAGGCGCAGGAGCACGTCAACCAGGCCCATACCCTGGCCAAGCTGCTGCTGAGCGACGTGCGCGAGGCGGTCAGCCGCCTGCGTGACGACGACGCCATCGACATGCGCGCCACCCTGCTGCCGCTGGCCGACAATGTGCCGGGGCTGCGCATCGAGATGGACATGCCGCCGAGCTTCCAGTTCGACGACCCCGAGCGCGCGCACGTGCTGCTGCGCTGCACACAGGAGATCATCACCAACGCCGTGCGCCACGCCGGGGCTTCCGTCCTGCGGTTGCACTACCGGATCGACGGGCATGCGGTCGAGCTCGTCGCCCGGGACGACGGCCGGGGCGCCGAGGCGGCGGTCCCGGGCAACGGCCTGCAGGGCATGCGCGAGCGGCTGGCCGCGCATGGCGGTACGCTGCGGATCGAGACCTCCCCCGGCAACGGCTTCGCCGTGCACCTGCGCCTGCCGCTCGACGACGCGGCGGCCCAGGATGCTCCCGGCGGCGCCGGCCGGGAGCAACCCCACCGGCCGGAAACGGCCGCCCAGACGACCCCCGTGGAGACGCCATGATCCGAATCTGCCTGGTCGACGATCAGACCCTGGTCCGCCAGGGCATCAAGTCGCTGCTGGCACTCGACGGCGAGATGGAGGTTGTGGCCGAGGCCGCCGATGGCAGGCAGGCCGTCGAGATCATCCCGCGGGTGCGGCCCGACGTGGTGCTGATGGACATGCGCATGCCGGTGATGTCGGGCCTGGAGGCCCTGCAGGCCCTGTCCCGGGCCAGCGCCCTGCCGCCGACCATCATCCTGACCACCTTCGACGACGACCAGCTGGTGCTGGCCGGGATGAAGGCCGGGGCCAAGGGCTACCTGCTCAAGGACGTGTCGCTGGAGCAGCTGGTCGGGGCCATCCGGACCGTGGCCGCGGGCGGCTCGCTGGTGCAGCCGGCGGTGACCCAGCGCCTGCTCTCGGGCCTGGAGCACATGCGCAACGACTTCGTCAGCCTCGACCGCCCCGATCCGCTGACCGAGCGCGAGACCGAGATCCTGCGGCTGATGGCCGGCGGCTTCTCCAACAAGGAGATCGCCAACTCGCTCGGCGTGGCCGAGGGCACGATCAAGAACCACGTGTCCAACATCCTGAGCAAGCTGGGCGTGCGCGACCGCACCCGGGCCGTGCTCAAGGCCTTCGAGCTGCAGCTGATCTAGCCGCCGCGCCCCCGTGGGCCGCTGAACGGGGCCCGGGCCCCGCGCGGGACTGACCCGGGGCCCCGTCCGGGGGCCAAAAAATTGCTAGCATTGGGCCCCTGCGTCCCTTAGCTGGCCGGATCGTACGTGGAGACTCCCTGAATGCTGAACCGTTTGTACGAAGTCCTCATTTCCATGGCGATTGTCGCCGTGTTGTTCCTGCTGGTGGGAGTTTTCCTGCCGTCCAGCCGCACCATCGTGGAGCAGGTGGAGACGAACCGGCATCGCACGATCGTGTTCGACACCCTCAACAGCTTCAAGCGCTTCACCCACTGGAATCCGCTGGTGCTGCATGACCCCGAGGTGAAGATCAAGGTCTCCGGACCCGAGGCCGGCGTCGGCGCCCGCCTCGAATACTCCTCGCAGAAGAAGGATGTCGGCAACGGCAGCTGGGAAATCACCCAGAGCGAGCCGGACAACCGCGTGGTCTACGCCCTCGACAACAGGGCGCGCGGCTCCAACAAGACCATGGAGTTCTCGCTGAAGACCACCGGCAACCGCGGCCGTAACATCGAGATCACCCAGAAGTACAACGTCGAGTACGGCTGGGACCTGCTGGGGCGCTATTCCGGCCTGTACGTGCGCAGCACCGTGGGCGAGGACATGAAGATCGGCCTGAGCCGCCTGGCGGGCATCCTCGCCTCCGTGCCCAACGTGGACTACCGCGTCGAGGGCAGCAAGCTGCGCGACATGACCGTGGCCGAGCGCCCGGCCGAGAACCTGCTGGTCGTGTTCGCCGGCGCCGTGGAGCGCAACAACCTCAAGATCCAGGAGTCGATGAAGGCCAACACCGAGTGGATCAAGCGCGTCATGGAGGCCAACGGCCTGGTCGCCGCCGGCCCGATGCGCATCGTGACCGCCGAGCTTGGCCGCGAGGCCTACACCTTCGACGTGGCGATGCCCGTGCGCAAGCGTGGCTCCGGCGAGGATGATTCCGCCGCCGCGGCCGACGACGGCGAGCTGAAGGTGGAGATCCCGTCCGGCGCCCCGGTGCAGTACGTGCGCACCGAGCCCGGCCGCGTCGCCATGGCGAAGTACACCGGCTACATGGCCGAGCTCGAGAACGTCCGCAACGCGCTGCGCGCCTGGGCGATGACCCAGGGCCTCGAGATCGCGGGCCGTCCGTACGAGAACTACCTCAGCGGCATCGAGCAGTCCTTCACCGAGAACGGCGAGTACGAGGTCTTCTGGCCGATCAAGTGATCCGGCCCCGGAGGACTGGACCCCGCGTCGCGCCGCATCCATGATGCGGCGCGATGCGTTTTGGAGGACCGCAATGCGCACGACGCACTCTTCCCCGCGCTGGCCCGCGGTGGCGGGGGCCCTGCTCGCCGGGGCCGCCGTGGCGCTGTCGGCCTATGCCTCGCACGCGGTCGAGGGTGAGGCCCGGGCCCGTCTGCTGTATGCCGCGGCGTTCGCCTTCGGGCACGGCGTGGCCCTGCAGGCGCTGGCGCCGCGTGGGCGCCTGGGCACGGTCCCGGCCTGGATGCTGCTGGCGGGGACCCTGCTGTTCAGCGGCGCGCTGGCCGGCAAGACCTTCTTCGGCTGGTCGTCGGCGCCGGCGCCTTGGGGCGGCACGCTGCTGATCGCCGGCTGGCTGCTGCAGGCCGTGGCGGCCTGGAGGCGCTGAAACCGATGCCGCGCCACCCCCGCGGATTCGACACCGGGGCCGCGTTCGCGCACCTGGTGCGGCGCGACCGCAGGCTCGGCGCGTGGATGCGTAGGATCGGCCCGATCGGCCCCGACCCGCGCTGGCGCCGGCCGTTCGACCCGGTGGACGCGCTGGCGCGGGCGATCCTGTTCCAGCAGCTCAGCGGCAAGGCCGCCTCGACCATCGTCGCCAGGGTCGAGGCCGCGATCGGCAGCCGGCGGCTGCACTACGACACGCTCTCGCGCGTGGACGACGCCGTGCTGCGGGCGTGCGGCGTTTCCGCGAACAAGGCCCTGGCGTTGCGGGACCTGGCCGCCCGCGAGGCTCGCGGCGAAATCCCGACGCTGCGGCAGATGGCCTCCATGTCCGAGGACGACATCGTCGCGGCACTGGTCCCGATCCGCGGCATCGGCCGCTGGACGGTGGAGATGATGCTGATGTTCCGCCTCGGCCGCCCGGACGTGCTGCCGGTGGACGACCTGGGCATCCGCAAGGGCCTGCAGTACGTGGACCGCGCGGAGGCGATGCCGACGCCGAAGGAGGTCCGCGAGCGCGGCGGGCGCTGGGGGCCGTACCGCACCTATGCCAGCCTGTACCTGTGGCGCATCGCCGACCTGGCGGGTGGCGCGAAGGCGGCGACCAACCGTTCGCAGGACTGAAGCGCGGGCTCAGCGGCGCAGCGACATCCGCAGCAGGGTGTTGTCCCCGCGGATGTGGTGGTGGTAGAGCGCCGCCGCCGCATGCAGGCCGACCAGCCAGTATCCGGCCAGTGCGATCCCTTCGTGCCAGGACCCGAGCGCATCGGCGGGCATCGATCCCGGCACCAGCACCGGCAGCGACCAGCCGCCGATGGCCGGTGCCTTGCCGTCGGCGCCGAGGATCAGGTAGCCGATCACCGGCATCGCCAGCATCAGCGCGTACATCGCCAGCGCGACGATGCGTGCCAGCACCGCCTGCCAGGCGGGCGGCGGCGGGTTGATCGGCGGGGGGTGGCCGGTCGCGCGGAGCACGAGCCGCAGCAGCGTCACCGCGAACACCGCCAGGCCCAGGAAGTAGTGCGCCGTCTTCATCGCCTAGCGCGGCACGCTGCCGCGCGGGAACAGTCCACGCAGTTCCATGGTGGCGTAGACCGCGGCCAGCAGGGCCAGGGTCAGCCAGTGCAGGACGACCAGGGAGGGCCGGAAACGGTAGTGGCGCAGGAGGCTCATGGCGGTTCGCATACCCGGGAAATGGCCCGCAGTCTATGCGATGGCGCCGGCCAGGCCTTGATCATGCGCAACCCCGCCCGGGACGTGACTTCAGCCCCCGGCGTACATCCAGTGCCAGGGCTCGTAGGCGATGCCATGCGGGTTGCCCCGGGGGTAGCTCATGCCAAAGCCGAACCCGCCGGCGTGACTGCGCAGCCAGGCGAAGGCGGCGGTGCGTTCGAACGATTCCTCGGCCGGCGGCTCGCCCGGTGTGCCGATGTCGAGCGCGCGGCCGCCGTGGTGCTCGCTGAAGCCCGGTGCGGCATTGACCTCGAGGATCTGCCCGAGGGTCTGCCCGCGCGCGAGCTTGCGCTCGAAGATCCCGAGCTGGTAGTCGTGGCTGCGCCAGCCCGAGATCGCTTCCAGCACGATGCCGTCGCGCAGCGCGGCCTGTTGCATGTGCTTCCACGCGCGCGCCGCGTCGGCGTGCAGCCACAGTGGCCGCCGGTAGCGGTCGAAGCCGGCCAGCGCCAGCCACGACGGCTCGGCGACGGGGGCAAGCCCGGTGCGCCTGGCGTAGTCGCCGGCGTCGATGCCGAGCTGCCCAAGGCGGATCCCGATGTGGTCCAGGGGCAGTTCCGGGACCGCATCGATGCCGGGGCGCAGCGATGGCGGCAGCGCGTCGAGCGCGTCCAGCGCCGCGTCGAGTCCCGGCTCGCGGTTCCAGCGCGGCACGAGCGGCATCAGGCCTTCCGGCAGTACCGCGGCAAGGTAGCGGCCGTCGCGCTTGCGGCGCAGCACCCAACGGGCGCGCGCCAGGACACGGGCATCGTGGTTGCCGCGCGCGCGCAGCAGCCATGCGGGCCACAGCTCGATGTGCGGCGTGTTGAGCAGGGTGCGGGGCTGGCGGCGCATCGCGCCAGCTTAAGACCGGGCCGCGGTTCCGGCCAACCCGCGCAGCCTTTCCAGCAGCGCCTGCGGTTTCTCCGGGCAGAGCAGGATGAGGCGGCCGTCGTGCCGCGGCAGCACCAGCACCTTGTCGTTCCGGGTCAGCAGGCAGAAGGCGCGCGCCCGGTTGCGCAGCAGGAAGTGGCCGGCGCTGAAGCCGGGCAGGCGCAGGCCCCACAGCCGCACGCGCGGCCGGAACCCGTCATGCTCGTCGAGGCTGACGATGCGCGCGCGCCCAAGGTCCAGTTCGGCCGGGGCCACGCGATGGGCGAACACCGCGGCGGCCCGGATGGACAGCATCCCGTCGACGATGCGGATGTGGCGCAGGTGGAGCAGGAGGAACGGCACGGCCAGGACCAGCGCCAGGCCGGCCATCGTCATCAGCCAGGCGGGCACCGGGTTGCCGGGCACAGGTTGCAGCAGCCGCTCGTGGTGCAGCGCGAGCACCACCACGACCAGTGCCAGCCACAGCAGCGGCAGCAGCCACAACGCGGTGGGGGACAACGGCGCCAGCGCGAATTCCCGCGCGTCCCGGTCGAGGCGGCTCATTCCCGGGCCTCCTTTTCCCCATCGTCCTGCGCGCGTGCCTGCGGGCCCGGCAGGCGCCCGGCCTTGCGCAGCGCGTCGCGCAGGACGTACTCGATCTGCGCGTTGAGGCTGCGCAGCTCGTCGTCGGCCCATTTCTGCATGGCCTCCAGCACTTCGGTGCCGATGCGCAGCGGGTAGGCCTTCTTCGTGCTCATCGTCCAGGGTCCCCCCGTCCGCTGCGGCGCACATGGAGCGCCAGGGACAGCAGCAGGCCGTTGACCGCCAACGCCATGGCGGCCACGACCACGATGGCCGCGGAGCGGTTGCCGCCGGCGAAGTACAGGGCGGCCGCGCCGCACAGGATCACCAGCGCGACCAGCGCCCAGCGCCGCGCGCCGGCGCGCAGCTGCGGATTCTCCGAGCGTGCGGTCCACACGGCGATGCCCAGCGCGGGCAGGCCGCCGGTCAGGGCGACGGCCAGGGGGACCAGCGGATCCATGCCCCGTCCTCAGTACAGCGAGCCGGCGTTGACGATCGGCTGGGTGCTGCGGTCGCCGCAGAGCACGACCAGCAGGTTGCTGACCATCTGCGCCTTGCGCTCCTCGTCCAGTTCGACCACGCCGTTCTTCTGCAGCTCGGCCAGCGCCATCTCGACCATGCCCACGGCGCCGGCGACGATCCGGGTGCGCGCGGCGATCACCGCGTTGGCCTGCTGGCGCTGCAGCATGGCCTGCGCGATTTCAGGGGCATAGGCGAGGTGGCTGATCCGGGCCTCGATCACCTCGACGCCGGCGGCATGCAGGCGCTCGGCGATCTGCTCCTGCAGGTGCTGCGAGACTTCCTGCGGGTGGCTGCGCAGCGAGATCTGGCCTTCCTCGTGCGAGTCGTAGGAGTAGCTGGTGGCCATCGCGCGCAGGGCCGCCTCGGACTGGATGTGGACGAAGCTTTCGTAGTCGTCGACGTTGAACACGGCCTCGGCGGAGTCCACCACGCGCCAGACGATCACCGCGCCGATCTCGATCGGCGAGCCGTCCAGTTCGTTCACCTTGAGCTTGCCGCTCTCGAAGTTGCGCACGCGCAGGGAGATCTTCTTCTTGGCGTAGAAGGGGTTGTTCCAGCGCAGGCCGCTGTCCTTGACCGTGCCCACGTAGCGGCCGAACAGGGTCAGCACCGCGGCCTGGTTGGGCTCGAGCGTGTACAGGCCGGCGAGCAGGAACGCCGCAACGAGGGTGACCACGATGCCCGTGACGAGCATCTTCAACCCGATGGCCAGCCACAGGCCGGCCACGATTGCGGCCAACAGGACGAGCAGCATGGGGATGCCGGGCAGCGAACGGACGTGGTTTTCCTTCATGGCAGCACTCTCCGCGGAATGGTGTTCGGGTCGGGGCGCGCCGGCCGGGACCGGTCGGGCCGGCGGGGCCGGTGGCGGCCCTCCGCAGGCCATGTCGGGCCGGGCGGACCGGATGTGACATGACGCCCTCCCTCTGCTTGCAATCTGATATCAAATAGATATCAATCTGACAAGATGGGCCGGGGCCGCCGCGCCCGGCGATCTGCGAACATGGCGGCGTCTTCGATCCGGAGGGGGTGCATGAACGGACACAGTGGCTACGCGGTCTTCTTCTTCCCGCAGGCGCTCGAGATGCTGGGGGATGCGATCAGGCCCTACCTGCAGGACAGCCCGGTCGGCCCGCACGTGGCCTGCGCGGAGGTGGACACCGCCGGCGCCTTCGTCGAGATGACGCTGCGCGGCCGGACCCAGGAAGGCCGGGAGCTGACGGTCGAGCTGATGGTGCCCTCCGGCATGGTGCTGATGATCGTGTCCAGCCAGCAGGAGGACACCTTCGGGTTCCGGCCGCATGCGCCGGAGCCTGCGGCCCGCTGAAGGGCCGATCAGTTGGCGAGGTCCACCCAGACCAGCCTGTGGTCGCTGGCCTCGACCAGGTCGGCACCGGGCTGTCCCGGGGCCGGCCAGAACACGCCACTGCCGAGGAAGCGGAAGCCGGTCGAGGGCAGCACGTAGTCCAGCCGCAGGTTGCCCACGCGCGGGTGCAGGCTGGCGGTGTCGTGGGCGTGCGCGCCGCGGTGGGACGTGTTCGCGCCGCCGGCGGCCTCCGCGGCGGCCACGGCGCCTTCGCTGCGCGGCGCGGGCGCGCGCAGCACGCGCGGGTGCTCGAGCAGTTCGACGATGGCCCCGTGCTCGCCATCGCCGTCCACCGGGTCGTTGTTGAGGTCGCCCAGGATCACGAAGCGCGCGTCCTCCGCCAGCCCGCCGCAGCGTCCGTCGTCGTCGCACAGCCACGGCCGTTCGCCTGGCGAGATGTATTCGCGCCACAGCCGGATCTCGTCGTGGTTGCGCAGGCCGTTGCGGTTCTCGGGGCCGTCGAACGTGGGCGGCGTGGGGTGCGAGGCCAGCACGTGGACCACGCCCAGCGGCGTGCTCACCGGCACGTCCCAGTGTGACTTCGAGGACAGCCGAAGCTGCGCCCAGACTTCGTCGGGATGGAACGGCCGGCCGCTGTCCGGGTCGTGCGGGCGGCGCGCGCCGGGAATGTCGCTCCACTTCAGCAGGCGGAAGCCGCGCGCCGCGCCTTCGTCGATCGGGAAGCGCGACAGCAGCAGCATGCCGTACTGGCCCGGATGCAGGCCATAGCCCCAGGCATCGTTGCCACGGTCGCGGCCCTCGCCGCCGATGCTGCCGTTGCCGTCGAGGTCGAGGCCGCTGGGCACGCCGGTATTCACCGGCGCGAGGTAGCGGTACGGGTAGTGCAGCGGCTCCCCGCCGCCTTCCTGCGGCCGTTCCAGGTATCCGCGCTGGAACAGGTCCGCGGCGCGGCCATCGGCGTCGTAGTCGAACTCGTTGAGCAGCACGATGTCGGGGCGTACCCGCTGCAGGACCGCGGCGATCTTCCGCGCCGCGTCGTCACCCGCGTCCAGCCGGCGCACCAGGCCGCCGGCCTCGTCGTCGAAGAGCGAGACGTTGTAGGTGGCGATGCGGATCGTCGGTTCGGGCATCGGGGCCTGCGCGTGGGTCTGCGTCCGTGAGGGAGCCTGCGCGCACGCGGACAGCACGCAGGCGGCGACGAGCATGAGGGTGCGCGACGGGGTCATGCCGCACCCGGGTCCAGGGGCTTCCACGTGCGGCCGTCGTAGGCCTCGAGGGGGCGGAACCTGCGCTTGTAGTCCATCTTGCCGTGTCCGGGGATCCAGTAGCCGAGGTAGAGGTGGTCGCGGCCTTCGCGCGCCGCCCATTCGACCTGGCGAAGGATGGCGAGCGTGCCGAGGCCGCGCGCCTGCTCGCCGGGGTCATAGAAGGTGTAGACCGCCGACAGCGCGCCGGGCACGAGGTCGGTGACCGCGACCGCGACCAGCCTGCCATGCAGGCGCAGTTCGAGGAAGCGGATGTCGGCCCAGGTGCCGACCAGGAACTGGTCGAACTCCGCGGCGCCGTGGTTGTCCATGCCGCCGCCCGGGTGCCGGTGGCGAAGGTAGCGCTGGTACAGCTCCAAGCGTTCGCCGGTACGCCCGGCCGGCAGCACCCGCGCGGTCACGTCGGCGTTGCGGGCCAGGGTGCGGCGCTGGCTGCGGTCCGGGCGGAACGCGGCCACGGGGATGCGCACGGGCACGCAGGCGCGGCAGCCGCTGCAATGTGGCCGGTAGAGGATGTCGCCCGAGCGGCGGAAGCCCCACTGCAGCGCGAGCGGGTAGAGCGCGGGCAGGCGCGGGTCGCGCGGGTCGATCACCAGGTCGCGGGCCATGCGGTCCGGCCAGTAGCCGCAGTCGTGCTCGCTGCTGTGGAACAGCCGCAGGTAGTCGTTGTCGCCCATCGCCAGCCGTCTCCCGGTGCGGCCAGCATAGCTTCCCGCGGTCGCGCCGGCTGCGACCGGTGTCTGTCCGCAGGCTGAACCCGCGCGGGGCGGGGTCAACGGGGGCGAGGGCACGGACGTTGATCCCTGCGAGTGCGGCGCTGGTGCCGCCCGCGAGGAAAACACCATGAAGACGAACAAGACCCTGATCGCCGCCATTGCCCTGTCGCTGTTCGCGACCACCGCCATGGCCCAGGCCGGGCATCCGCAGCGGCCCGCGCTGGATGCCAACGGCGACGGCGTGATCGACCGCGCCGAGGCCGCCAAGCATCCGCGCCTGGCCGCGATGTTCGACCGCCTCGACAGGAACGGGGACGGCCGGCTGGATGCGGACGAGCGCCCGCAGTGGAAGGGACGCCACCACCGCGGCCCGCGCCACGGCATGCGCCACGCCGGCCCGGAGCGGCTGGACACCGACGGTGACGGCCGCCTGAGCCGCGGGGAAATCGCCGCGGCGAAGTTCCCCGGCCGCGATGGCACGCATCCGCTGCTGAAGCACTTCGACGCCATCGACGCCAACCGCGACGGCTACATCGTGCGCGGCGAACTGCGCGCCTGGCACGAGCGCCAGCGCACGCAGCGCGAGGCGGAAATGCGCAAGCGCTTCGACGAGCGCTTCGCCGCGGCAGACCTCAATGGCGACGGCAAGCTCAGCCGCGTCGAGGTCGCCGAGAAGATGCCGCGCCTGGCGGACCGCTTCGCCTGGCTGGACGAGAACCGCGACGGCTTCCTTGACCGCGGGGAGCTGCGCCCGGCGCGCGGACGCTGACGGTCCCATCGGAAACGCGAAGGCCCGCGTCGCAGGACGCGGGCCTTCGTTCTGCCGGTGTGCTCCCGGGCGTGCCGCCTAGATCACGCCGAACCGCAGGTGCACGATCAGCAGCGAGCCGATCACCACGATATTGCTGAGCATCACCCCGGTGCGGCCCCAGGTCAGGCGGTAGGCGAGCAGGCGCGCGGGCGCCCCGACCGGGTCGCGGCGGGCGTCGCGCTCGATCATCGGCGCCATCAGCCGCGGCAGCATGACCAGCAGCTGCCAGTTCATCGCCAGCAGGGTGAAGGCGATCGCGGCGAAGGTGTAATGCGGCTGGTGGAACAGGAAGTGGGTGGCGGCCACCATTGCCGACAGCACCAGCGTCAGCAGCATGTAGCGGTGGGTGAAGCGGCGGATGACGGCCAGTTCCTCCATGTTGTCGGCGTAGCCATAGACGATGCCACGGCTGAACCAGGCCGCCACCAGGCCGCCGAGCAGGCTGCCCGCGGCGGCGCCGGCGAAGCCCATGGCGAAGCGCGCGAACACCCCGCGGAACACCGTCTTGGCGACGATGCCGCCGAAGCCCGCCGCCGCGGCCGGCTTGCTGACGCCGAGCGCGGTGATGACGCCGATCGCGAACGCGGCCGACGGCGCGCTGCTGCGCGCGAACTCGCCGAACCGCCTGAGCAGTTCCTCGCGCACGGTCTGCCGTGCCCGCGACAGGCGCTTGCGCACGGCGGCGTCGGACAGGCCCAGCAGCCGTGCCACCTGCTTCGAGCTCTGGCCCTCGCGGTAGAACAGCAGCAGCACCTCGCGGGTCTCCTCGGGCAGCTCGGAGATCAGGTCTGCAGCGATCGCGTTGCGCTCGTCCTCGATCGCGGTCTCCATCGGGCACGAGGCCGGGTCGGCCGCCTGCTGGATCGCGATCTCCGCGGCCTCGCCGTCGAGCGCGCGGTTGCCGTTTCGGCGCAGGTGGTCCTGCGCGAGGTTGCGGGTGATCTGCCGCAGCCAGGGCAGGAAGCTGGACGGGTTGCGCAGCCGCGGCAGGTTGTGCCACGCGGAGATGAAGGCTTCCTGGGCGATGTCCTCGCTGCTGGCGACGTCGCGGGTGATGGCCAGCGCGACCGCGGTCACCGCGTTCTGGCTGGCCGCGACGATGCGGCCGTAGGCCATGGCATCGCCGCGCATCGCGGCGGGCAGTTCGCGGCGGACGAGCTCGTCGATGTCGATGGCGGCGCTCATGGTGCGGTGCGGGTCCGGTTGGCCGGGATGGATGACGTGGCGGCGGCCGGGAGTGTGACCGTCAGGGCGTGTCCCCGAGGAGCCAGCGGCTCCCGTCGCGGCGGGCGCGCAGGGTCCGGGCCACGGGTTCGTCCCCGCCGACGGCGGCCGACCAGGCGACCTCGCCACTGCCGGAGCCGTCGGTGCGCCACTCGCGCACGTCCACGTGCAGGACGCCGTCCCCGCCGCAGTGCTCCGCGTCCGCCGGGTAGGCCTCGGCGCCTTCGGCGCGCAGGATCCCCAGCACCGCGTCCGTGGCCGGGGCACCGTCCACCGAGAGGCAGAGGGTGCCGGCATGGCCGGCTGCGGCCTGCGCGGCGACGGCGGCGGCCAGCGCATGCGGCACCGGCAGCACGTGCACGGTGTCGGCCGCGGCGACCACCTGGCCGGTGGCCACGGGCGCAGTCCCGTCCGGTTCGGGGCGGAGCCAGATCGCGGCGGCCACGATCGCCGCCAGGATCACCAGCCCGTAGCGGTAGCGCGAGGCGCGCTGGCGGGGGTTGCCCGTGTACCGGGCACCGCCGTGCGGCGTCTGCGGCAGGAAGGCGGAGGCGGCCGGTTCGCTGGCCAGCAGCCCGGCTTCGCGCAGGAGCTGGCGCGCACGCGGCAGGTCGTCGGAACGGATCACCCAGACCGTCGGCTTCGGGCCGGGGTTGGCGCTCTCCCGGTAGCTGAAGTTGCCGCGGATGCGGTTGCGGTAGGAGCTGCCGTTCTCGATGCGCACCTCGATGCCCTCGGCCTCGAGCATCCTGGCCACGGCCTCGGCGTTCTCGATGCGCGCGCTGGTGAAGACGGGACGCATGCCTTCAGCCCCCGGCCACAGTGGCGTTCCCGGGCAGCACGCGGATCAGGCCCTCCTGCGCGGTGCTGGCGACCAGGCGCCCCTGGCGGTCGTAGATCATCCCGCGCGCCAGGCCGCGCGATCCCTGCGCGCTGGGGCTGTCCAGCGAGTACAGCAGCCATTCGTCGGCGCGGAACGGGCGGTGGAACCACATCGCGTGGTCGAGCGAGGCCATCTGCACGTTCGGCTGGTAGTAGCTGATGCCGTGCGGGAAGGTCGCGGTGCCCAGCAGGTGGAAGTCCGAGGCGTAGGCCAGCAGCGACCGGTGCAGTTCCGGCTCGTCCCCGACCTTCGCCGCCAGCCGGAACCAGACCTGCTGGTAAGGCGGCCGCTTGGGCGGGCGCAGCTCGTCGCGCGGGTAGACGTGCCGGAACTCGAAGGGGCCGGTGCGGTTGAGCCAGCGCTGGACCTTGATCGGCAGCTTCTCCAGGGTTTCCTGCGGGATCGCCGGCGCGGGCTCGATGTCGTCGGGGTCGGGCACCTCGGGCATGCCCAGCTGGTGCTCGGCGCCGGTCTCCGCGTCCTGGAACGAGGCGGCGCAGAAGAAGATCACCTTGCCGTGCTGGATCGCCGAGACGCGGCGCACCGAGAACGAGCCGCCGTCGCGGGTGCGGTCCACCTCGTAGATGATCGGGTGGTCGATGTCGCCGGCGCGCAGGAAATAGGCGTGCAGGGAGTGCGCGACGCGCGGCCGTCCGAGCGTGGCCTGCGCGGCGGACAGCGCCTGGCCGAGCACCTGGCCGCCGAACACGTACCTGGTCCCGATGTCGCGGCTCTGGCCGCGGAAAAGGTTGTCCTCGAGCCGCTCCAGCGACAGCAGCCCGATCAGTTCGGCGACGGCAGCGTTCATGCCGCGATTATACGGGGGGTGGCGCGGCGTCCCGGTCCGGGCGCAGCCGCTCCAGCCCGCAGGCCGCCAGCACCCGGTCCCACGGGAACAGCGGGCCCGGGTCCAGCTTGCGGCGCACCAGGACGGACGGATCGTCGCTGGCGGGCACCTGCTCCGTGTCGAGGTCCTCGTGCCCCGCGATCCAGCGCAGCGCCGGCAGTTCCCTGCGCAGTTTCGCCAGCAGCGCCAGCAATGCCGCGACCTGCGCCTCGGGATAGGGTTCGGTCATCTGCTGCCGGCGCGAATCCAGCCAGCCGGGGAACCGCCCACGGTTGACCAGCTCGATGCCGACCGAGCGCGCGTTCCAGCCGCGCACGTGGTGGGCGACGCGTTCGGGGGGCACGTATTCGACCACCGTGCCGTCTCGGTCCACGTACCAGTGGCCGCTGTTGCCGGTGCCGGAAGGGTAGAGCACCCGTTCGCCCCAGGCGCGCGCGGTCTCGATGTCCGGCAGCTCGGTGCAGTGGATGACGACGAGGTCGATGTCTCCGGTGTCGCGCAGTTGCAGCCTGTGCGCGTACGGCAGGGTGTCGGTGTACAGGCGCAGTCCGGAGCGGGTCGGGGCCATGCCGCGATGCTAGCATTGCCCGATGGACCTGCCGCCGCCGGATTCCGCCCTGTACCGCCTGATGACGCGCTTCCCGCGCGCGGGGCGCCTGTGCTGGATCGGCCTGCGCCCGGCCCGCGCCGTGCCGGTGCGCGAGGTCGCCGAGGCCGAGGCGGTGGCCGGCGGCGGTCTGGTGGGCGACCGCTATGCCGGCGGCAGCGGAAGGCGTGGCGTGACCCTGCTCCAGGCCGAGCACCTGCCGGCGATCGCCGCGCTGGCCGGACGCGACGCCGTCCCGCCGGCCCTGCTGCGCCGCAACCTCGTGGTCGCCGGCATCCCGCTGGCGGCGCTCAAGGGCCTGCGTTTCCGGATCGGCGGGGTGCTGCTCGAGGGCACGGAGGAATGCGACCCGTGCTCGCGCATGGAGGACGCGCTCGGGCCAGGCGGCTACAACGCCATGCGCGGCATGGGTGGCCTGTGCGCGCGCGTGCTCGAGGGTGGCGTCCTGTGCGTCGGCGACGCGGTGGTCGCGGAGGTGGCATGAGCGCGCGCGGGCATTGCATCCTGTCCCACGGCTTCGAGAGCGGTCCCGACGCGGCCAAGGTCACCGCGCTGGCCGAGGTGGCCGAACGCATGGGTTGGACGCACGAACGCCCCGACTACACCGACCTCGACGCGCGGCGCGAGGTCAGCGAACTGGGCGACGTGCCGGCGCGGCTCGAACGGCTGCTGTCGCTGGCGCGCGCCGCGGCGGCGCGCGGGCCGCTGGTCCTGGCCGGATCCAGCCTCGGCGCCTGGATCTCCGGACGGGCGTCGCTGCAGGTGCCGGTGAAGGGCCTGTTCCTGATGGCGCCGCCGGTGGCGATGGGCAAGGCGCCGCCGCTGGAGGCCGCCGACGTGCCCACCGGCATCGTCCACGGCTGGCACGACGAACTCATCCCGGCACCCGCGGTGGTGGAATGGGCGGCCAGGCGCAGCGCGACGCTGCTGCTGGTGGACGACACGCATCGCCTGTCGGCGCACGTGCAGGCTTCCGCGGACGCTTTCGCCGCGCTGCTCGCCCGGCTCTAGAACCCGCAGGCCATGAAGTTCTTCGCAAGCTGCGCGCGGGGCCTGGAATACCTGCTGGCGGACGAACTGCAGGCGCTGGGCTGCGGGCGCGCCACCGCGGCCGTCGCCGGCGTCAACGCCGAGGGCACCCTGCAGCAGGCGCTGCGCGCGGTGCTGTGGTCGCGGCTGGCCAGCCGCGTGCTGTGGCCGCTGGCGGAATACGACTGCCCCGACGGGCAAGCGCTGTACGACGGCGCGCGGGCGCTGCCCTGGTGCGAGCACCTTGACCCGGACATGACGCTCGCGGTGGACGCGCACGTGTCCGGCGGCGCGATCACCCACGCGCGCTATGCCGCGCAGCGGATCAAGGACGCGGTGGTGGACGCGATGCGCGCGCATACCGGCGCGCGCCCGGACGTGGACGTGGACGCGCCCGATCTGCGCCTGAACCTCGTGGTGCGCAAGGGCAGGGCGGTGCTGTCGGTGGACCTGGGGGGCGGCCCGCTGCACCGGCGCGGCTGGCGCCGCGGCCAGGGCGGGGCGCCGCTGAAGGAGAACCTCGCCGCGGCGGTGCTGCTGCGTGGCGGCTGGCCGCGGCTGTACCACGACGGTGGCGCGCTGCTCGATCCGATGTGCGGCAGCGGCACCTTGCTGATCGAGGGTGCGTTGATGGCCGCGGACGTGGCGCCCGGGCTGATGCGGCATGGCGATGCATTGCCGTCACGCTGGAAGGGCATCGATGCCGCGTGCTGGCGGCAGCTGCTGGACGAGGCCCTGGCCCGCGGGCGCGCCGGGCGTACCGCGCTGCGACCGTGCTTCGAGGGCAGCGACCTCGACCCGGACGTGGTGCGCATCGCGCGCGAAAACGCGGCCGTCGCCGGGCTGCGCGACGCGATCCGGTTCGAGGTGCGGGAGGTATCGGCGCTGCCGGCCCGCGGGGGGCACGGGCTGGTGGTGTGCAACCCACCGTACGACGCGCGCATGGCCGCCGATCCGGCGCTCTACCGCCGGCTCGGCGATGCGCTCGCGCGCGCCGTGCCCGGCTGGCGCGCGAGCCTGCTGTGCGGCGACCGCGAGCTGGCCTTCGCCACCGGCCTGCGCGCGAGGAAGAGCTACCGGCTGTTCAATGGCGCGCTCGAATGCACGCTGATCGTTTGTGATCAGGTGCGTCCGCCGCAAACGGATGCCGCGCCGCGGGAGCTGTCCGAAGGCGCGCGCATGGTCGCCAACCGCCTGCGCAGGAACCTCCGGGCCACGAAGGCGTGGCGCGCGCGCGAGGGCATCGAGTGCTTCCGCGCCTACGATGCCGACATCCCCGAGTACGCCGCCGCGATCGACGTCTACACCGAGGCCGATTCCGGCACCCGCTGGCTGCACGTGCAGGAATACGCGCCGCCGCCCGAGATCCCGGAAGCGGTGGCGCGCCGCCGTTTCTCCGAGCTGCTGGCCGGCGCGTCGGATGCGCTGGAGGTGCCGCGCGAGCGGATCGCGGTCAAGACCCGTGCCCGCGGCAAGGGAGGCGGCCGGTACGGCCGCTTCGCCCACCGCGGGGAGTTCATCACCGTGCGCGAGGGCGGGGTGCGGCTCAAGGTCAACCTGTTCGACTACCTCGACACCGGCCTGTTCCTCGACCACCGGCCGTTGCGCGACCGCATCGCGCGCGAGGCGGATGGCCGGCGCTTCCTCAACCTGTTCTGCTACACCGGCGTGGCGACCGTGCGCGCGGCCGCCGGCGGCGCGGCGCGGACCACCAGCGTCGACCTGTCGGCGACCTACCTCGAATGGCTGGCGGACAACCTGCGCGGGAACGGCATCGGCGGAATCCGCCACTGCATCGCCCAGGCCGACGTCATGACCTGGCTGCGCAACGACCGTGACGAGTACGACCTGATCTTCTGCGACCCGCCCACGTTCTCCAATTCCGCGCGCGCCGACGACTTCGACGTCCAGCGCCAGCACGTGGAACTGCTGCGCCTGGCCGTGCGCCGGCTCGCGCCGGACGGCGTGCTGTACTTCTCCAACAACTACCGCCGCTTCCGGTTCGACGCGGACGCGGTGGCCGCGTTCGCCGATGCCGGGGAGATCACCCCGGAAACCATCCCGCCGGACTTCTCCCGCAACCCGCGCATCCACCGTGCCTGGCGGCTGCGGCCCCGGCGCGGGTGAGCGGCCGGAGAGGACACCGCCGGCAAGTACCGTTCCACCGGTGGGGGCGGAAACGGGCCAGGCAGGCCCCATAGTGATGGGCAGGCCCCGAGGAGTTCCCCGTATGAATGCCCGTGATCCCGCTTCGTACGCCCGCATCGTGCGCAAGGTGCGCGGCATGCCCACGTCCGATGGCGCGGGGGTGAGGCTCACCCGCGTGATCGGTGGCCCGGCGCTGCCCGACCTCGACCCGTTCCTGCTGCTGGACGAGTTCGGCACCGACCGGCCGGAGGATTACATCGCCGGCTTCCCGGACCATCCGCACCGCGGTTTCGAGACCGTCACCTACATGCTCGACGGCCGCATGCGCCACCGCGACAACCACGGCCACGAGGGCCTGCTGGTGCCCGGCGCGGTGCAGTGGATGACCGCCGGCCGCGGCCTGGTGCATTCGGAGATGCCCGAGCAGCAGGAGGGCCGGATGCGCGGCTTCCAGCTGTGGGTGAACCTGCCGGCGAAGGACAAGATGACCAGGCCGCGCTACCAGGAATTCCCGCCGGAGCGGCTGCCGGTGGTGGCTCCCGCCCCGGGGGTGTCGGTGAAGGTGATCGCCGGCGAGGTGGACGGCGTGCGCGGCCCGATCGTGCAGCCGGCCACCGATCCGGTCTACCTCGACGTGCGCCTCGGCGCCGGCAGCCAGTGGCGCTACGCGCTGCCCACGGGTCACAACGCCTTCGCGTACGCGTACGAGGGCAGCCTGGTGGCCGGTGCCGGGGAGGACACCCGCGCGCTCGACGCGCAGGAGCTGGCCGTGCTCGGTGGCGGCGAGCTGCTCGTGCTGCGCGGCGGCGATGCCGGCGCGCGCCTGATCGTGGTCGCCGGTCGCCCGCTGCGCGAGCCGGTGGCGCGCTACGGCCCGTTCGTGATGAACACGCGCGAGGAGATCATGCAGGCCTTCGTCGACTACCAGGAAGGCCGCTTCTGATCCCGCGGGCGGAAAGGAAAAAGCCGGGCGCGGGCCCGGCTTTTCCCATGCCCTCGCGGGAAACGGCGTCAGCCGGACTGGCGCCCGTCGCCCAGCCAGCGGTAGATGGCGCCGCCGAGCACGCCGCCGATGATCGGCGCGACCCAGAACAGCCACAGCTGGCCAAGCGCGCCGGAACCGGCGAACAGGGCCACGCCGGTCGAACGCGCCGGGTTCACGGAGGTGTTGGTGACCGGGATGCTGATCAGGTGGATCAGCGTCAGCGCCAGGCCGATGGCGATCGGGGCGAAGCCGGCCGGGGCCAGCCGGTGGGTGGCGCCCATGATCACCACGAGGAACATCGCGGTCAGCACCACCTCGGCGAGGAATGCCGCGCCCGGCGAGTAGCCGCCCGGCGAGAGCGCGCCGTAGCCGTTGCTGGCGAAGGTGCCGGGTGCGGACGGGTCGATCGCGAAGCCCGGGCTGCCGCTGGCGACCAGGTACAGGATCCAGCCGGCGAGGATCGCGCCGGCCACCTGGGCGACGATGTAGGGCAGCAGGTCCTTCGCGGAGAAGCGGCCGCCGGCCCACAGGCCGAAACTGACGGCCGGGTTGAAGTGCCCGCCGGAGATGTGGCCCAGCGCATAGGCGCCGGTGAGCACGGTCAGGCCGAAGGCGAGCGAGACGCCGAGCAGGCCGATGCCCAGCGGGTTGCCGTCCCCACCGAAGTTCGCGGCCAGCACCGCGCTGCCGCAGCCTCCGAGGACGAGCCAGAACGTGCCGAGGAACTCGGCGGCAAGTCGTTTGACCATTGGTTTCCTCCCTGTTCCTTGAAGTCGTAGGGCCCGGTGGCCCGCACAAACGGTAGAACAGGGAGGTGAACCCTGTGTTCCGGAAACGTTAAACGGCGGAGGGCGTCAACGGCTCGAACCGGTGCTGCCGAGGCGGACGTCCCGGAAGCGCAGCGACTCGGCGAGGCGCCGGGCCTCCGCGAGCTGGTCCTCGGACGCGGCCCGCAGGACGATGTGCGCGTAGCGGCCGTCGTCGACCTCGACCAGGGTCTCGCGGACGAGGGCGTTGGGCACGTCGCCCCGGTACCAGTAGACCTCCTGGCCGTCGATCACGACCGGATCACCGTCGCGCAGGGAGCGGCGTGCCCGGAAATCGGGTTCCGCACGCATCATGACCGCGAAGGCCTGGCTGCCGTCGCTGTCGCGGATGGCGCGGCAGTAGACGAAGTCCGGCCCGTCCATCGTTTCCCATGACAGTCCGGAGGAGGCCGGAAGTTCCGGACACGGGGCCTGCTGGGCCCCGGCGGCGAACGAAGCGAAGAGCGCCGCAAGCGGCAGGAAGCGCACGCTGAGCATCGGAGTCCCCCTGGAAGTACAGCCAATGAACCGCAATTCCCGAGTCTTTCGATAGTGCTTGCGTGGGATGCCGGAATCCGTGACCGGTGTCAAGTTTCCGGGAGCGGGATGAATCCTGTCTCCCCCGGGATGGTGCCGAAGCGGCCCTCCAGCCAGTCGCGCTTGGCCTGCTCGATGCGCTCCTTCGACGAGGAGACGAAGTTCCACCACAGGTGGCGGTGGCCGTCCAGCGGCTCGCCCCCGAACAGCATCGCCTTCACCGGCGTTTTCGCCCGCAGCACCGCGGGTGAGCCGCGGTCCAGGACCACGAGGTGGCGCATCGGGATGTCGGCGCCGTCGAGCTGCGCCCCGCCTTCCAGCACGTAGAGCGCGCGCTCCGGATGCGATGCCCCGATCATGAACTCCGCATCCGGCTCGAGGTCGAGCGCGACGTTGAGGGTGTCGGCGAACACCCGCACGGGCGAGGTTTCGCCGCAGGCGGTGCCGGCGATCACGCGCGCGGCCACGCCGCCGCGGACGAGCACCGGCAGGCTGTCCGCGGGGTGGTGGTGGAATTCCGGCGCCGTTTCCTCGTGCGGCTTCGGCAGCGCCACCCAGGTCTGCATGCCGTGGACCGGCTCGCCGCCGCCGCGCAGTTCCGGCGGGGTGCGCTCGGAATGGACGATGCCACGGCCGGCGGTCATCCAGTTGACGTCGCCGGGGCGGATGTCCTGCACCGATCCCAGCGAATCGCGGTGGCGGATGGTCCCGGCCCACAGGTAGGTCACCGTGGCCAGCCCGATGTGCGGGTGCGGGCGCACGTCGATGCCCACGCCCGGCTCGAACACCGCGGGACCCATGTGGTCCACGAACACGAACGGGCCGACGCTGCGTGCCTGCAGGGTGGGGACCGCGCGGCGCACGACGAGGTTGCCGATGTCGTGTTCGCGCGGGGGGATGACGAGGGTCATGGCGTGCTCCCGGGTGCGGGCCGGAAGGCAGCATGGCACGTCTCCGCGCACGCGGCGCGAAAACGGAGCGTTCCGTCCGCTGCGTTCAGGCCGCGCCCGTTCCCGGGAGCGGCCCGCGCCGCGAGGCCAGCCGGTCCGCCAGCCGCGTCGGCTCCGGGAGCCGGTAGCCGGTGGTGAAGCGCATCACCAGCTCCGGCGCGGCGGCCATCGAGACCCTGTGCCCGGGGGAGACCACCAGCGGGTTGCAGCGGGCCTTGCTGCGCAGCAGCCAGCCGATCTGCTGCCCGGCGCCATCGCGCAGCGGGACGGCCGCGCCGCGCATGTCGTGCAGCGGCGTGCGGGTCCCGCCGACCAGCACCTTCTTCGCCACGCCGATGCTCGGCAGGCCGGTGGCCACGCCGAAGTGCGCCGCGATGCCCAGCCGCCGCGGGTGCGCGATGCCGTGGCCGTCGACGAAGGCCAGGTCCGGCGGATGCGGCAGGCGCTCCAGCGCCGCAAGCAGCGCCGGCAGTTCGCGGAAGCTGAGCAGCCCCGGCACGTACGGCATCGTGGTGGGGATGCGCACCACCTCGCAGGCCACCGGTTGCATCGAGCCGGCCTCGAGCAGCACCGCGGCGGCGCGGGTGGTCGCGCCGCCGTCCTCGAAGCCCACGTCGAAGCCGCCCAGCCAGCGCAGCGGCATGGCGAAGTCGTCGCGCAGCACCACCCGGGTGGCGAGCATGGCCTGGACGCGGCGCGCGTCGGCGATGCTTCCGTCCCAGTCGCCGAATGGCGTGTCCATCACGGGTGCGCGGGTGCGCCGTAGCGCTCCACGACCAGGCGCGCGTTGCCGTCGGCCGTGACATGGACGGTGCTGAGCCGGTCGTATTCTGTCTCCGGCATCGGCTCCACCTCGCAGTTGCAGAGCGCGGCGACGATGTCGGGCACGGTGTTGCTGTGGCCCGCGACCAGCACGGTGCCGTGCCCGTGCGCGGCGCGCAGTTGCGCGGCGAGATCCGCGGCGGGCACGGAGGCGTCGTAGGTGGCGATGGCCAGCCCGTGCGCGTCCGCCGCCGGCCGCACGGTCTGGTGCGTGCGGCGGAAGCCGGTGGCATACACCGCGACGAGGCCGCTGCCCTCGAGCCGGCGCGCCAGTGCGCGGGCACGCTCGCGGCCGGCTGCACTCAGGTCCGGGTCGCGCCCGGTATCGCTGGCCTTCTCGCCGTGGCGGACGACCACGAAGGCGACGCCGTCACGGGCATGGCCGGCACCGGCGTCGCGGTGGGGGGAGGCCGCACAGGCGGAGAGCAGGGCGGCGAGCAGGAAGGACAGGGGGCGTGTCGGGTTCATGGCGCCATTGTGCGCCATGCCGGCGCCGCGAGGGACAAAGTGCCGGGCCACCGCCGGGCCGGGTCCGCCCGGGCCCCGGTACAATCGGCGGCTCCTTTCCCAGCATCCGGATGACCCCGCAGTGACCCGCAAGCTTGTCCTGCTGCGCCACGGCCAGAGCCAGTGGAACCTCGAGAACCGCTTCACCGGCTGGGTC
>CALLKI010000071.1 GCA_938008415.1 uncultured Luteimonas sp. | reverse complement strand
GGCCGAGCTTGTGCAGCAGCGAGAACAGGTCGTGATAAGGCGCGTCCTGGTTGGCCGCGGGCGCGGCGGACGCAATGAGGGCGTGATTACGCATGGTGGGACTCCTGGATGGGATGGAGTCCGCCAGTCACGCGGCCAAGCGAGAGGTGGCGGACGGCGCGGGGTTGGCCGACCGGCTCCAGGAACCGGCACACCTTGCGGTGTCCCCACGCCGCCCGCCGTAAAGCGTGCAGCGCGGCCTGCTGCGAGCAGGCATAGAAAAAGCGCCTGCTCGGCAGCGGCGCTTTCAGCGCCTGGAGAGTCGGGCGGCCAAGCCCGGCACCCGATTTGGCGCTTGCGGGGCCGATGGTGGGCCGGCCGGCGGCGGCTGTCAAGCGGTGGCCGGCTCGGGTGTTGTAGTACTTGACAACAGGCGAGATGTTGTCAAAATGGACAACATGAAAGCGGCGAAGCTCCAGAAAGAACGGGTGCAATTGGGCGATGGCAGCTTTGCCGAGATCGTCATCTGGCAGGTTCCCACGCCGTTGCCGGGCAGCCAGCACCGCTACAAGTACCGGCTGGCCTATGTGGTCGCCGATGAATGCGTGCTGCGCTACGACAACGAAGCCGGCAAGGGCGACCACAAACACCTGGGTGACGTGGAAAGCGCCTACGCGTTCACCACGGTGGAGCAACTGGTGGAAGACTTCTGGGCCGATGTGGCCCGCCTGGAGGCATGAAATGGACGAGAAAACCCTGACCATCAGCGTCGAGCCCCTGGAAGACGTGAAGCGCCGCATGCTGGCCTCGCTCCGGGGGGCGGCCGACGCCACCGCACGGCACACGTTCGCTTCGGCGGAACTGATGTCGCGCACGCTCACGCCGGCGCGCTGGAACATCCTGGAAGCCATGACCGGCGCCGGCGAAATCGGCATCCGCGAATTGGCGCGCCGGCTGGGCCGGGACGTGAAAGCCGTCCATACCGACATGGCGGCCCTGGTCACGGCGGGGCTGGTGGAGCGCACCGCCGCGGGCAAGTACCTGTTCCCGTACGACCGGGTGCGGGTGCATTTCGAGTTCGGCGCGCCGGCCATGGCGGCGTGATGGGGCCGGGCCGTCATGCCCGGCCCTCCGCCACCGCCCGCGCCACGCGGCCGCAGTCGACCAGCTCGATGCCGGCGTCGGTGGGGAGAATTCCGACCAGGGCGTGACGCAGCAGGCCCCGGTTGAGCAGCGGTTCGACGGTGGCGCGGTAGACGAAGCCGCGCCGGTCACTGCCCGCACGGGCCAGGGTGCCGGTCCACAGGTGTGGCTGTACTTCGGTCAGGCCGGCGCAGCGCACGGCCGTTTCCAGGCAAAGCTGCTGTTCGGCGGACAGGTCCGCCAGTTCGATCACCGATTGCATGGACGTTCTCTCCTGGAGCAGGCCGGGACGCCAGGGGCGGCGCCCTCGGAGGACTCGAACAGTTCCTGCTGGCCGTCGGCCCGCGCGCCGCGCCAGGCGGCCTCGGCCATCCGGCGCAGGCAGACCGGCGTGGGCGGCAGTTCGCTGGGCGGGGCGTCGGGCAGGCCGCTGGGGCTGGCCAGCGATGTCAGCTCGCTGAAGCCGACGTAGCTGGCGCTGCACAGTGGGTTGGTGCATTGCCAGAGGTCGTGCCGCAAGAACTGGTGGGAGCGGAAGCTGCTGCGCTTGCGCAAGGCGCCTCCGCAGGCCTCGCAGTGGAAGACCACACGTGTGCCGGTGGCAGACATGCCCGCGGACCGCTTACAGGCCGTCGCCGCGCAGGACGCCGGGCGTGACTTCCTGGCCGATGGTCCGGGACAGGTCGCGCAGGATCCGGTACGACTGCCGCCCGCGGGGCAGCGTGCTGGCGCCGGCATAGCGCCTGACCACCTGGGCAACGGCATGGGGGTCGAAGCCCCGCGCCAGTGCCCACTGTCGGTAGGACAGGCCCTGCTCCATCAAGCGGGCGCGGACTTGGTTGGGATGCATGCTCGCTTCTCCGGTGGGTTACTCTGAACCCATCGGGGCGGATGATGTGATCGTTCGTTCCCATTGTCAATAAGTTGAGGGAGCGAATGTGACCATAGGGAAGCGGCTGGCCGAGGAGCGGACCCGGCTCGGCATGACCCAGACCCAGTTCGCCGAGGCCGCAGGGCTGAAGTCGCGGCGGACGCTATCGCAGTACGAAGCGGACGAGCGGAGCCCAGACGCGGCCGCACTGGCCGCCTGGGCCGCTCACGGCGTGGATGTGCTGTACGTGCTCACCGGGCAGCGCAATGCCAGCCAGCTGACCTCGCGCGAGGCCGCGCTGCTGGCCAACTACCGCGCCAGCGACGCCAAGGGCCGCGCGGCGCTGGATTCGGCCAGCGCTGCGTTGGCGCAATCGGGGGCAGCGGCACCGGTAGCCGCGCAGCGGAAGGCGGGTTAAGCTGATCCTATTGGAGCGTTACGCATTCAGGGGGAATGCTATGGACAGTGTGCTGGGGCTGGCCGCCTTTGCGCTGGTGTGGGCGGGCATCGTGCATCTGGGGAAGAAGCAGAACTGGTCAGGCCGGAAGCGCCACTGGATGGGTTTTCTGGCAGCGTTGCTGGTAGCGGGCGCCATAGGTTCGGCCTTCGCGCCGGTCGACCAGACAGCACCACCAACATCCACCGCCCAATCGCACGAAGCTGCCCAGCCTCAGGGCGCCGCCGATAAGGCGCTGAAGAAGCTCGACGCTCGCATTGTCTCGGTCGATCACATGCCTATGGCTACGCCGCCGCGATTGGTGCTGACCCTTAAAGGTGATGGCTGGGACGAAGCAGCAGTATTTCAGAACTTCGCCATCGACGCCCGGCGGCTTTTGACGAAGATGGGCGAGCAGAAGCTATTGCCTACAGGTGAAGACATCACCTTCATTCTTCGTGTTGAGATTATCGGTGGCGATGGTCAGAGTGGCGAAAAAAACATCGTGCACTTAACGATCCCGGCCAGGGTGGCAGCCCAAATTGCGGTCACGGACAACAAGAACGCCGCATCGGAATTGCTGCGCCATGCTCACGCCGAATTCAATGGCCGCATGGGCCGCGAAGTGGTTACGGCGTTCTGCAACTCGGATCGGTCGCAAATGGTTGTGCCTGCGGCGACTTTCTGCATGCAGGCACTGAAACGCGATGGCGCAGGTTAATCATGCGGCGCCCGATCTTGTCCCACCGCCCGGGCTGGCCGGTCAGGTGGCCGCCTGACTCCCGTCTCCCGCGTCGCGCTCCATCTCCACGCGCGTGGTGAAGCCGCTGTCGCCGGTCACGGTGTGGCTGGTGCGCACGACCAGCCAGCCGGTGCCGTCGATCTCGGGCTTGAAGCCGGTCACGGTGACGCGCTGCTCGGGAGACAGGTCGGCGCGGCCCAGGGCCAGTTGCAGTTCGAAGCGGGCGGTGCCGCGCTGCAGGCGTTTCCATTCGGCGTCGGCGTGCTCGCGGGCCACCCGTTCGCTGCTGTAGGTCTCGCGCAAGGCCCGGACGTTGCCGTCGTCGCCCACCAGCACGGAGCGGCGGCGGGCGCCCGGGCGGTCGTTCCAGTACGCGCGCACGCCGGTGTAGGTGTCGCGGTCGGCCGTGCTATAGCGGTGGCGGTCGCCGTCGGCGCGGGTCAGGGTGATGCCGGGCAGCGGGTTGCCGCCGGCGGTGGTGCCGCTGCCGATGGGGACGAAGACCAGGGCGCCGGCCTTGACCGAGGCCACGGCGTCGAAGCGCTGGCCCAGCCGCGTCAGCAAGGCCACGTCGCTTTCGTTCTGCTGGTCCAGATGCGCTAGCGGGGTGCTCGCCAGGGACGGTGCGATGCGCGGGATCAGGCCATGCTCGCCGGCCATCGCACGCAGCACGGCGCCCAGGGTGGTGGCATGCCAGCTGCGTTCTCGGCGGGTGCGCATGCCGGCGGTGAGGTCGGCACTGCGCGCACGCACGGTCACGCTGTCGGGCGCGCCGCTGTGCTCGACCTCGTCGACGCGGAACGCGCCCTTGTCCACCAGTCCGCCGCCGTGCCAGCCCAGCGCCACGCGCAGCACGGCGCCGCGTCGCGGCAGGGCCAGGCGGCCGTCGTGGTCGTGCAGGGCCAGGCTCAGCTGGTCGGCCTCGCCGCCGCGGCATTCGGTGAGCTCCAGGGACAGCAGGCGCGGGGCGATGCGGGCGGTCAGGTCGGTGCCGTCCAGGGTCACACGCCACGCGGGGGTCGGGTAGCGTGCGGTGCTCATGGCTTGGCGCTGGCCCCGGGGCCGGCCATGGTGTCCTCCGCCACGCGGCGCAGGGCCAGCTGGAACTCCACCCGGCGTGGGGTGCCGTCGGGGTAGAACAGGGTCTGGGTCTGGTCCAGGCCGGTGATCACGAAGGCGCCATGCACCTGGCCGGTGCCGTCCACCAGCGCCTGCGGCTGGCCGGCGTCGGCCATGTCGCGCAGGGCGTCCAGCGAGAGCAGGGAGCCGGCCAGCTCCGGGGCGATCCAGCCCGAAAGGGTGACGGTTTCCTCGCCCACGCCCAGGAACTGGTGCGCGGCGCGGGCGCCGATGCGATCGCTGGCCGCATGCCGCCATGCCGCCTGCCGTTGCAGTTGCTGGTAGGGCAGGGTGGTCAGGCCGAAAACGAACGTGCCCAGGCACATGAGCATGCGGCGGTCCTCAGTCGATGTCGCCCAGGGTGGACCGGCGGCGCGCGGCGCGGGCCGCTTCGCGGCGGTCCAATTCGGCGGCCACGGCGCGGGCTACGTCCTGCGCGGACTGGCCCGGGGCGGCGTAGACGTGGATCTCGTAGTGCGGGGTGGTGGCGGGTGCGGCCGCACCCGCCACGGCCACGGGCGCGGCCAGGCTGCCGGCGGCCAGCGCGGTGCCGGCGGCCCGCGTGACCTGCCCGGCAATGCCGGCTACCGCCGCCATCGGTCCGCGGCGGGCGGCCTCGATGCCCTGCGTCAGGCCGGCGATGGTGTGCTGGCCCAGCTGGGCGAACACGCGGCTGGGGCTGTTGATGTCGAGCAGCTTCTTGAGCGTGCCGATGGCACCGTCGGCCATTTCCGCCAACGCGCGCCCCGGGGCACCGAGCATCGAGCGGATGCCGTCCACCAGCCCCTGCACCATGGCAATGCCAAAGCTGGCCAGCCTGGCCGGCAGGCCGCCGAAGAACTGGTTGATGTTCTGCCACAGCGCCAGGAAGCCGGCCATGACGGTGCCCGCATCCAGGGTGAACACGCCCTGGAGGATCGTCCCCAGCGCGGACAGGTGGCCGACGATGAAGCCGGCAAACCGGCCGATCTGCGTGCCGACCCATTGGATGAACATGACCAGGCCCTGGAGCGCCAGCCCCAGGGGGACGATGACGAGGGTCGCCAGCCGGCCAAGGATGTCGCCGACCAGCTGGCCGACGTTGGCGATCCTGAGCAGTGACGCCTCGCCGGTCGCTGCGGGTGCGAGGATCTTGCCCAAGGTCTCGCGCAGCATGCCCAGCACGGGCAGCACCGGCTGCAAGCCCTGCACGAACCCGTCCCACACCCCGCTCAGGAAGGCCTTGATCGGCTGCCAGAACTTCCAGATCAGCAGGCCGGCGCCGGCCACCAGCAGCAGGGGGGGCAACAGGCCGCCCAGGGTGCCCAGCAGGCCGGCCAGGCCGGCGCCGCCGGACAGCAGGCTGGCCACCTTCAGGATCTGCCCCAGGGCCATCGCGCCGAGGCCGCCGACGGTCAGCAGGCCACCCAGGGCGGTGACCAGCGCCGCCACGCCGGCCGCGGCCAGCGCCAGGGCACGGACCAGACCGGGGTTGGCGCGGGTCCACTTGACCATGCGCTCGATCATCCCGGCCACGCTGGCGGCCAGCGCCTTGATGTCCGGCAGCAGGGTCTCCCCCACGCCGGCGGCCAGCGCCAGTGCGGCGTTCCTGGCCAGTTGCAGGGCGTTCTCCGAGGTGGCCACGCGGCTGGCGTACTCGGCGGCCATGCTGCCGCCGTAGCGCTGGGCGTCGGCCACCTTGGCGAAGTTCTCGCGCAACTGGGGCAGGTTGGTCAGCAGCGGGGCGATGGCCCCGACGGATTCGGTGCCGAACAGCTTGCTCAGCACGGAGGCCTGCACGTCGGCATCGAGGGCGCCGATGCGCTCGAGCACGTCCAGGATGGTGCCCTGGGCATCGGTCTGCATGGCGGCGGCCACCTGCTCCGCGCTCAGGCCCAGTTTCTCGAACGCGACGCGCTGGCTCTTGACGGCGGCCTCGCCGGCGGTCAGGCGCAGCAGCAGGTTCTTGATGCCGGTGGCGGCGACTTCTTCCTGGACGCCCACGCCGGCGATGGTGGCGCCCAGCGCTGCCAGCGGGCCGCGCTGCAGGCCGGCCACCTCGCCCAGCGCGCCGATGCGGGTGACCACGGCGCTGATCTTCTGCACGCTGGCCGGTCCGGTGTTGCCCAGGTAGTTGATCTGGTCGGCCAGTTCGACCACCTCGTCCTGGGTGGCGCGGAAGGCGGTGCGCCAGGTGGCCATCATCTGGCCGGCCTCGTCGGCGGTGGTATCGAAGGCCACGCCCATCATCGCGGCGTCTTCGGCAAAGCGCAGCAGCTCTTCGCGGGCGATGCCCGCCTGGCCGGCGGCGGCGACGATCTGGGCGATGCCCTGCTGGGTCATCGGCAGGCGCATGGACAAATCCTGGATGTCGCGGCCCATCTGCCGGAAGGCCACCGGATCCTCCAGCCCGTCCACCACCTTGCGCACGTCGGCCAGTGCCGACTCGAAGCTGATCGCCTCGGCCACCGGGGCGGCCACGGCGCGCAGGGCGCGCTGGCCGGCGAATGCCATGCCGGCGCCATGCGCGGCCACGGTCATGCCGCCGCTGTGCAGCTTCTGGGCGCGGGCCTGGGCGCTGGCCAGCCTGTCCAGCCGGGTTTTTTGCTGCGCGATGGCGGCCGAGGTGCGTTCGAGCTCACCGCGCAGGCTGCGCTCGTGGCTGCCCAGGTTGCGGGTGCCGATGCCGGCCTCGTGCAGCTTGCCGCGCAGGCGTTGCAGGGCTTCGGCCTGCTGCTGGTGGGCGGCCTTGAGCCGGGCGGCCTGCTGGCGGGCCTGGTCGAAGGCCCGGGTCAGTTGCTTGCCCGGCGCCTCGGCGGCGCGCATCTGGGCCGCCAGCTCGCGCACCTTGGCCTGTTGCGCCTCGAAGGCGGCGTGGGCACGGCGCACGGCATCGGTCTGGGTGCGGAAGGCGCGGATGTCCGCCAGCTGGGCTTTCAGCTGGCGCTGGGCGTCGTACTGCTCGCGCAGGGCCGACGCCACGCCCTTGCTGCCGGCCATGAGCTTCTTCAGCGGGCCGGTGGCCTTGTCGATGGCCGACAGGACGACCTTCAGTTGCAGGGTGTCAGCCATGCGCGGCCCTCCCGCGCACGGCGCCGCCCCGCGTCAGATCAGGCCAGACAGTTGCAGGGCGGCGCCCACCAGGGCGGAGGCCAGCAGCACCAGCAGCACGCGGTCGCGCAGGCGCGTGCGGTGCGTAGTGGTCGGCGCCTGTGCGGTTTCCGCCGTGGGCAAGGGGCCGGCGGGCGCCTTGCCGATGAACGGCTCGACCATGAGCGAGAGCGCCCATAGCACCATCAGGCCGAGAAAGCCCAGGCCGGTCCCCGCGAAGACGAGAATGAGCAGCGTCATGGGCGCACTCTAGCATCACTCGCCCCCGCTGCGCAGGCGTGCCCGTTCCCGCCAGTCCATCAGCTCGGCCAGCGACCAGGCGGCCATCTCCGACGGAGGCCAGTGGAACACGGCGGCGATGTCGGCCATGGCGTCGTCCACGGTCACGGGGAGGCCGTGGCGGGCTCCTTCGGCACGAAAAAAGCCGCGACCTCGGCGCCCAGCTTGAACAGGTCCGGGGCGGACAGGGCCGCGACGTCGGCGCTGGTGAGGGTGGGGGCGGTGATGCGCGGCAGCAGGGTCTGCAGTGCCAGCACGTCCATCTGCACCACGTCGAACAGCTTCAGGCCGCGCAGGCTGCCGGCGTCGGGCCGGCGCAGGGTGAGGCTGTCGATGGTCTGCTCGCCGCGGGTGATGGGCGTGTCCAGCGGCACGGTGGCGACGTCGGGGTTGCTCATGCGGATCTCCAGGCAGGGGAATGGGGTGTTGCGCCGGGCGTCGGCCGGCGCTCCCGAGCCTCACTGTCGGGTGGCGCTCCACCGGCCGGCATCCGGGGCCGCTCCGGCGGGGTGAGGCGCCCGTCCGTCGCAGCGTCCGGCGCGGCCGGCTTCCCGGCGCGCTCGCGGATATGCGTCACATGCCGATGGCGTTGCGGATGGTGCGCATGACGTCGGTGCCGCCGTAGGTCTCGACCATGTTGGGCAGGTCGATCTCCACCACGACGGCGCCGTTGACCGTGAGCTTGTAGTAGCTGCACTGGGTCGTGACCGTGAACTCGGTGTCCTCGCCGGCGGCGGCATCGCCGAATTCGATCTCGCTGTGGCGGCCGCGCACCACCACTTCCACGGCGTCCACCGCACCGGTGTCGTCGCGCTGGTAGGCGCCGGCGAAGCGGATCTGCACGCCGTCGTGGGTGGTCACCCCGTACTGGGCCAGCAGGGGGCGCATGAGGCCGCCGTAGACGGCCTTGAACTCGATGGGCTCCTGGCCGAGGTCCGCCTTCACCGGGCCCGACATGCCGCCGCCGCGCCAGTCTTCCATCTTGCGGGTGAGGGTGGGCAGGGTGATGGTTTTGGCCTGGCCGATGAAGCTTTCGCCATCGACGAAGACGTTGAAGTTCTTCAGCTTGCGGGGCAGTGCCATGGGCGTCTCCGGGGAGTCGGAATCAGGTGCCGGCCACGCGGCCGGCGAAGTCGGCGAAGTAGCTGTCGGTGATGCGCTGGTTCAGGCCCAGTTGCTCGATCGGCGGCACCGGGGTGTAGTCGTAGTCGATGCGCAGCTGGCCGGCAGACAGGCCCGAGACCGGATTGTTGTCGGCGTCGTACCAGCAACTGGCGCCGATCAGGTAGCCCTGGGCGACCAGGCTGCGCAGCTTGGCGTTGATGGATTCGACGATGTCCTTGACGATCGACGGGTGCAAGGGCTTGTCGACGAATCCGGCAATCCCGTGGGCGATGGTGTCGGCGATGATCTGGCCGCTGCGGGTGGCGCTTTCGAAGGCGAACAGCGGGTCGTCGCTGCAGGTGCGGCTGCCCCAGAATCGATAGCCGTTCATGTTGACCAGGGTGGTCACGTCCGCGGCATTGAGCGTGCCTGCGTCGGTATTGGGCGACTGGAGGTTGAAGCTCACGTCCTTGCTGATGCCGGTCACGCCGTTGACGGCCACGTTGGAGAGCGTCTTGTGCCAGCCCTGTTCCTGGTCGATCTTCGCCCGCAAGCCCAGGGCGCGGGCCACGGCGGGCACGGCCACAGTGGCCGAGGCGGCGGTGTCCCATGCCAGGAAGTCCGGCCAGATCAGCATCAGCTCGCGTGCGGCGAACTGGTCGCGGTAGAGCACGGCCTCCGCCACGTCCTTGCAGCGCCAGGCCGCGGCATAGGCCATGGCGCGCAGTTGCTGCGCGATGGTGACAAGCGCCGTGGCCACGGGCGGGGTGTCCAGGCCGGGCGCGCCCAGGATCCGCGGCCGCACGCCCAGTTGCGCCTCGGCCACCAGCAGGGCCTGCAGGCCGGTCTTGCCGTCGGCGGTGTCGGTGCCGATCACGTTGCTGGTGGTTGCGGCTTCGATATCTTCCGGGCTCTCGCCGGTACCTTCGGCCACGCGCACCACCACCACCACCGGGCTGCACTGGTCTGCGATGCCCTGCAGGGCCGGGCGCAAGGTGCCCGTGGTGCCGGCTGCGGCCAGCGCGGCCGCCACGTCGGTGACCAGGGCCGGGCGGTCCAGCGGGAAGACGGTCGCATCGGCGTCGTCGGCCGTGGCCACCAGACCGATCACGGCGGTGGAGACGGTGCGGATGGGGCGGGCGCCGGTGTTGATCTCGTTGACCAGTACGCCGTGGTGGTAGATGTCGGGCATGGATCGGCTCCTCGATGCGGCCTAGCGGAAGATGAGCGGTAGGGACAGGCGCGTGTATTCGCTTGCCAAGGGGACGTCGGTACGGTGGCCGTCCAGGTGGACGGTGAACGTACCGTGGGCGCTGCCGCTGGCCAGGGCAATGCGGGTGATGCGCAGGCGGGGCTCCCAGCGCATGAGCGCGCCCGCGATGGCACCGTAGATGCGGGTGAGCACGGCGGGGGTGATGGGCTGGTCGATCAGCTCCGGCAGCAGCGAGCCGTAGTCGCGTCGCATGACCCGGGTACCGACGGGGGTGGTGAGGATGTCGGCGATGGATTGCGCCACGTGCGCGGCGCCCTCCAGCGCTTTGCCGTTAGCGGCGCTCATGCCCCTCACTGCGGACCTCCGGTCACGCCGCTGCCGGTCTGGACGCCGGTGTGCTTGTGGCCCTTGAGGCTGATGCCGCCGCCCACCACGTCGGTGCTGGCGGTGAGGGTGCCGCTGCTGTCGATGTCCGCCGCGACAGTGAGCGTTTCGCTGATATCGCAGGTGCCGTTGATCGTCACCGGGCCGTTCAGGGTGATGCCGCCATCGGCGGTGAGCGTGGCGGTGGCGCCTGCGGGCAGGGTGGCGGTCAGCGCGTGCGCGGCGGCGTCGTACTCGACCACCGCGCCGTCGGCGTAGACGCTGCGGTGCACGTCCCCGGCGTTGGCCGGGGGCGCCACGTCGTCGGAGTACAGGGCGCGCAGCACGACGCCCGCAGTGGCATCGCCCTCCACGCACAGGACCAGGACCTGTTCGCCCAGCGCGGGCGGCGACCAGTCGGTACGCCCGGCCCCGGCATGCGGCACCAACCACGGAAGCCAGTCGCTCAGCAGCCCGCCGCTGCGCACCCGCACCAGGGCGCGCGACAGGTCGCGCTCGGCAACGGTGCCGAAGCGGATCAGGTTGGCAATGCGGTCGAGTGCAGCGGAGCGGGTCATGCGAGCATCCTGCCGCGACGGTGGCGGCGGCGGCAGCGTTGTGTCGTGTAATGGCAGTGCATACGGACTTGCGTATGTCGATAATTCGCGCCGCGGGAATGTCCGCGCTTACTCCAAGATCGGCGGCCCGCCACCGCTGCCGGAACTCCAGCGCGCGCTAAGGCTGGCCGTCGTGCTGGCGACGATGGTCGTCGTCCCGACCTTGCGAATCTGAACCGTGCAAACGGCGGTATAGGTCGTGTCCAACACGTTCACGTCGAAGCCGAACCATCGGGACGTGCCCAGGTTCTGCCACGACCCCGCGTTCTCGACAGTCGCGTTGCCGGATGTCTTCGTGACCAGGACCTCGTATTGCGACAGCTTCGACGGATCGGAAACGTAGTTCGCAAGCTTGTTCGCGACCGCGCCGGGGTTGTTGACGTAGGTCCAAATTTCCCCGTTGTTGCGAAGTTCGAACGAGGCGTGGCCGTTCGGGTGACTCTGATTCGAATTGCCGGCCGCGAAGATTGGCGGCAAGTTCCAGGTGATGTATTGCGCCGTGCCCCGCGCCGCCCACAGGTTCGACAGGTCCAAGCCGGCGCTGTTGCGGTACCCGACATCCGGCCCCTTGCTGCCGTATGCGAGCGGTGCATATCGCTCGCACAGGTCAGCGCCATCGGACGTGCGATAGCCCGTGGGTGCCGGTTTTTCGCCCTGCTCGTATGGGTCGAAGAGTTCGTCGAAGTCGACGCCGGCGCTGTTGCGGTACCCGGCAGGCATCATGCTGCGCCTTCAGGATCGGCGACGCCAGCGGCATGGGCCAGGTTGTGCTCGGCGTCGTACACCGCGCGGATGATCTGCGCGATGCCAGCGGGGCTGATCTGCGACAGATTGGCCCCGGTCACAGGGTCAGTGCCGGCGTCGTAGGTCTTGGCGGCAATGTCCGCCAGCTCGATGCGGAGCGACTGCCGGCCGTCGATCTTCGCGACGATGGTATCGCCACCGGCATCGGTCAGGTATTCCTCGCCCTGGAAGACGATCTGCGCCGTGGCGGGATGGGTCGGGTCATAGAAGATGTGAGTCTCTGTCGCGATGCGCTCGATGCGGTTGCCGAGTGCGTCGGTGCGGATGCGGGTGTTGGTCATGCGTTGCTCCGGTGTTCGAGGGCCGCGACGCGAGCGGCCAGGTCGCGTAGCTGGGCGCGGTCGTGCTGGATCGTTGCGATCAGCAGGGGTACCAGCTGGCCATAGTCGATGCCGTCTTCGGTACACGCCAGCGGGAAGATGTCGGCGACATCCTCGCGGATCAGGCCGGCGACTTCGCGTTCGGGCGCGGCCTTGTACCGGAAGGTCACGGGCTGGAAGCGGTCGACGATGTCGGCGTCGACGTGTAGCGGCCTGATATCGCGCTTCAGCTTGCGTGACGAGGCAACCGAAAACCCGCTTGCCGTCACGTAGTTTGCATAGACGGTTCCGCCAAAGCTGGCGCCGTTGTTTGGCACGACAAACCTTCCGTCCGCATTGAACGCAAACCAGCCGTACGGCCCACCGTCGGGACCAACACGAACGCCAAGGCTGCCGTCGCTGCCCTTCTCGTACAGATAGATTGCCTGCGAGCCGAGTCCAAGGTTTCCCTTGATCGTGCAGTCGTCCAGGAACGTCTTGCCATGCATCGTGCTCGGCAGCCGCGCGTCAGAAAGCGTGCCGCTGGTGATGTCCGAAGCCGAGTGCGTGTGATCGGAGTTGGCCTTGCCGTCCAGCGCGCCCTGCAGGCCCGCCACTTTGGATATCGCCAGCGTCGGAATACGGTCGGCATTCAGCGTGCCGCTGATGATGTCAGCCGCCGCGTGCGTGTGGGCGGCCGGAGGGAAAGCGGTGGGCGTGCCGGTGATGTCGGTCCAGCCGTGCGTATGCGCGGCCGCTGCGAACTCGGCTGCGTGACGTCCGTCGACGGTGTCGGCGTCCAGGCCGTTGCCCGCGCCTTCGTCCTTCAGCGCAGCCGACTTGATGGACAGGGCGGCGCGCAGGGCGGCAGCCGTGGCCAGCGACAGCAGGCCCTTGATGAACGAGGATGGGGCCGCCGGGCCCAGGCGTGCGTCCAGTGCCGCTTTGAGCGCGCCCGGCGGTACCGCGCGGGTGCGGTCGGTGCCGGCGATGGCCTGGGCGTCGGTGGCCAGGCGCAGCACGCCGGAGATGGTTTCGGAGGCGGGCGGGTTGGCGAAGCTGGCATCGCCGAATGTGATGCTGGTGGCATCGATGTCGGCCAACTGGATGTCGGCCGACAGCAGCAGCATCGTGCTGGACGTCTTGGCCAGGATCACGTCGGGTTGGGCGTGGACGGCGAACAGGGTGCCGTCATCAAGGTACAGGCCGAAGCCGCGCAGGTCGTAGGCGTCCGCGCTGTCGTCGCGGAGGGTCACGTGGATCACGTCGGCGGCCACGACCGTGCCGGCGATGGTGGACAGGGCCTTGATTTGTCCGGGCAGGGCCAGCGGATCGGTGGACGGGTCGAACCAGGTCTCGGTGACGCCAATACTGGCGATCGTCACCGGGGTGGTTCCGGTGTGGGTGGCGTTGACCAGGGCGGCGCGGCCCTGGGCCGTGATGTGGATGGGCAGGGTCGTCATGGGGCAGGTTGCTGCAGGTGCAGGCGGCGGTAGGCGATCAGGCGCGCCGCAGCGGCCAGCCCGAGGGCGCCGGCCGCCGACAGGCCCAGGGTGAATGTGAAGTGGCTGCGGACCGGTTTGGTGCGGTGGACGCCGAGGATGACGGCATCGATGAACGCTGGATCGGCCGCAGTGCCGGCAGCGACGGTCAGCGTCATGTCGAACGTGTGCGGGGTGCCTGGCGGCGATTGCTGCCACCACTCACGGAGGGCGATGTTGCCGCCGAAGGCGGCCACAATTTGCCGAACGCTGGCCGCGGTGCCCTTGCGTCGCTGGATCGGGATGGCGTTGGCGACCTGGGCGCGTTTGACGGCCACGGGCCAGTCGGCCGACCAGTTGTCCACCGACAACGCCCAGGCCAGCCACGGCAGCAGCGGCTCGGGGCAGGTGGCGGGGTCGATCAGCGCAGGCAGCGGGATGGGAACGCTGCCGATGCGGGCTGTGACGGCCTCCAGCGCACGTTCGGCCTGGGTGGCGTTCGGCGGCAGCAGGCTACTCATCGACGCCTCCATGCGCGATGTCGATGCTGGCGCACCAGGCCGCCTGGGTGCGGTCGACAACGATGTCGGCGGTGGGAGCAGACAGGGCCACGCGCTGGACACCTTCGGCATGCAGGGCGGCCAAAATGCCGGAGAGGGCGACGTCGCGGCCCAGCCGATGGGACTGCGACACGTAGTCCTGCAGCCGGCGTTGGGCAGTGGCGAGCACCACGGCCGGATCCGGGCCGGCGTAGGTGTAGAGGGTGGCGGCGATCGCGTAGGGGACGATGGTCGCCCCCTGCACGGTCACGTGGTCGGTCATGGGGCGCACGTCGTCGCTGGACAGCGACGCCGATACGGCATCGAGCAGGGACGAAGATGCGCTGCCGTCACCATGCCGCGACAGCACGGTGACCACCACCTCGCCGGGGGAGGGGCTGGTGGCGCTGGCATCGAGCACGTCCGGATGGGCCGCCAGTGCGTGGTAGACGTATGCGCCCTCGGGGCCGGCGACGCTGAATCCCTCCGGCGCCAGTTGGATCCGGCGGCGGAAGTCGGTGTCCGATTCGAGCGTTTCGGGGATGCCGTTGCCTGGATCGCCCGGGTCCAGGACGAGCCGTTGCACGCCCATCAGCGCGCCCAGGTGGTCCAGGGCCGCGCCGGTGGCGTAGGCCAGCATGGTGCCCTTCAGGCGTTCGTTGAAGTCCTGCCGCAGCAGCAGTTCGCGGTACACCGCAACTTGCAGGATCTTGTAGGCGGGATCGGATTCGACCAGGGCGTCGAAGGTCGGGTCGAGGGCGCGCAGTTGGGCCAGCGCATCGGCGAGCAGCGTTTCGTAGTCGAGCTGCTCGATGATGTCCGGGACGGGCAGGCGCGAGAGGTCGACCGCGGTGAAGGACATGGCTGGCATGGTCGCCCCGGAATCGGGATCGCGCATCCATGCCATGCGGTAAGCCGGGGCGGTACAACCGGGCGCCGTACATGCCGTGCGGGATCATGCGCCCAGGTGCTCGATCAGCAGGTGTCGGATCCGGTCACGGTCGGCGTCGGTGAACCCCAGCAGGACGCGCCGCGGGTAGCGTACGCGCGGGCCCCCTGGGGCCACGGCATCGACCAGCCCCTCCTGGTGGACGCGGGCGATACGGGCGGTGCGGCCGATGAACCCCACAGCGACGCTGTCCGGGCCTGCCCGGACGATGAAATGCCGGGCCTTGCGCAGGCCGGCGAACATCGCCCGGGCGCGGCGGATGCGGCCGGCCTTGTCGCGCACGCGTGCACGTGTGCGACGCGGGGCGTAGGGGCTGCCGTCCGGGTTGCGCTGGCGGGCGATGCGCTGGCCCTGGCTACGCCGCAGGGCAGTGCCGATGGCGCGGGCCAGGTGGGTGCGCTGGGCCGGCTGCAGCCGCGCCAGCAGCGGTGCCGCCCAGGTTTCCAGTGCGTCCAGCTCGCTCATCATGGGGCCGGCCAGCGCGGCGGCTCGGGGTAGTGTTCGATGGTGGTGCCGCCTTCGGCGTCGGTATGCACGCCCACGCGTTCGGTCAGGGGCAGGGCGATCGACAGATCCACGGCGTCGTTGGCCAGCACGTCGACCTCGAACGTGATCCGCTCGTGGTGGGTCCAGTTGGCCATCAGTTCCGGCTGGTGCTCGCGCACCCAGTCCAGCAGCGGGATCATCACCGCGTCCGGGTCGCCGGTGAAGTCGGTGATGATCATGTTGAGGGTGTAGCGGTATTCGAAGCTGCGCCCCTCGGCGTGGGTGGAGACGACGCTGCCGGCGTCGATGAAGACCAGCAGCCGGTCCGGGTCGCGGGCCAGGTCGGGCAGGGCGGCGGTGAGCGCGGCGCGCAGCGCTGCGGGCTTGATCATCGGGTCACCATGGCATCGGCAGCCGCAGTTCCCGGCTGCTGCTCGGTCGCGGCCTGGCGCCGCGCCCAGTCTTGCAGCGCGGTCAGTTGCTCGGTGATGGCGTGGCAGGTGGCGTAGTTGTCGGCGACGGTGTCGGCGACGGTAGAGAGCGCAAGGCCGGGGGCGGGCGCATCAGGATCTCCGGCGGCGGGATCCGGGGCGGGCAGGCCGGCGGCCGCGGCGTCGTGGATGCGCACGAAGCCAGCAGGCACAGGGCAGGCAGCATCGGCAGCAGGCGTGACATGGGCAGGGATCTCCTGGCGGATGGCGTGGGCGGCAGCCTGGACGTGCTGCACGCGGTCGACGTAACGGGTGATGAGGGTGGGCGTGTCGCGGGCGGCGTCGAGCTCGGCCCGCAGGCGCGCCAGCGTGGCATGCAGGGCCGCACGTTCAGCGGCGGCCTGGGAGACGGCCGCCTGCGCGGCGGCCAGACGGCGCGCCTGCCACCAGCCACCGGCGGCGGCCAGGGCCAGTACCGCCACCAGGGCCATCGAGGAGAGCAGGCGCAGCGACGGCATCAGGCGGCCTCCAGCAGTGCCAGGGCGCGGCGGGTGCGGGTGATCCGGTCCGACAGTCCATTGGGCATGCGGTGGGTCCGGGTGGTGCCCAGGTTCACCCGGCGGCTGACATCGAGGATGTCGCCCGTGTCGGCCAGCGTGTTCAGTCCCGCGTCCTGCCACCACGCCGCGGCGATGAGTGCGCCCGCGTCGATCTCGGCGGCCAGCGCTGGTTGGGCCTCCAGGGGCAGGCCGGTGATCCGGGCCATGCGGCGGTAGTTGGCGCGGCCGGTGAGTTGGATCGGTCCGCGGCCGCGGTAGGTCCAGCCGTCGCCGCTGGCTTCGTCGCCATTGCCCATGCGGTTGGCGTAGACGCGGTTGGCGATGCGTTCGGGCTGGCGGGCGTAGGCGCGGGCCGTGGTGGCGTCGAACCGGGATGGAAAGACCTCGCGCAGACGAGCGGCGCTGTAGTCGAGGTTTTCCTCGAGGCGCGAGAGGCTGGCGCTCTCGTGTCCGATCTGGGCAAGGAAGTGCGCGGCGCGGCGGGCGGTGGTGATGCCGTGGCGGGCCATGGCACGGGCAAGAGGGGTGGCCCAGTGGGCGGCGCGGCGCATCGGACATCCCATCACGCGGGACAAGGTGGCCGGGTCAAGCATCCGGCGGCCCCATCCGGTCAACGATGCGGCGCAGGCGCTGCTCGGCCAGCAGGACTGCGCGACTGCCCATATGCCCGCAGATGCCGACCAGGGCGGCGGTCAGCATCGGATCCAGCTGCGACCACGTGCACAGGTAGTAGGTGATGATGCCGGCGAACGCGCTGATCACCAGTTCGCCGACAAGCTCGGTGATGTTGATCGCGCGCACTTCGCCGCGGCGGTACTTGCCCAGGAAGCTGGCCAGGCCGCCGAATGACGACAGCGCAATGACCCAGGCGTAGGTCAGCAGGCTGATGCTGGTGGGGTCGCGTGGGGTGTCCATGGGTCAGTCCCAGAGCTGTACAAGACGTTGGACGTGGGGCTCGGTGGCAGGGGGGGTGTCCGGTAGGACGACCACGGTGCCGATGGGCAGGACCGGGCCGAGCGCGGCCAGGCCGGGGTTGAGGTCCAGTGCCTGTTCGACGACGCCGGCGGTGCGGCCCAGGTGGCGCCAGCACAGGGCGTCGAGGGTGTCGTGCTGGCGTGCGGCGACGCGCATCAGATCAGGTCCACGGTGACGCGGCCGGCGCCGAGCAGGTCGCGGATCGCCCAGCGCTGGTTGCGGCGCAGTTCGTCGATCGAGGGGGTCAGGTCGTCGGCGCGCTGGTTGCCGGCGCTGGTCGCATCGAAGCTGCGGTACTGTTCGGCGATGTCGGCCGCGGCGCAGCATGCGGTGGCACGCAGGTACAGCCGCACCAGGCGCGACACGCCGCCGATCTGCGGGGCGGGCACGTCGGCCAGGGTGGCGTGGCCTTCCGCTTCCCGGGCGGCGCGCCAGGCGGCCAGTTCGTCGTTCACGGTCATCACCGCGGCCAGCAGGGCGGCCTCGAGGCGGGCTTCGGTCACGGTGCCGTCCAGGCGCAGCTCGTCGCGCACGGCCTGCACGGACACGTCGGGCCACCAGCCGTCGTTGGCGAGGCCGGACGCAGTGGACGGGGCGGTGGCGATGAAGCCGGACATGGTGGTTCCTGTTCAGGTCGCCGGTGGTCCGGGCAGCGCACGCGGGGAGAGAGGCCGCGTGATGCCCGGAGCCGGCGGGTGCGCGGGGACGCCTGGTCAGCCGGCAGGGCCGGCCTGTTTCTTCAGGAGGCGCTGGGCGCGCTCCAGATCCTTCTTGCCGCCGCATCCGGCGTGCAGGGCGATGGCCTGTTGCAGCCAGTCCACGGCATGGGACAGCGATTCGGCGCCGGGCGCGTCCCCGGCGTCCCCGGTATCCGCCAGCACGCTGCGGCCCAGGGCGAGGAAGAGCTTGGCGCGCACTTCGTCGGGCATGTCCTGGCCGGTCACCAGTTCGGCGGTGCGGGCCAGCACGTCCACGGGCACGCGGTCGACGGCGTCGCCGGCGGCCAGGGCGTCCAGCGCGGCCTCGGCGATTTCCTCGGCCACCAGGGTGCCGAGGGTGCGCCTGAAGCGGTCGGCGGTTTCCAGGCCGTGGCGGAAGGCATAGGCGGCCAGCTCCAGGGCGCGCTCGAACCGGCCGGCGTCGATGTTCCACACCAGCAAGGTGGTCAGCACTTCGTCGGGGGAGCCGGTGTCGGCGGCCAGCACGCCGTCCAGGTAGGCGTCGTATTCGGCCACCAGCTCGCGCTTGATCTGGGACTTGGCGGCCTTGGACTGCACTTGCTTGAGCCGCAGCCGGTCCTGCTGGAGCTTGGCCAGGTGCTGTTCGTACTGGGTGAGGTCGCCTCGCAGGGCGCTGCCATCGGCCTGCTCCACCGTGGTCTGCTTGCGTACCCGGGTGCGCTGGGCCGGGGTCTGCACCGGCGCCGGCATGACCGCCGTGGCGATCGCGGGCTGGACGCGGGCGGGCTCGGCCGCTGCGGCGGCCTTGCGCGCGACCTCGGCCTCGGCGGCGGCGCGCGCGCGCCGGTGGGCGGCCGCTTTGGCCTCGAAACTGCGTCGGGCAATGCTCATCCGGGCCTCCGTCAGTCGCCGAGCTGGATGTTCTCGATCAGGCAGCCGAAGCCGTAGTCCTCGACGACGTAGGCGTCGTTGGACGATTCGTAGTTGGCGATGCGGTTCTTCTCCGGCTCGTCGCGGATGTAGCGGCGGCGGCCGTCCTCCTGCCAGTACAGCGAGAGGTTGGACAGGGCCGTGATCAGGATGGTGCCGGTGGGGAAGTACGGCACGCGCACCGCCGGCAGGCCGCCCAGTTGCTTGCGGCTGGTGATGATGTCGGCGGCCAGCTGCTCGGTCGGGTCCAGGTTGCGGTTGACGATCTGGAAGTACTTGTCGTTGAGCAGGTCGCGGCCGACGATCGCCACCAGCCGGGTGTCGTCCTGGTACCAGGGTTCGATCAGGCTGTTGACGGCATCCATGACCAGCGCGTCGAGGTTGGCGTAGTCCGGGCTGGTGCCGCCCACCTTGACCACGCCGCTGGTGGCGCCTTCGTCCAGCACGCGGGCCGGGGCGTCGTTGCGGTAGTGCTGCAGCCAGCCGATGTTCACGTCCTGCAGCAGCGGATGCGTGGCCCGGTCCGTGGTGGCCGCGGCGCTGACGCCGTTGAAGCCGATCATGATCCGGTCCAGCGCCTGCTGGCGCAGGATCGCGTTGCTCAGGCGCGTCTGGAAGTCCGGGAACTTCGCCCAGGCGTCCAGCAGGGCATAGGGGATGCCGGTGTCGAAATTGGTCTGCTTGCACTCGTAGCCCCGGGCGTCGGTGTCGGCCACATTGATGGGGCTGCGCACGCCGCTGCCGCTGGTGTCGGTGCGGCTGGCAATGGTGCTGGTGATGGTGAGGCCCACTTTCTGGCCCGCCAGGTCGCGCACGCCGATCATGTTGATCTGGCGCAGGAATTCGCTGGACTCCTGCATCTTCGTCTCCAGCGTCTGCTGGACGCTGGGGCTGGCGCTGAAGATGCGGGTGGCATCGGACACGCCGTTGAGCTGCGCGATCCGCGACAGATAGGCGTCGAATTGGGTTCGGGTGGCAGTGCGCATGGGGGCTCCGGATCTCAGAATTCGGTGAGGGCGATGTTGTGGGCGCCGGCGACGACCGGACGTGGGGGGCTGCCGTCCGACGTGGCGGACAACTGGTCGCGCAGGGCGGTGACGTCGGCGCGCAGCTCCGCCAGGGCGGTGGCGTTCCGGTCCAGGGCGGCGCGCAGTTCCGCGACATCGCTGCGCGCGGTCTCGGCGAACTCGCGCACCAGGGCGGGCAGATGTTCCTGGCCCGGGTCATGCGGACGTGCCGGCTTGCCGCCCAGCAGGGTCTCCAGCCTGGCGAACAGGGCATCCAGCCTCGAGGGCGTGTCCGTTTCCTCGAACTCGATCAGCGTCTCCTCGCCGGGGCTGTAGACACAGCCGCCGCGCTGCCGGCGCACGGCGCTGAATACCAGCGCCTCGGTGCCGAGGCTGGCCGGGCTGTCGGTGACGCCCAGGCCGGTCAGGTAGGCCTGGCCGGTGTCGGCGAACTTCGGCGTGATCTCCACGCTGGTGTAGATCTTCTGCTTGCGGGTGTTGACGATCTCCACCAGCTTTTCGGTGGGTTCGATCTGCGCGTACAGGGCCAGCTTCTTCTCGCCGCCGATGGACACCTCCTCGGCCTTCAGCGCCAGCACGTCGCCAACGGCCGGGAACAGGCTGCTGTCGTCCGCAGTCAGACTGCGCAGGTGCTCGATCCACACGCGCGCGCCATAGGTGTTGCGGTCATAGTTGGCAGCGGCTTCCTCGATCCACTTGCGGTCGATGCTGCGCCCGTCGATCGTGGCGCCTTCGACCGCGACGCGGAACCACTTGCTGCGGTACTTCTTGCTCATGCTGGCCTCGTTCCCAACGCGCCTGCGGCGCTATCTCGGTTCAGCAGGGTGGGCAGGCCGGCAGCCGGCGGCAACGCGGGCGCGGTGTAGCTGGACGATTTACGCCGTGGAGAACTTCGGAGGTTGAGCCGCATCACGCAGGCTGGCTGCCGTGATCGAGAATGCTGCCTACGTCGACATGGACCCGCGCCGGCGTGCCCGTTTCCTGTACTGGACGGGATGGCGCGTGTGCGAGATCGCGCGCGAGCTGGCACTGAACGAGAAAACGGTCCATGCCTGGAAAGCCCGGGACGGGTGGGACGACGCCGGCAACGTGGAGCGGATCGGCGGGGCGCTGGAGGCGCGGCTGGTGCAGTTGATCCTGAAGGAGGGCAAGAGCGGAGGGGACTTCAAGGAGATCGACCTGCTGCACCGGCAGCTGGAGCGGCAGGCGCGCATCCAGCGCTACCAGGGCGGGGGCAACGAAGCGGACCTGAACCCCGCGGTGGCTAACCGCAATGCAGGGCCGAAGAAGCCGCCGAAGAAGAATGCCTTCAGCGATGATGAAATCGAGCGGCTGAAGGATGCGTTCCTGGACGCCTGCTTCGAGTACCAGCGGGCGTGGTATCGCGAGAAGAACCAGCGTACCCGGGTCATCCTCAAGAGCCGCCAGATCGGCGCGACGTTCTACTTCGCCCGCGAGGCGCTGGTGGATGCGCTGGAAACCGGCCACAACAAGATTTTCCTGTCGGCCAGCAAGAACCAGAGCTTCATCTTCAAAAACTACATGCAGGACTTCGTGCGCCAGGTTCTGGACCGCGAGCTGCGCGCCAACGATGACCTGATCAAGCTGGACAACGGTGCGGAAATCCGTTTCGTCAGTACCAGCAGCCGAACCGCGCAGGGCTACCACGGCGATTTCTACTTCGACGAGTTCTTCTGGGTGCCGAGGTTCGGCGAGCTCAACAAGCTGGCCAGCGCGATGGCCACACACAAGCATTGGCGAAAGACCTACTTCAGCACGCCCAGCACGTTGGCGCACGAGGCCTGTCCGTTCTGGGATGGCACCCGGCTCAACAAGGGGCGTACTGCGGCGCAGCAGATCGAGATCGACGTGAGCCACAAGGCGCTGGCCAGCGGGCGGCTGTGCGAGGACCGCATCTGGCGCCAGATCGTCACCATCGAGGATGCCGAGCGCGCCGGCTGCACGCTGTTCGACATCGAGGAATTGCGGCTGGAGTACAGCGCGGAGGATTTCGCGAATCTGTTTCTGTGCAAGTTCATCGACGACAGCGCCAGCGTATTTCCGCTGGCGATGCTGCAGCCGTGCCAGGTGGACGCCCTGGTCGACTGGGCCGGGGACTTCAAGCCGTTCGCCGTGCGGCCTTACGGCGATCGTCCGGTGTGGGTGGGCTACGACCCGGCGGAGACCGGCGACAGCGCCGGACTGGTGGTGGTGGCTGCGCCGACCACGCCGGGCGAGCCGTTTCGGGTGCTGGAGCGGCACCAGTTCCGGGGCATGGACTTCGCGGCCCAGGCGGAGGCGATCCGCAAGGTCACCGATCGGTACTGGGTCACCTATATCGGCATTGATGCCACCGGCATGGGGTCCGGCGTGGCGCAGTTGGTGCGGCAGTTCTTCCCGGCGGTGACGGCCATGCAGTACTCGGTCGAACTGAAAAACGCCCTGGTGCTCAAGGCCTACGACGTGATCAAGAACCGTCGTTTGCAGTACGACGCCGGCTGGACCGATCTCACCCAGGCGCTGCTCGCGATCCAGAAGACGGTGACCGCCAGCGGCCGGCAGGTGACCTATACCGCTGGGCGCAACCGGATCACCGGCCACGCCGATCTGGCCTGGGCGCTGATGCACGCCCTGCATAACGAACCGCTGGAGAGCCAGGCCGGGCGCTCCGGCAGCATGATGGAGATCCTGTAATGATCCACGAGACCACGACGACGCAGGAGCCGCGTATCGAGGCCTTCACGTTTGGTGACCCGGAACCCGTGCTCGATTCGCGCGGGTTGCTGGATTACGTGGAGTGCTGGAAAAACGGACGCTGGTACGAGCCGCCGCTGCCACTGCATGCGCTGGCGCGATTGACGCGCAGCAACGTCTACCTGCAGACCGGGCTGATGTTCAAGCGCAACATGCTGGCACGCACCTTCGTGCCGCACCGGCTGCTGTCGCGGGAGGCGTTCGAGCAGTTCGCCACTGACTGGCTCACCTTCGGCATGGCCTACCTCGAACGCCGCGACAATCGGCTGGGCGCGCCGCAGGCCCTGGTTCCGCCGTTGGCCCGGTACGTGCGCCGCGGCGTGGACCCGGGGCGGTTCTTCCAGGTCACAGGCTGGGGGCAGGACCATGAATTTCCGCGCGGCAAAGTGTTCCAGCTGCGCGAAGCCAGCGTGGACCAGGAGATCTACGGGCTGCCCGAGTGGTTGCCGGCCATGCAGGCGGCGCTGCTCAACGAATCGGCTACGCTGTTCCGGCGCAAGTACTACAACAACGGCAGCCACGCCGGGTTCATCCTGTACCTATCGGATCCACAGGTGAACGACGCTGACGTCAGCGCACTGCGCGATGCGCTCAAGAACGCCCGGGGGCCGGGCAACTTCCGCAACCTGTTCCTCCACTCGCCCAACGGCAAGAAGGATGGCATCCAGCTGATCCCGGTCAGCGAAGTCGCCGCCAAGGACGAGTTCACCGGCGTCAAGAACATCACGCGCGACGACATGCTCGCCGCGCTGCGCGTGCCGCCGCAGCTGCTGGGCGTGGTGCCGACGAATGCCGGCGGGTTCGGCGACATCGGCAAGGCCGCCCAGGTCTGGGCGATGCTGGAGCTCGAGCCGCTCCAGCACAGGATGCTCAAGGTCAACGACTGGGTGGGGGAAGAGGTGATCCGCTTCACCCGGTTCCAGCATCAACCGTAGCGCGCCAGGATATCTGCTGCCCCGCAGCAGCCCTGCCCGGCCCCAGCCCTCCCCACAAGCCGCCCTCGAGGCGGCTTTTTCGTGCCGCGGCGTCCGCCACCACCGCCGGCACCAGCCGCGCGCCGCATTCTCCCCGCGCCACGCCGGCGCTTCGCATGCGGTTTTTTCTGCACACCCGCAAGTGGAGGATCGCCACGGCGCATCAGGCGTGGCGTCGCTGACGTGGGCGCGTGGAACCCTGCGATTCCCTGCGTGGAACATGAGGGGGGAGGGCCGGCCGCGGCGGGCCAATTTCTCCGTGCCCATCGGAAACGGGTTGCAAAGGTTACATGCCCCGAATTTCCAGGTTAAGTGATTGATTTGCATGAAGTAATCATGCAACCCGGAAAGGTTACATCAGGTTGCATGCGAGGTTATGTCATTGATTTTAAAGGGCTGTCGAGGTCGACGAAGCAACCTTCTGCAAGGTTGCATGACAACCTAAAAGTTACCCAAATGTAACCTTTAACAATGTTTCATAAGTCATTGAATTGTAAGTGGTAAATCTCAATGAGAACCGGCATGTAACCTTTGTAACCCGTTTCCGATGGCCACAGATTTTTTTGAATCAGGGCGATTTCCGTCACTTCCATGACAAGCGCAACACATGGTCTCCTGGGCAGCCGGCAGAGCGGTGGCCGAGCGCTGCCCGGCCACGGCAAAGTCGATCGGCCCCAGCCCCGCGCCCGGAGCTCACAACAACGACGGAGCGTGTGGCTGCCGCCAGACTGGTAGCCGGGCGACTTGTCCTCTGGCTGGTCGATCTGTAGAATGCCGCGCTCAGCGAAGGATGTTGATCCGAATCGGCTGTGACAGCCAGAGTACGGAGCGCCCCCCCGCTACCACGTTTAGCTGCACAGGCGAAGCGGCGATCTCGGCGACGAGGTCGCCGTTTTCGCTTGTGGTGACGGTGATGCCGTCCGGAGCCAGTTCGGCCAGCACTTCGCGGGCGGCGAGGGTGTCGGTACGGTACGCGGTCAGGGTCAGCAGGGCATGCCGCCAGCGTTCGGCCAGGCGCGGGACGATCTGGGCAGGTTGCCAGGTGCGGGCCCCCTCGAGCTCGGTGCGGATCCTGGCGATCTCCGCCTCCGCGCGTTCCAGCTCTTCGCGGGTGGTCGGGGTGATGATGCCGGCGCGCAGGGCGGCGGCGATGTTCTCGCGCACGCGCTCGGCTTTGGCCAGCTGCTGCCGCAGCCCCGCCAAGTCGGGGCCGGCGCAGGCCAGCGCCTCGCTGACGGCAGTACGGAGCGCGGCGAAGATCTCCGGCCGGTCCAGATGCTCGACGAGGTGCTGCAACAGCCCGCGCTCGAGCGCACGTCGGGGGACGCCAGAGGTGTGGCTGCAGCCTGTGCCGCCGGTGGACTTGGCCCGGCTGCACCCGTAGCGGTATGCGTCCACGATCACCATCGGGCCGCGGCATTTGGGACAGCGCAGCAGCCCGGACAGCAGGTAGCGCGGGCTGCGGCCCGGCCCCCCGCGCCGGCCGTTGGCCGGGCGGTGCTGCCGGGCCTGCAGGCGCGCCTGGGCGGCATCCCAGGTCGCAGCGTCGACGATGGCCAGCTCCGGATGCTCGCTGATGATCCACTCCTGCGGTGGCCGCTCTTGCCGCACCCGCTTGCCGGTGTCCGGGTGCTTGATCCAGCGTGAGCGGTTCCAGATCTGCCGGCCGGCGTAGATGGGGTTGGCCAGGATGCCGATGCCCCGGCGCGTGTCGCCGTAGATGGCCGACATGGCCCACGCGCCGCCGCGCGGGGAGGGCACGTGCTCGCGGTTGAGTCCCGCAGCGATCTCGCGCGGGCTGCGGCCGGCCAGGTACTCCTGGAAGATGCGCCGCACCACCGCGGCCTGGTCCGGGTCGATTTCGCGTTGCCCGGTGCCCACCACCCGGTAGCCGTAGGGTAGGCCGCCGGCGCTGGCCCCTGCCAGGGCCCGGCCGGTCAGGCCACGATGGGTCTTGTCGGCCAGGTCGTCCAGGTACAGCTCCGACATCAGCGCCCGCATGCCGACATCGAGCTTGTGCGATCGCCGGTCGGTGTCCACGCCGTCGCTGATGGCGATCAGCCGCGCGCCGTGGAACTTCATCCGCCGCACGGCGTGCGCCAGCTCCGCGCTGTCCCGGCTCAGGCGGGAGAGGTCATCGACCAGGATCACGTCGAACAGATGCGCGTCGGCCAGCAGGGCGCGGTAACCGGGACGGTCGTTGCGGGCGCCGCTGATCGCCGCGTCGGTGTAGGGCCTGGGTTCCGGCCAGCCCTGGCGCCGCGCGTAGGCGCGGCAGTTGCGCAACTGGTCGTCGATGGAAGCGTCGCGCTGGTTGTCGCTGCTGTAACGGGCGTAGGCGGCTACACGCATGGCGTCGGATGCTAGACAGGCCGTAGCGGCGTCGGCAACGGGACAGGATTTGGACGCATGGGGCTATCTGCCTGCTGCCGCTGGGCTTTTTCGTGCAGATAGCCCTCCACGATCCGCGCCGCGAGGGCGCGGACCAGGGCCAGTTCGGCGGGCGTGATGCGCGGATCTCGGGCCATGGATCAGGTCCGCCGCTCGAACACCCAGCACTTCACCGTGCGCGGCACCCGCTGGTCGCCGAAGTCATCGTGCGGGTCGGGCCGGCTGAACAAGGCGCTGGACACCGGGTGGTTGATGCGCACCAGGCGGTGCCGCCGGCTGTTGGGCAGCAGGGCCCGCAGGGTGTTGAGGTCGGCGATGCGCTGGTTGTGCTCCATCGCCTTCTTCTGGAAGTGGTTCAGATTGATGGCGATCAGTTCCGGGTCGCGGGCGTGATTCACGACCGGTCCATCGGCGACCGATTCCAGGTACTCGAACACTTCCCAGAACTCGTGCACCAGCGGGTGGTCGGCGTTGAGCGCCCACTGCCGCTGCACGGCCATGCCCACCAACGCCTGGCGGGTGGCCTCCAGCCAGCTGGCGGGGATGTCCACCACGAAGCGCAGGCAGTCCAGCAGCGCCAGCATCTGCGCATGGTTCTTGGCGATACGCTCCATACGCAGCTCCGGATGGCGGCGCAGCTGCTCCTCGTAATGGCGGAACTGCGCCTGGTAGGTTTCCAGGATGCGTGCTTCGGCGCGGATCGCCTTGAGCATGAAGTGGCTGACCTCCTCCACGCCGACGTGGTTCAGATTGTCGGCCGCGATCCGGCTCTCGGTGGTGACCGTGGGCCGCACGAAATGCAGCTTCACGATGCGGCTGAGGATGGCCTCGCTGGCATCCACCGCCGCGTTCTGGCTGATGATGATGGTGCCCCGGAACGGCGGCTCGTAGGTCTCGTTGCCGCCGTTCTTCACCCCGCGCGTGCGCAGCGTGCCGCCGTTGTAGAAGTCCTTCAGCTCGTCCCAGTCGAAGCTCTTGGCGTGCGACTTGTCCGGCGTGCTGCGGTCCGACTCCAGCAGCACCACCGGCATATTGCTGATCTGCCCCATGGCCCGGCTGCGCCCGGGCAGCGAGGATTTGTTCGGGTCGAAGCCCTCGTAGTCGCTGCGGCCCAGCAGCTTCCACAGGAACGTCAGCAGCGTGGTCTTGCCCGCGCCGGCTTCGCCGGTCACCTCCAGGAAGGGGAAGCTCTTGTGCGCGGCGCGGATCTGCTCGGCGAACAAGCTGCCGAAGAAGAACGCCAGCGCCACCATCCCGTGCGTGCCGAAGGCCGTCCACAGCCACTGCACCCAGTCGGTGCGGAACGCCTCCGGATCCCGGTTCACCGCCAGCGCGATGCTCTTCTGCGTGGTCTTCAGACGCAATTTGCCGAACTCGAAAAACTCCTCCGCGTTGGCCTCGATCACCGCCCCGTCGCGCACGGCAAAATCGTTGAACACCCAGGCCCCGTGCTCGCGCGAGTAGCCCACGAAGTCGACCGTTTCCACCTGGCGCAGGTTGAACAACTGCCGGTCCATGATGGTGTCGAACTGGTGCTGGTTGCCGCTGAAGCCCGCGCCGGCGGCGATGCTGCGCAGGCGCGCCTTGAAGTCGGCCGCACTGGTGGTCTGCTTGCCGGTGAAGGTGTTCTTGACCGACGGCCCATCGTGCGGGAAGTCCACGCGGAAGAAGTACCAGCTCTCGTCGGTCACCGGATTGCGCTGGAAGTACAGCGCCTGGAAGCGGCATGGCGCGATCTCGGTCACGCTGCTGCACGCCGCTTCCAGCTTGGCTTCGGCTTCGTCGTCGAGCTCGTCCAGGTCGTGCTGGCCCAGGTACTCCGCCTTTTTCTTCTCGAACGCCGCCGCGTTGATCTGGAACCAGTACATCCGGTGGCCGAACTCAAGGTCGAAGGCCGTGCGCCGGGTGTGCCGGTACATCAGCATGGCTTTGGCCTTGGGGCTGTCGGCCAGGGCCAGCGCCCCGTGGTAGCGGGCCTCCTCGATGTCGCGCTGCCAGCGCTTGGCGCCTTCCGCAGGGTCGGCGATGGCCAGCGCCCGCAGGTGCAAGTCGTTCCAGTCCAGCTTGCGGCCGGGCGGCTGCGGAATCAGGGCCGCCCGGCTGGTGAACCCGAGCTTCTTCGCCTGCCGCACGTGGCCATCCAGAAAGCCCTGCCCGGCCACGTCGTTGTCCAGCGCCCACACCAGGGTGGGCAGATGCCCGGCGCGCACCTTGGCCAGCGCCTCCAGGCTCTCGCCGGGGAAGGCGTTGCAGCTCAGCGCCGCCACCGCATCGATGCCGTGCTGCATCAGCGCGATCGCGTCGAAGATGCCCTCCACGATCCAGATTTCCCGGCATTCGTGGGAGGCCAGCCGGTTCTTGAGCGTCGGCGCCACCCACCACACCCCGCGCCAGCTCTGGCCCGGCGCGAACCGCGCCTTCTGCTTGCCGAAGCGGCCCGGCCGGTCGATCAGCCGCTCCCAGTACCCGCCCTTGTCCAGCGGGAACCGCACCGTGGCCGTGCCCTGGCCGATGGACCGGTCGTAGTACGTCTCCTGCGTGTACCAGCCGGCCATGGCCCGGATGTCGAAGCCGCGGTTGAACTGCAGGTAGGCATCGGCCGCAGCGTTGGGCTTGGCGTCGCTGCGCTGGAACCGCTTGCTCCAGTCGTCGAACAGATCCGGGTAGAGCTCCTTGACCGGGAACTCCTGCCCGCAGTTCTTCAGCCGCCCGCAGCGCAGCACCCACGGCCGGCTGGCGTTGGCGTACAGTTCCTTGCGTCCGCAGGCCGGGCAGCGGCCGCCGCGCAGGTATTCCCCGCGCGGCGGCTTGAAGCCGTAGTCCTGCTGCACGCGCGCCAGCACCTGGTGCAGCAGATCAGCCTCCATCGCGGCCCTCCGCCGGCGTGGACGCGGCCTCCTGCCCCGCGGCGTCCTGGAGCGCGCCGTCCAGCCCGCCGACCAGGTGGTCCAGCAGCAACGCCACCCGCCGCCGGACCGCCGCGTCCAGCGTCGTGTCCGGATCCATCAGATCGCACAGCGCCTGCAGGCACTCACGGTAGTGGTCGGCCCGGTCGCGCGGCGCCAGGCCTGCCAGGAACCGGCCCCACCTCATGGCAGCACCTCCCCCGGCCCGTACGCGAACATCCATACCCGCATCGGGTTGCCGCTGCGGCGGGTGCGGATGCCGGTGCCGGCGATGGTCAGCGCGCTCATGCCCGCGCCTCCTGCGCCAGCCGGCGGCAGAACTCCGCGTGTGCGCCCTGGTGTTCCCACAGCAGCGGCGGTGTGGCCGCCAGCCAGCGGCGGATGATCTCCCGCCCGATGTGCTCGGCCAGCCGCCCGGGCGCGTCCTGCTCGATCGGCGCCGGGTTGGCTTGCGCCACGTGCCACAGCGCGGCCAGGTAGTCGTCGCGCAGGCAATGCAGGGCGTCGGTGTCGATCTGGAAGGTGACCGTGGCCTTCATGCCGCACCTCCCGTGCGCCAGCCGGCGGCGATCAGTGCGAGGTCCAGGAGGGCGATCAGCTCGCCCACGGTCATCCGCTCCAGGGGCCGGCCTTCGGCTTCGATCAGGTCGGTGAGGCGCTGCCAGTCCTCGATCGCTAGCTGCCGCACGCGGCCGAGCTTGTGCAGCAGCGAGAACAGGTCGTGATAAGGCGCGTCCTGGTTGGCCGCGGGCGCGGCGGACGCAATG
>CALLKI010000070.1 GCA_938008415.1 uncultured Luteimonas sp. | reverse complement strand
CAGCACCCGGTGGCCAAGGGCCGGCTGAAGGTGTTCGACCACTGCGCGATCTACCTGCTGATCGCCGGCACCTACACGCCGTTCACCCTGGTCGGCCTGCGCGGGCCGTGGGGGTGGGGGCTGTTCGCCGCGATCTGGACCCTCGCCATCGCCGGCGTGGTGTTCAAGCTGTTCTACACCGGGCGGTTCAGGCGCCTGTCCACCGCCATCTACGTCGCGATGGGATGGCTGGTGCTGGTTGCGGCCAGGCCGATGCTGTCGGCGCTGGACGGATGGACGCTCGGCTGGCTGCTGGCCGGCGGCGCCTGCTACACCGCGGGCACGTACTTCTACCACCGCGAGTCCATCCGCTACTCGCACGCGATCTGGCACCTGTTCGTGCTCGCCGGCAGCGTGTGCCACTACGTCGCGGTGATGGCGCAGGTGCTGGCGCCGGGCGCCGGCGGGTGATTCAGCCGGCGATGTAGCGCTGCAGCTGGTCGAGCTCCATCCGCTGGTCCTCGATCACCGCGGCCACGAGGTCGCCGATCGAGACCACGCCGACCACGCTGCCGCCCTCCACCACCGGCAGGTGGCGGATGCGGTGGTCGGTCACCAGCCGCATGCAGCGTGATGCATCGTCGCCCGGAGTCACGGTGATGGGATCCGCGGTCATGATGTCGCGGACCGGGGTGTCCTTCGACGAACGCCCCTCCAGCACCACCTTCCGCGCGTAGTCGCGCTCGGACAGGATGCCCACCAGCCGCGGCCCTTCCATCACCAGCACCGCGCCGATGCCTTTCAGGGCCATCAGCCGGATCGCCTCGATGACCGGCGCGCCGGGTGGAACGGAGTGGATCTCAGGCGCTTTCGCGTCCAGCAACTGCCTCACGGTGCGCATGGTCTGCCCCTCCCGTGGCCTCGCCCGACCCCGAGGATACTCCCATGCGCGCGGGGCGCCAGTCCTCGACCAGGTACAGGGGCCGCTGCTTGGACTCCATGTACAGCCGGCCCAGGTACTCGCCGATCATGCCCAGCGCGATCAGCTGGACGCCGCCCAGCCCCAGGATCACCGTCATCATCGTCGGCCAGCCGGCGACCGGGTCGCCGAACAGCAGCGCCTTGAACACCACCCACAACGCGAACGCGAACGCCAGCATCGCGGTCACCAGGCCGATGTAGGTCGCCAGCCGCAGCGGCGCGGTGGTGAAGCTGGTGATGCCATCCAGCGCGAAGTTCCACAGCCGCCAGTAGCCGAACTTGCTGCTGCCGGCCGCGCGCGGCGCACGGTCGTACGGGATCGAAACCCGGTTGAAGCCGACCCAGCCGAACAGGCCCTTCATGAACCGGTGCCGCTCGCGCAGCTGCCGAAGGGCCTCCAGCGCGCGCGGCGACAGCAGCCGGAAATCGCCGGTGTCCACCGGGATCGGCGTCTTCGACAGGCGCCGCATCAGCCGGTAGAACAGGTGGGCCGTCGCCTTCTTCAGCCAGGTTTCGCCCTCGCGCTGGATGCGCGTGCCGTAGACGTCGTCGTAGCCCTCGCGCCACTTCGCGACGAACTGCATGAACAGCTCCGGCGGGTCCTGGCCGTCGGCGTCGAGGATCAGCGCCGCACCCTCGCGCACGTGGTCGAGGCCGGCGGTCAGCGCCGCCTCCTTGCCGAAGTTGCGCGACAGGCGCAGCAGCGAGACCCGCGGGTCGGCATCGGCGATCCCGCGCAGCACCTCCCACGTGCCATCGGTGCTGCCGTCGTCCACGTAGAGCATGGACACGTCCGGCGCGGCAGCGCCCGCCGCCTGCACGGCCGCGGCGATGCGGCGATGCAGCAGGGGCAGGGTCTCGGCCTCGTTGAAGGCCGCCACCACGAATGTCAGCTTGTCGCGTGCCATCGCGCCATCGTAGCCGACCGGGGCCTACTCCAGCGTATCCAGGTAGCCCGGGCCGCCGATCCGCTGGATGTTGCGCTCGATCCAGCGCGCCCGGTTGCGCACGTAGGGGCCGGGGCTGGTCACGCTGTAGCGCTTCGGGCTCGGCAGCACCGCCGCCAGCCGCGCGCTCTCGGCCGCGGTGAGCCGGGATGCGTCCTTGCGGAAGTAGGCGCGCGCCGCGGCCTGGGCCCCGTACACGCCGTCGCCGAACTCGACGACGTTGGCGTACACCTCGAGGATCCGGCGCTTGGGCCACGTCGCCTCGATCAGCACCGTGTACCAGGCCTCGATGCCCTTGCGCACCCAGCGCGAGACCCGGCCCGTGCCCTGCCAGAGGAACAGGTTCTTGGCCAGCTGCTGGGTGATCGTGCTGCCGCCGCGCAGGCGACCGCCACGCTCGTTGCGCCTGCGCGCCTCTTCGATCGCCTTCAGGTCGAAGCCGTGGTGGCCCGCGAACGACTGGTCCTCCGCCGCCACCAGCGCCACCGGCAGAACCTTCGCCATGTCCTCGAGGTCGCGCCACTCGTAGGCGATGCGGAACGACCGGTCGCCCTCGAGCCACGCCTCCGCCTGGCGGATCGCCATGAACGAAGTGAACGGGGGATCCACGAAGCGCAGGCACAGCACCTGCGCCACCGTGACCGCCACGAACAGCACCGGCAGCATCAGCAGCCTGCGCAGCCAGCGCCGGCCCGGCCGCGCGCGTCCCGCGCCCTTGCGGGCTTGCATCGTCATGCGTCCGCCCCCATTCCGGAGCCAATGGTGGATCCCACCGTCGTCGCGGCATTATCCGCCACCACCTCCCCCACCGCTTCCTTTCCCACCCGGGCCCCCACGCATGCACCTGCAACCGCAACACGCTCCCGACCACCTCACCCGCTTCCTCATGGCCGATGCCGGCGTGCGCGGCGTGCACGTGGCCCTGCGCGACACATGGGCGCAGGTGCTGGCGCGCAACCCGCACCCGGCAGCGATCCGCGAGCTGCTGGGCGAGGCGCTGGCCGCGTCCGCGCTGTTCACCGGGCACGCCAAGGTGGACGGGCGGCTGTCGGTGCAGCTGGGCGGGCAGGATGCCCTGCGCATGCTGTTCGCCGAGTGCACCGCGGGCGGCACCCTGCGCGGCATCGCCCGGCTTGCCGGCGACGGCGCGCTCCCCGACAGCCGCGACCTGCGCGAACTGGCGCCCGGCGCCGTGCTCGCCATCACCATCGAGAACCCGGGCTCCCCGCACGGGGAACCCGTCCGCTACCAGGGACTGGTGCCGATGGAAGCCGACTCCCTGTCCAGCGCCTTCGAGGACTACTTCCGCCAGTCGGAACAGCTCCCGACCCGGGTGCTGCTCGCCGCCGACGGCGAGCGCGCGGCCGGCCTGATGTTGCAGAAGCTGCCGGGCGACGGCGGCGACGGGGACGGCTGGACGCGTGCCAGCGCCCTGTTCGACACCCTGTCCACGGGCGAGCTGCTGAAGACGCCCGTGGAAACCCTGGTGCTGCGCCTGTTCCACGAGGACGCCCCGCAGCTGCTGGGCGGGCGCGACCTGCGCTTCGGCTGCTCCTGCTCCCGGGAGCGGGTCGAGTCCATGCTCCAGTCGCTGGGCCGTGAGGAGGCCGAGGCCGCCCTCGTGGACGGCAGCGTCCGGGTCGGCTGCGAGTTCTGCGGCCAGCAGTACACCTTCGACGCCGGGGAACTGGCCGCCCTGTTCGCGCACCCGGAGCCGTTGCCCGGGGCCACGGAACGGCTACAGTAGCCGGGACGGCCCGTACATGCGGCTCACGGCCGGATTGTTAACATTCCATAAAACCGCTAGACTGGCCCCGTCCCGGGAAAGGAACTTCGGCCGCCGTCCAGGGTCCATAGCACGCCCATGAGATTCCGTCCTGCCACCGTCGCCGCTTTGCTGCTGCTTGCCCTTGGCATGGCGGCGGGCGCGCATGCGCAGGACAGGCGTGGCGGCCAGGAAGTCCTGCCGGTCGTGGACAACGCCAGCGGCAAGGTGCAGGCCTTCCTGATCCTCGAACCCGCGCCGGGGCAGGCTGGCGCGCGCTGGCGCTCGGGCAGCAACACGCTCGACGCCGCCTTCGGCATCGAATCCGGCAATTCCCTGGCCCTGCTCTGCGACCGCGCCGGATTCAGCGCGATCAGCAGCCTGGCCAACAACTGCATGCTGGCCGAGCTGAGCGGCAACCAGAACGGCAACCACCACGCCACCGCGACCGCCACCCTCACCCGTCCCGGCGGCCGCATCGGCCTGACCCTGGGCGAAGGCAGGGGCAACCTGCCCGCCTGGCTGAACCGTGGCAACGCGACGGGCCAGGACGCGGGCGTGGACGTCAACGACCTGACCGTCTTCGCCCAGAAGAACGTCGGCAACGCCGGCTTCGTCTCGATCGCCGGCACCGTCGCCAGGGCCCGGCTGGTCCCCTTCGCCAGCGCCCCCAAGGGCCTGGCCGACGGCTGGGACACCCGCAGCCTCGAGGTCGGTGGCGGCTATGGCGCGTTCAGCGCCAACATCATCGGCCGGGTCATCGACACCCCCGGCCAGCCGCGGTTCGAGGGCCTGGGCCTCGGCCTGACCTGGCGCACCCCGTGGAGCGGCCAGATCACGGTCGGCGCGGAGAACATCGTGACCCGTGGCCGCAACCCGTTCTCGCCCCGCAACGAAAGCCTGGACGAGGGCGCGGTCCCCTACATCCGCTACGAGCAGGACCTCTAGGCGTCCTGCCCCCCGGCTCAGCTGTCTGCGGAAGGCCTGGTCCGGGCCTTCCGGGCCTTGCGCCCGCGCGAACCCGAATGCGGGCCAATTGTTAAAAAACCCTTTAATTCCTCTCCATGGGCAGTTAGTATCACCGGCAACCTTGCCGGCTTTGGTCCCTTGGTTGGGGATCTCCGGCAGGGTGCCTGTGGGAATTCCCCCAAGATCACTTGGAGAGAAAGATGACCTTGAAGACCACCAAGCTCCGCGATGCGATTTCGTTCGCACTCGTTGCGGGCGCTACCGCCTTCGCGGGCACTGGCGTCGCCTTCGCCCAGGAATCGCAGTCCCATGACGCGACCACGCTTGATCGCCTGACCGTGACCGGTTCGCGCATCAAGCGCGCCGAGATCGAGGGCCCGCTGCCCGTGATCGTGATGGACCGCGCCTCGATCGAGGCCAGCGGTGACATCAACGTTGCCGATTTCCTGCGCGACACTTCGTTCAACAGCTTCGGTTCCTACCAGTCCAGCTCGGGCAGCTCGTGGGGCGGCTTCTCCGGCCTCAGCCTGCGTGGCCTCGGCGAAAACCGCACCCTGATCCTGATCGATGGCCGCCGCGCGCCGACCGCGCCGATGACCGGCTCGTCCCAGGACCTCAACTCGATCCCGATGGCCGCCGTCGAGCGCATCGAGATCCTGCCGTCCGGCGCTTCGGCCATCTATGGTTCCGACGCCATCGGTGGCGTGGTCAACATCATCACCCGCAAGGACTACGAGGGCGTCCAGGCCACGTTCGGCGTCGGCCGTCCGAGCAACCCGGGCGGTGACACCGAGGAGTGGAGCGTGCTGTTCGGTGCCTCGGGCGACCGCGGCCGCGTGATGGGCGGCGCCTCGCACAGCCACCGCGACATCATCTTCACCCGCGACCGCGACTACTGGTACAGCTCGCGCGGTGCCTCGACCTACTCGAACAACTTCGCCACCGGCACCACCTTCAGCTCCGGCACCCGCCTGAAGCATCCGCAGTTCGGCGCCGCCGTGCCGGGCCTGTGCACCAACGGCGACGACAGCGACCTGTTCTGGATGTCGGGCTCCAACCCGGACAACTGGCAGTGCCAGTTCGACCACTCTGCCACCTCGGCGAACCTGACGAGCCTCACCAACAAGTCGGTGTTCTTCCGCGGTGACTACCAGATCAACGACGACTGGTCGACCTACTTCACCGCCAGCGTGACCAAGTCCGAGGCGCGTGGCCGTTACGCCCCGGTGCCGTCCAGCCCGTTCCCGGGCGGCGCCATCCGCCTCGATCCGGACAGCCCGAACCACCCGGCCAACCTCGACGGCTACAACCCGCTGGCCAACGACCCGTACTACCAGCAGTTCGCCGGCCAGACGCTGTACCTGTTCCACCGCTTCGCCGCGCTGGGTACCCGCGACTCGCTGCTCGAGAACACCACCGCCAACATCATGGCGGGCTTCGAGGGCCGTGTCGGCGAGGTCGACGTCGAGTTCGGCACCCGCTACACGCAGTCGCGCGCGACCGACCTCGGGTTCAACTACGTCGTCGGCGGCCTGGCCCAGGTCGCGATCACGAACGGTGGCTACAACATCTACGACCCGTTCAGCCCGGACAATGTGCTGGACTTCACCGCGACCATCTCGCGCGACATGAAGACCCACACCAAGGAGTTCTTCGGCAGCGCCAGCTTCGACCTGTTCGAGATGGCGGGCGGCACCGCCAGCATGGTCATCGGCGGCGAGTGGCGCGAGGAGTACTACCAGGACAACTACGACCCGCTGTCCGAGGCGGGCCAGATCGTGGGTTCGGCGGGCAACTCGGCCTCGGGCAGCCGCGACGTGTACGCCGCCTACTTCGAGGTCCTCTTCCCGATCTTCGACAAGTTCGAGGTTGACCTGGCGGGCCGTTACGACCGCTACAGCGACTACGGCAGCGACTTCGCACCGATGATCTCGGCGAGCTGGCAGCCGCTGGAGAACCTGAAGATCCGCGCCAACTACGGCGAGGGCTTCCGTGCTCCGTCGCTGGACATCCTGACCCAGAAGCCGTCGTTCAGCGCGGCCGCCACCAGCCACCGCCCGACCTGCGAGACTCTGCGCGGCACCCCGACCTGCTCCACGCAGGTGAACACCTACTCGATCGCCAACCCGAACCTCGAGTCGGAGCAGTCGAAGCAGTGGGGCCTGGGCGTGGTCTGGGATGCCACCGACTGGCTGAGCGTCCAGCTTGACTACTACAACATCCGGATCACCAACCAGATCGCCAGCTTCAGCGTCACCACGATCGCGAACTGCCTGTCGGGCATCACGACCACCAACTGCCCGCCGGGCATCTCGGTCTTCCCGACCGGCTCGCAGGCCAGCGCGCCGAATCCGTCGTGGGGCCTGGGCGTCGAGTTCGGCCCGAACGGCGAGATCGTGTTCGGCCAGACCGGCTACGCCAACCTGGGTGAGACCAAGACCAATGGTTACGACCTGACGGTCCGCACCAACTTCGACCTGGGCAACTGGGGCACGCTGCGCAACCAGTTCATCGCCACCTACGTGGCGGACTGGTCCGGCAGCAACGGCGTGAACATCGCCGGCCGTCCGGGCTATCCGCGCCTGCGCGCCCTGTTGAACAACATGTGGTCGTTCAACGATTGGGACGTGGCTTGGAACATCAGCTACATCCACCACACCCAGTCGTTCACCTGGCGCGACTGGCTGGGTGACTCCCAGTACGGTCTGCCGGCCGGCGTGAGCTGGGAGGAGTACAACGAGGGCCTGGTCGGCAAGACCATCGCGTCCTACGTGACCCACGACCTGCAGGTCAACTACAGGGCTCCGTGGAACGCCACGATCACCCTCGGCGTGAAGAACCTCCTGGATCGCAAGCCGACCCGCGACTACCTGTACGAGTACTACGGTTCCGACACGGTCGATACCTACCTGTACGATCCGTGGGGCCGCGTGCCGTACATCCGCTACACGCAGCGCTTCTGATCGGAAGCGGCCAGTGTGGTACCTGGAAGGGGCCGGTCATCCGGTCCCTTCCTTTTTCGTGCATGCCGGTGCCGGGCACGTGACGGACAGGCCCCGCCAAGGGGCACGACGCCCCCGTCCCCTGACCGGATGCCGTTTCAGGAACCGGGACAGGCGCGGACGCCCCAGGCGATGATGTCCCCGCCATACAGCAGCGGGCGGGCCTCGACCCTGCGTCCCGGCATGCGCCCGCGCAGGCAGGCGAGGAGCCTCTCCAGCCGGGCCTCGTCCAGCGCGGCCGACAGCAGCTCGCGCGTCCTCGTCATCGCGTGGTCGAGCGCCTCGATGTAGCGTTCGAGCGCCGCGCCGCGAGCCACGGGCGCAAGGCCGTCCCGCCCACCGACGATGCCGTGGACCTGCTCGCGGACCTCGACCAGCAGGCCGGCGGGCACGTCCCCGCTTCCGACCCGCTCCCCGATCCGGCGCATCGCCTCGTTGTACCGCTTCCGGGCCTGTTCCGCCGCGGCATCCGGTGCCACCCCGGACGCGATCCGGACCACGTGCGGCAGGATGGCGCGCGCGGCAGCGATCAGCCCGTCTTCCCCACGCAGGAATTCATGCTGGGCAAGTTCCTCGCGCCCGACGCGGACCACCAGGGAGCCGGCATGGTGCATGACGAACGCCGCACCGCCCCCCGGCCTGCAGACGCGCGCCACCTCGTCCAGGGCATCCGGCCAGCGCGCGTATTCCAGCCCGAACTGGCTGATGACCAGATCGAACGTCCCCGCCGCGAAAGGCAGGGATTCCATCCGGACGCCGGAATGGAACGTGACCGGGTACGCCTGCGCATGGCCGGCCAGCCATGCCGGCCGCAGCTCGGCCAGGTCCACGGCATCCACGGCGACGGCGGCGCCACGGAGCTCCAACAGCAGCTTCGGCAAGGCACCGTTGCCCGTCCCGAGGTCAAGCACGCGCCCGCCTTCCGGGATGCGCGAGAAGTCCTCCCGCCAGAACCGGACGACATCGCCGTCGCGCGCCTCCATGAAGTCGCCAAGGCAGGAATGCAACTGTCCCGCTCCCCAGTAGGCCGACCAGGCTTCACGTCGGCGTCCGATACCGTCGTCCCCGGATTGCATGTCCATTCCTGCCAATGCCGCCACCGCGGGCCGCCCTCCAATGTATCCTGAACGGCATGCGCCGGCATCCGGCAATGCCGGCTGCCTACGAGGGATCCCCCGCACATGGCCGAGATCACGACCGCATTCGCCGTCCCCATCGTCGTCGAGCACCTTGAGGACTACGCCTCCCTCAACGAGGAACTGAAGGCCCTCTTCGTGCAATGCGCCGACCAGGGCGGCAGGTACGCCAACCCGGATCCGTTCACGCACCGCAACGCGCAGCTGTTCGAAAGCAGGTTCGACCTGTTCGACTGGGACCACCCGGCGGTCGCAAGGCTCTCCAGGTTCTGCCTGGGCACGCTGTACCACAGCATCGGCGAACTGTGTGGCTACGACCTGGCCACCCTGCAGCGCCTGCACGTGGCGCTCGAATCCTGGTTCCATGTCACCCGCGGGGGGGGCTACTTCGGGGTGCACAACCACCCCATGCATTCGTGGTCCGGGGTCTATTGCGTCTGCCAGGAAGGCGACGAGGACAACCCGGACAGCGGCCGGCTGACCTTCATCAGCCCATACGCGACGAACACGATGTTCGTGGACATGGCCTCGCACAGGTTCAAGCCGCCGTTCCACACCGGCGTCCTGCCGATCCGCCTCAGGCCCGGCCAACTGATCCTGTTCCCCTCATGGCTGCTGCACGAGGTCACTCCCTTCGAGCCGGCCGGTGAGGGCCTGCGCATCACCGTAGCCTTCAATGCCCGGTTTAAGCTGGAAGGCGTGAACAGGCCCCCGCCGCCGCCACCGCCGCCGGCCGGACAGCCCTGACCGCGCGCACCGCCACCCGCAATGTGCGGCCGGATGAACAGAAGCACACCGGCTTCGTGTCCAGGATCCAGGCCAACATGGACCCGCAGCACCACGGCCGGGCCGGATTCAGCGCGATCAGCAGCCTGGCCAACAACTGCATGCTGGCCGAGCTGAGCGGCAACCAGAACGGCAACCACCACGCCACCGCGACCGCCACCCTCACCCGTCCCGGCGGCCGCATCGGCCTGACCCTGGGCGAAGGCAGGGGCAACCTGCCCGCCTGGCTGAACCGTGGCAACGCGACGGGCCAGGACGCGGGCGTGGACGTCAACGACCTGACCGTCTTCGCCCAGAAGAACGTCGGCAACGCCGGCTTCGTCTCGATCGCCGGCACCGTCGCCAGGGCCCGGCTGGTCCCCTTCGCCAGCGCCCCCAAGGGCCTGGCCGACGGCTGGGACACCCGCAGCCTCGAGGTCGGTGGCGGCTATGGCGCGTTCAGCGCCAACATCATCGGCCGGGTCATCGACACCCCCGGCCAGCCGCGGTTCGAGGGCCTGGGCCTCGGCCTGACCTGGCGCACCCCGTGGAGCGGCCAGATCACGGTCGGCGCGGAGAACATCGTGACCCGTGGCCGCAACCCGTTCTCGTCCCGCAACGAGAGCCTGGACGAGGGCGCGGTCCCCTGCATCCGCTACGAGCAGGACCTCCAGGCGTCCTGCCCCCGGCCCAGCTGTTTGCGGAAGGCCTGATCCGGGACTTTCGGGCCTTGCGCCCGCGCGAACCTGAATGCGGGCCAATTGTTAAGAAGCCTTTAATCCCTCTCCATGGGCGGTTAGTATCGGCGACAGCCTTGCCGGTATTGGCGTCCTTTTTGATGCCGCAGGCTGGGTGTCAGCGGGAACTACCCCCAAGAACGCACTTGGAGAGAGAGATGAAGTTGAAGACCAGCAAGCTGCGCAACGCGATCACCCTCGCGCTGTTCGCAGGCGCCAGCTCCGTCGCGGGCACTGGTGTTGCCCTCGCCCAGGAGTCGCAGTCCGGCACCTCGCAGGCCACCGAGCTCGACACGATCACGGTGACCGGCTCGCGCATCAAGAGCCAGACGTTCACCGCGTCCAGTCCGATCACTGAGATCACCGCCGAAGAGTTCAAGCACTTCGGCGCCACCAACGTCGACGACCTGGTCAACCAGTACCCGCAGGTTGACATGGTGTTCGACAACTTCCAGAACAACGGCTCCTGGGGCCATCCCATCATCTCGATGCGTGGCCTGGGCCCCGACCGCACCCTGACCCTGGTCAACGGCCGCCGCCTGCCGTTCAGCCGCAACGAGGTCAGCGATCCGTCGATCGTCCCGACCGCGATGATCAAGCGCGTCGACATCCTGTCGGGCGGCGCCTCGGCCGTGTACGGCGCCGACGCCGTGGCCGGCGTGGTCAACTTCGTGCTCGACGACAAGTTCGAGGGCATCAGCCTGAGCTTCGGCTACTCGGCCTTCCAGCACGACAACGACAACCGCTACTGGCAGCAGCTGAACGAAGAGGCCGGCTACGAGGCGCCGTCCGGCAACTCCGGCTTCGACGGCATCAGCCGCAACGTCGACGTCGTGGTCGGCGGCAGCTTCGCCGACAACCGCGGCCATGCGGTCGGCTGGGTGACCTGGCGCGAGAACGACCCGCTGTACCACGGCCAGCGCGACTACTCGCACTGCGCCGTCTTCTTCGACGAGCCCGTGTGCGGCGGCTCCGGCACGGCCCATCCCGGCCGCTTCACCGTGGCCGACCTGAACCCGGATGGCACCCAGGTCTCCAGGGGCAACTTCATCTGGAACGGCAGCGGCTACGAGCCGGGCGTGCACCTCTACAACTACGCGCCGATCAACTTCTACCAGCGCCCTGACAAGCGCATCACCGCCGGCTTCATGGGCAGCTTCGAGATCAACGAGCACTTCGTGCCGTACGTCGAGGCGATGTTCCTGGAGCGCACGTCCTCGGTGCAGATCGCCGAGTCCGGCGCCTTCGGCGTGCCGGTCGACGTGGCCTGCGACAACCCGCTCATCGGCACCCTGTGCGCCGACGCCGGCGTGGCCAGCGACATGGCCCGCGTCACCATCTGGAAGCGCAACGTCGAGGGCGGCCCGCGCATCAGCGAGAGCGACGACAACACCCACCGCCTGACCGCCGGTGTGCGCGGTTCGATCTTCGATTCGTCGTGGAACTACGACGTCTCGCTGTCCTCGGGCAAGACCAAGACCACCGAGATCGGCAAGAACGACTTCCTGATGACCCGCATCGCCGCGGCGGCCCTGGGCTGCGTGGACCCGGTGTACGGCACCTTCCCCGGCTGCGAGCTGTGGGACGTGTGGACCGACAACATCGATCCCGAGACCGCCCAGGCGATGGCCGGCACCAGCTTCAGCGTCTTCAAGACCAGCTTGCGCACGTTCTCGGTCAACCTGGACGGCTACCTGGGCTGGGGCTTCCCGACCGCGAACGGCGAGGAGATCGGCCTTGCGGTCGGTATGGAGCGACGCGACTACTCGTACTACTCCGAGTACGACACCGACTCGGCGATGGGCAACTTCGCCGGCGCCGGTGCGGCCAGCCTGCCGGTCAACGCCTCCAACCGCGTGAACGACTTCTACGTGGAGGCCGCCCTGCCGATCTACGTCGGCGACGGCGCGTTCAACCGCTTCGACGCCTCGCTCGGCTACCGCTACTCGGATGACGAGACCGCCGGCGACTACGACACCTACAAGGCGGTCCTGAGCGGCGCGTTCTGGGACAATAAGCTGCTGGTGCGTGGTGGCTACAACCGCGCCGTCCGGGCCCCGAGCCTGAACGACATGTACTACCCGCAGCGCATCGCCCTGAACAGCGGCGGTACCGACCTGTGCGCCGGCCCGAACCCGGCCTACACCGCCGAGCAGTGCGCCCGCGCCGGCGTGCCGCTGAGCATGTACGGCCTGGTGCCGGCCAACCCGGCCAACCAGTACTACAACGTGACCGGCGGCAACCCGAACCTGAAGCCGGAAGAAGCCGATACCTACACCTTCGGCTTCGCGGTCGAGCCGATCGAGAACCTGAACATCTCGCTTGACTGGTACAGCATCAAGATCGAGGGTGCGATCGGTGGCATCGGCTACAACACGATCCAGATCCTCTGCATGGAGCAGAACCTGTACTGCGACCGCATCAACCGCGATGCGCGTGCCGGCCAGTACGACCTCTGGATCGCCCCGGCCAACGACCCGCAGGCGGGCCACATCAACAACCTGCCGGACAACATCGGTGTCTACAAGCGCGAGGGCCTCGACCTGTCGGTGGCGTACTCCTTCCCGCTGGGTCCGGGCCGCCTGAGCACCTCGCTGGCGGGCAACTACCTGCTGAAGGACTTCACGCAGACGCTGGACAGCGAGCCCAGCACCGCCTTCGACTGCAAGGGCCTGGTCAACGACACCTTCAACTGCCAGTCGCCGAAGTGGCGTCACGTCGCCACCGCCCGCTACACGTGGGATCGCTACGCCGTCGGCCTGCGTTGGCGCCACATCGGCAGCATGAAGTACCAGGACGTGGACGGCACCCCGCTGGACAACGTCATCTGGTTCGGCAGCGGCGTGGGTTCCTACAACTACATCGACCTGACCGGCAGCATGTCGTTCGGCAACGCCGAGATCACCCTGGGCGTGAACAACATCGCCGACAAGGAGCCCCCGTTCTCCGGCGACAGCGGCCTGTCCGCCAACGCCAACGCGCTGGGTGGCTACGACCAGGCTGGCCGTTACATCTTCGGCAACATCACGCTGCGCTTCTGATCCATTCCGGGATTTCCGGAACCATGGCGGCGGGCTTCGGCCCGCCGCTTTTTTTTGGTTCTTCACCCAAGTCCGGGGAAGGCCGCCCGGATCTTCAGGAAGAAGGAGGCGTCGTCCCGGTAGCCG
>CALLKI010000069.1 GCA_938008415.1 uncultured Luteimonas sp. | reverse complement strand
GCTGCCGGCGCCGGTGCTGTTCGTGTGCGAGGACAACGGCATCGGCATCTCGGTCAAGACCCCCGACGGCTGGATCGGCACGCGTTTCTCCAACATGCCGGGGCTGGACTACTTCCATGCCGACGGCCTGGACCTCGCGGCCGGCTACGCGGACGTGCTGCGCGCGGTCGAGCATTGCCGCCGCACGCGCCGGCCGACCTTCCTGCACCTGCGCACCACCCGCATCATGGGCCACGCCGGCACCGACTTCGAGATCGAATGGCGGAGCATCGAGGAACTGTGCGCGGTCGAGGCCACCGACCCGCTGCTGCGCAGCGCCGCGATCGCGCTGGAATCGGGCCTGTACACGAAGGACGAGGTGCTGGAGCTCTACGAGGCGATCCGCCGCCGCTGCTTCGCCGCGGCCGAGGAGGCCGACCGCCGGCCCAAGCTCACCACGCTCGAGCAGGTGATGGCGCCGCTGGCGCCGTATACGCCGGACGCGGTCAAGGCCGAGGCCACGCGCGCGGACTACGCCGAACGCCGCCTGCAGGTGTTCGGCGGAGAGGCGAAACTGCCCGAGAACCTGCCGCCGCGCCACCTGGCCATCCAGATCAACAACGCCCTGCACGACCTGCTGGCCAAGTACCCTGAGGCGCTGGTGTTCGGCGAGGACGTGGCGCAGAAGGGCGGCGTCTACACGGTCACCAGGGGGCTGTACAAGGCCTTCAGGGGCAACCGAGTGTTCAACACGCTGCTCGACGAGACCATGATCCTCGGCCTGGCCCAGGGCTACGCCAACATGGGCATGCTGCCGATCCCGGAGATCCAGTACCTGGCCTATTTCCACAACGCCTGCGACCAGATCCGCGGCGAGGCCTGCTCGCTGCAGTTCTTCAGCAACGGCCAGTACCGCAACCCGATGGTGATGCGCATCGCCTCGCTGGGTTACCAGCGCGGTTTCGGCGGCCACTTCCACAACGACAACTCGATCACCGCGCTGCGCGACATCCCGGGGCTGGTGGTCGGCTGTCCCAGCCGGGGCGACGACGCGGCGACCATGCTGCGCACGCTCATGGCGATGGCGAAGGTGGACGGGCGCGTGTGCGCGTTCCTGGAGCCGATCGCGCTGTACATGACCAAGGACCTGTACGAGCCGGGTGACGGCGGCTGGCTGACCACGTACCCGGCGCCGGACCAGGCCATGCCCTTCGGCGAGGAACGCGTCTACGGGCCGGAAGCGAAGGATTGCGTGATCTTCACCTTCGGCAACGGCGTGCCGATGAGCCTGCGCGCGGCCCGGGAGATCACGCAAAAGCACGGCTGGAAGGTGCGCGTGGTGGACCTGCGCTGGCTGGTTCCGCTCAACGAGGAGGTGATCGCCCGGCACGCCGGGGAGTGCGACCGCATCATCGTCGTGGACGAAGGGCGGCGCAGCGCCGGCGTGGGCGAGGGCATCATCACCGCGGTGAAGGAGGCCGGCCACGGCGCCAAGGCCCTGCGCCGCGTGGTCGGCGCGGATACCTACACGCCGCTGGCCGGCGCGGCGTTCCTGGTGATCCCGTCCGAGGCCGACATCGTCGCGGCGGCGGACGCCCTCGCCGCGGGGGGCTGAGGCTCAGCGCGCCAGGCCGTCGAGCAGCGGCAGGGGAGTGGCCGGGCTGCCGGCCACGAGGAACGGCCCGGCGCCGGCGTCCAGCGGCATCACCGCCAGGCCTTCGCCGGCGGCCGCGCAGACCACTTCGCCGATTTCGCGCCCGTCGGCCCCGGCCACGACCCGGGCCGTGGGCGCAAGCCCACCGCCCGAAAGCCGCGCCAGCCCGCGCTTGGCCTGGCCGAGGAAGTGGGTGCGGGCCACGATCTCCTGGCCGGGGTAGCAGCCCTTCCTGACGCTGTAGGCCTTCAGCCGGTCCAGGGAGAGCTGCTGCGGGGTCCACTGCTCCGATTGCGCCGGCGGCAGGCGGGGCAGGCCGTGGGCCAGGTCCAGGCGCAGCCACTCCAGAGCGCCTGTGGCGTCGTCCGCGCCGGGCGCGCCGATGCGCAGGGTGCGCGGATGCGTGGCGGAACCGGCGTCCAGCTCGATCCCGTCCCCGGTGTCGTCGAAGCGTGCCCGCGTGGCCCGGGCGGGAGGGGCGAGGCGGCCGGTGGCGTGCAGGTCAGGGCGGGCAGTGATCCCGACCTTGCTCCGGAACACGTAGCGTTGCAGGCGCGCGGCGAACCCTTCGGCGTCGGCGTCGAGCAGGGCCAGCAGCAGCGATTCGTCGCCGGTGCGCAGCAGCGCGAACAGTGCGATCACCCGTCCCTTCGGCGTCAGCCAGCCGTTCCACTGCCAGTGCCCGGGCGCAAGGGCGGACACGTCGTTCATGAACTGCGCCTGCGCGAAGGCCACCGCGTCGCGTCCCGAGAGCGCGAGGATCGAAACGCCCGGAATGGCGAAAAAATCATCAGACTTTTGTCGTGTCTTGTCGGACATGGGGGGCGGACTTAAACTTCGGGGCGTGAAAGATCACGACATGATAGGCGACGAAGCCCCGGCGCCCGGGCCGGAGCGCGCCCACGCGCCCGTTCCGGAGAAGCCGCGGGAGGCCGTGCCGCCGAAGGAGTACGGCGGCAGGGACGGTCCCGACCCCACGCGCTACGGCGACTGGGAAAAGGACGGTCGCTGCATCGATTTCTGACCCGGTCCCGGCAGCGGCCGGGCCACGGTCCAGCCACGCGGCGCAGCCGCCAGCGAGGAGAGCAGTCCAGCGATGGCACATTCCCGAAGACCCCTGTCGCCCTTCATGCTGGGGCAGTACTACCGCTTCCAGATCACGTCCGTGATGTCGCTCCTGCACCGCGTCACCGGCGTGGTCGCGTCCGTTGGCGCGTTCGTGCTGGCGTGGTGGCTGCTGGCGGTCGCCCAGGGCGGCGACGCGTACGCCCGGGCCGCCGCCTGCCTGTCGTCCCCGGTCGGGCGGGTCGCGCTGTTCCTGTTCTCGCTTGCGGTGGTGTACCACCTGCTCAACGGCATCCGTCACCTGTGGTGGGACATCGGCAGGGGCTACGAGATCCCGCAGGTGTATCGCAGCGGCTGGACCGTGGCGGTGCTGGCGCCCGTCCTGACCGCCTTGGTCTGGTTCCTGGCACTGCGAGGTGGCGCATGAGCGGCGGCAGCCAAACCCCCGTCACGGATTTCCGCACGCCGCTCAAGCGCGCGCGCGGGCTCGGTTCGGCCAAGACCGGCACCAGCCACTTCTGGCTGCAGCGCGCGACCGCGGTGGCGCTGGTGTTCCTGGTGGCATGGTTCATCGGCACCCTGGTGTCGCTGGCCGGCGCCGACCTGCAGACGGTGCGGGCGGCGATCGCCCGGCCGTGCAACGCGATCCTGCTGGCCTCGCTCGCGGTCGCGCTGTTCTGGCATGCCAAGCTCGGTCTCCAGGTGATCGTCGAGGACTACGTGCACGCTCGTGGCCCCGGGATCGCGCTCCAGCTGCTTGTGAACTTCCTCTGCGCCATCGGCGCTCTCGCATCGCTGTTCGCGATCGCACGCATCGCGCTGTCGGGCTGAACCAATGACTTCCGCATACAAGATCATCGAGCACAAGTACGACGTGGTCGTCGTCGGCGCCGGCGGCGCCGGCCTGCGCGCCACCTTCGGCCTGGCGCAGAAGGGCCTGAAGACGGCCTGCGTCACCAAGGTCTTCCCGACCCGTTCCCACACCGTGGCCGCGCAGGGCGGCATCTCGGCCGCGCTGGGCAACATGGGCGAGGACGACTGGCGGTTCCACTTCTACGACACCGTCAAGGGGTCGGACTGGCTGGGCGACCAGGACGCCATCCAGTACATGTGCCGCGAGGCGATCCCCGCGGTGATCGAGCTCGAGCACCAGGGCGTGCCGTTCTCCCGCACCGAGGACGGCCGGATCTACCAGCGCCCGTTCGGCGGCATGACCACGCATTTCGGCAAGGGCACCGCGCAGCGCACCTGCGCCGCCGCCGACCGCACCGGCCACGCGATCCTGCACACGCTCTACCAGCAGTCGCTCAAGCACCACGCCGAGTTCTACATCGAGTACTTCGCGCTCGACCTGGTCTTCGACGAGCACGGCGCCTGCGTGGGCGTGCTGGCCCTGGACCTGTGCGAGGGCACGCTGCACCTGTTCCGCGCCCACGGCGTGGTGCTGGCGACCGGCGGCTACGGCCGTGCCTACTTCAGCTGCACCTCGGCGCACACCTGCACCGGCGACGGCGGCGGCATGGCCCTGCGCGCCGGCCTGGCGCTGCAGGACATGGAGTTCGTGCAGTTCCACCCGACCGGCATCTACGGCGCCGGCTGCCTGATCACCGAGGGCGTGCGCGGCGAGGGTGGCATCCTGCGCAACGCCAACGGCGAGCGCTTCATGGAGCGCTATGCTCCGAACGCCAAGGACCTCGCCAGCCGTGACGTGGTCAGCCGCGCGATGACCATCGAGATCAACGAGGGGCGCGGCTGCGGTCCGCTGAAGGACCACATCCACCTCGACCTGACCCACCTCGACCCGGCCGACATCCACAAGAAGCTGCCGGGCATCGCCGAGAGCGCGAAGATCTTCGCCGGCGTGGACGTCACCAGGCAGCCGATCCCGGTGCTGCCGACCGTGCACTACAACATGGGCGGCATCCCGACCAACTACCACGGCGAGGTGGTCCAGCTGAAGAACGGCGACCCCGACGTGGTGGTGCCCGGCCTGTACGCCGTCGGCGAGGCCGCGTGCGTGTCCGTGCATGGCGCCAACCGCCTCGGCTCCAACTCGCTGCTCGACCTGGTGGTGTTCGGCCGCGCAGTGGCCAACCGCTGCGCCGAGACCATCAGGCCGGGCCAGCCGCACCGGCGCCTGCCCGGGGACGCGCTGGACCAGGCGCTCGGCCGCCTCGACCGCCTGCGCAACGCCAACGGCAGCCTGCCGACCGCGGCGATCCGCGACCGCATGCAGCGCACGATGCAGAAGCACGCGGCGGTGTTCCGCACCCAGGACACGCTGGCCGAGGGCGTGCGCCTGATGAAGGAAATCAACGAGTCCTTCGCGGAGGTGCGGGTCAGCGACCGTTCGCTGGTGTGGAACTCCGACCTCGTCGAGACCTACGAGCTGATGAACCTGCTCGGCCAGGCCCTGGTCACGATCACCAGCGCCGAGAACCGCAAGGAGTCGCGTGGCGCCCATGCGCGCGAGGACTTCCCGAAGCGCGACGACGAGAACTGGCTCAAGCACACGTTGTGCTGGCTGGACGAGAAGGGCAACACCCGGATCGACTACCGTCCGGTGCACATGTACACGCTCGACGACGAAGTCGAAGTCGTGCCGCCGCAGGCGCGCGTCTACTGAGCGGGAGCGAACAGCAATGGCCGAATTCACCCTCCCGAAGAACTCCAAGGTCAGGGAAGGCAGGTACTTCAAGGCGCCGGCCGGTGCCAGGCGCGTGCGCAAGTTCAAGGTGTACCGCTGGAACCCGGACGACGGCGAGAACCCGAGGACCGACATCTACGAGGTGGACCTCGACACCTGCGGTCCGATGGTCCTGGACGCCCTGCTGAAGATCAAGAACGAGATCGACCCGACGCTGACCTTCCGGCGCTCCTGCCGCGAGGGCATCTGCGGCTCGTGCGCGATGAACATCGACGGCACGAACACGCTGGCGTGCACGCGGGCGATCGAGGACTGCCGGCAGGAGGTGATCCCGGTCTACCCGTTGCCGCACATGCCGGTGATCAAGGACCTGGTGCCGGACCTGACCCACTTCTACGCCCAGTACGCCTCGATCCGGCCCTGGATCCGCACCCAGACCGAGCCGCCGCCGGACCGCGAGCGCCTGCAGTCCCCGGCCGACCGCGACAAGCTCGACGGCCTGTACGAGTGCATCCTGTGCGCCTGCTGCTCGACGTCCTGTCCGAGCTACTGGTGGAACGGCGACCGCTACCTCGGCCCGGCGATCCTGCTGCAGGCCTACCGCTGGATCGCCGACAGCCGCGACGAGGACACCGGCACGCGCCTGGACGAGCTCGAGGATCCGTTCAAGCTGTACCGCTGCCACACCATCATGAACTGCGCGCGGACCTGCCCGAAGGGCCTGAACCCGGCCAAGGCGATCGGCGCGATCAAGCAGCTGATGCTGGCGCGGCGCGTCTGAGCGCCCGCCGGCTCCCGTGGCGTGCCGTCCCGCGGCGGGCGGCACGCGGGACACCCACCGTTCCGACGACGGCATGCCCGTGAACGACGACCCGTCCGGCGAACTGCGACGCCTGCGCTGGCGCTGCCGGCGCGGGATGAAGGAACTCGACGTGCTCCTGCTGCGCTGGCTTGAGCGCGAATGGGGGCAGGCTTCCGAGGCCGATCGCGGCATTTTCCTACGCCTGCTCGACTGCGAGGACGATAAGCTCTGGCGCTGGTTCATGGGTTACGAGGTCCCGCCGGATGCCGAGCTCGAAGCCTTCGTCGGCCGGATTTCCGCGCTCCCGCCACAGGACTGAGCGGCGCGCCGCGCTCGCCTGGCGTCCGTCGCGCTGGCTGCTCGCCGGGCTCGTGCTGCTGACCGTCGCCGCCGTGTTCTCGCTCGTGGCATCCGGTTTGCCGGGCTGGCTGGCGGTGCCGGGGATGCTGCTGGCGGCCGGCCATGGTCTGGCGCTGGTGCTGCGCGAGGCCCGGCGTCCGTGCCGCCGGTTCGTGTTCCGCGCCACCGGGGAAGCGTCCGTGGACGGGCGGCGGGCGCAGGACATGCGGGTCGAATGGCGCGGGCCGCTGGCCTTCGCCAGCTGGCTGGAGGACGGCCGTCGCCACCGCCTGTCGTGGTGGCCGGACACGCTTCCCGCGGCGGCACGACGTGAACTGCGGCTTGCCCTGCCGGCCACCCGGGCCGGCAGGGCGGAGGATTCGATGGCACCATAACCGCCTCACGCGGACAGCCATTGCATGTTCAAGCCCGTTCCCGTCGCCATCGGCCTGCGCTATCTCCGCGCCAAGCGCCGCAACGGCTTCATCTCCTTCGTCTCGCTGGCCTCGATCCTGGGGATCGCCATCGGCGTGATGGTGCTGATCACCACGCTCGCGGTGATGAGCGGTTTCCAGCGCGAGATCCGCGACCGCATGCTGGGCATGGTCTCTCATGCCACGATCACCGCCGAAGGCCGCGCCATGACCGGCTGGGAGGAGGCGATGGCGCTGGCGCGGGCGGACGCGCGCGTGGCCGGCGCCGCGCCCTACATCGAGGCCCAGGGCCTGCTCCGCGGTCCGCGCCAGGAGCCGGCCCTGATCCGCGCGGTTTCGCCGCAGGACGAGGCCTCGGTGTCCGAGATCGCCGACAGGATGGTGGAGGGCAGCCTCGCCGACCTGCAGCCCGGGAGTTTCAACATCGTGCTCGGCCGGGACCTGGCGCTCTGGCTGGGCGTGCGGGTGGGCGACAGCGTGGTCGCCACCACGGATTTCCAGGTCACGCCGCTGGGCGCGGTGCCGCAGCTGAAGCGGTTCACGGTCAGCGGCATCTTCGAGGCCGGCTACCAGGACTTCGACCGTCACCTGGCCGTCGTCAACCTGCAGGACGCGCAGCGGCTGCTGCGCATGGGCGACGGCGTCACCGGCGTGCGCCTGAAGCTGCACGACATGGACCGGGCCTTCGAGGTGGCCCGTGACCTGGCACGGGAACTGGCCTCGCGCAGGCAGGACTACTACCGGGTCAGCGACTGGAGCATGGAGAACGCCAACATGTTCCGGGCGCTGAAGCTGGAGAAGACGATGATCGGCATCCTGCTGTCGCTGATCATCCTGATGGGTGCGTTCTCGCTGCTCAACTCGCAGGTGATGCTGGTGACCGACAAGCACGCGGACATCGCGATCCTGCGCACGCTGGGGCTGACCCCGGGCGGGGTGATGCGGGTGTTCATGGTGCAGGGCTCGCTGATCGGCGTGATCGGCACCGCGCTCGGCGTGGTCTGTGGGCTGCTGCTGACCTTCAACCTCGAACACATCCTGCGCGCGATCGAGCGGACGTTCGACGTGGTGCTGATGCCGGCCGACGTGTACTACGTGACCGGGCTGCCGATCGACCTGCAGGCGGGCGACGTGGCGGTCATCAGCGTGGTCGCGCTGGCCATGGCGTTCCTCGCCACCCTGTACCCGGCCTGGCGCGCCGCGCGCACGGCCCCGGCGGAGGCGCTGCGCTATGAGTGAGCGGATGGTGGCGCAGGGCGGGGAAGTGATCAGGGCCGAGCGGCTGGGCAAGACCTACGCCGAGGGCAAGCTGCGCACGCCGGTGTTCGATGCGCTGGATTTCAGCGTGCACGCGGGCGAGACCGTGGCGATCGTCGGCGCCTCGGGCGTGGGCAAGAGCACCCTGCTGCACCTGCTGGGCGGACTGGACGTGCCGACCTCGGGCGAGGTGTACGTGGCCGGCCGGAAGATGAGCGCGCTGTCCGACGCCGAGCGCGGGCTGCTGCGCAACCGCGCGCTCGGCTTCGTCTACCAGTTCCACCACCTGCTGCCGGAATTCACCGCGCTGGAGAACGTGATGCTGCCGGTGCTGCTCGGCGGCGGCGACACCGCGGCGGCGGCCGCGCGCGCGAAGGAGCTGCTGGAGGCGGTCGGCCTCGGCCACCGCCTGGGGCACAAACCGGGCGAACTGTCCGGCGGCGAGCGCCAGCGCGCGGCGGTGGCGCGCGCGCTGGTCAACCGGCCTGCCTGCGTGCTTGGCGACGAGCCGACCGGCAACCTCGACGAGCGCACCGCGGCGAAGGTGTTCGAGCTGATGCTGGAACTCAACCGCGCGCAGGGCACCAGCCTGGTGATGGTCACGCACGACCGGCGGCTCGCGGCAAGGCTCGACCGCGTGCTTGAACTGCACGAGGGCAGGCTGCGCGAGCTGTCGCGCGACGAACTCTGACCGCGGGCGCCGTGGCCGCGCGGGGCCGGGTCAGGCGGCGTGGCGGTCCAGCGGCAGGTCGCTGGGCACGCGCACGTACCACTCGCCTTCCTGGTGCACGAACCTGCAGCAGTGCTCCATCGGGCCCTGGTAGATGTGCACCGAGACCGCGACCCGGTCGCGGCTGGCGTTGGTGATGGTGTGGTACTCGTGCGGCGGGATCAGGCTGCCGGCGCTGCCCGGGCCGGCCTGCATGCCGCCGGCGGCGCGGAAGCGGCAGCGGTCGCCGTCGGTTTCCAGCAGTTCGTACTGGGTGATCTCCAGCTCGCCGTCCCACACGCCCTCGACGCACCACATGCCGCAGTGGTCGTGCACCGGCGTGCCCTGGCCGGGCCCCCAGGTCATCGCCACCACGCTGTAGCCATATTCCGGGCTGCGGTAGATCTCGCGGCGGGCGTAGCGGTCCTGGAGCGGCTCGTACACGCACTCCGGGAGCCGGATGCCCGGGTCGCGGATCAGGCTGCACAGCGCGCTGCGCAGCGCGGCGGTGACGGCGTGCCCGTCACCGGCTTGCAGGGCGGCATCGATCGCGGCGATGAAGCGGTCGCGGCCCTGGAAATCGAGGTCGGGGGCGGTGGTGTCCATGGGCCCATTCTAGACCGTCGCGGCCGGAACCACCCGCCGGGCGATGTTGCGCTGCGGCATAGGGGCCTGTCCACGCGGATGGCGCCGTCGATCCGCGATTTCCGGGATGCGCGGAACGCGGCATCCCATCCGCACGGTGCCGGGCGGCGAGGTCAGCGTACCCGGAAGACCTTTCCGGGGTTGAGGATTCCCTTCGGATCCCAGGCGGCCTTGATGCTCCGCATCAGCGCCACCGTGTCTTCGCCGAATTCGGCCACGAGCTTGTCGCGCTTGCCAAGGCCGATGCCGTGCTCGCCGGTGCAGGTGCCCTGCACGGCGTGGGCGCGCGCGATCATCGCGTCGTAGACGCGTTCCATCGCCTCGCGCTCGCGGGGGGCGGCCGGGTCGATCAGGAACAGCACGTGGAAGTTGCCGTCGCCGACGTGGCCGACGATCGGCGCCAGCAATCCCTCGGCGTCGATGTCGCGGCGTGTGGCCTGCACGCAGTCGGCCAGGGCGGAGATCGGCACGCAGACGTCGGAGACGATGCAGTCGGCCCCGGGCCGCAGCGCGCGCGCCGCGAAGTAGGCCGAGTGGCGCGCCTTCCACAGTGCGTTGCGACGGGCGTCGTCGTCGGACCATTCCAGGCCTTCCCCGCCATGCGCGATGACGGTCTGGCGCGCCCGCTCGAACTGCTCGGCGACGCTGGCCTGCGTGCCATGGAACTCGATGAACAGGGTGGGGCGTTCGGCGAGGCCAAGGCCGGAATAGCGGTTGCACGCGCGCACCTGCACCTCGTCCAGGAACTCGATGCGGCCGAGCGGCGCGCCGAGCTGGATCAGCTCGATCACCGCTTCCACCGCGCCGCGCAGGTCGGCGAAGGCGCTGATCCCGCCGCCCACGACCTCCGGCCGGCCGTACAGGCGCAGCGTGGCCTCGGTGATGATCCCGAGCGTTCCCTCCGAACCTGTGAACAGCCGGACCAGGTCGTAGCCTGCGGCCGACTTGCGTGCGCGGTTGCCGCAGCGGATCACCCGGCCGTCGGCGAGCACGACCTCCAGCGCCAGCACGTTGTCGGCGATGGTGCCGTAGCAGACGGTGGTGGTGCCCGAGGCGCGGGTCGAGATCATCCCGCCGATCGAGGCGTTGGCGCCCGGGTCGATCGGGAAGTACAGCCCGGTGTCGCGCAGCGCGCTGTTGAGCGCCTCGCGGGTGACGCCCGGCTGCACCACGCAGTCGGCATCCTCGGCGTGCACCGCCAGCAGGCGGTCCATGCGCGACATGTCGAGGCAGATCCCCCCGTGCGGCGCGGTGACGTGGCCTTCGAGCGAGGTGCCGGCGCCGAAGGCGACGACCGGCACGCCCCGGGCGTGGCAGGCCGCGAGGATCCGGCTGACCTCGGCGGTGGATTCGGGCCAGGCCACGGCGTCGGGCGGGTGGATGGCGGGGTAGCCCTCGCCGCGCCCGTGCTGGCGGCAGGTGCCCGTCGCGGTGCTGATCCGGTCGCCAAGGAGGGGCTGGAGTTCGGCGATGACGCGGGCGACGGCCCGGGAGTGGCTGTTCGTGCTCATGGGTGCTGTCCGTTGGCTGCGGCCGGGATGCCGGCATGGCGGGCTTCCTGCGGTGCGTTTCCCCGGCGTGCCATGCCGGCCACCGCTCAGAGCCCGGCCAGGAACCCGCCGATGGCGGGCCCGAAGCGGGCGAAGTCCACGAGGAAGGCGTCGTGGCCCTGCGGCGACTCCAGGTCGATGAAGCGCGCGTCGGCGCCGCCGCGGGCGAGTCCCTCCGCGATCTCCTCCTGCTGCTCGACCGGGAACAGGATGTCGGTGCGCGCGCCGAGGGCCAGTGCGCGCTCGACCCGGATCTGCGCCAGCCCCGCCAGCACATCGCCGCCGGCGTACTCGGCGATGTCGAACCAGTCCATCGCGCGGCTGAGGTAGAGGTAGCAGTTGGGGTCGTAGCGGCGCACGAAGCGGCGGGCGTGGCCCTCAAGGTAGCTTTCGACCTCGAACTCGAGGCCGAAGGGATCGTCGTCCGGCCGGTCCGAGTCCAGCCGCACGCGGCCGAAGCGGCCGTCCCATTCCAGCGCCGAGCGGTAGGTGATGACGCCGAGCTTGCGCGCGATTCGCATGCCCGATTCCGGGTAGCTCGCGTCGTCGTAGCGGCCCTCGTTCCAGTTGGGGTCGAGCCGGATCGCCTCGCGCTGCAGCGAACGCACCGCGATCGAGAACGGCAGGGCACGCGCGCTGCCGGAGACGTTGATGTGCGCGCGGGCGATGCCGGGGTGGCGCAGCAGCAGCGCCAGCGCGGTCATCCCGCCCATCGAGTTGCCGATCACACAGGCCAGCCGTTCGATGCCGAGCGCACGCACCACGTGCGCGGCGGCATCGGCGATGTCCTCGATGGACAGTGCCGGGAAGCGCAGCCGGTAGGGCTCGCCGGTCGCCGGGTCGACCGAGGCCGGGCCGGTCGAGCCCTTGCAGCTGCCCAGCGAGTTCACGCAGATGACGAACCAGCGCGCGGTGTCGATCGGCCTGCCGGGGCCGACCATGGCCTCCCACCAGCCCGGCGTGGGGTCTTCGGCGCTGGAGGCGGCGTGCGCGTCCGGCGACAGCCCGGTGAGGATGAGGATGGCGTTGCCGCGCGCCGGATCCAGCGTGCCCCAGGTCTCGTAGGCGACGCGCGCGGCGTGCAGCATGCCACCGCGTTTCATCGGGAACGGCGAGGGCAGTTCGACGAAGCGGGAAGCGGGCGGGATGAATTCGGTCATGTCCGGTTCGCGGAGCCCTGCGGACGGGCCATTATCCCCGAGCCGCGGCCGCGGGCAGGCCACCGGCCGGGAACAGGGCGTTCAGCGCGGTTCCCGCCCGATCACCAGCTCGACGGTCCCGTCGTGGGGCAGGGCGACGCGGACCGGGGCCGACTCGACGTCACCCTCCGCGCGGGTCGCGCTGCCGCTGGCCGACAGCCGCGCCACCACTTCCGCCTCACGCAGCGTGGACAGTCTGGCCGTGGGCATCGGCCCGTCGGCGTCGTCGAGCACGGTCTCCAGCGGCAGCGCGTCGAGCCGGTGCCGCTCGACCGCCACCGGCATCGGCGGGCCATCCGGCGCGCGCGCGATCACGAACACGGTGGCGTCGCCGCGCAGGCGCACGCGGGAGGCGAAGCCGGGGTCCAGCGACACCCGCACCTTCAGCCCGGCGGGCCCGGCCGCTGGCGCCGGTTCCGGGGCGGGCAGGGATGGCATGCCGGCGGCGGCGCGCGCCTCGTCGATCTGCAGGCGCAGCGCCGCGGCGGTCTTTTCGTCGAGCCCGGGCAGCAAACCTTCCCAGACCTCCACCGCCTCGGCGTCCTCGCCGCGCTGGCGGTAGGCGATGCCGAGGAACCATGGCGCGTGCTGGTTGGACGGATCCAGCGCGGCCGCGCGGCGGAGCATGGCGACGGCCTCGTCGTCGAAACGGTTGCCGGGGGTGGCCCGGGCGCGGGCCGTGGCCGCCTCGACCAGCAGGCCGGGTTCGTCGGGCATCAGCTCCAGCGCCCTGGCGAAGCTGTCGCGCGCGCCGGCGTGGTCGCCCTGCTGCGCATAGGCGCGTGCGAGCAGGATCCAGCCGTCCGCGCGCGCGGGATCGCGCTCCAGCTCCTCACGCAGCCGGGCGATGGCCTCCTCCATCGTGGCCGGCCCGTCCTGCACATGTGCGGCGCGGCGGTCGAGCGCAGCCGGCGTGCCGACCAGCCCGTACAGCCCTGCGGCGGCCAGCGGCACGGCGGCGACGATGGCGGCGAACAGCCGCGGCGAAGTGCCGCGCAGCGGCCTGGCGACGGCGGCGGCCACCGCGGCCGAGCCCAGCACGACGACGAGCAGGAAGACGAGGGCGTTCACCATTCCTGTTCCTCCCCCCCGGCTTCCGCGGCCGCGGCCGGTCGCGAGCGCGCACGCACGATCCGGGCCACCACCGTGGCGCCGGCCAGCAGTACCAGCACCGGGCCGAACCACAGCAGCCAGGTGTGGCGCGCGACCGGCGGCTGGTACAGCACGAACTCGCCGTAGCGCTCGACCAGGAACTCCTTGATCTCCCGGTCGCTGCGCCCGGCCCGCATCATGTCGAACACCTCGCGGCGCAGGTCCTGCGCGATCTGCGCGTTGGAATCGGCCAGCGACTGGTTCTGGCACATCACGCAGCGCAGCTCGGACAGCAGCGCATGGAAGCGGCGCTCCTCGTCGGCGTCGCGGAACCCGGGTGGCGGCGCGGCCTCGCGTGCGGGCTGCGCCTGCAGCGCCGCGCCCGCCAGCGCGAGCAGCATGGCCGCCAGCAGCGGCAGCAGGCGCGCGCTCCCCCTCACCGCGGCACCCCCATGTGGTCGAGCAGGGGCTCGAGCTCGCTGGTGATCACGCCCTCGTCGAGTGGGCCGACGTGCTTCCAGCGCACGATGCCGTCGGCGTCCACCAGGAAAGTCTCCGGCGCGCCGTAGATGCCCCAGTCGATGGCCTTGCGCCCGTCGTAGTCCACCACGACCGCCCAGTACGGGTTGCCGTAGCGTTCCAGCCAGCGCAGTGCGTCGGCGTGCTCGTCCTTCCAGTTGTAGCCGACCACGCGCACGCGCTTGCCCATGGCGAACCGGGTCAGCACCGGATGCTCGTCGCGGCAGGCCGGGCACCAGCTGCCCCAGACGTTGAGGAGGTAGGGCTGGCCGCGCAGGTCCTCCGAGCCGAGCAGGCGGCCGGGCTCGTGCAACACCGGCAGCGAGAATTCCGGCGCCGGCCTGCCGATCAGCGGCGAGGGCAGCGCGTCGCGGCCGGCACGGTCGGACACCAGCACGCCGTACAGCAGCAGCGCGACCAGCGCCAGGAAGGCCACGCCGACGGCCAGAGCCCTGGCCAGGGGACGGTTCCGGGGATGCGGCTCCTGCGCGTTCATCGTTCCTCCACGCGACGGAAGCGGCGGTCGAGCGCGGTGACGAACCCGCCCAGCGCCATCAGCAGCGCGCCGGCCCAGATCCAGCGTACCAGCGGCTTGACCTGCAGGCGTACCGCCCAGCCACCTTCACCCAGCGGCTCGCCCAGCGCGACGAAGAGGTCGGCCAGCACGCCGGGACGGATGCCGGCTTCGGTCATCACCTGCCCGCCGCCGGCATAGGCGCGCTTCTCGGGGTGCAGGGTGGCGGACGGCGTCGAGCAGCCCTCGAGCACCGTCACGATGCCGCGGTCGGCAACGTAGTTGGGCCCGGTGACGCGCTCCACGCCCTCGAAGCGGAAGCAGCGCCCGCCCAGTTCGGCGACCTCGCCCGGCTTCATCGCGACCTCGCGTTGCAGCTGCTGCGCCTCGACCAGCAGCGCGCCGGCCAGGAACACGGCGATGCCGGTGTGCGCCAGCGCCATGCCGGCCATTTCCGCGGTCAGGCGGCCGGAGGCGCGCAGCCGCGCCCACACGAAGCGCAGCGTGCCGGCGCCGACCCAGGCCGCGCCGGCCACGCCGGCGGCAGTCTTCAGCGGCCCGCGCGGGGCCATGAAGTACGCCGCCACGCCGCACACGAGCGCGAGCACGAGCCACGGCAGCAGCATCGCCAGCGGCTTCGACGGCTGCTCGCGCTGCCACTTCACCAGCGGGCCGAACGGCAGCAGCAGGACCAGCGGCGCCATCAGGATCGTGAACATCAGCCCGAAGTAGGGCGGGCCGACCGAGATCTTGCCCAGGTCCAGCGCGTCCGCCAGCAGCGGGTAGAGCGTGCCGAGCAGCACCATCGCGCAGGCCGTGGCGAGCAGCAGGTTGTTGACCAGCAGCAGGGTCTCGCGCGAGCTGGCGGCGAACGGGCGGCCTTCCTCCAGTGACGGTGCGCGCAGCACGTACAGCGTCAGCGCTCCGCCGACGACCACGGCGAGGAAGGCGAGCACGAACAGGCCGCGCGACGGGTCGGCGGCGAACGCGTGCACGCTGGTCAGCACGCCCGAGCGCACCAGGAACGCGCCCATCAGCGACAGCGAGAACGCGGCGATGGCCAGCAGCAGGGTCCAGCCCGCGAAGCTGCCGCGCTTCTCGGTCACCGCCTGCGAGTGGACCAGCGCGGCACCGGCCAGCCAGGGCATGAAGCTGGCGTTCTCGACCGGGTCCCAGAACCACCAGCCGCCCCAGCCCAGTTCGGAATACGCCCACCATGAACCGAGCAGGATGCCGAGGGTGAGGAAGCCCCAGGCCACGTTGGTCCACGGACGCGACCAGCGCAGCCAGCGCGCGTCGATCCTGCCGTCGAGCAGGGCGGCGACCGCGAACGCGAACGGCACCACGAAGCCGATGTAGCCGATGTAGAGCATCGGCGGGTGCACGATCATCCCCGGGTCCTGCAGCAGCGGGTTGAGGTCGCGGCCCTCGGCCGGCGCCGGCAGCAGGCGCTCGAACGGGTTGGAAGTGAACAGCATGAACGACAGGAAGCCGACCGAGACCAGCCCGATCGTGCCCAGCACCCGCGCAGCGACGGTCTCCGGCAGCCGGCGCGAGAAGCGCGCGACCGCGGCGTTCCACGCCGCCAGCATCAGCGACCACAGCAGCAGCGACCCCTCGTGCGCGCCCCAGACCGCGGTGAAGCGGTACACCATCGGCAGCAGCGTGTTCGAGTTCTCGGCGACGTAGCGGACCGAGAAGTCCTGGCGCACGAAGGCCAGCGTCAGCAGCAGGTAGGCGGACGCGACCAGCGCCAGCTGCGCCCGGGCCGCCGGCCGGGCCACCGCCATCCACGCCCCCTGGCCGCGCGATGCGCCGGCGAATGGCAGCGTGCCCTGCACAGCCGCGAGCAGCAGGGCGAGCACCAGGGCGGCTTGTGCGAGTTCGGGCAGCACTTTCAGCGCGCGTCCGTTGCCGGGGCGTCCCCGACGCCGTGCTTCCTGTGCGCCAGGCCCATCTTGTCGGCCACTTCCCTGGGCACGTAGGTCTCGTCGTGCTTGGCCAGCACTTCCTCGGCGACGAACACGCCGTCGCGCATCCGGCCGGTGGCGACCACGGCCTGGCCCTCGCGGAACAGGTCGGGGAGGATCCGGTCGTAGGTCACCGGCAACTGCGCGTCGCCATCGGTCACCCGGAAATGCGACACCAGCGAGCCGGGCTCGCGGCGGAACGAGCCGGCCTCGACCATGCCGCCCAGCCGGAACCGTGCCTGGCCCGAGCGCAGCGCCTCGCCTTCCGGGGCCAGCACTTCGGCGGGGGTGTAGAGGTAGGTGAGGTTCCGCTGCAGCGCCCAGGTGACCAGGGTGGCGGCCACGGCGGCGGCGGCCAGCAGCGCGGCCACGAACCACAGGCGGCGCCGGCGCGTCGGGTTCATCGCTTCAACTCCTGTGGCGAAGGGGCGTTGCGCGCGGCCTGCCGGCGCGCCGCTAGCAGGCGGACCGCGCGCAGCACCTGCCGGGTGCGGATCCGCGGGGCGACGAAGTCCCACAGCAGCACCACGACGAACACGCCGTAGGCGGCGATGACGTAGGCGGCGTAGCTCATCGCGGCGCCTCCGCCAGCGCGCGCACCCAGTCCTTGCCGGCCTCGCGCTGCAGGTTGTCGGCGCGCGCGCGCGCCAGCAGCGAGCCCAGCGCCCAGAACTTGGTGCCGGCGACCATCCACAGCAGCGGCGGCAGCATGCTCGGGTCCATCGAGGATTCGCCGAACACGCGGATGGTCTGGCCCTGGTGCAGCGAATTCCACCACACCACCGAGTAGCGGATGATCGGCAGCATCACCACGCCGACCACGGCCAGCAGCGAGGCGGCGCGCGCGGCGGCGCGTCGGTCCTCGATCGCCGCGTACAGGCCGATCACGCCGAGGTACAGGAAGAACAGCACGAGCTGCGAGGTCAGGCGCGGGTCCCAGTCCCACCAGGTGCCCCACATCGGCTTGCCCCAGATGCTGCCGGTGACGAGGGTGATGGCGGTGAACGCGGCGCCGATCGGCGCGCAGGCCATCGCCAGGATCTCGCACAGCTTGATCCTCCACACCAGCGCGATCGCGCCGTAGAGCGCCATCAGCGCGAACATCGCCAGGCTCATCCACGCGCTGGGCACGTGCACGTAGAGGATGCGGAAGCTGTCGCCCTGCTGGTAGTCGGCCGGGGCCACGAACAGCCCCAGGTACATGCCCACGGCCATGGTCGCCACGCCCAGCGCGTAGGCCCACGGGGCCCAGCGCGCCGCGAAACGGTCGAAGTAGGGCGGTGAGCCGAGCTGGTGGAACCAGCGGACCACCGGGTTCATGTCGGACATGGGATCCTGCTCGCAGCGGGGAGTGCCCCGCGATGGCGACATTTTACCCGGCGCACGCGGCCGGTTCCCGGAAAAAGGCTCATTCCAGCGCGATCCGGATCGCCGCGGCGGCGGCCACCGGCGCCAGCACCAGGCCCGCGGCCAGCCCGGCGCCGAGCAGCAGCAGCGCGCCGCCCGGGTCGAAGCCCTTCGCGGCGGCGGCCACGCTGCCCGCGCCGAATACCAGCACCGGGACGTACAGCGGCAGGGCGAGCAGTGCCAGCAGCACGCCGGCCCGGCGCATGCCGACGGTCAGCGCCGCGACCACCGCGCCGATCAGGCTGAGCAGGGGCGTGCCGAGCAGCAGGGAGGTGAACAGCACCGGCCACAGCGCGCGCGGCACCGCCAGCAGCTCCGCCAGCAGTGGCGCCGCCATGAGCAGCGGCAGCGCGGTGGTGGCCCAGTGCGTCAGGGTGCGCGCGAACACCAGCCAGGCCAACGGCACCGGGGCCAGCATCCACTGTTCCAGCGAACCGTCCTCCGCGTCGCTGCGGAACAGGCCGTCGAGCGAGAGCAGCCCGGCCAGCAGCACCGCGACCCAGAGCACGCCGGGTGCGACCGCGGCCAGCGTCCCGCGCTCGTTGCCGAGCGCCAGCGCGAACAGCACCACGATCAGCACCGCGAACAGCGCCGGCTGCAGGGCATCGCCGCGCCGGCGCCAGACCAGGCGCAGGTCGCGCGAGACCAGGGCGCGCGCGGCGCGCAGCATCATGCCGCCGTCCCCCGCAGTTCGAGCAGCCGGGTGCGCACCGGCGGGGCGGCGTACGCGCCATGGGTGGTCACCAGCGCCGCGCCGCCGTCGTCCAGATGGGCGCGGACCATGCGGTTGACCAGGTCGATGCCCTCGAGGTCGAGGTTCGCGTACGGCTCGTCGAGCAGCCACAGCCGGGCCGGCGACAGCCACATCCGCGCCAGCGACAGGCGCTTCTTCTGTCCGGCAGACAGCTGCCTCGCCGGCGTGTCCTCGTAGCCGGCGAGGCCGACCAGGGCCAGGGCGGCTTCCAGCGACAGCGAAGGGCGCCTGCCGTGCAGGTCGCACAGGAAGCGCAGGTTCTCCAGCACCGACAGGTCGGCCTTGAACGCCGGCAGGTGGCCGAGGTAGGCCGGCGCCCCGCCGCCGGCGGTCTCCACTTCGCCCGAGCCGGGTGGGAGCAGGCCGGCGAGCACGCGCAGCAGGGTGGTCTTGCCGGCGCCGTTGCCGCCCTGGACCAGCAGCGCCTCGCCGGGGTACACGGCGAAATCGAGCGGTCCGAACACCGGCACCTCGTTGCGCGAGAAGGCGAGGGCGCGCGCGGCGATCAGGGGGGCTGCGGGAGCGGGATGGGGCATGGCCTGCGGATCGGCCGCGGGGGCGGCCATGGCGGCCGTCATTCTATCCAGTCCACCCAGGGCTCGTCCCCGATGCCTGCAGGCCGCGTGGCGTACATGCGCAGCCGCACCGGCGTGCCGGGACGCCACCACAGCGTGCCCAGCTGGCCATAGCGCCGTGCCAGTTCGTCGAAGCGGCCCACCTCCATGCCGAAGACCAGCCAGCCGGGCTCGCGCCAGGTCCGGTTGCGGGCCGAGGAGAACGCCGGCACCGATGTCACCCCGAGCCGGGACAGGTCCGCCTGCAGCGACTCGTCCTGGCGCCGGTTGGTGGCCTCGTCGCGAGGGATGGACTGCGGGTTCCAGGCGGACAGCAGCCCGAACGACCCGGCTTCCGGGTAGGCCAGTTCCAGCCCCGGGGTTGGCAGGCCGATCACGATGTCGTGCCAGTGGCCGTCGCGCTCCCACCTGTAGTCGGCGGACAGGTAGGCGTGCAGCAGCGCCACGATGCGCGCATCGTTGTCGGTCGGCGAAAGCATGCCCAAAGGTTTAACCGATCATCGTGGACCCGTAAACTGCCGCTGGTTCCGGGAAGCACGGGCGCAGATGCCGATGGTCACGACCAAGCTGCCGAAAGTCGGCACCACGATCTTCACCGTGATGTCGCAGCTGGCCGCCGAGCATGGCGCGGTCAACCTCGGCCAGGGCTTCCCGGACTTCCCCGTGCCCGCACGCCTGGTGGACGAGCTCGACCGCGCCATGCGCGACGGGCACAACCAGTACGCGCCGATGACCGGCGTCCCCCGGCTGCGCGGCGCGATCGCGGACAAGACCGCGCGCGTCTACGGCTGGCGGCCGGACCCGGACGCGGAGATCACCGTCACCAGCGGCGCGACCGAGGCGATCTTCAACGCGATCCATGCCGTGGTCCGCGCGGGGGAGGAGGTCGTGGTGCTCGACCCGGCCTACGACTGCTACGAGCCGGCGATCGAGCTGGCCGGCGCCCGGGCGGTGCACGTCCCGCTCGACCCGCGCACGTTCGCGCCCGACTGGGAGCGCGTGCGCGCCGCGTTCACGCCGCGCACGCGGATGCTCGTCATCAACAGCCCGCACAACCCGTCAGGGGCGATGCTGTCGGCCGCCGACATGGCCGCGCTGGCCGCCATCCTGCGCGACACCGGGATCTTCCTGCTCTCGGACGAGGTGTACGAGCACATCGTCTTCGACGGCGCCCGCCACGAGTCCGTGCTGCGCTACCCGGAGCTGCGCGCGCGTGCCTTCGTGGTTTCCAGCTTCGGCAAGACCTTCCACTGCACCGGCTGGAAGGTCGGCTATTGCGTCGCCCCGCCGGCGCTGAGCGCCGAGTTCCGCAAGGTGCACCAGTACAACGTGTTCTGCACCTTCGCCCCGGCCCAGCATGCCTTCGCCGCGATGCTCGAGGCCGAGCCGGAGCATTACGAGCAACTGGGCGCCTTCTACCAGGCCAAGCGCGACCGCTTCCGCCGCCAGCTCGAGGGCACGCGGCTCAGGCCGCTGCCTGTGCCGGGCGGCTACTTCCAGCTGGTGGACTATTCCGGGGTGAGCGACCTCGACGATGCGGCCTTCTGCCGCTGGCTCACCACCGAGGCCGGCGTGGCCGCGATCCCGCTGTCGCCGTTCTACGAGAACCCGCCGCCCGGGCAGCGCCTGGTGCGGCTGTGCTTCGCCAAGAACGAAACCACGCTCGACGCCGCGATCGAGCGGCTGCTGAAGCTGTGACGGAGGGACGATGACGCAGCCGCGGCAGGACCTCCGCGTTTCACTGGTGCAGGGCCACACCCGCTGGCACGACCCGGAGGGCAACCGCGGGTACTACGCGCGGCTGGTCGCGCCGCTGCGCGGCGTGACCGACGTGGTGCTGCTGCCGGAGACCTTCACCAGCGGCTTCAGCAACGACGCCATCGAACGGGCCGAGACCATGGATGGCCCGACGGTCGCCTGGATCCGGGAGCAGGCGCGGGCACTGGATGCCGCGGTCTGCGGCAGCGTCCAGTTGCGCACGCCCGGGGGCGTGTTCAACCGCCTGCTGTGGGCCACGCCGGACGGGGGCCTGCGGCACTACGACAAGCGCCACCTGTTCCGCTACGCGCGCGAGCACGAGCGCTATGCCGCCGGCCGCGAGCGGCTGACGGTGGAATGGAAGGGCTGGCGGATCTGCCCGCTGGTCTGCTACGACCTGCGTTTCCCGGTGTTCTCGCGCAACCGCTACGATGTCGAGCGCCCGGGCATGCCCGACTACGACCTGCTGGTCTACGTGGCCAACTGGCCGTCGGCACGTGCTTACGCATGGAAGACCCTGCTGCGCGCGCGGGCGATCGAGAACCTGTGCTACGTCGCCGGCCTCAACCGGGTCGGCACCGACGGCAACGGGCTCCACTATTCCGGCGACAGCGCGGTGGTCGACTTCCTTGGCCAGCCGCTGCACGAGTGCGGGGATGCGGAGGAGGTGGCGACCGTCACCCTGAAGGCGTCGGAGCTGGCCGTGCATCGCGAGCGCTTCCCGGCGATGCTGGACGCCGACGCGTTCACGCTCCACGACTAGGACGCCGCCGGGGGCGGGGCGGATCAGGGGCCGCGCCTGCGGCGCGCGGCACGGTGGAAGTACACCTCCTCGGCCAGGCGGCGCAGCGGCGTCGTGCCGATCAGCAGGTCGAAGGGCCAGTCCATCTGGAACAGGTCATAGGCGCGGCGCAGCAGGCGCTTGGCCGTGAAGCGCGGCGCGGCCCGGGCGGCGGCCGCGCCCGGATCAGGCCCGCCGTGGAGCAGGTGCCCTGCGATCGCGCGGCCCACGGCCTCGCCGTGCTTCCATGCCGAATGGATGCCGCCTGCGGTGAGCGGCGAGACGATGCCGGCGGCGTCGCCGGTGAGGATCACGCCAGGCGCGGACAGCGGCGCGATCGTGCCGCCACAGGGAATCAGGCCGGCACGGACCGCATCCGCCCGCAGCCCGGGCCGCAATCCCAGCAGCGCGTGCACGCGCCGGAACAGGCCGTCGATGTCGGGTACGCCGCGGCGGCCCGGATGATGGCGCATGGCCAGGCCGAACTGCACGCCCATCGGGTTCTGCGCCGCCCAGCCGATGTATCCGGGTGCCAGTTGCCTGGTGATGAAGCAGTGCAGGGCATCCGGTTCCGCAAGCGTGGCGCCATGGAACTCGTGCTCGACGCCATACAGGAAGTCGCGGACCGGTGGCAGCCCGGCACGCATCGCGACCCGCGACTTCGCGCCGTCCGCGCCGACCAGCCAGCGGGTGTCGCCGAGGTTCTCCACATGCCAGCCGCCGTCGATGCGGCGGGCATCGGTGAAGGACTGCATGAGCCGCAGTTCCGCTCCCGCGGCGACGGCCTCCCCGGCCAGCCAGCGCATGAGGTTGGGCGTGTCGGTGGTCAGGAAGTGGTAGTCGTCCGAGGCGAGCGTCATGCTGCGCAGGTTCGGCGCGTAGAGGCGCACGCGCGGCACGCGCCGGACCAGCCCCTCCGGAATGCGCGACAGCACGCCGGAGCCGACGGCCTCGCGGACCAGGATGCCGGTGGTGTGCAGCCTGATCCCCGGGTCGGGCTTGCGTTCGAGCATGCAGACGCGCAACCCAGCGCGCGCGGCCTCCATCGCGCAGGCCACGCCTGCGAAACTCGCGCCCACCACCACGACATCCCATTGCATAGGCCGTGCCGCCTGTTTCCCGGTCGTCCGGTTCGTGGCGAGGGTAACGCGGGCGCGGGCGGGAGGGGACGGCGGGGCTTCAGCCGGCGCCGCCGTTCCGGCCACCGGGCTGCACGATCTGGTTGACCGACTGGCACAGCGCGACCAGCTTGCCCTCGGGATTGCGTGCCTCGGCGTGCAGGTGCAGGACGTTGCGGGTGCGGCCGGCCAGCCGTGCCTCGCAGTCGATCCAGGCGTCGTTCCCGGTCACCGGGCGCAGGTACTGGGTGTTGAGCGAGGTGGTGACGCTGGGTGGCGCGACCAGGTAGGAGAACGGGCCGAGGGTGTTGTCCAGCGCGGCGACGATGAACCCGCCCTGCATGTTCCCCATCGGGTTGCGGTAGCGGGGCAGTACCGGGAACCGGAGCTTCAGGCGCACGCCTTCCTCGTACTCGAGGAACTCGCCCTGCATGTCGGTCAGGCAGGGCGGCGGGATCAGCGCCTTCATCGCTTCGGGCGCCATGGCCCGGATCAGTGCATCGATTTCAGGTCCGCTCAGGGGCATGGCGGGATCGGCCACCAGGTGGGGGGAAGGCCGAGTTTACGTGCCGTGCGATGCGCGCGGCACGCGTGCCTGTGGAACGCAGCGGGCCCTGCCTTCGGCCGGGCGCGTGCCGGCCAGAGGCTGTCAGCGCTTGCCGCGCCCGCGTCCGCGGCGGGGTCCGCGCGTGGAATCGGCCCTGGAGCCGCCGTGCGCGTGGTCGGACGGGAACAGCGGGGTATTGCCGGGATGGCCGTACGGGTACGTGCCTTGCGGCCTGGCCTGCGCCTGCTTCTTGTTGTTCTTGCGCTTGCGCTTGCTGGGGTTGCGGCCGTCGGCGTTGCGGTGGCCCGCCGGGCCGGTGTCCACGCCTTCGGGCACGTACCAGGTCCGGAACGCGGCGGGGTTGCCCTCGGGCAGCGGCTGCGGGCCTTTCTGCTTGCGCTGCTTCAGCGGCTTCTGCATCTGCTTGGCCGCCTGTTCGCCGCTGACCGTCAGCGTGCCCTGCGCCTTGCGGCCACCGCGGCCGCGCTCCTCGCGCACGTTGTCGAAGCGGCGCAGCTCGCGGCCCTCGTCGGCGGTGTTCACGCCGTTCACATATGCCTTGCCGCGCGCCTCGCCGGTGAGGTGCAGGGTTGCCTTCGCGGCCTTGCGCTGGCCGATGACCGGCAGCAGCGTCAGTGCCGGCGGGGGGCCTTCCTCGAGGCCGAGTTCCCTGCGCAACGCCTCCACGTGTGCCGTCGGCAGTTCCTGCGACTGGCCGCGCAGCAGCGAGCGGGGCAGGGTGATGCTGCCGTAGCGGATGCGCTTGAGCCGCGAGACCTGGCAGCCCTGCGATTCCCACATCCGGCGGACCTCGCGGTTGCGGCCTTCGGCGAGCACCACGCGGAACCAGTCGTGCGAGCCGGTGCCGCCGATGCGCTCGATCTGGTCGAACTTCGCCGGACCGTCCTCCAGCGCGATGCCGCGGCGCAGGCGCTCGACGATGCTGTCGGGCACGCCTTCCTCGCCTTCCGGGGCGCGCACCCGGCAGATGTACTCGCGCTCGATCCCGCTGGAGGGATGCATCATCGCGTTGGCAAGTTCGCCGTCGGTGGTCAGCAGGAGCAGGCCTGTGGTGTTGATGTCCAGGCGGCCGATCGCGATCCAGCGCGCGCCCTTGAGCGCGGGCAGGGCCTCGAAGACCGTCGGCCGGCCCTCGGGATCCTCGCGCGTGGTCACCTCGCCCTCGGGCTTGTTGTAGAGCAGGACGCGGGCCGGTTCGGCCAGCGCGCTGGCAACGAAGGTCCTGCCGTCGATCTCGACGCGGTCGCCGCTCCGGATCGACATGCCGATCTGGGCGACCTCGCCGTTGACCTTGACGTGGCCTTCGGCGATGCGCTGCTCCAGCGCACGGCGCGAACCGAGGCCGGCCTGGGCAAGCACCTTGTGCAGGCGTTCCTCGAGGCGCGGGCCCGTGGCCGTGGCGGTGTCGCGCTTGAGCGTGAGTTTGCGGCTGCCGGTGCCGGCAGCGGTCCGTGGGTTGGTCATGCGTTGCTCCGGGTGCCTTCGCCTTCGCCGGCGAGGGTGCTGTGTTCTTCGTCGTGGGGGACGTCGCCGTCGGCGACGGTGGCGTCGACGGCGGTGTCTTCTTCGCCGGCGGGGGCGTCCCCGGCGACGGCTTCCTCCGCCGGCTGCGCGACGGCGTCGCCGGCCGCGGCCGGCTCTGCGGCGGCCTGTTCCTCCGTGCCATCCTCCGTGTCCTGGCCGGACATGGCGACGTTGCCGACCGCGCGCGGCGCGTCCTCGAGGTCGAGCTGCGGGTCGAGCTCGGCGAAATCCTTCAGTTCGGACAGCGGCGGCAGCTCGTCCAGGCTCCTGAGCCCGAAGTAGTCGAGGAAGGCCTTGGTGGTGCCCAGCAGTTCCGGGCGCCCGGGGACGTCACGGTGGCCGACGACGCGGATCCACTCGCGCTCCTCCAGCGCCTTGATGATGTTGCTGTTGACCGCCACGCCGCGGATCTGCTCGATCTCGCCGCGGGTGATCGGCTGGCGGTAGGCGATCAGCGCCAGTGTCTCCAGCGTGGCGCGGGAATACTTCGTCTGGCGCTCCGTCCACAGCCGCGCCACCCACGGGTGCACGTCGGTCTTGACCTGGTAGCGCCAGCCGGAGGCGACCTCGACCAGTTCGATGCCGCGGTCCGCGCAATCGGCCTGCAGGTCCAGCAGCGCCTGCTCGATGGAGCCTTCCGGGGCAGGCTCGTCGAGCGGGAACAGGCCTTTGAGCTGGACCAGCGACAACGGCTGGTTGGCCGCGAGCAGCGCGGCTTCGACGATGCGTCTGACGAGTTGTTGGTCCATCGAAGGCAGCAGTCAGGTGTGGTTTCGGATGATGCGTGCGCGGGCGGGCGGGGCTCAGGCCACCTGTCCGCCGGCGGCGGAGCCGGCCTCGTCGAACTCGCTGGAGAGTTCGGGCAGGTCCCCGTCCCCCCGCGCGGTGGCGAGGGACTTGATGTAGATCGGCGCGAGCGGGGCTTCCTGCACCACGTCGATCAGGTGTTCCTTGGCCAGCTCCAGGATGGACAGGAACGTGACCACCACGCCGAGCCGTCCTTCGCCGGGTTCGAACAGCGACTCGAAGCGGTGGAAGGCGCCGTCCTGCAGCCGGGTCAGCACCTCGCCCATGCGCTGGCGCACGCTCAGGGCGTCGCGCCGGATGGCGTGGCTGGACAGCAGCTCGGCGCGCTTGAGCACGTCGCGCAGGGCCAGCAGCATCTCGCGCAGGTCCACCGGCGGCGGCAGCCGGATCACCGAGCGGTCGGGCACGTGCACCGAGACCGGGGAGGTGTCCCGCTCCATGCGGGGCAGTGCGTCCAGGTCCTCCGCGGCCTGCTTGAAACGCTCGTATTCCTGCAGGCGGCGCACCAGGTCGGCACGCGGGTCCTCTTCCTCCTCGCCGTTCTCGTTGACCGGGCGGGGCAGCAGCATCCGCGACTTGATCTCGGCGAGGATGGCGGCCATCACCAGGTACTCGGCGGCCAGCTCGAAGCGCAGCTCCCGCATCACCTCGATGTACTCGATGTACTGGCGGGTGATCTCCGCGACCGGGATGTCGAGGATGTCCAGGTTCTGGCGCCGGATCAGGTAGAGCAGCAGGTCCAGCGGTCCCTCGAACGCCTCGAGGATGACTTCCAGCGCGTCGGGCGGGATGTACAGGTCCTGCGGGATCTGCAGCACCGGCTGGCCATGCACGACCGCCAGCGGGATTTCCTGCTGCTGCGGCACCTGCGGCGCGGCGGGTTGGGCGGTTTCGGGGCCGGTTGCGGTCATGCTGTCGTCACGCGCCGTCGGGCTGTGCCTGGTTCGATGTGCCGGCCGCATCGCCGCGGACGGTCCGGATGGTTCGCTTCACTTGCGTCGGTGGCCTGGGCAGCAGTGCGGGACCGGAGTGGCGCGCCCAATCGTAAACCGGCGGGCCGTGGCTCCGGGATCACCGGCCTTCCCACAATCGCGACGGCGCATGTCCCCCTGTGCCTGTCGAGGCGATTGCCGGGTCGGCGATCCGGACGTCCCTTGCCCCGCGTGCCCGGCGCATGGCCGGCTGCGCTGCCAGCGGCGGGCCGGGATCGCGGAAGGGACGTCGAAACCGGGCGTCTGGACAGCAGGCAGGGCGTCTGGGTCGTCGCAGACGCTGTCTCGGGCCCGGGAATCTTGAGCCAAGGGTAAGCGCTGGCGTGGCGCCTGTCCAGCAGGGACATGAACGCCGCCTACAATCGGCTTCCGACGGACGAGGGGAAGCACCGCATGTGGTACGTGATCGAAGGTTTCGACGGCGAGGACGCGCTCGAGGCGCGCATGCGCGCGAGGCCCAGGCACCTTGCTCGCCTCGAAGCACTGCGCGAGGCGGGCCGCCTGCTGCTGGCCGGGCCCTGCCCGCGGATCGACACCGAGGATCCCGGGCCGGCCGGCTACAGCGGCAGCGTGGTCATCGCCGAGTTCCCGTCGCTGGATGAGGCGCGCGCCTGGGCGCAGGCCGACCCTTACGTCGAGGAAGGCGTGTACGTCCGGGTCGAGGTGCGCCCGTTCCGTCCCGTCCTGCCCTGAGCCCCGCGGTCGGATCGGGCTGGTGCATCCGCGGGTGAAAACGATTACATTCCCTGCTTTCCCGAGACCGGATCGGCGATGACCCGTGGAAAGGACATTGTTCTCACCGTTGCTGCGTGCGTGGGGGTGCTGGCCATGGCGATGATGCCCGGTGCTTCCGCAGGCCCCGTCGTTCCCTATTCCTCCGCCGGCGACCGCGAGGCCGAGCGCGCGTTCGTCGATGCGCTGCTGGCGAAGATGACGCTGGAGGAGAAGCTGGGCCAGCTCAACCAGCCGCCGGGCGTGGGCGTCAATACCGGCCCCGAGGCGATGGCCGGCAGCGAGGAACAGATCCGCCGCGGCGGGATCGGCTCGTTCTTCGGTACCGACGGCGCCGAACTGACCTGCCGGCTCCAGCGCATCGCGGTCGAGGAGACCCGGCTGGGCATCCCGCTCCTGTTCGCCTACGACGTGATCCACGGCCACCGCACGGTGTTCCCGGTCCCGCTCGCCGAGGCGGCGACGTTCGACCCGGACGAGGTCCAGGCCGCGGCGCGGCATGCCGCGGTCGAGGCGTCCGCGCATGGCATCCACTGGGTGTTCGCGCCGATGGTGGACGTGGCGCGCGACCCGCGCTGGGGGCGCATCGTCGAGGGCGCGGGCGAGGACCCGTACCTTGGCGCCGTGCTCGCCGCCGCGCGGGTGCGAGGCTTCCAGGGCGACGACCTGGCCGCGCCCGACACCGTGCTCGCCACCGCCAAGCATTTCGTCGCCTACGGCGCGGCGCAGGGCGGTCGCGACTACGATGTCGCCGACATTTCCGAGCGCACCCTGCACGAGGTGTACCTGCCGCCGTTCAAGGCGGCGGTGGATGCCGGGGTGCAGTCGATCATGGCCTCGTTCAACGAGGTCGCGGGCGTGCCCATGCACGCGCACCGCGGGCTGATCAATGGGCTGCTGCGGGAGCGGTGGGGCTGGGACGGCCTGCTGGTGAGCGACTACACCGGGGTCATGGAGCTGATGCCGCATGGCGTGGCCGCCGACCGCGCGTCCGCGGGTGCGCTGGCGCTCAACGCCGGCGTGGACATGGACATGGTCAGCCGCATCTACTACGAGGACCTGCCGAAGGCCCTGCAGGACGGGCGGGTGACGATGGAGCAGATCGACGCCGCCGTGCGGCGCGTGCTCAACGCCAAGTTCCGCGCCGGCCTGTTCCAGGACCCGTACCGCTACTGCCGGGACCCGGAGCGCCAGGCGAGGTTCACGCTCAACCCCGAGCAGCGCGCCGCCGCGCGCCGGATGGCGCAGAAGTCGTTCGTGCTGCTGGAGAACGACGGCGTGCTTCCGCTTCCCAAGACGCTGCGCACTCTGGCGGTGATCGGGCCGCTGGCCGACCACCGGCGCACCATGCTCGGCAACTGGGCGGTGGCCGGGCGCGAGGAAGACGTGGTCACGCCGCTGGAGGGCCTGCGCGCCGCGCTCGGCCCCGGCACCCGGCTGCTGGTGGCGAAGGGCGCGGACGTCGAGGGCGGCGACACCTCGGGCTTCGACGAGGCGGTGCGCGTGGCCAGCCAGGCCGACGCGGTGGTGATGTTCCTCGGAGAGCACCCGGACATGAGCGCCGAGGCACACAACCGCACCTCGCTCGACCTTCCGGGCGTGCAGGAACAGCTAGCGCTCGCGGTGGCGGCGACCGGCAAGCCGGTGGTGGTGGTGCTGTTCAACGGCCGGCCGCTGTCGATCGGCGCGCTGCAGGGCAGGGTCGGCGCGATCCTGGAGGCCTGGTTCCCGGGCGTGGAGGGCGGCAACGCGATCGCCGACGTGTTGTTCGGCGACGTCAATCCTTCCGGCAAGCTGCCGGTGACCTTCCCGCGCAACGTCGGCCAGATCCCGATCTACCACGCGAGGAAGAACACCGGCCGTCCGCCGCGCGCGGAGGAGAAGTACACCAGCAAGTACATCGACGTGCCGTGGACGCCGCTCTATCCGTTCGGCCACGGCCTGAGCTACACCACCTTCGCCTACGATTCGCTCGAGGTCGCATCGCCCGTCGTGCACCTCGGCGACATCTCGCAGCGGGTCAGCGTGCGCGTGACCAACACCGGCAGGCGCCCGGGCGAGGAAGTGGTGCAGCTGTACGTCCGCGACGACGTCGCCAGCGTCACCCGCCCGGTGCGGCAGTTGCGCGGCTTCAAGCGCGTCGCGCTGGCGCCGGGCGAGTCGAAGACCGTCACCTTCGAGCTCGGTTTCGACGACCTGGCGATGTACGACCTGGAGATGCGGCCCGTGGTCGAGCCGGGCACCTTCACCGTGTTCGTGGGCGGCAGTTCCGATGCGACGCTGGAGGGGCGCTTCGAGGTCCGGCGTTGACGCCGTCCTTTCGCGGCAGGAAGGCGTCCTTGCTGCAGCGCGACATGGCCGTGCCCCCGGGAATCACGCCTAACCGTTTGAATTTTCAGTGGTTCCTGCCCGCCATTTGATGGTTTGCCCTGGAATCTGAAAACGGTTACATTTGAGAAAACGGTTACAGCCAGGCCGGCTGTCACCCGGGAGGGAAGTGGATGGGCGTCACCATCAAGGATGTCGCGCGGGAGGCGAACGTCTCGGTGGCCACCGTGTCACGCGCGCTCAACGGCCACCAGAACGTGGCCGAGGAGGTGCGCCGCCGCGTGCTCAGCGTGGCCAACCGCCTCAACTACAGCCCGCACCATGCCGCGCGCAGCCTCAGCAGCCGCCGCACCAACACCATCGGCGTCATCCTTCCCGACCTTTACGGCGAGTTCTTTTCGGAACTGATGCGCGGCATCGACCAGGTGGCGCGCGAACGCGGCCTGCACCTGCTGGTGTCCAGCTACCATGGCAAGCCGGAAGAGCAGGGCGCGGCATTGCGCACCATGCATGGCCGCGTGGACGGGCTGCTGCTGATGTCCCCGTTCGTGTCGAACCAGGACGTCGTGGTCGAGAACCTCTCGCCCTCGATGCCCGTGGTGCTGATGAACACGCGGCTGCCGGGCAACGGGCGCCCGGCGCTGTGCGTGGACAACCATGGCGGCGCGTTTGCGATGACGCGCCATCTGGTCGAGAACGGGTGCCGGCGCATCGCGTTCATCCGCGGTCCCGAGGACAACCACGATGCCGGCGAGCGCCTGCGCGGCTACCGCGACGCGCTGCACGAGCTGCTGCCCGGCACGCAGCCCTGGGAACTGCCCGGCACGTTCGACGAGGCCTCCGGCCATGCCGCGGGCCAGGCGCTGCTGTCGGGCGGGGAACTGCCGGACGCGGTGTTCGCCGCCAACGACATGATGGCGCTGGGATGCATGTTCGCGCTCAGCCAGGCGGGCGTGCAGGTGCCGGAGCAGGTGGCGCTGGCGGGCTTCGATGACATCCCGCTTGCACGCTACGTGCACCCCGGGCTCACCACCATGCGCGTCGAGATCGCGGAGCTCGGCGCGCAGGCGATCCGCCGGCTGCTGGACGAGGACCGGCAAGGGCAGGGCGCGTCCGGGTCGCTGTTCCCGTCGCGGCTGGTGGTGCGCGATTCGACCAGGCCGAAGCCGGGCAGGGGAAGTGGCGGCTCGCGGCACCGGAGCAGTACATCAGGAAGGCATGGCTAGGCATTCCACGTCCCGATTTTCCAGTTCCGACACCCTTGGGAGGGGCACGAGCATGAGAACCAGGAACAAGACTGTCCGCCTGAACCGCAGCCTGCTGTGTTGCGCGCTGGCAGGCTGCATCTGGATGGCCGCTCCCGCGGCGCTGGCGCAGTCGACCGCCGCGACGCTGCAGGGCAGGGTATCGATCGATTCCACGCCTGCGGGCAACGCACGGGTCACGGTGACCAACGTCGCCACCGGCCTGACCCGGACCGTCGAGACCACCGGCAACGGCAGCTACAGCATCGCCGGCCTGCCGCCGGGCACCTACCGCATCGACGTGACCGCGGACGGCAGGACCAGCTCGCAGACCGTGACCCTCGCGGTCGGCCAGACCGCCACGCTCAACCTGGGCGTCGGCGGGGTGGCCGAGACCGGTCCCGTGGCGGATGCCGTCGATCTGGACACCGTGCGGGTGACCGCGCCGATGCTGGTCGAGACGCGGACCTCCGAAGTGGCGACCTACGTGTCGCAGAAGCAGATCGAGGCGCTGCCGCAGGGTACCCGCAACTTCCTGGCCTTCGCCGACACGGTGCCCGGCATGCAGTTCATCCAGGACGCAGGCGGCAACACGCGCCTGCGTTCCGGCGCCCAGACCGCCAGCGCGATCAACGTCTACATCGACGGCGTCGGCCAGAAGGGCTACACCCTGCCGGGTGGCATCGGCGGCCAGGACTCGACGCGCGGCAACCCGTTCCCGCAGTCCGCGATCGGCGAGTACAAGGTCATCACCTCGAACTACAAGGCCGAGTTCGACCAGATCAGCAGCGCGGCCGTGGTCGCGGCCACGCGCTCGGGCACCAACGAGTTCGAGGGCAGCATCTTCTGGGACCACACCGGCCACAACTGGCGCACTGCGACGCCGGCCGAAGAGGCGGCCGGGGGCAGGAAGACCCGGTCGAAGGAGGAACAGTACGGCGCCTTCCTCGGCGGCCCGATCATCGAGGACCGCCTGCACTTCTTCGTGTCCTACGAGGCCAAGGAGTACAACACGCCGCGGACGGTCACGCTCGGTACCGGCAACTACGACCCGGATGCCGTCCCGGCTGAGTTCCTGACCATGCTCGGCCCGACCAGTTCTCCGTTCCGGCAGGACATGTACTTCGGCAAGCTGAGCTGGTCACCGGATGACCGCAACCTGGTCGAATTCTCGCTGCAGAAGCGCGACGAGGACGAGACCATCCGCAGCGACGGCCCCAATGCCCCCGAGCGGGCGACCGTCAACAGCAACAAGGTCACCCGCTACGACCTGCGCTGGCAGTACAGCGGCGACGTCTGGCTCAACGACGTGCACGTGACCTACGAGGACCTGTCCTGGGCGCCGCACCCGGCGGTGGACGGCAATGGCTACATCCTGCAGTTCTCGGAACTGCTGCCCAACGACCGCACCAACATTGGCACCATCTTCAACGCCGGCGCCAGCCCCAACAACCAGGACAAGGGCCAGGACGGCTGGTCGATCCAGGAGGACCTGACCTTCACCGGGTGGGAGAACCACACCGTGAAGATGGGCTTCAAGTACAAGAAGGTCAGCGTCAACGCGGTCGAGCGCCACTTCTCGAACCCGCAGTTCTACTACGACATCGGCGTGAGCACGACCCAGCCGTACCGGGTCGAGTTCGCCACCGGCGATCCGGGCACCAGCGCCGGCTTCACCACCTCGTCCAACAAGCAGTTCGGCATCTACATCCAGGACGACTGGGAGGTCAACGAACACCTGACCCTGAACTACGGCCTCCGCTGGGACTACGAGACCACGCCTTCGTACGAGGACTTCGTGACCCCGGCCCAGCTGGCCGAGAACATCCGCAACCACCCCAACTTCCAGAACGCGGACTGGAACCCGGAGGACTACATCTCGAACGGCAGCAACCGCAAGGCGTTCAAGGACGCCTGGCAGCCGCGGTTCGGCTTCTCCTACGACATCAACGCCGACCAGCGTCACGTGGTCTTCGGCGGCGTCGGCCGTGCCTATGACCGCAACCTGTTCGACTACCTGCAGCTGGAGGTCAACCGCACCTCGTTCGGCCGCTACAACTTCTACTTCGTCGACGCCGACGGCGTGTGCCGCAGGCCGCAGGGCGACTGCGTGCCGTGGGACCCGGCCTACCTGCAGCCTGGCGCGCTCGACGAACTGGCCGCCACCGTCGACCTGCCGCGGGAATGGTGGCTCAACAACAACAACCTGAAGGTGCCGTACTCCGACCAGTTCAGCCTCGGCATGCGCAACGCGTTCGACATGCTGGGCAACACCTGGTACAGCGAGGTCACCCTGGCCTACATCCACAGCAAGAACGGCATCACCGCCCGGCTGGGCAACCGGTACGAGGACGGCAGCTGGTTCCCGCCGGGCGCGACCTGGGGCACGCCGTGGGGCATGGATCCGCCGTTCGGGCGCATCGTCCTGGTCGACAACATGTTCGAGACCAAGACGAAGTCGGTGCTGCTGAAACTGGACAAGCCCTACACGGCGGGTTCGGGCTGGGGCGCCACCTTCGCCTACACCTACACGCACGGCCGCCAGAACACCAATGCCGACGGCTGGATCGACATGTTCGAGTACCCCGATGCGAGCTACTACGGCTGGCTGCCGGCACGCGGCGTGCCCGAACACCGCTTCGTGGCCACCGGCATCTGGGACGGGCCGTGGGGCGTGACCCTCTCCGGCAAGCTGGTGCTCGAGTCGACCAGGTACCGCAATGCCACCAACTGCCTGCCCGGATGGGACCAGTGTCTGATCGACCCCTACAAGCCCGATGGCACGATCGGCTACAAGCGGTTCGACCTGGCAGCCGCGAAGGAGTGGGACACCGGCTCCGACATCCGGCTCCGCGTCCGCGCCGACCTGCTGAACGTCTTCGACTGGCGCAACTGGAACGGCTACGACGACTGGTACGGCGGTCCAGGCGATCCGAACCCGAACTTCGGCGTGCACAACGATTCCATCATCGGCGGCACCCGGACGTTCAAGCTGTCCTTCGCGATCGACTGGTGATGCGGTCCGCCCGCAGGCCGGCCACCCCGTGGTGGCCGGCCTTTTTCCTGCCGTTTGCCGATGTGGTATGAGGTACCGATGTCCCGCCTGAACCCGAGGGCGCTGCTCCGCGCGGCGGCGGCCACCGTCCTGCTGGCATGCCTGCCGGCCTGCGGCCGGCAGGAACCCGCGGTGCCCGAAGCCGAGCCACCGAAGCCCGGGCCGATCGCGCAGGTCGAACCGGAAAGCCCTGCCCCGGGGGAGGATGCGGGAAAGCGCGGGCCGGAACTGCCGCCGCTGTTCCGCGACATCGAGCGTCGTACCTTCCAGTTCTTCTGGGACACCACGAACGAGCGCAACGGGATGACGCCGGACCGGTACCCCTCGCGCCCGTTCGCGAGCATCGCCTCGATCGGCTTCGCGCTCACCGCATACCCGATCGGCATCGAGAACGGCTGGGTGAGCCGCACCCAGGCGGTGGAACGCACCCTGGTCACGCTGCGTTTCCTGAAGAACGCGAAGATGGGCCCGCAGCGCGAGGGGCGCTCGGGCTACCGCGGCTTCTTCTACCACTTCCTCGACATGGAGACCGGCGAGCGCTACCGGCCGTGGGTGGAGCTGTCCACGGTGGACACGGCGCTGATGCTCATGGGCGTGCTGTTCGCGCAGTCCTACTACGACGGTGACGACCCGCGCGAGGAGGAGATCCGGGAGCTGGCCGACGCGATCTACCGCAGGGTCGAATGGCCCTGGATGCAGCAGCGCAAGCCGCTGATCTCGATGGGCTGGTTCCCCGAAAGCGGGTTCATCGCGCACGACTGGAAGGGATACAACGAGGGGATGATGGTCTACATCCTCGCCCTGGGCTCGCCGACCCACCCGGTCGGGCCGGAGGCGTGGGAGGCCTGGGTACGTACCTACGACGAGAGCTGGGGCGTGTTCCAGGGGCAGGAATATCTGGCCGGCGGCCCCCACTTCTGGCACCAGTACAACCATGTCTGGATCGATTTCCGCGGCATCCGCGACGAGTACATGCGCCAGCGCGGCATCGACTACTTCGAGAACAGCCGCCGCGCGACCTACGCGCAGCGTTCGTATGCCATCGAGAACCCGATGGGCTGGGCCGACTACGGCGAGAACGTGTGGGGGCTGACCGCCTGCGACGGCCCGCAGCACACCACCCAGGAATACCGCGGCGAGCAGCGCCAGTTCCGGCACTACAGCGCCCGCGGCGCGGGGCTGGCGGACGCCTTCGACGACGGCACCCTGGCGCCCACCGCGGTCGTCGCCTCGCTGCCGTTCGCGCCTGAGATCGTGATCCCGGCGACCGAGGAGCTGCACCGCCGCTACGGCGAGTTCCTGTATTCCAGCTACGGCTTCCTCGACGCCTTCAACCCCAGCTTCAACTACGACATCCCGCTCAAGACCGGGCGCATCGTGCCCGGGCGCGGCTGGGTGGCGAGCGACTACATCGGCGTCGACCAGGGGCCGATCGTCGCGATGATCGCCAACCACCGCAACGGGTTCGTCTGGGAAGTGATGAAGAAGAACCCGTACATCCGCCGCGGGCTGGAGCGCGCGGGCTTCACCGGCGGCTGGCTGGCGCCCCCCGACGGACCGAAGACATCGGGCGAACCCGACCCCGATGCCGCCGCGGCCGAGGACATCGGGCGCGCGCAGACGCGGGTGCCGGAGGCCCGCGAACACACGCCGCCGCAGCCGAGGGCGTCGGAGGCGCCGGAGTAGACTGGGGCCATGCGCGCCGTTTCCCTGCTGTCCATGCTGCTGTCCACGCTGCCGGCACTGCTGCTCGCCGCGTGCTCGCGCGGCGAGGGCGGCGTGACGGCCATCAGCTTCTGGGCGATGGGCAAGGAAGCGGAGGTGGTCGCGGAGCTGGTGCGCGATTTCGAGCGCGAACACCCGGACATCCGGGTCGAGGTGCAGGCGGTGCCGATGACCGCCGCGCACGAGAAGCTCCTGACCGCGTACGCGGCCGGTGCGTTGCCGGACATTTGCCAGCTCGGCAACACCTGGATCCCCGAGTTCGCCATGCTCGGCGCGCTCGAGCCGCTCCAGGCGCGGGTGGACGCTTCGCCGGTGATCGACCAGGGCGACTACTTCGCCGGCATCTGGGACACCAACGTGGTGGACGGCGTGCTCTACGGCGTGCCGTGGTACGTGGACACCCGCCTGCTGTTCTACCGGAAGGACATCCTCTCCGCCGCCGGCTTCGAACGCCCGCCGGAGACGTGGGCGGAGTGGGAGGCGGCGATGGCCGCGATCAAGCGCGTGGTCGGCCCGGACCGCTACGCCATCCTGCTGCCGGTCAACGAGTTCGAGCAGCAGTTGTCCCTGGCGCTGCAGCAGGACGACCCTCTGCTGCGCGACGGCGACCGCTACGGCAATTTCCGCAGCCCGGGCTTCCGCAGGGCACTGGCGTTCTACGCGCGGATGTTCGAGCAGGGCTGGGCACCACCGGTCTCCGAGACCGAGATCTCCAACGTCTGGGACGAGTTCTTCCGCGGCTACTACGCGTTCTACCTGTCCGGACCGTGGAACATCCGCGAGTTCCGGCGCCGGCAGCCGCCGGGGATGGAGGATGCCTGGGGCACGATGCCGCTGCCGGGGCCGGATGGCCCGGGCGCGGGCATCGCCGGAGGGGCCAGCCTCGTGCTGTTCCGCTCCTCGCCGCGCAAGGACGCGGCCTGGAAGCTGGTGGAGTACCTGTCGCGCCCCGGGGTACAGGAGCGGTTCCACGCGCTGATCGGCAACCTGCCGCCGCGCCGCAGTACCTGGGAAAGGCCCGGCCTGCGCGATGACACGCTGGCAAAGGCGTTCCGCAGCCAGCTCGAGCGGGTCCGGCCGGTGCCGAAGGTGATGGAGTGGGAGCGCATCGCCCAGGAGATGCGGCTGGCGACCGAGCGCGTGGTGCGCGGCGGCGTGCCGCAGGAGCAGGCACTGGCCGGGCTCGACGCCAAGGTGGACGCCGTGCTCGCCAAGCGGCGCTGGGTCCTGGAGCGGGAGGGGCGCGAATGATCGCGGGCCACGCGGCACGGATCGCAGGCTGGATGTTCGCGGCGCCCGCGCTGCTGGTGCTGCTGGTGTTCTTCGGCCTGCCGGTGGCGGCGGCGCTCGCGCTCAGCCTCACCGACTTCGACCTGTACGCGCTGGCCGACGTGCGCAACCTGCGTCCCGTCGGACTGGACAACTACCTCGAGCTGCTGCGCACGCCGCTGTTCTGGAAGGCCCTGGGCAACACCGTCTATTTCGTCGCGGCGGGCGTGCCGTTGTCGATCGGGCTGTCTCTGGCCGCCGCGCTGCTGCTGCACGCGAAGGCCGCGCGGTTCCGGCCGCTGTTCCGTACCGCGCTGTTCGCCCCGGTGGTCACCACCGTGGTCGCGGTGGCGGTGATCTGGCGCTACCTGTTCCACACCAGCTACGGGCTGGTGAACTGGGCGCTGGGGCTGGTGGGCATCTCGCCGGTGGACTGGCTGGGCGACCCGCGCTGGGCCATGCCGACCATCATCCTGTTCGCGGCGTGGAAGAACTTCGGCTACAACATGGTGATCCTGCTGGCGGGCCTGCAGGCGATCCCGGAGGAGCTGTACGAGGCCGCGAGGATCGACGGCGCCTCGCGCTGGCGCCAGTTCCTGCACATCACCCTGCCGCAGCTCGGCCCGGTGCTGCTGGTGGTGGCGGTGATCACCGTGTCCGGCTACTTCCAGCTGTTCGCCGAACCGTACGTGATGACCCGGGGCGACCCGTTGCAGAGCACGGTCAGCGTGCTGTACTTCATGTACGAGGAAGGCTTCAGGTGGTGGAACCTCGGGCGCGCCTCCGCGGTGGCATTCCTGCTGTTCCTGGTGATCCTGGCGGCCACCACACTGCTGCTGCGGCTCGGCCGCAGGAGGGGGCTGGTATGAGCGGCGCGCGTGGGGCGGGGCAGGGGCGCCTGCAGGTGCTGCTGGTCAACGGCGCCCTCCTGGTGCTGGCGTCCGCCAGCCTGGCGCCGCTGCTGTGGATGCTGTCGGTGTCGTTCATGCCGATGGGCGAGGCAAGCCGCTTCCCGCCGCCGCTGCTGCCGGAGTCCCCCACGCTGGACAACTACCGGGAGCTGTTCATGCGCACGGATGCCGCCCGCAGCTTCGCCAACAGCCTCGGGGTGTCGCTCGCGGTCACGCTGCTGTCGCTGCTGTTCAACGCGATGGCCGGGTACGCCTTCGCCAAGCTGCGTTTCCCGGGGCGCGACGGGCTGTTCAGGCTGCTGCTGGCGGCGCTGGTGGTGCCGGCCCAGGTGGCCATGCTGCCGTTGTTCCTGCTCATGAAGCAGCTGGGGCTGGTCAATACCTACGCCGGCGTGGTGCTGCCGGCGCTGGCCTCGGTGTTCGGCATCTTCCTGGTGCGCCAGTATGCGCGCAGCATCCCGGACGAGCTGCTGGAGGCCGCGCGCATCGACGGGGCGGGCGAGCTGCGCATCTTCTTCCAGATCGTTCTGCCGCTGCTCAGGCCTGTGCTGGTCACGCTGGCGGTGTTCACCTTCCTCGCGGCCTGGAACGACTTCATGTGGCCGCTGATCGTGCTGACCGGGCAGGAGCACTACACGCTGCCGGTGTCGCTGGCGGCCCTGTCCCGCGAGCACATCATGGACGTGGAGCTGATGATGGCCGGTGCCGTGGTCACGGTGGTGCCGGTGCTGTTGCTGTTCCTGCTGCTGCAAAGGTATTACATCCAGGGTCTGCTGCTCGGGAGCGTGAAAGGCTGATGGCGATCGCATCGCATGGTTCCCCCGCATCCGCGCATGGTGCGCGGAAAGGCATGTTGGCGCGGGCCGCCGTGCGCCTGCTGCTGGCACTGGTGGCCTCCGCGGCCGCGAAGACACACGCGCAGGACGCCGCGGGCCCGGGACTGCTCGACGGGTTCGAGGACGCGTCGAAGTGGCGCGTGGTGGCCTCCAACCAGGTCAGCGGCGGCATCCGCCAGGTCGAGGGCGCCGAGGGCAGGGCGCTGTGCCTGGACTACGACTTCAACGGCGTGTCCGGGTACGCCGGCATCCAGCGCGAGCTGCCGCTGGAGTACCCGGAGAACTACCGCTTCACCTTCCGTCTGCGCGGCGAGTCGCCGGACAACGACCTGCAGTTCAAGCTGGTCGACGCCAGCGGCGACAACGTGTGGTGGGTCAACCGCCCGCGCTACCACTTCCCGAAGGCGTGGACGGAGGTCGCCTACCGCAGGCGCCACATCGGGAAGGCCTGGGGTCCGGACCCGGACCCGGTGTTGCGCTCAAGCAGGAAGATCGAATTCACGATCTACAACAACGCCGGCGGCCGGGGCTCGGTCTGCTTCGATTCGCTGGTGTTCGAGGAGCTGCCGCCCGATGACGGATCGCCGCCGGTTCCGGTGTCGGCGATGTCCACGGTCCCGGCCAGCGACGCCATGGCCGCCGCGGACGGGAACATGGAGACGGCGTGGGCCGCGCCGGCCGGGCCGCAGCGCATCGTCTTCGACCTCGGGCGCGCCCGCGAGTTCGGAGGGGTGCGCCTGCGCTGGAAGCCCGGCCGCCACGCCACGCGCTATGCCGTCTCGCTCTCCAGCGATGGTTCGACGTGGCGAACGGGCCGCGAGGTGACCCGTGGCAACGGTGGCGACGACTGGATCGCGCTGCCGGAGGCGGAGGCGCGCTACATCGCCCTCGACCTGCAGACCGGGAGTGCCGACGGCTACGCGCTGGCCGAGGCCGAGGTCCTGCCGCTGTCATTCTCCGCGCATCCCAACGACGTGATCCGGGCCATCGCCGCGGAATCGCCGCGCGGCTGGTTCCCGCGTGGTTTCAGTGGCGAACAGCCGTACTGGACCATCCTCGGCGTGGACGGCGGGCTGCAGCAGGGCCTGATCGGCGAGGATGGCGCGGTCGAGGTGGCCCGTGGCGGCTTCAGCATCGAGCCGTTCGTGCGGGTGGACGGCAGGCTCGTGACCTGGGCCGACGTGCAGGCGACCCAGTCGCTGCAGGACGGTTACCTGCCGATCCCCGGCGTGGAGTGGAAGCATGGCGACCTCCAGCTGAAGATCACCGCGTTTGCCCACGGCACGCCGAATGATTCGCGGCTGGTGCTGCGCTACCGGCTGACCAACCCCGGGCGCCGCGCGCACGACTACACCCTGGCCCTGGCGATCCGCCCGTTCCAGGTCAATCCGCCGGCCCAGTTCCTCAACACGCAGGGCGGGGTAAGCGAGATCCGCGAACTGTCCTTCGACGGTGCGACGGTGTCGGTGGCCGGCGTGCCGCGCGTGTTTTCCAAGCAGATCCCGGACGGCGCGTTCGCCACGCCGTTCGACGCGGGGATGGAGGTCGTGCACCTTGCGTCCGGGCGCTATCCCGCCGACACCGCCGTGCGCGACGACACCGGCCTGGCCTCGGGCGCCCTGCTGTACCGCATGCGCCTGCAGGGCTGGGAGAGCAGGGAAGTGCAGGTGATGGTGCCGATGACCGGTACCGCGGCGCTGGCGCGGCGCTGGTGGGACGCCGAGGTGCTGCAGCAGGGCGTGGCCGACGAATGGCGCTCGAAGCTCGACCGTGTGCGCATCGAACTGCCGCCGCAGGCCCGCGAGGTGGCCGATACCCTGCGCACCGCGCTGGCGCACATGCTGATCTCGCGCATCGGGCCGCGCCTGCAGCCCGGCACGCGCTCGTACGCCCGCAGCTGGATCCGCGACGGGGCCATGATCGCCGAGGGCCTGCTGCGGATGGGCCGCGAGGACGTCGCCAGGGAGTACATCGAATGGTACGCGCCGTACCAGTTCGCCGACGGCATGGTGCCGTGCTGCGTGGACGACCGCGGCAGCGACCCGGTGCCGGAGAACGACAGCCACGGCGAGCTGATCTACGCCATCGCCGAGTACTGGCGCTACACCGGCGACCGCGCCTTCCTCGAGCGCATGTGGCCGCACGTGTGGGCCGCGTTCGGCTACATGGAGAAGTTGCGCGCCAGCGAGCGCACACGGGCCGTCCGCAGGTCCAACCCCGAGTTCTACGGGATGATGCCGCCCTCGATCAGCCACGAGGGCTATTCGGCCAAGCCGATGCACTCCTACTGGGACAACTTCTGGGCGCTGCGCGGCTACAAGGACGCGGTCCAGATCGCCGCTGCGCTTGGCCGCGACGAGCTGCCACGCATGGCCGCCGCACGCGACCAGTTCCGGGAGGACCTGATGGCGTCGCTGCTGGCGGCGGCGCGCCGGCACGGCATCGACTACCTGCCGGGCGCCGCGGACCTGGGCGACTTCGACCCGACTTCGACCACCATCGCGCTGGCGCCCGGCGGCGAGCAGGCCTGGCTGCCGCAGGACCTGCTGCGCAACACCTTCGAACGCTACTGGCAGCACTTCGTGGACCGCCGTGACGGCCGACGCGAGTGGAAGGACTACACGCCGTACGAATGGCGCAACGTCGCGGCCATGGTCCGGCTGGGCTGGCGCTCGCGGGCGAAGGAGGTGTTCGACTGGTTCTTCGGCCACCGCACGCCCCCGGCCTGGAACCAGTGGGCCGAGGTGGTCTCGAGCACGCCACGCAAGCCGTTCTTCGTCGGCGACCTGCCGCATGCCTGGGTGGCGTCCGACTTCATGCGGTCGGCGCTGGAGATGCTCGCCTATCCGCGGGAGGCCGACGCCAGCATCGTGCTCGCCGCCGGGGTGCCGCCGGAGTGGCTGGAAGGGACGGGCATCGCCATCGAGGGCCTGCGCACCCCGTACGGCAGGCTGGGCTTCTCGCTCCGGCGCGAGGGCGGCCAGCTGCTGCTGGAGGCGCGCGAGGGGCTGGCGCTGCCGGAAGGCGGGCTGGTGCTGCCCTGGCCCTACGACGGCGAGCCGGGCGGGGCCCGCATCAACGGCGAGCCCGCGGCATGGGAGGATGGCGAGCTGCGGATCCGCACGCTGCCGGCGAAGGTGGAGATCGCCATCCCCGCCGGCGGTTAGGCTGGCGGCACGCGGAGCGGAGGCGTGCCCATGCGCATGCGGATCCCGATCTGGCCCCTGCCGCTGGCCGTGGCCGGCGTGCTCGTCGTTGCCGCGCACCTCGCGCTGGCGCTGTCCATCGCGGACGGCCAGGTGCCGGCGTGCGTGCCCTACGTCGAGGGCTGCACCTCGATCAGCCGCGCGGCACGCCACGGCCTGGCCAACCATCTCTTCCGGCTGCTGGTGCTGCCTTGCGCCGTCCTCGTCGCCGTGCACTGGTGGCTGGCGGGGCGCTGGCTGCGATCGCGTGGCGCGGCGGCACGGGGCATGGCCGTGGCCGGCATGCTGGCCGCACTCGCGCTGGCCGCGTACGCGACGTTCCTTGGCACCGACGGCGAGGCGTACCGCTTCCTGCGCCGCCACGGGGTGGTGGCGTTCTTCGGCCTCGGCTACCTCGCGCAGCTGCTGTTCCTGCGCGGGCTTTCGCGCATCCGTTACCAGGACCGGACCATGCACCGCGCGCTGCAGTCGGCCTGCGTGGCGATGCTGCTGGCCGGCGTGGTCCACGCCGTCGCGCTCGCCGCGATCGGCGGCAGCGCGCTGCAGGACCGGCTGGAGAACGCGCTGGAATGGCAGATCGGCGCGCTGCTCGTGGCGTGGTACGTGCTGCAGGGGCTGGCCTGGCGGCGCGATGGCAGCCGGATCGAGGCGGAATTGCGCTCCGGGCCGGGGCGTTGATCAGCCGCGCGCGGCACGTGCCTGCGCGGCGATCGCCGCCGCCTTCGTGGCGCTTTCGTGCACCCGGTCCCAGTCGCCTGCCGCCAGCCAGCCGCCTGGCACCATCCATGACCCGCCGACGGCGACCACGTTCGGTTCGGCCAGGTAGTCGGCGGCGCTCGCCCCGGTGACGCCGCCGTTGACGCACAGCCGCAGCTCGGGCAGCGGGCCGGCGAGCGCGCGCACCATCGCCAGACCACCCAGGGCGTGGGCCGGGAACAGCTTGCACACGCGGAAGCCGATCGCCATCAACGCCATGAATTCGGTGGGGGTGGCCGCGCCCGGCACCGCGGGCACCGGCGCGGCGGCGAGAGCCTCGGCCAGCTCCGGTGGCGTGCCCGGCGTGACCAGGAAGTGCGCGCCATGGTCCACCGCGGCCTGGATCTGGTCGCCGGTGAGCACCGTGCCGGCGCCGATGGTGACGTCAGGTCGGGCCTTGCGGATCGCGGCCATCGCATCCAGCGCGGCCGGGGTGCGCAGGGTCAGTTCCAGTACCGTCAGCCCGGCCCCGGCGAGCACGTCGGCCAGGCGCAGGCCCTGGTCCACGCTGGAGACGGTCAGCACCGGCATCACGCCGGCGCCACGCAGCACGCGTTCGACCTGTTCCTGCCGTTCGCGGATCGTCATCAGGCGTCCTTCTCCTCGTGCGGTGCCGACGCGGCGGAGCGGCTGTCGTCACCGAGCTCGTACTCCGCATCGTAGTCCCACGGGCCGCCGTCGCGCCCGGGCGGGCCGCAGGAGATCGACAGCGCGCCGTGGTCGGCGGGGGTGGCATGCATGCGGTTGAAGGCGAACAGGTTGCGGCCGAGGTCGAAGGCGCAGTGCGCGGTGTTGGGCGCGGATTCTCGTGCGTTCCACTCGGCCTCGTCCACGAGCACTTCCAGCGTGCCGGCCTCGCCGTCGAGGCGGATCACGTCGCCCTCGCGCAGGCGCGCGATCGGGCCGCCGGCGGCCGCCTCGGGCGTGAGGTGGATCGCGGCGGGGATCTTGCCAGAGGCGCCGGACAGGCGGCCGTCGGTGACCAGCGCCACGCGCCGGCCCTGGTTCTGCAGCATGCCGAGCAGCGGCGCCAGCGAGTGCAGTTCCGGCATGCCGTTGGCGCGCGGCCCCTGGTAGCGGACCACGGCCACGAAGTCGTGGGGCAGCAGCCCCTGGGCGTGCAGCCGGTTGAGCGCGCGCGGGTCGTCCACCACCACCGCGGGTGCCTCGACGAAACGGTGCCCGGGCTTGACCGCCGACAGCTTGATCAGGGCGCGGCCGAGGTTGCCGCGCAGCAGGCGCAGGCCGCCGTGCGCCTCGAACGGCGCCGACACCGGGCGCAGCACCGCCTCGTCGCCGCTGGCGGTGACCGAGGGCGTGTATTCGAGCAGGCCGCCGGACAGCCGCGGCTCGTCGGTGTAGGCGCGCATGCCGCCGGGCACGATGGTCGGGATGTCGTCGTGCATCAGGCCCGCGTCCAGCAGCTCGCGGAACACGAAGGCGGTGCCGCCCGCGGCGTGGAAGCGGTTCACGTCCGCCTCGCCGTTGGGGTACACGCGCGCCAGCAGCGGGACGACGCGCGAGATCTCGTCCATGTCCTCCCAGGTGAGCATGATGCCGGCCGCGCGCGCCACCGCGATCCAGTGGATGGTGTGGTTGGTGGAGCCGCCGGTGGCCATCAGCGCGACGATGGCATTGACGATGGCGCGCTCGTCCACCAGCCGGCCGAGCGGGCGGTAGTCGGCGCCGAGCGCGGTGATCCGCAGCGCGCGCTCGACGGCGGCGCGGGTCAGCGCGTCGCGCAGCGGCGTGCCCGGGTTGACGAACGACGAGCCGGGCAGCTGCAGGCCCATCGCCTCCAGCAGCACCTGGTTGGAGTTGGCGGTGCCGTAGAAGGTGCAGGTGCCGGGCGAGTGGTAGGAATCGGACTCGGCCTGGAGCAGTTCCTCGCGGGTGGCCAGACCGGCGGCGTAGCGCTCGCGCACCTCGGCCTTCTGTTTGTTCGGGATGCCCGGGGTCATGGGCCCGGACGGGATGAACACGGCGGGCAGGTGGCCGAAGGCGAGGGCACCGATCAGCAGCCCCGGGACGATCTTGTCGCAGATGCCCAGGTAGACCGCGCTGTCGAACATGTCGTGGGACAGCGCGATGGCGGTCGCCTGCGCGATCACATCGCGCGAGAACAGCGACAGCTCCATGCCAGCGCGGCCCTGGGTCACCCCGTCGCACATCGCCGGCACCCCGCCGGCGACCTGCGCGGTGGCGCCGAGCGCGCGGGCGTGCTCGCGGATCGCCTGCGGGTAGCCCTCGTACGGCTGGTGCGCCGAGAGCATGTCGTTGTAGGCGGTGACGATGCCGAGGTTGGGCGTGGCCTCGCCGCGCAGGCGCTGCTTGTCCACCGGGCCGCAGGCGGCGAAGCCGTGGGCGAGGTTGCCGCAGCCCAGGCGCGTGCGGCTGGGGCCCTGCGCCCGCATCGCCTCGATGCCGTCGAGGTAGGCGCGCCGCGGGCGTTCGCTGCGCCGGCGGATCCGGTCTGTGATCTCGCGGATGCGGGGATGCAGGCTCATCGTGGGATTCGGGAACGGGGAAGGGAGCCGGCGCTCATGGGCACCAGTGGATGTCCAATCCTGCGCCGGGCGTGGTGAAGGCGATGCGTGCCGGGTACTCGTGCGGGTCGTTGCCGGCGAGCACGCGGTCGAGCAGCCTGCGCTTGCTTTCGCCGCGGATCAGCATCAGCCGCGTGTGCGCCGGCGCCAGCCCGGCCGGGGTCAGGCTGATCCGGCGCGGCAGGCGCCCGGCGCCGGGGCAGCCGGTGGCATCCACCGCGAGGTAGGGCAGTGGCGATTCCAGGGCCTTGTCGAGCCCCTGCATGCGCGGGAACAGCGAGGCGGTGTGGCCGTCCTCGCCCATGCCCAGCACGACCACGTCCGGCGCGTTGCGCGCGTGCAGGTTGGCTGCGTTCACCGCCTCCTCGATGCTGCGCCCGGGCCGGGTCAGGGTTTCGAGGCGGGCGTTGGCCGCACGGTTCTGCAGCAGCGTCTCGCGCACCAGACGGGCGTTGCTGTCGGGGTCGTCCGGCAGCAGCCAGCGCTCGTCCACCAGCGCCACGTCGACCCGTTCCCAGTCCAGCGGCGCCTTGGACAGCGCCGTGTACACCGGCGCGGGCGTGCTGCCGCCCGACAGCAGCAGCCGTGCCCGCGGCCTCTCCTGCAGCGCGCGCGACAGCGCCGAGGAGATCGCGACCGCGGCGCCCCAGGCCCACTGGGTCTGCGACTCGTAGCAGTGCAGGCGCACGCGCTCGCCGTCGATGACCTTGGGGGCGACGTTGGAGCGGGGGGTGTTCATCGGCTTGCGCAGGCGTCCTGGCGGGCGATCGCGGCGGCCCCGAGCAGCCCGGGATGGGGGTGGACCACCGCCATGGATGGTACGCGAGCCATGTTCGGTGAAAACCGGCCCTTGTGCTCGAACCGCTGGCGGAAGCCGGAATGCCGCAGGTCGTCCAGCATCCTCGGCACCAGGCCGCCGGTCAGGAACACGCCGTCCCAGGCGCCGAGGGTGAGCACCAGGTCGCCGGCGATCGCACCGAACACCGCACAGAAGACGTCGATCGCGCGCATGCAGCGCGGGTCGCCGGCCCTCGCGCGGGCGGTGATGTCGGCCGGTTGCATCGGCCCCGGGTCCTCGCCGGCGATCTCGCACAGCGCACGGTGGATGTTGACCAGGCCCGGGCCGGAAATGAGCCGCTCGTTCGAGACCCGGCCGAACTGCGCCGACAGCCGCTCGAGGATGTCGATCTCCTCCGGCGTGCCAGGCGGGAAGCTGACGTGGCCGCCTTCGGTTTCCAGAGGGTAGTGGCGGCCGTCGCGCACGATCAGCGCGCCGACGCCGAGCCCGGTGCCCGGGCCGATGACGGCGTAGGTGCCCTGCCGGGCGTCCAGGTCCGGTTGCCAGGCGGCGCCGCCGATCTGGCACAGGTCCTGCGCCTGCAGCCACGGGATCGCCATCGCCTGCGCCGCGAAGTCGTTGATCAGCGTGATGCGCTCGAAGCCCAGCCGCTCGGCGGTGCGCGAACGCGAGATCACCCAGGGGTGGTTGGTGATCCGGGCCTCGTCGCCGTCCACCCGCCCGGCCACCGCGAACACGCCCTCGCGCACGGCGCCGCAGTCGATGCCTTCGCCGTCGAGGTAGTGGCGCGCTGCGTCGGCGAGCGACGGGAAGTCGGCGACCGCGAAGCCGCGGATGCTGTCCTCCAGCAGCGGTCGCGCCGCGGCGGGATCGGCCAGCGCGAACCGCGCGTTGGTGCCGCCGATGTCGGCCAGCAGGACGCGCGCGGCACCGCCACCCATCACCGGCGCCCCCCGTTGACCGGCAGCGTGGCCGGCATGAACGCGGCCGCTTCAGGCGGGCCCCACGAGCCGGCCGGGTAGTCGAGGACCGGCGTGCCCGCGGTGCGCCAGGCGTCGCTGATGCTGTCGATCCAGCGCCACGCGGCCTCGACCTCGTCGTCGCGCACGAACAGGGTCTGGTCGCCCTTGAGCGCGTCGATCATCAGCCGTTCGTAGGCGATGCGGCGTTTGGGCGGCAGCATCGACAGGTCCAGCGACATGGGCTCGAGCTCGGTCGCGCCCCATTCCGGCGCGGCCAGGCTGCCCATCAGGGTGAGTTCGATGGTCTCCTCCGGCTGCAGCCGCATGCGCAGCCGGTTCGGCGTGGCGCGGTGGCGGTCCGGGCGCTCGAACACCCAGTGGGTGACCGGCTTGAAATGGATGATCACCTCGGTGGCGCGCGAGGGCATGCGCTTGCCGGTCACCAGCCGGAACGGCACCCCGGCCCAGCGCCAGTTGTCGATCCAGGCGCGCAGGGCGACGAAGGTCTCGACCTCGTACTGCCTGCCGAAGCCCTTGACCGCCTTGCCGTCGACCACGCCGTCGGTGTAGCGGCCACGCACGCTGTCGCGCGTGGCGTCCTCCGCCGACATCGGCCGCAGCGCGCGCAGCACCTTGCGCTTCTCGTCGCGCACGGTGTCGGCGTCGAGCGAGGCCGGCGGCTCCATCGCGATCAGCGCCAGCAACTGCAGCATGTGGTTCTGGACCATGTCGCGCAGCGCGCCGTAGCCTGCGTAGTAGCCCTCGCGCCCGTCCACGCCCGCGGTCTCGGCGACCACGATGTCCACCGAGTCGATCCAGCGCCGTTGCCACACGGCCTCGAGCAGGGCGTTGCCGAAGCGCAGCGCCAGCAGGTTCTGCACCGGCGCCTTGCCGAGGTAGTGGTCGATGCGGAAGATCCGCGACTCGTCGAGCGCGGAGCGGAGCGCGGCGTTGATCGCGCGCGCCGAGGCCAGGTCGTGGCCGATCGGCTTTTCCAGCACCAGCCGCGAGGGCGGCTCCAGCAGGCCGGCGGCCTTCAGGCCCCGGGTGGCCGCCTCGAACAGGTTGGGCGGGATCGAGAGGTAGCTGACCGCGGGGCGGTCGGCGTAGGGCGACAGCGCCGCGGCCACCGCCTCCACGTCGCCCAGGTCGAGGGCGTGGTAGCGGATGCGCCCCAGCAGGTCGTCGAGCACAGCGGCGTCGCGGTCCTCGCTGATGCGTTCGCGCAGCCATGCGCGGAAGCCGTCGTCGTCGTGGTCGCTGCGGCCGATCGCGATCACCCGGAAGCCGTCCGGCAGCAGGCGGTCGCGCAACAGGTGCAGCAGCGAGGGGAACAGGTAGCGTTGCGCGAGGTCTCCGGTCGCGCCGAACAGCAGCAAGGAGTCGTGCATGGGGCGCGCGATGTTCCTTGTGTCAGGGGAGGGGGGCGCCATGATGGCGTCGGTCATTGATATCGATGACAAGGGTACCAGCGTACGGCCCGGCGTCCATTGCCGCCAGCGGCGCGGAGCGTCGCATCGTTGCAGCCGCAACGAACCGGTCGCAGGCGCGTGGCCGCGGGCGGAACGCGCGCATGCGCAGGCCGGACGGAAACGCGGACATGACCGGCGGCTTCACCGGCGCCGCGGGACGGACAGGACGGGACGTGGCACAGGTGCCCCCGACGGCATCACGATCATCCCGCACCAGCGGTCCCGGGGCGGCGCCCCGGCGCGCGTGTCCGGAAGCGGGCGGACGATCCCTGCCCGGCATCTGCTGGCTCATCTCCCAGGCGCCCTCCCGTTGCGTACCGGGATGTAAACGGTTACATACCAGAATATCCCAAGCATCCGCGCCAGTGTAAAGGCCGGATCAGGGACGGAAACCGGGCTGCATTCGTATTCGCAGGCCGGGCTTTCCTCCCCGCCACGACCACGACAGCGAACGACATGGCCGACGTCCAGTTGCGCAACCTCCGCAAGGTCTATCCCGACGGGCACGTGGCCGTGGCCGGCGCCACCCTCGACATCGCCGATGGCGAACTGCTGGTGCTGGTGGGGCCGTCGGGCTGCGGCAAGTCCACCCTGCTGCGGATGATCGCCGGTCTGGAGGACATCACCTCGGGCGAGCTGCGCATCGGCGGGCGCGTGGTCAACGATGTGCCGCCGCGCGACCGCGACATCGCCATGGTGTTCCAGAACTATGCGCTCTACCCGCACATGACCGTGGCGGAGAACCTGGCCTTCGGCCTGAAGCTGCGCGGCCACCCGAAGGCGGAGATCGAGGCGCGCGTGGCCGGGGCCGCGCGGATGCTGGGGATCGGCGCGCTGCTCGGCAGGCGGCCGGCGCAGTTGTCGGGTGGACAGCGCCAGCGGGTGGCACTGGGGAGGGCGCTGGTGCGCCAGCCGCAGGTGTTCCTGCTCGACGAGCCGCTGTCCAACCTCGACGCGAAGCTGCGCACGGAGATGCGGGTGGAGATCGCGCGGCTGCACCGCAGCGTCGGGGCCACGATGATCTACGTCACCCACGACCAGGTCGAGGCGATGACCCTCGGCCAGCGGATCGTGGTGCTGAAGGATGGCGAGATCCAGCAGGTGGACGCGCCGATGGCGCTGTACCGGCGGCCGGCGAACCTGTTCGTGGCCACCTTCCTCGGCAGCCCGGCGATGAACATCCTCACCGGCACGCTGCTGGCGCAGGACGGGCTGTGGCTGCGGCTCGCCGACGGCACGCGGCTCGCGCTGCCTTCCGGCATGCAGGTGCCGGCGGACTGGCTGGGCAGGGAGTGGCACGTCGGCGTGCGTCCGGAACACCTGCACCGCGCGGAGGCGGCGCAGGCGCATCTGGCGCCGGTGGTCGAACTGGTCGAGCCGGTCGGCAGCGAGGCCTACGCGAACCTGCGCCTCGGCGCCCAACCGCTGGTGGCGCGCCTGTCGCCCCAGGACCTGCCGGCGCCTGGCGACGCGCTGCCATTGCGCATCGACCCGGACGGACTCCATTTCTTCGATATTGCATCGGGTAAGATCGCCCGCGCCTGATCGCAGGCACCCCCGGGCATCCCCACGGCAGCCACGCCGTTTTCGCCGTGACCGCCCCGCCACGGCCGCGTCACGGGCAGCACGGCCTTCGCCGTCCGCGACCCATGCCGATGCAGAGCACTCTCGACAACCCGCGCCGGCATCCGCGTCCGCCACCGCCGCCCGTGGCACGGGACTGGGCGCTGTTCCTGGACGTGGACGGGTGCCTGGTGGAGTTCACCGACGATCCCGCGGCCACGACCGTGCCCGAGGCGCTGGTCTCGCGCCTGCTCGAACTGTCGGACATGCTGGATGGCGCGCTGGCGCTGGTCAGCGGGCGGCGCATCGCCGCGCTCGACCGCATGTTCGCCCCCGCCAGGTTCCCTGCCGCGGGGCTGCACGGGCTGGAACTGCGGATCGGTGGCGACACCGTCGGGCCCCGGGGGCACGCCGGGGCCGAAGCGCTGCGTGCGGTGGCCGCGGAGGCGGGGCGTGCCCTGTCGGGCTTCCCCGGCGTGCTGGTCGAGGACAAGGGACTGGCGCTGGCGCTGCACTGGCGGGCCCGGCCCGACGCCGAGCCCCACGTGCGCGCGTTCGCGGGGCGGGCGCTGGCGCGGCTGCCGGGCTATTGCCTGCAGCCGGGCAACTGCGTGGTCGAGCTGCGCCCGGAGGGGGCCGACAAGGGCAGCGCGATCGCGGCCTTCATGGAGCATGCCCCGTTCCGCGGGCGCAGGCCGGTGTTCGCGGGCGATGACCTGACCGACGAGCACGGGTTCGGGCAGGTCGCGGCGATGGGCGGCATCGGGGTCCTCGTCGGCGGGCGCGGGGACAGCGCCGCGAGCCATGGCCTGGCCGATCCCGCCGCGGTGCGGGCCTGGCTGGGAGTGGAAGGCGAAGGCCGGTGAGGCCGCGCGGCGGGTTTGGCTTCGCGCCGGCCGCCCCCACATATCCGCCTGCCTCGGCATGTCCGAGACCCGTTCACCATCCGACGCGCTGGCGGCGAGCGGCCGCCCGGGGATGCGCGGAAGATGTCCGGATGCCGGGCCGGTGGCGGCCAGCCATCCCGGGACGCGGCATCCGCTGACGCAGGAGCCTTTCGTTTCCGCGGGAACCAGTCCCCGTACGGGCCCGGCCGTCGCCGCCCTGCGCCTGTCGCGTTCCAGGCAGGAGGCTTCGTGAGCAGGCTGATCGTTGTATCCAACCGGGTGGCGCTGCCCGGAGAGCACCGCGCCGGCGGACTGGCGCTCGCCCTGCAGGCGGCACTGGCCGAGCACGGCGGGATCTGGTTCGGCTGGAGCGGCAGGACGGTCCGCGACCGCAGCGGGCGGCTGCACGAACACGCCGCCGGCAACATCCGCTGCATCACCATGGACCTCAACCGGCTGGACTACGAGACCTACTACAACGGTTTCGCCAACCGGACGCTGTGGCCATTGCTGCACTTCCGCCTGGACCTGGTGGACTACAGCCGCGGCACGCGCGAGGGTTACCTGCGGGTCAACGGCATCTTCGCCGACCGCCTCGCGCCGATGCTGCGCGACGACGACATGGTCTGGATCCACGACTACCACCTGATCCCGCTGGCGGCGCTGCTGCGCGAGCGCGGCGTGGGTTGCCGCATGGGCTTCTTCCTGCACGTGCCGATGCCGTCCCCGGACCTGGTGGCGGCGATGCCGGACCATGCGCGCCTGTTCTCCTCCTTCTATGCCTACGACCTGGTCGGCTTCCAGACCCGGCGCGACATGGAGCGCTTCCAGGACTACGTGCGCCTGTTCGGCGGCGGCAGGGTGCATGGCGACGGGATGCTGGAGGCGCCGGGCGGGCGCCGCCTGCGCGCCGGCGCCTTCCCGATCAGCATCGACACCGCGCGGATCGCCTCGCTGGCGCAGGAGGCGCTGTCCAGGCCCGGGGTCCGGGCCCTGCGCCGCAGCCTGGGCGCGGGCCGGCTGGCGATCGGCGTGGACCGGCTGGACTATTCCAAGGGCCTGCCGGAGCGGTTCCGCGGCTTCGAGCGCTACCTGGAGCGCCATCCGTCGGAGAAGGGCAGGCTGACCTACCTGCAGATCGCGCCGGTTTCGCGCGGTGACGTGGCCGAGTACCGGATGCTGCGCAACGAGCTGGAGCGCATCGCCGGCCACGTCAACGGCAGCCACTCCGACGCCGACTGGACGCCATTGCGCTACGTCAACCGGAACTTCGCCCATTCCACCCTGACCGGGTTCTACCGGATCGCCCGGGTCGGGCTGGTCACCCCGCTGCGGGACGGCATGAACCTGGTGGCCAAGGAATACGTGGCCGCGCAGGACCCGGAGAACCCGGGGGTGCTGGTACTGTCGCTGCTGGCCGGCGCGGCCTACGAGCTGAAGGAAGCCCTGCTGGTCAACCCGCATGACCTGGACGGCGTGGCCGACGCCATCGCCACCGCCGCGGGCATGCCCAGGGCCGAGCGGATCGACCGCTGGCGGGCGATGATGGACCACCTGCGCCGGCACGACATCCATGCCTGGCGGCGGTCCTTCCTCGGGGCGCTGGCGCAGGCGGGCTGAAGGACGGCCGGCGGCGGCCGGGGGGCGGCGACGGCGCCCGCCGCGCCCGTTATACTCCCCGGGTTTCCCGGCGACTGGCCGGGGGAAGCGCCAGTCCATTCAACGGGTTGGCGCGCATTTTTAAATCCCGGTAACAACGACAAAGACCGGCGGCGCGTTCCGAAAGGAGTCGGTGCGGCCGGTGGAATCCCCAACGCCGAATGCGCCTGTCCACGATCAAGCTGTCCGGTTTCAAATCCTTCGTCGATCCGACCACGCTGCACCTGCCGACGAACATGACCGGCATCGTCGGTCCGAACGGCTGCGGCAAGTCCAACATCATCGACGCGGTGCGCTGGGTGATGGGCGAAAGCTCCGCCAGCCGCCTGCGCGGCGACTCGCTGACCGACGTGATCTTCGCCGGCTCGTCCGCGCGCAAGCCGGTGTCGCAGGCCACGGTCGAACTGATCTTCGACAACTCGGACCACACCATCACCGGCGAGTTCGCCGCGTACAACGAGATCTCGGTCAAGCGCACGGTCGGCCGCGACGGCCAGAGCCAGTACTACCTCAACGGCACCAAGTGCCGGCGCAAGGACATCACCGACCTGTTCCTCGGCACCGGCCTGGGCCCGCGCAGCTATTCGATCATCGAGCAGGGCATGATCTCGCAGGTGATCGACGCCAAGCCCGAGGAACTGCGCACGTACCTCGAGGAGGCGGCCGGCATCTCCAAGTACAAGGAGCGGCGCCGGGAGACCGAGAACCGCATCCGCCACACCCGCGAGAACCTGGAACGCCTCAACGACCTGCGCGAGGAGGTCGGCAAGCAGCTCGAGCACCTCAGGCGCCAGGCGCGGCAGGCCGAGCAGTACACCGCCTTGCAGGAGGAGCGCCGGGTCCGCGATGCCGAGTGGAAGGCGCTGGAGTACCGGGCGCTCGACGCCCGGCTGCAGGCCATGCGCGAGGCGCTGGCGCACGAGGAGACCCGGCTGCAGCAGCTGATCGCCGAGCAGCGCGAGGCCGAGCGCGAGCTGGAGGTGGGCCGGGTCCGCCGCGACGAGGCACTCGAGGCGCTCAACAGGGCCCAGGCGGAAAGCTACGAGGCCAGCGGCACCCTGGCCCGGATCGAGCAGCAGATCGCGCACCAGCGCGAGCTGGCCGAGCGCCTGCGCAAGGCCCGCGAGGAGACCCGCCACGCGCTGGAGGAGATCGGCGAGCACATCAGCAACGACGAGGCGAAGCTGTCCGTGCTGCAGGCCGCGATCGCCGAATCCGAGCCGAAGCTGGAGGCCCTGCGCGAGGAGGATGCGGTCCGCCAGGAGGCCCTGCGCGCCGCCGAGGAGGCGCTGGCCGACTGGCAGCAGCGCTGGGACGCGCACGTCCGCGCCCAGGCCGAGGCCTCGCGCGCCGGCGACGTCGAGCGCACCCGCGTGGACTACCTCGACCGCCAGGCCCTTGATGCCGAGCGCCGCCGCGAGCAGCTGCAGGCCGAGCGCACGGCGCTGGACCTGGCCGCGCTGGCCGATGCTTTCGCCGAGGCGCAGGTCCGCCACGACGAGCAGAAGGCCGCGCTCGACGGTCTGGCCGCGCAGCTGGAGGAACGCAAGCAGGCGGTGCTCGCGGTGCAGGACCGCCAGCGCGCCCTGCAGAACGAGCTGTCCGAGGTGCGCAAGCGCGCGCAGGAGGCGCGCGGCCGGCTGTCCTCGCTGGAGACGCTGCAGCACGCGGCGCTCGGCCAGGAGCAGGGGGCGGCGGTGGAATGGCTGCGCCGGCACGGGCTGGACTCGGCCGCGCGCGTGGGCGAGCGGCTGGTGGTCGAGCCGGGCTGGGAGAACGCGGTCGAGAGCGCGCTGGGCCAGCTGATCGAAGGCGTGCTGGTGGAGGCGCCGGAGGCGCTGGTGGACGCGCTGGGCGAACTGGCCGAAGGCCGCCTGACCCTGGTCGCTGACGGGGACGGTGACGCGGACTTCGCGCCGACCTCGCTCGCGGCGAAGGTGCAGGGGCCGCTGGCGATCCGCCGCCTGCTGGCGCGCCTGCACGTCGCCGAGGACCTGGCCGGGGCGCGGGCGCTGCTGGCGCGGCTGGGTGAGGGCGATTCGGTCATCACGCGCAACGGCGAGCGCCTGGGTGCCGGCTGGGTGCGGGTGGTGCGTTCCGGCGCCGCCAGGCAGGGCGCGCTGTTGCGCGAGCGCGAGATCAAGGACCTGCGGGCCGCGATCGCCGAGCTGCAGGAGCGCGAGCACGCGCTGGAGGGGGAGCTCGCGGCCGGGCGCGAGCGCCTGCTGGCCGCAGAGCAGCAACGCGAGGACGCGCAGCGCCAGCTGTACATGGCGCACCGCAACGTCTCCGAGCTGGCCGGGATGCTGCAGAGCCAGCAGGGGCGGCTGGATTCGGCGCGGGCCCGGATCGAGAAGATCGACGCCGAGCTGGCGCAGCTGGCCGGGACGCTCGACGCCAGCGCGCAGCAGGCGCGCGAGGCGCGTGCGCGGCTCGAGGAAGCGGTCACGCGCATGGCCGAGCTGGAGTCGGCGCGCGCGGCGCTTGAGGAGGAACGCCGCAGCCTGGTGGAGGCCCGCGACGCGGCGCGCGCTGCCGCACGCGAATCGCGCGACGCGGCGCACGCGCTGGCGCTGACCCTGGAATCGCAGCGCGCGCAGGTGGTGGCGCTGGCCCAGTCGCTCGAGCGCATGGGCAGCCAGCGCGTCCAGCTCGACGCGCGCCTGGGCGAGATCGCCTCGCAGCTGGCCGAGGGCGACGAGCCGGTCAATGCGCTGGAGCAGCAGCGCCAGGTGGCGCTGGAGCAGCGCGTCGTGGTCGAGAAGGCGCTGGCCGCGGCACGCGCGGCGGTGGATGGCATCGACAACGAGCTGCGCAACTTCGAGCGCATCCGCCACGAGCGCGAGGAGCAGGCGACCGCCCAGCGCGAGGCCATCTCCCAGCGCAGGCTGGAGCAGCAGGCGCTGGTGATCCGCGCCGAGCAGCTGGCCGCTGCCGTCGCCGAATCCGGTTTCGCGATGGAAGAGGTGGTGGCCAACCTGCCCGACGATGCCACGCCGGAGGCCTGGGGGAAGCTGGTCGCCGACCTCGACGCGAAGATGCGCAGGCTGGAGCCGGTCAACCTGGCCGCGATCCAGGAACACGCCGAGGCCGCGCAGCGCAAGGAATACCTCGACGCCCAGCACGCCGACCTCACCACCGCGCTGGAGACGCTGGAGGAGGCGATCCGCAAGATCGACCGCGAGACCCGCAGCCGCTTCAAGGACACCTTCGACCGGGTCAACGCCGGCATGCAGGAGCTGTACCCGCGCCTGTTCGGCGGCGGCCACGCCTACCTGGAACTGACCGGCGACGACCTGCTCGACGCCGGCGTGGCGATCATGGCCCGCCCGCCGGGCAAGCGCGTGTCGAACATCTCGCTGCTGTCCGGCGGCGAGAAGGCCCTGACCGCGGTGTCGCTGGTGTTCTCGATCTTCCGCCTCAATCCGGCGCCGTTCTGCCTGCTGGACGAGGTGGACGCCCCGCTGGACGAGGCCAACGTCGGTCGCTTCACCGCCATGGTGAAGGAGATGAGCGAGAAGGTGCAGTTCCTGTTCGTCACCCACAACAAGGCGACGATGGAGGCCGCCGAGCAGCTCTGTGGCGTTACCATGCGCGAACCGGGCGTCAGCCGCCTGGTGTCCGTCGACCTGGCCGAGGCCACACGCCTGGCCGGAGCCGCCTGAGCCACGCTACCGCTCCAAGGAGGCCCGCATGTTAGAGCTGCGCATAGGCATCCTCGTCGCCGGCCTGATCCTGATGGCCGCGATCTGGTACTTCGGCACCCGCCCCCGCACGGGGCAGGGCAGGAGGCTGGACGAGGGGCAGCGCGGCGCCCCGGGCGAGGGCCGGGTGGAGCCTACCCTCGGCGCGCAGATCGAGCAGGAGCTGGCCGATGCGCCCCCGCCCGGTGACGGGGAGGCGGTGCAGTCGGAACTCGATCTGGGGGACGCCCCCGCAGGCTCCCCGGCGCACAACAGCGAGCTGGGCAAGCGCGCCAGCGACGAGTTCGACAGGATCGTGACCCTGTACGTGGCGGCGAAGGCGGGGCGCGTGCTGCGTGGCCCGGACATCGTGGTCGCCGCCGAGAAGGCCGGCCTGACCTACGGCTACATGAACATCTTCCACCGCCTGGTCGAAGGGCATCCCGAGCGTGGCCCGATCTTCAGCGTGGCCAACATCAGGAAGCCCGGCAGCTTCGACATGGACGGGATCCAGACGCTGGAGACCCCGGCGATCGCGTTCTTCCTGACCCTGCCGGCGCCGGTCAGCGCGCTCGACGCCTGGGACGCGATGCTGCCGACCGCGCAGCGCATGGCCGAGCTGCTCGACGGCGTGCTGCTCGACGAATCGCGCAACGCGCTTGGCCGCCAGCGCATCGCCGGCCTGCGCGACGAGATGCGCGCGTGGGACCGCGAGCACCAGGCACCGCCGGTCACCCGCAGCCCGCGCTGGTGACGCGGCCCGCGCCTCCGGCGCCATGAGCCGGGATACGAGCACAGGATTCCGATGGCATCCGATATCGCTGCACGCGTCGCCGAACTGCGGCGGCTGATCGAAGACGCCAACCGGCGCTACCACGAGCTCGACGCACCGGCCATCACCGATGCCGAGTACGACGCGCTGGTGCGCGAGCTGGAGGCGCTCGAGGCCGCCCACCCGGAGCTGGCCACGCCCGACTCGCCGACCCG
>CALLKI010000068.1 GCA_938008415.1 uncultured Luteimonas sp. | reverse complement strand
TCGCCCACGTAGGACGAAATCATCTTGCGGATCTGCCGCGTCTCCAGCAGCAGGCCGAGGCCGAAGCCGTCCACGCCTGCGTTGTTGGAGATGACGGTCAGGTTCTTCACCCCCGAATCGCGCAGCGCGGCGATCAGGGCCTCGGGGATGCCGCACAGGCCGAAACCGCCGACCGCGAGGGTCTGGCCGTCGGCGACCAGGTCTCGCAGGGCGGTCGCGGCGTCTGGGTAGACCTTGCCCTTGGGCAATTCCGCTCGGGTAACGGGTTCGGACATTTCGACCTCGGACTTGTCTGGCCGGATTGGCAATTCTAGCCCGGCCGCCACATCACCCCATCGGACTTTCGGGCGATCCTGCCGGCCCGGGCGCTGGTTCCCATCAGCCAGCCGAAGCCGCACCGGCCAGCCGGACCAGCTGTTCCCGCAGGTGCCCGGCGATGTTCCTCCACTCGTATCCGGCGAACCGGCCGGCATCGAGGTCGAACTCGTGATGCCATGCGTCCGCGCGCTTGATCGCCGCCAGCCTGTCCAGCGCGCGCCCGATTTCGGCCACGTCGTTGGCCACCGCAATCCCCCTGCGGCCCTCGCACAGCAGGAACTCGAGCCCCCGGGCCCCGCCCACGTGCAGAATCGGCCGGCCGGCGCCGAGATACTCGAACAGCTTGCCGGGCAGCTGCACGGGATCGTCGTTGGCGATGTTGACCAGCACGTCGGCCGAACGCTGCAACGCCAGCGCCTGGTCGTGCGACAGGAAGCCCGTCAGGCGGATGCGCGCCGGCCATTCCCTGGCTGCCTCCACGAGCCAGCCGGGCGGGATCCGGGTGGCGACCGTCAGCCTGGTGTCCTCCCGGCCGAGCACCGCCTCCACCAGCAGTTGCGGGTTGCGGAACGAGTAGAAGCTGCCCGTGTACACCAGCTCGAGCAGCCCGCGGTCGAACGCGACGGGACAGGTGGCGCCAGCCGGCGACGGCCCGGGCGGGTCGTATCCCTGCGGAAGCACGCTGATCCGGCTCATCTCGACGCCATGGCGGGAGACGAGCAGTTCCCGCGTCGCCTCCGTGGTGACCGTCAGATGGTCGGCAGACCGGCATGTCCCGCGCTCGAGTTCTATTGCCTTGCGCCGGCGGCGGAGCGGGGTGTAGCCCGACAGGACGGGATCGCCGAGGTCGGCCAGCCAGGGGTATCCCTTCTCCTTCGCCATCAGGCCGAGGCGAAGGGTCGCGTCCGGCTCATGCGAACTGATGACCACGTCCGGATCGAGCACGTCCAGCAGACGCGACAGCGGCCCCCTCGCCAGGAACCCCCAGAGCGACTCGCTGGAGATCCATCCGGTCCCGAGCATCCTGCCCAGAACCGCGACGACCAGCCGGTCCAGGAAGACGACCACGCGCCCCTTCCAGTTCAGACTTTCGACGGGCACGTTTCCGCCGGGCATGCTGCCTGCGGGCCCGCGATCCACGTCCCCGCCCCGGTCACCGCGCATGCCATCCGCCCGCACCGCGCCTCCCGGCCCGGTGCCCGCGACGGCACCGACGGCAGCACCGGGGGCGGGAAACCGCGACTTCCCGGACCACCTGCGGATCGCATCCACCGCCCCGGAAACCAGCCCCGTGCCTATCCGGTAGACCCGGACGCCATCGGGGACATCCAGCCGCCCCGGTTCCTGCCCGCGCGCGACGGTCAGCACATGCACCTCGTCGCCAAGGGCGCACAGTTCCCGCGCAAAACGCGCCCAGCGCAGCGACTGGGGCGATGGACCGGGCGGGAACTCGTACGCGATCAGGAGAATCTTCAAGGCCTTGCCTGCCTTCGACGACAGCTGTGAGTGGATCGGGCCCGTCACATCCCGGCCACGCTCTACGAGCCAGGTCCTTCGTGTGATGGATTCATGCCCCCTGCCACCGCGCCACTCCATATCAGCCGCCTGCGCAACGGGCCCGATGCCTGCGCCCTTGCACCATTTGTCACGAAGTGGCATCCATACGGACCAGCCAGACCGGCATCAAGACGACCATGAACCGCAGATCCGTGGAAGCGGCGCAAAGAAGCTTTTCCCGGCAAGCATACTGGGAAAAGCGGAAGCATCTGGTTTATTACAACATCGTCCGCATCCTGGTGGACGGCCTGAGCAAGGATTGCCGGTCGATGGTGGATGTCGGCTCGGGAAACTGCCCATATCTCGACTGGTTCAGCCACATCCCCGAGCGAGTCTCGATTGATGCCATCCGTCCGTATTCCGCGCCCGGCATCACTTCGGTCAAGGCCGACTTCCTCTCCTGGGATCCGGGCCGCCGGTTCGACATCGCGACCTGCCTGCAGGTCATCGAGCATGTCCCGGACGCCGCGGCATTCGCACGCAAGCTTCTGGACATCTCCGAGACACTCGTCATCTCCGTCCCCTACAAGTGGAAAGCAGGGCAGACCCCGGGGCATGTCCATGACCCGGTGGACGAGGCCAAGCTCATGGACTGGTTCGGCACGAAGCCCTGTTATTCGTACCTGTGCAGGGAGGTCACCGGCAATATTTTCCGACTGATCCAGGTGTACGACCGCCGCACACCCCAACCCTGGAGTTCGCTCAAGGAGCGCGAGCGCCTGCTCTCCCGGTAGCACAGGCAGTGGGCGCTGCCCCCGGGCCGGGGGAATCGCCCCCGGCCCGGAAGGGGCACCCGGACACCTCGCCCCAGGCCCGGCAGACCGGATAGAATCGGTGGTTCCCCGATCGCCCTGATCGGATCCTTCCTGCCCAAGACAGGACCCCCGCACGATGAAGATCCTCGTCGCCTACAAGCGCGTGGTGGACTACAACGTCCGCATCCAGGTCAAGCCGGACGGTTCCGGCGTGGTCACCGAGGGCGTCAAGCTCTCCCCCAACCCCTTCGACGAGATCGCGCTGGAAGAAGCCCTGCGCCTGCGCGACAAGGGCATCGCCACCGAGGTCGTGGTTGCCACCATTGCCCCGGCCGACGCCCAGGCCCACCTGCGCAACGGCCTGGCCATGGGCGCCAACCGCGCCATCCACGTGGTCGCCGACCAGCCGGTCCAGCCGCTGACCGCGGCGCGGATCCTGCTGAAGCTGGTGGAGAAGGAGCAGCCGGACCTGGTGATCCTCGGCAAGCAGGCGATCGACGACGACGCCAACCAGACAGGCCAGATGCTGGCCACCCTGTGGGGCAGGCCGCAGGCCACCTTCGCCTCGAAGCTGGAGATCGCCGGCGGCAAGGCCACGGTGACCCGCGAGGTGGACGCCGGCCTGGAGACGCTGGAAGTCGACCTGCCGGCGGTGGTCACCACCGACCTGCGCCTGAACGAGCCGCGCTTCATCAAGCTTCCCGACATCGTGAAGGCCAAGACCAAGCCGCTGGAGACGGTGGCGCTGGCCGACCTCGGGGTGGAAGCCACGGACACGCTGAAGATCACCCACTACGCCCCGCCGCCGAAGCGCAGCAAGGGCGTGATGGTCAAGGATGCGGCCGAGCTCGTGGCCGCGCTCAAGCAGAAGGGGTTGCTGTAATGGCCAAGGTCCTCGTCATCGCCGAACACCTCGACGGCCGCCTGAACGGCTCCACGGCCCGGACCGTGAGCGCCGCGGTCGCCCTGAACCCCGAGGCCATCGACGTGGCCGTGCTGGCCGCCGACCCTGCCGGCGTGGCCGCGGAAGCGGCGCAGATCGCCGGCGTGACCCGGGTGCTGGCGGTGGCCAACCCGGCCAACGCCCATGCCATCGCCCAGGTCCAGGCCCCGCAGATCGCCAGGCTGGCCGCGGGCTACACCCACGTCTTCGCCCCCTCGACCACCTTCGGCAAGGACCTGCTGCCGTGCGTGGCGGCCCTGCTGGGCGTCAACCAGGTCTCCGACCTGATGGCGGTGGAAGGCCCCTACACCTTCAAACGACCGATCTACGCCGGCAACGCGATCATCACCGTCGAGGCCCCGGCCGACCAGGTGGTGGTGGCCACGGTGCGCACCGCCTCGTGGCCGGAGGCGGCCCGCGGCGGCAGCGCCCCGGTCGAGGCGGTCAGCGTGGAGGCCGAGCTGCCGGCGCACACCCGCTACGTGGGGCTGGCGGCGGGCCAGTCGGACCGGCCGGACCTGCAGTCGGCAAGGCGCGTGGTCTCCGGCGGACGCGGCGTGGGCTCGAAGGAGAACTTCGAGATCATCTACCGCCTGGCCGACAAGCTGGGCGCGGCAGTGGGCGCCTCACGCGCGGCGGTGGACGCCGGCTACTGCCCCAACGAGATGCAGGTGGGCCAGACCGGCAAGATCATCGCCCCGGAGCTGTACATCGCGGTCGGCATCAGCGGCGCGATCCAGCACCTGACCGGCATCAAGGACGCCGGCACGATCGTGGCGATCAACAAGGACCCGGACGCGCCGATCTTCGAGGTGGCCGACATCGGCCTGGTCGGCGACCTGTTCCAGGTGCTGCCGGAGCTGGAAGCGGCGCTCTGATGCCCGCGCAGTCCGGCCATGAACCCTCGCAGAAGGGCCGCCCATGCGGCCCTTCTGTTTCTGGATGGAGCACACGATGAGCAAGCGGGTGATGGTCGTCTTCGGAACGCGCCCGGAAGCCATCAAGATGGCGCCGGTAATCGGTGCATTGAAGGCGAAGCCCGGTATCGAGACAGTCGTGGCCGTCACGGCGCAGCACCGTGAAATGCTGGACCAGGTCCTGGACCTTTTCGGCATCACCCCGGACGTGGACCTGGACATGATGCAACCTGACCAGTCCCTCAGCGACCTCACGTCCCGCGTCCTCGCCGGCATGAACGAGGTGATCGCCCGGTACAGGCCGGATATCGTCCTCGTCCACGGCGACACGACCACCACGTTCGCCACGACCCTGGCCGCCTTCTACAACCGTACGCCCGTCGGCCACGTCGAGGCGGGCCTGCGCACGGGCAACCTGTATGCCCCCTGGCCCGAGGAAGCCAACCGCAAGCTCACCGGCGCGCTGGCCGCCCTGCACTTCGCACCGACTGAACGGTCGCGGGCAAACCTGCTCGCCGAGGGCGTGTCCGGCGACCGGATCTTCGTCACCGGCAACACGGTCGTGGACGCGCTGCTCGCCACGGTCAGGAAAATCGGGGACAACCCCGGCCTGGAAGCATCCCTGGCTTCGCAGTTCCCGTTCCTTGAAACAGGGAAAAGGCTGGTCCTGGTGACCGGTCACCGCCGGGAGAACTTCGGCTTCCGGTTCGAGCAAGTCTGCCTTGCGTTGGCAGACATCGCCGGCATGGGGGATACGCAGGTCATCTACCCCGTGCACCCGAACCCGAACGTCCGGGAACCTGTCCACCGGCTGCTGGGCAACAAGCCGGGCATCCACCTCGTCCCCCCGCTGGACTACCTGCCCTTCGTCTACCTGATGAACCGCGCCGACCTCATCGTGACGGATTCCGGCGGGATCCAGGAAGAAGCCCCCAGCCTGGGCAAGCCCGTCATCGTGACCCGCGAGACGACGGAGCGTCCCGAGGCGATCGAGGCCGGAACCGCCTTTCTCGCCGGCACCGACAGGGAGAGGATCGTGGAGCTTGTGCAGGGTCTGCTCGACACCCGCCCATCTTCCCGCGCGTGCACCAATGCAAACCCATATGGCGATGGCAAGGCCTCGCAACGCATCGTGGATATACTGCATGGTCAGCTGAAGACCGCCTTGGATGCGGCGGGGCATTGACCATTCGTCTGGACACAGATACAGGGACGGAGAAAACATGAACATCACCGTTGTTGGCACAGGATACGTTGGCCTTTCCAACGCCATCCTCCTGGCCCAGCACCACCGGGTGACCGCGGTCGACATCGACTCCCGGAAAGTTGACCAGATCAACCGGCGCGAATCCCCGATCAAGGACCGCGACATCGAGCACTACCTCCGTGAAGCCAGCCTCGACCTCGTCGCGACGACCGATGCCGGGACCGCCCTGTCCCAGGCGGAACTCGTCATCATCGCGACGCCGACCGACTACGACCCGGTCACGAACTACTTCGACACCAGCTCCGTGGAGGGCGTGATCCGCCAGGCCATGCAGGCCAATCCCGGCGCCCTCATCCTGATCAAGTCAACCATCCCCGTCGGCTTCACCCAGCGGGCCCGGCAGGAATTCGGGACCGGCAACATCCTCTTTTCCCCGGAGTTCCTCCGGGAAGGCCGCGCGCTGTACGACAACCTCCACCCGAGCCGGATCGTGGTCGGCGAGCGCTCGGACAGGGGCCAAAGGATCGCCGAACTCTTCCGCGAAAGCGCAATCAGGAAGGATGCCCCCATCCTCCTGACGGACCCTACCGAAGCCGAGGCGATCAAGTTGTTTGCCAACACCTACCTGGCCATGCGGGTCGCGTTCTTCAATGAACTCGACAGCTATGCCATCGCGCACGGCCTGGACACCCGCTCGATCATCGACGGGGTCTGCATGGACCCACGGATCGGGAACCACTACAACAACCCCTCGTTCGGTTACGGCGGGTACTGCCTGCCGAAGGACACGAAGCAGCTCCTGGCGAACTACCGCGACATCCCCCAGAACCTGATCGAGGCGATCGTCAAGTCCAACTCGACGAGGAAGGACTTCATTGCAGATGAAATCCTGAAGAGGAACCCGAAGACGGTGGGCGTCTACCGCCTGATCATGAAGGCAGGCTCGGACAACTTCAGGACATCGAGCATCCAGGGGATCATGAAGCGAATCAAGGCGCGCGGAGTCGAGGTCGTCATCTACGAGCCCGGACTGGGGGAAGAATCCTTCTACAACTCCCGGGTCATCCGCTCGCTGCAGGAATTCAAGGCCACCAGCGACATCATCGTCGCCAACAGGATGTCGGCGGAACTCGGAGACGTGGCCGACAAGGTCTACACCCGGGACCTCTTCGGTTCGGACTGACCCTTGGAAGTCATGGGCACACGTCAGCCACGTGGACACCATGGGCAACCAGCCACCTCATCACGATTCATAAGGAATGCCTGCCAGGCAGGGTGAGAACAGGCGCACCGCCTCATCGAACAGCTCGCTGGTAGCCCGCAGCTCAGATGGCAACCCCATGAACGTGGAAAACAGCTTCCTGCTGTTGTATCCAGGGATCGTCGCCACTGACATGTCGGATTCCGCCAGTGACGACGCCCCCCAGACCCCCATCCTGTGCTCCCAATAGAAGAGGTCGTTAAGTGCGTAGTTCATCAGTGCCTCTTTCGTCCACCCTGCAACCCGGATGAACTCCTCGAATGCCCTCTTCGTATATAGGGCGTCTGGATTGACCCCATACTTCATGGCCAGCGCGGAAGCATCGATCTCGTCGATCCTGTTATAGAACCCCCGCATCACTTCGCCACCGAAGCCGCGGATAAAACGCGCATCCAAACCGTAGCGCCCCTGCACCTTCCTGACCCAGCCAAGCGTCCCACTGCCCCTGACATACCCCGTATTGCGCCTGTATGCCACGGCGAACCCGTCCACGAGGTGATTCAGCGGGGTCGGGGCTGGAATTTTGACAATCTCCAGGTCCAGTCCAGTTGTGCTTGCCAGCTGTGCAGCTATCAGGCTGTCGGTCGATCGATCTGATTTCCCATCCTTGCTACGCACGAACGTAAAGAGGCTTGGCTGCAGGGGCACCAGCGCGGAAAGAAGTCCCCTGCTGTCCCTGCCTCCGCTCATTCCAAGTACAGGCTTTATTCCTCTTCCTTCAAGGAATATGCGGAGGCCACCGAGGTACTGGACCAGGGAGCCGACCGCTTCCTCCCGGCTGGCCCGCTCCAGTTCCGTGCGCGGCCAGTACCTCCTTACTTCCATGCCAGGCAGTGACAGATATGTGTTGGGGGTCAGCTGCCGGACCGACTCGAACGGCGAGTCCAATCCCGGGAGATACTTCACGTCCATTCGGACGTAATTCTTCGCCGTGATGTAAGGGATGACCCATTCCCGGAGCTCGGCCCCCATGACTTCGGCGACCAATGCCGCATGTGAGGCGACCACGCCTCCCTTCTTGGCATAATAGATGCTACGGGAACCCATGGCGTCATGAAACACGTCAACGCCATCGGCAGATGCGACCAGGAGCACGAACCTGCCGGCTACCGTATCAAGCCTCTCGAAGACATCACCCTGGACCAGATAACGGCACACGCCGGAGTACACGCCTGCATAGGGATCGAAGGCATCTCCTACCAGGATTGCCTCGCGCCCACCAACGGCCACCTTCTCGACGTTGACCCTGGGGTCCACGTAAACGTCGTACCCGGATATCGGGTGTTTCTCCCATCCCCTCAAGGAATCCGGAGGTGATGTATCGCACGGAACAAGCAGGAATCCCCTCGCGTAGAGGATCCCAGGCTGGTCAACTTCACGCGCTTCTATTGCAATTTCCATCTCTGTCCAGTGACTCAGGGGGGTGTCTGGCATTCCAGCCACGCTAAACGAAAACCGTCCGTTCGAGATCGGAATAGCCGCCGGCCAGCACCGTCCTCGACTTCACGTATTCGACATCCAGGTTCCACGTATGGAACCCGGAAATACCACTCCTGAATATTGCAAAATTGAAAAAGTCCAAGGCATGGAAGCCGTATCCGGCCGCCTCGGAACGCCTGATGAAATCCGAGTCCGAGCCTTTCCTGCGCCGGTCCGAGAACGGGACATCCTCCAGGACACTACGCTTCCCCGCCAGGCTGCCTCCGGCAATGCGCAGCCGCTCCCCCCTGCCGGGACGGCGGTACTGCCAGGAGCGGCCGGCCGCGCATGCCGGGTCGAAACGCACCTCGTCCTCCCCATCCAGGTAGGTGAACCCCACCGTTTTCCCGGCGATATCGATGTCGAGGAGCCGTGCCCACGCCATCATGTCCGACAGGTAGTTGGGGCCATAGATGTCATCGTCGTCGATCTTCGCCCAGTACTCCGCATCGGACTGGCCTGCCGCGAAATTGAGGCAGGAGCCAAGGCCCAACTGGCGGCTGCACTGGTAAACCGAAATCGGCTCGCCATCCCGCACGAGCGCCTTCGCGTCCCTGAGGGACATATCCCTGCCATGGAGGACAATGACCAGTTCCTTGTTCGGGTACCGGTCACGCCTGAAACGCTCGATGCACCCGGGCAGGAAATCCGGCCGCATGGTCACCAGCAGGCAGGCAACCCGGGGCATCGGTTTCCCGAACTTCCTGTCGAGCCCAAGATCGCTTGCGATGCGATCCAGCCGGTCCGCCAGGCAATTCCCGTTCAACACCTCCCGCAAGGCCAGATGGTGCGTGCGGGCCCGTTCAAGCGGATCCGAAAACAGGTGGCGCAACCTGCGAGCAACCTCCTCCGCATCACCACGGATTGGCAGATCTGCCCACCGGCACGATCCTGCAGGGCCGGATTCGGCGACAAGCGCCCCGGTCGCGATCGCACGGAGCATCATCGTCACCTTCTTCCACTCCGGCAACAGCGGGCTGGTGCGGAAGATTTCCGCACCCAGCATCCGGGTCAGGGCCGCCTTACCGACTGGCGTCAGGCAGCCGAGCGCATTGCCGACGAACTCCGGGTGGTCGCCCAGCCGGGGTCCCCCGAACTCCCAGTTCGACTCCGCCACGACGAGGCCCTGGTCCTTGAAAGCCAGCACCAGCGGATCGCTTGCGGCGCCCTCGGCGAGGTCCAGCCAGCCATCGAAGAGGACCTTCCCCCCGTTCTCCGGGGATTGCAACTGCTCCCATGTCCTGAACGGGTTGTGCAGCCTCGGCTGGATGAAGGGGCCGAGCACAGGGACAGCCTTTCCGGAAACGTCCACGAGTGCCTTCGCGACCCGATCATTGATCGCATATGAACGGTCAGCCAGTGGAGCCAGCCACGCGAAATCACCGACGTCCTCCGGATCACACCTGTACCAGACCACAGTGGGGATCCCGAGCATGCGAGCCTGTTCAAAGAGACTCCGGATAACCCCGGTGCCCCTGCCATCCTGTGCCAGCGAGTTCCTCCATCCAGCCCCCTCGGCGTGCCAGACGGTCTCCACGAGCAGGAAATCGAATTGCCATGCACGGAGCTGCTCCTCCCAGTCCGCTTCCGCCAGACGGACGACATCGACCTCATAGCCCAATTCCTGGAAGAGCTCGCTGCTGCCGATATAGGCAATGCGTCCCCGCTCCGTGCAGCCCGCCTCTTTGAGTCCGGATTCGGGCGGAACCAGCCCTTCCAGCATTTTCTCCGGCCTCGCCAACACGCAGGTTTCATTCTGCTTAGAGGCCTTGTTAACAGTAGTGACCACGACGTCATCCGGAAGCCTGATCGGCAGCCCCGGATCCTTGGAGACGCCTTTCTTCCCCGCCGACTCACCACTGCCAAGCACAGGCACAGGAACGTTCTCACGCCTGATCTCCTCCGGTGCGCCCAGCCAAACCCTGATGCGCCTCAGCGGTGCAGTAATCCTCCAGGACGTGCTGCTCAGCAGACGCTCCTTCTCTTCCGCCAGGGCACGGGCCTGTGCCAGCACCTCATCGAGCTGGCGACGCAACCTCTTGCGCTTGCGTTCGGCTTCGGCCAGCTTCTTTTCGAGCTCCTGCACCTGGGAGGCTTCATGCTGCCCGGGCTCTCCCATCCCTTCCCTGGTCGCTCCATTCTGATTTTCCGTTGCCACTACTGCCCCCCGAAGTTCAAATGAAAACAGACGTACCAATGGTGGCTGACGACCCGATATGGACCGTCCCGGCACGCAGGGTGTCGTCATCCACACGCCAGGTATGGCCATCCGGATCCTTCCCCCGGTAACGGGCAAAATTGAACCCGTCCGCGGCGACGAGATCGTAACCCGATTCCCTGGCGCGCCGGATGAAATCCGTGTCCGACCCACCTCTTCGCCCGGAGGAAAACCGCACCTCCTCGATGACTTTCCTCGTGCCCGCCAGGGTCCCGCCGGCCACCATCGCTTCCCCCGGCTCGCCGGCCGCGTGCTGGAGATTGGACATTTCCGCCCACGCCGGATCCCAGAGCAGCTGGTCATCCCGTTCCAGATACAGGAACATCGGCGGCTTGCCCATGAGATCCGCATGAAGGGCCTTCTGGTACATCACCATGTCGCTCGTGTAGGCAGCCCCGTAATAATCGTCGTCGTCGATCTTCATCCAGATCCCGGCAGTGGTGTGTTCGATCGCATAATTGATGCAATCACCCAGGCTTCGCCTCGGGTCCACCTCCAGCACCCTGATGGACTCATCCGGACCCACCAGGCCACGGATCGCCCGCATGTCCGCATCGCCGGAATGCACCACGACCACGAGTTCCCGGTTCGGGTAGGTATCCGACCTGAACCGCTCCAGGTTCCGTTCGATCAACCCGGGACGCTTCGTCACCAGGATATGGGCCACGCGCGGGTCGTCGCGGGCAACGGACAGGCCAAGATCCTTGGCGATACGCTCCAGCCGGTGTCCAAGCGTATGCGCGCCGAGGACAGCACGGCTGAGACGGTGCCTGAACATCATCGCTTCCAGTTCCGCGGCCACGTCCGGGTGACCAGCAAGGGCAGGCTGTCTTTTCTCCTGCGGGAATGACAGACACAGATCGTCCAGGCCGAAGCCGGTGAACGGGTCGCCGCCATCCAGGGAAACCACGGAGCAACCACATGCTGCCGCGCGAAGCATCATGGTTGCCACTTTCCAATCCTGCTTGAACGACCTGGCCAGGAACAATTCCGCACCGAAGCACCTGAGCAGGGCGGACTTTTCCGCAGGTGTCACGACCCCCAGGCACCTCGGGGCGTATATGCCGCTGTCCTGCAGTCTGGCGAACGAATAATCGTTGTTGCTCTCAACGATCCAAAGGTTGCACTCGTCGCCATCAAGCCGGTCATCCAGCAATCCACGGGCGACTTCCCACCAGCCATCCAGCAGAACCTGGCCACGCAACTCGCGCCGTGCCGCGTCCATCAACCGTGTGCGCACGGGGTTGTAGATCGCCGGCTGCACGGCAGGCGGCAACAAGCCTGTCTTTTTCCCGCCGAAGCGGCCTTTCAGCCACTCATGGCCGGGGCCATCCACCGCATAGCAGCGGTCGACTGAACCGGCCAGCCATGCCAATCCCTCGAGGTCCCTGGCCCCGGTCCTGGCCCAAAGGACGACCGGGATCCCGAGCTCCCTGGCCCGGCTGACGAGATCGGCCAGCTCCCTGCCGGAATCGCCGTCCCGTACGAACGGGATTCCCCAGCCTCCAGCCAGGTTCCACGAGGTCTCGATCAGGATGAAATCATGGCTGCCTGGTGCGATGGCCTGGTTCCATTCGCCCTTTGCGAGCACCGTGACCTCGGCGTCGAAGGCCAGCTCATCGGCCAGTTCCTCGCATGCGACGACGGCGATCCGCAGCCATGGTTCAGCCCGTCCATGGTAGCGGCGACCAGGTCGCAAGCATCCGGCCTCGATGAGATCCGGCAGGTACAACCCGACCATCGCCGCTTGCAGGCCCAGCACGCGATGGCTGTCATTGATATCCCGGGGCGGTTCCGTCGCCAACAGGGAAGCAGGGAAACCTTCCGGGAAAACCTTCTGGCCAGCCACTGCTTCCCCGGGGGATTCCTGCTGGACCTGATCCTGCGCCGGACGCCTGCGGAAGATCCCGCCACGCAGCAGTTGCACGATCCAGCGCATTGGAGCCGTCAGGCGCCATGACGTACTGGCATGGATCTCCGCGATGTGGGATTGCAGTTCCCGCACGCGCGCCTGCAACGCATGTACTCTCGCCTGGAGGCCCTCCACCCGGCCCATCAGGAGGGCGACCTCCCGGCTCCTCCGCTGCTCAGGCCGATCGGCCTGACGGTCTCTTCCGTGGTCAGTCATCCGCGCCTCCCGGACACCAAGACCTGCGATTCACCGCACCGCCATGGCATGAAGCAACCAGGGCATGGGCATCCACTCATCCGGCCGGCTGGGCCTGCTGTTGCTTTCCCTCCCCGAGGGACTTGTAGAACGCCAGCGCGTCCTTGACATCGCCGGAGTACACCAGCCTCCCGCCATCCATGACCAGCGCCCGGTTGCACAGTTTCTTCGCGAGCTCCGTGTTGTGACTGGCAACGACGACGATCTTGCTGCCGTTCACCCGGTCAACCAGTCTTTCCCGCGCCTTCTTGACGAAACTGAAATCACCGGCGCCAAACCACTCGTCCAGGAGCATGATGTCGTGCTGGACTGCAGTCGAGATCGCAAAGCCGAGCCGCATCCTCTGGCCTGCCGAGAGGGTAAGCAGCCTGCGGTTGGCCAAGTGCTCCAGCTCCGCGAATTCCAGGATCGAGTCGACCAGCCCCTTGATCACCTTCGCCTGCAGGCCCATCGCGGTGGCGCGCAGGTAGATGTTCTCGAGGAGGGTCCCCTCCTGGTTGAACCCAACGCCCAGGTTGAGCAGGGCCTGCCGTGACCCGACGACCTCAAGGCCACCGGACGTCGGCTGGAATGCGCCTGACAGCACCCTCAGCAAGGTCGTTTTCCCGGCGCCATTCCTGCCGAACAGCGCCACACGCTCGCCCTCGTTGATCTCGAAGCTGATCCCGTCGAGGATGCGCGCGAACCTCCGCCTCGGCAGGGCCGTGGCCGCCGACACCAGCATGCTGGCCCACGACCCCCCACGCCTTTCCGGCTGCACGTAATACGGGACGTCGAGCGTGACGCCATTTACCTTGATGTACGCGCCCATACCGTGCCCCTATATCCACAATGGAACGAACCTTGCGTAACGCCGGTACAACAAGGCCGCAAGGCCCCATCCCGCTATTGTCATCACCGCGATGTACCAGTACGTCTGGGGCTGGATCTCATACCCGAGCATGGGGGCGCGGACGATGGTAATCAGGTGATAGGCAGGGTTGAGGTGGACAGCCCACCACCACAAGGATCCCGGCTGGAACCTCTCCCCGACCCAGATGATCGGCGTGAGGAGCATCCCGAAACGCAAGGCGGTATTCACCATCTCGGCGGCATCCGCGAACCGCGCGCCGATCAACGACATGCACACCGATACCCACAATATGTTGGCGATGACCACGGGGAGCGTCACCAGCATCGTCACCATGGTCGAGACATGCATTTCCGGTGACCATATGAGCACGCCCGCGACCACGGGCAACGAGCACACGAAATAGAAGAACGCCTTGGCCACGGCCCTCAACACGAAGTCGGTGAGCCTGACCCGCCCGTCCATGATGAAGGGCTTGTGCCCTCGCAGAACAAGGACCGAATCGGTCAGGCACTGGACCATGAACCGCCAGACGAGGTACCCGATGCCGAGGTACGGGATGTAGAACTCCGGTTCCCGTCCCATGATCGTCGAGTAGACCCCGCCGATCACGGCAATGAACACCAGGACCGGGATCGGTATCCAGGCCAGGCCAAGGACATTCCTCCGGTACCTGGTGACGATGTCAAGCCAGCCGGAATAGGTCCAGAACTCGGGGTAACGGACGCTCCCCTTCAAGTGCTCCAGGATCGACGTCATGCCTCAGGCTCAATAACAGGAATCCGGGTCGTCGGATCAGGGCCAGCCTGGTGCAGGCGCCTGCGGGCTAGCCGGGCGGATCGCACATGCGCGGCCACCCCGGTCACCGCTGCCCCTTCGGCAGGGACAGGCAGGACACGCCCGACCCGGATCGGGGGGATGCCATGCCTGGGACCAGCCGGGCCGGCCTTCCGGCATGAACCACGATGCCCCAACGGCAGGTTCGGCTTCCTGCTGCCCGATCCATCCCCAATCCGGTTGTCATCCGCCAATTTTACCACCCTGCCCAAGGCCCGCACGGCTTGGCCTGGTGCGGCACGAACAGGGCAAACCCGGCTCCGGCTACGGCAGATGCGCGCAAACACGGCAGCCACGGGAAAAACAAAACGGCTGCGCCGCCAAGACGGCGCAGCCGCTCATCCAAGGGGTGGTCATTGCTGAGCGGGCTCGGCAACAGACTTCTTCTCCGTGATCGTGATGTAGACAGAAGCCGTAGCATCCGGATCTTTCAACTTCGGCTTTTCGCCACGAGGCCGCACCAGGATGGACACCGGCAAGACTCCCTGCTTGCGGAAGTTCACCCTCACACCGCCACGATCTTCCTTGGCCTTGCCTGCCTTATAGCCGGCCTGGGCCATGGCTTCTGTCACCTGCGCCAGCACCGTATCCACATCCGCCCCCTTCACTTCGAAGAAGGCTTGCCGCTGCTGGCGCTGGGACTT
>CALLKI010000067.1 GCA_938008415.1 uncultured Luteimonas sp. | reverse complement strand
ATGTGCGGCATCCAGGACCCGTGCAGCTTCGCGCGCCAGTTCAAGGCATGGCACGGCGTCACCGCCTCGCAATGGCGCCTCGAACATCAAACGCAACGCCAAAAGAACCATGACGAACAGGCGGATTTCTCTACTGTCTTTAGCCGGACCGGCACCTAAGGTGGACTCCCCGTTTAACGAATGCGTAACAGCAGAGGAGCCCACGCATGCAATCGCCCACCTTCCGAATCCCGGCAGTGCCGACGACGTTGTCGACGGCCATCGCACTCGCACTCGCCTTCGCCCCGGCCATCGTGCTCGCGCAGGACACGCCGGACGAGCCCCAGGCCACGACGCTCGACCGGATCGAAGTGACCGGTACCCGCATCCGCCAGGTCGACATCGAAACCGAACAGCCGGTCCTGATCATCAGCCGCGCACAGATCGAACGGCAGGGCTTCCAGTCCGTGGCCGACATCCTGCAGAACATCACCGCCGCGGGCACGCCGGCGATCAGCCGCGCGCAGCCCCTGCTCACGGGCGAGAACGTCGGCGGGCAGTTCATCAGCATGCGCAACCTCAACCCGAACCGGACTCTGATCCTGGTCAACGGGAGACGACTGGGACAGAGCACCTCCGGCCTGCAGGACGTGTCGTTGATCCCTGCCTCGGCGGTGGAGCGCATGGAGGTGCTCAAGGACGGCGCGTCCTCCCTGTACGGCTCCGATGCGATCGGCGGCGTCATCAACATCATCACCCGCAGCGGTTTCGAGGGTGCCCTGGGCAACGTCTATTACGGCCAGTACAGCCAGGGCGACGGCGCCATCGAGCGCGGCGATTTCGTTCTCGGCGTCACCGGCGATCGCGGCTCGGTGACGGTGGCGGTCGAACACCGCAAGGAAGACGATGTGATGGCCGCCGACCGGCCGTTCAGCGCTTTCCCGCAGGGCGCCCGGCACCCGACCCGCGGATGGACCCCCGTCAGCCAGTGGGGCGTGATCAACCTGCCTGCCGCGCTCGGCGGCAACCGCGTGCTGGACATGGGGGCCGACTGGCGCGACATCGCCAACTACCACGCGCAGGACACCGACGACGGTGCCCCCGGAGGGCCGTCCGGCGGCGCCGGCTCGACTGCCGACAAGAGCAATACCAACGAACAGACGCAGTTGCGCACGCCGCTGGAGAGCACCTCCCTGTTCGTGAACGCCGTCTACGAGTTCAGCGACGCGGTCCGGCTCCGCGCCGACATGCTGTATACCAGTCGCGAAGGCGAGTCCCAGGTCGCGGGATACCCGTACCAGAGCGCGGTATTCGACACGCCACTCTCGGTGGACAGCTACTACAACCCGATCGGCAACCACCACGGTTTCGCGGATCCGCAGGCAGTGAACTTCTGGCGCCGCACCTGGGAAATGCCGCGTATCGAGATCCGCCAGCTGGAAACGTGGCGGTTCAGCACCACGCTGGAGGGCAGCTTCGATTGGGCCGACCGCTACTTCGACTGGGACGTCGGCTACATGTACACCCGGGACCGGCGGCTGCGGAACGACCTGGGCCAACTCAACATCGACAACGTCGCGGCCGCGGTGGGGCCCTCGTTCCTGAACCCGACGACGGGCAGGGTGGAATGCGGAACCCCCGACAACCCGATTCCGTACGGAGTCGGCCCGGGTTCGTGCATCCCGTGGAATCCGCTCATTCCGTTCGGACGCGTGGGCGACGGCGGGCTGACCAACAATCCGGACCTGCAGGCCTTCCTGTCGCAGGAAACGCGCGCCCGGGGCGAGACCGCCACGACCATGCTCAGCGCCAACCTCAGCGGGCAACTGCTCAGCCTGCCGGCGGGCGACCTGGCGTTCGCGGTAGGTATCGAGCATCGCAGGGACGAGGGTGAATTCGTGCCCGACCCGCTGGCGGTCAACGGCCGGTCCACCAACCTCGCCAGCGGACCCACGCAGGGAAGCATTTCCGTGGACGAGGTCTACCTGGAGCTATTCGTGCCGATCCTGCGAGATCTGCCCGGCGCGCGGGACCTCAGCCTGACGGCGGCGACCCGCTATTCCGACTACGACACCTTCGGCGACACGACCAACAGCAAGTTCGGCTTCAGGTGGAAACCGGTCGATTCGGTCCTGGTCCGCGGCACCTGGGCCGAGGGTTTCCGTGCGCCGACCATCTCCAATCTGTTCGGCGGCGGGTCGCAGACGTTCAGTAACTACACCGATCCGTGCGACACCCTGTTCGGCGCCTCCGCCAGCAATCCGGCGGTACGCGCCCGCTGCGCCCAGGACATCGCCGATGCCGACTCGTTCCGCCAGCTTGCGCAAGGCTTCAATCCTGCGCCCGGACCGAACGCGCAGACGCCGGTGGCGTTCTTCGCCGGCTCCAATCCGGACTTGCAGCCGGAAACGTCCATTTCAAAGACCCTGGGCGTGGTCTGGAGCCCGGAGTTCGCCCCGGGACTGAACCTGGCCCTGGACTGGTGGTCGATCCGCGTCGAGAACACGATCGTCCCAGACACCCCGACGCAGATGCTCAACGACTGTTACATCGAAGGCATCGCGTCGCGCTGCCGCACTTTCACCCGCGACCCCGCGAGGGGCTTCGTCAACAGCCTCTCGTTCGGCAGCCGCAACGCGGGCTACGAAGAGATGGAGGGCTTCGACTTCGACGTGAGCTACCGGCGCGAGACCGGCATCGGGAGCTTCACGGTCAACTGGCAAACCACCTATACCACCAAGGACGAGTTCAAGACCACCAACGATCCCGACGTCCTGCCGCAGCAAGCCGTGGGTTTCGCGGGCACCAACTCCGGCACCTTCCGGATCAAATCGAATCTGAACCTGGGCTGGGAGTTCGGCGACTGGAGCGCCAACTGGGGGGCGCGCTATTACTCGTCGATGAGGGAAACCTGCCTGCACGCGACGCTGTTCCCCGAGGAATGCTCGAACCCGGACTACATCGCCGCCAATCCGGGAGATACGCGCCCGATCAACCGGGTCGGCTCCAATACCTTCCACGATCTTGAAATCCGCGTGCAGGCGCCCTGGAATGCAACGATCGGCATCGGCGCGCTGAACGTGTTCAACCACTTCGGTCCGCCGATGTACACCTCGCCCAGCGCGAACGTGGCCTATCAGGGCCAGTTCGACATCGGCCGGTTCGTCTACATGAAGTACCAGCAACGGTTCTAGGCAGAATCGGCATTTGGCTCTTTCCCCTTCCCCTGCGCGCGCAGGGGAAGGGGCCCGTCGACCGCACGACCGTTCGTCGCGCCCGTCCGGGCCGGTTTCAGGGCGATCGCGGACCTGGAAAACCGACTACTTGAATCGCCCCGTGTTTCGTAGACACCTTGCAGCCATAATCCACGGCAGCAGCAGGAGTGTCCATGAGCAGCAAGCGGTACACGGAAGAGTTCAAGGTTGAAGCGGTCAGGCAGGTGACGGACCGCGGCCACTCGGTGGCAGAGGTGGCCGATCGGCTGGGGGTGTCGATCCACAGCCTCTACACGTGGCGGAAGCAGTACGGTCGGTCCGGGCCCGAGCGGGCAGCGACGGCGGACCAGGCGGACACGGCCGGACGCGTCGCCGTCGCGCGGGCATTGTTCCGCGAATACGCGCGCGCGATCGGCACCGACCTGGAGTATCAGGGCTTCATCGCCGAACTGGCGGCGCTGCCCGGGCCGTACGTGCCGCCGCGGGGCGCGCTGCTGCTGGCGTACGTGGACGGGGACGAGGTGGCCGGCTGCGTCGCGCTCAGGCCGCTCGACGGGACCGCGGGCGAGATGAAGCGCCTGTACGTGCGACCGGAATACCGGAGCGCGGGGCTCGGGCGCCGGCTGGTCGAGGCCGTGATCGGTGCCGCGAAGGACGCCGGATACCGGGAGCTGCGCCTGGACACCCTCGCCGACATGGCGGCCGCGCAGGCCCTGTACCGTCGCCTCGGGTTCGTCGAGATCCCGCCGTACAACACGGACCACCTGCCGGGCACGCGGTTCTTCGCGCTCGACCTGACGGCGTGAGAACCGGGACGGGTATCCTTCGTTCGATCAACTCCGCTCCCGGGGCCTTCGGCCTGCCGCCGGACCGGCGGCTCACTTCCGGAAGCGGAACACGTCCGGGTCCACCACGCGCGGGATCTCGATGTCCACGAACAGCGTGCGGTGCGGGGCGAAGGCCTTGGCGAAGTCGCGGCCTTCGACGTGCCAGGCGCCGATGTCGCGGCCGGTCGCGGTGCTGTAGCCGACCTTGGCGTCGCCCTTCATCGCCGGCGAGGCGAACACGCTGACCAGCAGTTTCTCGAAGCCGAGCCTGGGGTCGCGGCGCAGGGCCTCGAACCTGTCGATGTCGAGGTTGAGCGCGCGCCAGGAACCGTTGCCGTCGTACACGTGGACGTCGTCGATCACGTCCCTGTAGAAGCGCTGCTCGAACACGTTGTCGCTGCGTTCGCTGCGCCAGAACTCGAAGAAGAAGTCGGTGACGTCGTCGCCGAAGCTGTCGGTCAGGTGGACCACGGTGTTCTGGCGCTTCGGCGATGCCGCCTTCGCGGCCCCGGCCTTCGCGTCCAGCGTGTCCTGCCACGGGAACGGGTCGTCGGCGAGTTCCGGGAAGTCGGAGTCCTTCACCCGCAGCGCGGCGAGGATCAGTTCCTCGCGCAGGCCGGACTTCGACGGCTTGTTCTTCATGGTGATGTCGGAATGGTTGTCGCCGTCCACGATGGCGAACGCGGCGGCGCCCGCGGGCCTGCGGAACTGCACCTGCGGCGCCACCGGGCCGGGTGGGAACACGACCTTCACCAGCGCGGCGTTGAGGTTGGCGGTGCCGATGCGCACGGTGCCGTCGGAGCCGTCCTCGTTGGCGATGGACTGGATGCCGGTGTAGCCGCGGTTGCCGACCAGCACCGTGGCGAGGATGCGCCCGGCGCCGTACCAGCGCCGCGCGGGCGAGACGAACAGGTCGCGCTCGGCGAGCGCGCGGGTGTAGGGCGAGGCCAGCTCCAGCCCGCGCAGGATGCGGGTGCCGGTCTCGAAGCCGGTCTTCCAGCCCTTCACCGCGCGGCCGATGAAGGAGCGGCCCTTGTGCGCCAGGTGCGAGCCGAAGTTGGCTGGCGCCAGCTGCAGGAAGCGGTGGATCGGAACGGTGTCCGGCGCGTGGTAGCGGGTCATCCATTCGCGCACCACCAGCGCGCCGGTGCTGTGCACCACCACGTCCACCGAGCGGGGCCCGGTAGGCAGGCCCTCGGCGTGCCAGGCGCGCTCCAGCGCCAGCGCGATGTCGGCGTAGCCGACGTCGTCGTCGAGCGAGATCCAGTCGCCGAGGCGGAGGATGGTGGCGGGGACGCCCAGGCCCGAGGAGATGAAGTCGCGCAGCTTGCGGAACGAACCGTAGTCGTCGCTCCAGCCGTGGATGATGACGATGGGATTGGCCATGCTGACCTCCTGCCGGGGGAATCCGGCGGCATGCCGGACAGGACCAACCGGTCCAACGCGGCCAGCCGCCGCCGGCGGACGCTTCAGCGGCCGGCCGCCCCGCCGAAGGTATCGCCGAAGAAGTTGCCGGGACGCCAACGCGGGCGTTCCGGCGCATCGCCGGCGATGCGGCCCGCGCGCGCATTCAGCCGCGCCAGCCGCGCCGCGTCGCCGTAGTGCACCGGCAGGTCGGCCTGGTCGCAGGGCCGGTGGTAGCAGTTGCGCAGGAACCACGCGGTCGCGCGCTTCGGGTCCTGGTCGCGGTTGGCACCGGTCACGCCGCCGGTCAGGTACACCGCCGGGATGCCCGCGCGCACGAACGCGAACTGGTCGCTGCGCACGAACATCGCCTGCTCGGGATAGGGATCGGGCGTCAGCACGACGCCGATGTCTGCGGCGGCCTGCTCCAGCACGGCCTGCAGGGTCGAGTGTTCGGCGCCGACCGCCACCACGTCGGTGCTGGGTGCGGTCAGCACCGGCATGTCGAGGTTGAAGTTGGCCACCAGCGAGCCGCGCGGCACGGTGGGGCTGTGCACGAACCAGCGCGCGCCGAGCAGGCCGTGTTCCTCCGCGGCGGTGGCGATGAACAGGGACGAGCGCCGGGGGCGGGCCTGTTCCGGCTGCAGTTCGCGCGCGGTCTCCAGCAGGATCGCCACGCCCAGCGCATTGTCGAGCGCGCCGTTGAGGATGCGGTCGCCATCCACCGGCTCGCCGGTGCCCAGGTGGTCGAGGTGCGCGGTGAACACCACGTGCTCGCCGGCGAGCGCGGGGTCGGAGCCGGGCAGCCGCCCGACGACGTTGCGGGTTTCGGCGCGGCCGAGCTTCGCTCGCGCGGAGATGCGGACCGTGCCGGGCAGGTCGAAGCCGCGGACGCGGCCTTCCTTCGCCGCGGCGTAGAGGTCCATGAGGTCGTGGCCGGAACCGTCGAACAGCAGGTCGCCGGCGGTGATGTTGAGCATGACGCCGACACGCAGTTCCGGCTGGACATCGAGGGCCCGGCCTTCCCCGTCGGCCAGCAGGAAACCGGGGCGGGCGAAGCCGGCGCGGACCTGGTCCCACGGCATCATCGCCGCGAAGTCCGGCGTGGGCAGCAGGATCCAGCCGACCGCGCCGCGTCCGGCGAGCGCGCGCGTGCGCGTGCCCTGTGACGCGTGGTAGGCGCGCGCGGCCGGCGGGAAGTGCCCGGGCACGTCCGGGAACGCAACCGCGACCTTGCCGCGCAGGTCGAGGCCGGCGAAATCGTCGTGGCCGAGTTCCGGCGCGTGGATGCCGTGCCCCACGAACACCAGCGGCGCCTCGATGTCGGCATCGGTGTTGGCGCCCTCGGTGACCGCGATGAACTGCTCGAGCGGGCGCAGCCGGATCTCGCGGCCATCGCGCAGCAGCGTCATCCGCGCGGTTGCGGGATCGTGCGTCTTCGACAGCAACGGCACACGCTGGAACCAGGTGCCATTGTCGCCGGCCGGCTCCAGGCCGGTTTCCGCGAAGCGCCACGCCACGTGGTCCGCGGCGCGGTCGTAGCCGGGCGTGCCGGTGCCGCGTCCTTCCATCGCGTCGTCCGCGAGCGCGAGCACGTCGGCCTCGATGCGTTGCCCGGCCGGCGTGTCGTTGGGCGGCTTCGGCGTGGCCGGCAGCGCGGCCCCGTCCGTGCCGGGCGGCGATGGCGCGCGCTGGCAGGCGGCATTGGCGAGGCAGGCGCACAGCAGCGCCAGGGCAAGGCGGCGATGGATCATGACAGCTCCGGACAGGCAGCGGCGACGCTAGCACCCTGCCCGCGGCGGCCACAAGCCGGGCGACAACCGGAAGACCGAATGCGGTGACCGTCAGGCGAGTTCCGGAGTCCCGCGGTTCGCCGGATCCATGCCCCGCCCGGCCAGCCACTCCGACAGTGTCTGCGGCGACATGGGCTCGGCGAACCAGAATCCCTGCGCCACCTGGCAGCCCTGGGCCTGCAGGATGTCCTTCTGTGCAGCGGTTTCCACGCCCTCCGCGACCACGGCCAGCCCCAGGCTGGTGCCGATTCCCAGGATCGCGGTGCTGAGCGCGCGCGCCTTCGCCGAATGCCCGAGGTCGGCGACGAAGCTGCGATCCAGCTTGAGTTCGGTGATGGGCAGGTGCCGCAGGTAGCTCAGGCAGGAATAGCCGGTGCCGAAATCATCCAGTGACAGGCGCACGCCCTGGGCGTGCAGGCGCTCGATGGTCAGCAGTGGTGTGCCGTCGCTGTCGATCAGGATGCTTTCGGTCAGTTCCACCACCAGGTCCGATGGCTGCAGGCCGTGGCATGCCAGGGTCTGGGCCACGATCGCCGGCAGCTGCAGGTTGTGGAAGCTGGACGCCGAGAGGTTGACGGCCACCGACGGGATGGCCAGGCCTTCGCGGCGCCACTGCGCCAGTTGCCGGCAGGCCTGGTCCAGCGCCCAGCGGCTCAGCGTCGCCATCAGGCCGCATTCTTCGGCCAGCGGGATGAAGCGGGCGGGTGGAATCAGGCCCAGGACCGGATGCCGCCAGCGCGAGGGCTTCCAGGCCATGCAGGCGTCCGCTGGCCAGTTCGATCTGCGGCTGGTAATGCAGCTCCAGGCCCTGGCCTGCAGGGTGGCGCGCAGTGCCTTCTCCAGCGCCAGACGTTCCTCCGCGGTCCGGCTCAGTTCCACGCCGAAGAAACCGATCCGCCCGGTGCCGCCGGACTTGGCCTGGTGCAGGGCCATCCCGGCGCGGTGCAGCAGGCTGCCGATGGCCGTGCCGTCCTGCGGATACATGGCCACGCCCATGCTGATGCTCAGGTCGACCCTGGTGCCGGGCAGTTGCAACGGCCGCGTCAGCTGCGCCTGCCAGCGTTCGATCAGGACATTGACCTCCTCGCTGGCCCGCAGGGGCAGGGCGAGGATGAATTCGTCGCCCGGCAGGCGGCCGGCCACGCCGCCCTGGTGCACCAGTTCCCGCATGCGCGTGGCCACTTCGCGCAGCAGGGCGTCGCCCGTGGCCCGGCCCAGCGAATCGTTGATGTGCTTGAAACGGTCCAGGTCCACGTACAGGATCGCGACGCGCTGGCCGGCTCTCCGCGCCGTGTCCAGCAGTTGCCCGACCTGGGTTTCCAGAAGGCTGCGGTTCGGCAGGCCGGTGAGCGCGTCGTAGTACGCCAGCTGCCGGATCCGCTGGCGTGTCAGCTCGCGTTCCATAGCCAGTGCGCACAGGTCGGCGCAGGCCTCCACCAGTTGCTGGTGGAAGCTGGATGCCACGAAGGGGCCGTCCTCGCGGTAGTAAAAGGCGAAGGTTCCCAAGCACCTTGCCGTTCTTCTGCTGGATCGGCGTCGACCAGCAGACATTGAAGCCCAGCGGCAGGATCAGGTGTTTGAACTCCGCCCACAACGGGTCGGCTTCGATGTCGGTGACCAGCACCGGGCGCCTGAGCCAGGCGGCGGTGCCGCAGGAACCGACGTCCGGCCCGATGCGCACGCCATCGAGCTGGGACGAGTAGCTGAACGGCAGGCTGGGACCGGCCAACGGATGCAGCAGCCCCTGTTCGTCCACCTGCAGGATCGAGGCGCACACCTCCGGCGCCACGCGCTCGACCTCCTCGCACACCACTTCCAGCACCTGGATCAACGGCAGATCCTGCGACATGGCCTGCAGGGCGCGGTGGTGCAGGACCTCGTGGATCTTGGTCTTGGTGATGTCCAGCAGCACCGACACGGTGCAGGTCCATTGCCCCTGGGCATCCATGACTGGGTTGCAGATGATCTTGCTCCAGTAGCGCCGGCCTTCCTTGCCGGTGACCACGGCCTCGAAGTCCCCGGGAAGTCCCTGGCGCAGGCCGGCGCGCACCTCTTCAGCCCGCCCGGTGGCGATCTGCGGCACCAGCAGCTCCAGCATCTTCTGGCCCTGGATCTCGCCCAGTGTCCAGCCGAACATGCGTTGGAAGCCGTCGTTGCTGTAGACCACGCGCGAACGCGCGTCGGTGATCACGATCGCGGCATCGGTGTAGTCGGCCACCAGGGACAGGCGCCACAGGTGGTCCTGCCGGGCCAGCTCCGTACGCTTGCTGTGCCCGACGTTGGTGGCCACCACCAGGATCCGGCTGACCTTGCCTTCATGGTCGCGCACGGGGGCGTAAAGCGCCTCCAGCCAGCAGCGGCCGCCGTCGCCGCGGACGCGCTCGACCACGCCGGAGAACTCGTGGCCCGTACACAGCGACCGCCACATCGCGGCGTAGTCCGGGCTCCGCACCAGTTCCGGCGGGCACAGCCGGGCGTGTTCCAGGTTTCCCAGGTGCTCCGGGCCCAGGTCCAGCAGCGCCAGGAACCTGGCATTGGCGAAGACCAGCCGCCCGTCAGGCGCGAATTCCGCCAGGGCCATGGTCCTGGCGAAGTCGCCTCAACGACCTTCCTGCTGCACGGCGGTGCCGTGTGGGCTGGCGGAGGAGGGCATCCCGATACTCCATCCTGGCGGCAAGCGTAAGACCCGGCGTCGCGGGTCCGGAACCGCATCCGTACCGGCATGCAGGGGCCTGGAGCCCCGAGTATAGGCCCATGGCCGTTCCGGCCCGTGTCGGGCCGGATATCTGCATGTACGGCGGAACCGGCCGGGAATGGACGCGGACAGGCGAGGTGCCTGCCTGGCGGAGAAGATGAATGTGCGTGTCCCGCTGCCGGGCGCCGGAATCAGGGCGGCGCTGGTGCCTTCCCGCCAGGAAGCGGGCGGGAAGAGCCGCCCGTCGCCTCAACCGGCGAAGGGGGCTGCGTTTCCGGCACGATCCCCGGCCAGGTCGATGCTGCCGCCACGTTCCGGTTCCACCCGCAGGACCGGCCAGGTCCACGTGGTTCCTTCACGCCTGGCGGTGACGTACGGCAGCGCCCGCTCGCGTGGACCGCCGCAGGCGGATGACGAAGGCGGCCTGCACCGGATCGCGAGTGTGCGACAGCTGGCCCGGGACGAGGCCCGCCTCGTGCACGGGCTCCCCGGGCGCGGCGGTCACGCGGGGTCGTGCCGTGCGGTCGCCACGGCATGGCGGCAGGGCCCGCTGTCACGGATCCGTCCGGTCATGGCGGACGTGAACCGCCAGATGCCGTACACCAGCACCAGCGGCATCAGCAGGATGCCCGCAGCAGCCACGCTTCGCGGCTGCGGCACCACCGGTTTCCGCTGCCGGGCGCAGGCGCGGTGTTCATTCGCCGGCCGCGGTGCGGTCGTCGAACAGCGCCGCGATCCGCCGCGCCAGCGCATACGGTCCGGGCGCGTTGCGGTTGGTCAGCAGCACCACGGTCAGGCCGTGGTCGGGCCAGCGCAGCAGCACGTTGCGGAAGCCGATGGTCTCGCCGGAATGCCACAGCAGGCGGCGGCCGCCGTCGTCGTGGATGCGCCAGCCGTAGCCGTAGCCGTCCACGTCGGTTTCGTCCGTGGCGGTGTGCGCGGTGAACGCGCGCGCCCAGGCGGCCGCATCGAGCAGGCGGCCTTCGTGCAACGCGGCGTCCCACTTCGCCAGGTCGTCGATGGAGGAATAGATGCCGCCGTCGCCGAGCACCGCGCTGGTGCTGCTCTGGTCGGTGCGGACCCAGGCGCCGTCCACGAGGCTGTGGCCATAGGCGCGGTGGGCGACGGTGGAGATGCCGTCCTCGAACGCGACCGTGTCGTCCATGCCCAACGGGCGGAAGATGTGCTCGCGCAGGAAGCCCGCGTAATCCATGCCGGAAGCCTTTTCGACCACCAGCGCCAGCAACGCGTAGCCGCTGTTGCTGTAGCGGTACGCGGTGCCGGGCGCGAAGTACAGGCGGTCCTGCGCCTCCAGCAGCCGCAGCACGTCGGCGTCGCGCAGCTGGCGCTCGACGTGCTCCGGCATCACGTCCTCGTAGTCGACCAGGCCCGAGGTGTGGGTCAGCAGGTGGTGCAGGGTGATGCCGTCGGCCGCCGGGGGCAGCGAGGGCAGCCACTTGCGCACCGGGTCGTCCAGCGACAGCGCGCCCCGTCCGGCCAGCAGCAGCACGGCCGCCGCGGTGAACTGCTTGCTCACCGAGGCGAGGCGGAAGTTGGTGGCGGGCGTGATCGGCGTGCGCGCGTCGAGGTCGGCGAGCCCGTAGCCCTTGCGCACCACGGGTTCACCGTTGCGCACGACGAGCAGGGCGGCGCCGGGCACGTCGCCGGCGTAGTCGGACATCAGGGCATCGATGCGTTCTTCCACGGACGGGTCTCCGGAGGCGGCGCAGACGGCCGGCAGGCAGGACAGGAGCAGGAGGAGGAAGATGCGTGCAATCATGGCAGCCCCAGTGCCTCGCGGGCGATGTCGAGCAGCTGTTCGTTGGCGTCCGCGCCATGTTCACGGTACATCACGCCGCCCAGGCCGCGCTCGCGCACGTGGCGCGCCTTGGCGCGGATCGCCTCGGGATCCTCGTAGGTGACGAACACACGGGTGCGCGGGTTCCACAGCCAGGCCGCCTGCGCCTGCTCGTCCCAGTGGCGCACGAAGCCGCCGTCGGTGAGCAGGTGGTCGCGGACCTCGCGCCAGGACAGGGTCGTCACCTCGCCGTCGCAAGGCTGGTACAGGCCGTCGTTCCCCGGGGCCACGCCGGTGAAGCGCTTGCCGTGGAACGCGATGCCAGGCAGCAGTTTGCGCGGCGGCACGCCCGCAGCGAGGAATTCGTCCACCGCGCGCATGGTGTCGCGATCGGCCGGACCGGCAAGCGCGGAGCGGTGCAGTCCCGCGTGGTGGCCGGTGCGGCAGCCGTCCCTGCCGTGGAAGTCGAACGTCATCAGGTGGATGGCATCCACCAGCGGCACGATCCGCGGAAGGTCCAGTCCCCGCGCCGCCTCGCCGCCGGCGGCGGCGATCGTCAGCAGGTAGCGTTTGCCGGTGCGTACCGAGAGCGCGTCGAGCGCTTGGCGCACCGCCCGGAGCAGCAGCGGGAAGTTGTCGCGGTCGGCCGGGGCGTGGCTGATGCCCGGGCCGGGCAGCGTGGGGTATTCCCAGTCGATGTCGAGGCCGTCGAGGTCGTGCCGGCGCACCATCGCCACCGCGGTGCGCGCGAACGCGAGCCGCCCGTTCTCGGTGGCCGCGGCCTCGGAAAAATGGTCGGCGCCCCAGCCGCCGATCCCGAGCAGCACCTTCAGCCCCGGGTTCCGCCGGCGCAGCGCGGCCAGCTGGTCGAGGCGCTGGGACATGCCCGGGCGCGGGAAATGGACGGTGTGGCCGGAATCGACCAGCGCGAAGCCGTAGATCACCGCGTCCAGCTTCTCCGCGGAGACCGCGGGCAGCGGGTCGCGGTCCATGACGTAGCCGACCACGCGCGGCGGGTCGGCGGCGAAGGCGGACGGCGCCAGCGCCAGCAGCAGCGCCAGGGCCATGGTCCGCCACCATGCGGTTGGCATGCCGTTCCCTCCCAGGTTCGCGGGAAAACCATCTGCCACGATGGCGGCAGCGTGTTCAGTGTGACCGATCGCCGGGAGGCCCGCGCCGCGGGAACGGCACGACCACGCCACGCCGGTCGTCGTCCGGGCGCGGCTCGCGGTGCCAGAGCACCGGCACGTCGCGTGGCGGCGGCGGCTCGAAGGCGTCGCGTTCCTCCTGCGCGGCGCTGGTGGCTTCCTGCTCCTCTTCCAGCTCCCAGCTGTACCTGCGGCGCGGGGGCACGGGGTCCGTGCGCCGGAACAGGAAGGCGGCGAGGATGCCGCCGAGCGCGCCGCCGAGGTGCGACTGCCAGGACACGCCCGGCTGCTGCGGCAGCACCGTCAGCAGCATGCCGCCATAGAACAGGAACGCGATCATGCCCGTGGCGATCGAGGGCCGGTCGCGGCGCAGCAGGCCGAGCACGAACAGCAGGAACATCAGGCCGTGGGTGATGCCGCTGGCGCCGAGGTGGCGGGTGCCGGGCTCGCCCAGCAGCCACGCGCCGAGCCCCGAGCCCAGCCACACCAGCGGCAGCGCACGCACGGTGGCGCGCGGGTAGACGGCCATCGCCAGCGTGCCCAGGATCAGCAGCGCGAACGCGTTCGCGGCCAGGTGCCCGGGCGAGCTGTGCAGCAGCGGTGCGGTGAGGATCGCCGGCAGGCCGGCGGCGGTGTGCGGCGTCACCGCGAACGCGCGCCAGTCCAGCGCCGGCTGGGTGAGGAAGACCACCACGAGCAGCAGCACCGAGAACGCGCTGGCCTTCAGCGCGGCCAGGAGCCGCTGCCGGTCGCGCGCGCGCTGGGCCTGGAAATCGGTCGGGTCGTCGGGCGTGGGCAGGTGCATGAGGCAGAGGGTGGCGACGGAACGCGGGGATGCAAGGGCCGCGGGCGGGAAACGCTTTCCCGGGTGCGCCGGGGGATTGCCCGCCCCCGGCCCTCCCCCGTCAACGGGGGAGGGCGCCGGAAACCTTTCTCCGGCTGCAGGGGGAGGCGGGAGGGGGGCGATTGGCGGAGGAAGGCCGGATGGAGGCGGGAATCCGCGTGGAATCAGGCGGCGTCGTGCTTCGGCGGGCGCGCCAGGCTGAGCGCGACGGTGGCGCCGAGCACGAGCGCGACCACCCCCAGCGCCCAGGGCACCGGGATCTTCACCACGTCGATCAGCAGCATCTTGATGCCGATGAAGCACAGCACCACCGCCAGGCCGTAGGGCAGCAGGTGGAAGCGCTCGGCCATCCCGGCCAGCAGGAAGAACATCGCGCGCAGGCCCAGCACCGCGAACACGTTCGAGGTCAGCACGATGAAGGGATCGGTGGTGATCGCGAAGATCGCCGGGATCGAGTCCACCGCGAAGATCACGTCGGTGACGCCGATCATGACCAGCACGATGAACAGCGGCGTGAACTTGCGGCGGCTGCCGCGGCCGATCCACAGCGCGCCGCCGTGGTAGCGGCGGACGAACGGGACGTGGACGGTCAGCCATCGCAGCACCGGGTTGTCCGCGAGGTCCGGTTCCTTGCCGGCGGCGAGCCACATCCGGACGCCGGTGAACAGCAGGAACGCACCGAACACGTACAGCAGCCAGTGGAAGTGCGCCAGCAGGGCGGCGCCGGCGAAGATCAGGACCGCGCGCAGCACGATCGCGCCGAGGATGCCGATCACCAGCACGCGCTGGCGCTGCTCCCCGGGCACCGCGAAGTAGCCCATCACCATCAGGAAGACGAAGATGTTGTCGACCGCGAGCGCCTTCTCGACCAGGTAGCCGGTCAGGAACTCGAGGCCCACGCGGCGCGCCTCCCCGGGCCCGGCGGTCTGGCCGACGTACCACCACAGCGCGGCGTTGAAGGCCATCGCCAGGGCCACCCAGCCCAGGCTCCACCATGCCGCCTCGCGGAACGTGACCTTGTGCGCGCCGCCGTGGCGCATCAGCGCCAGGTCCACCAGCAGCGCGGCCAGGACCAGGCCGGAAAAACCGGCCCACAGCCACGCGTTGCCTATCGTTTCCATCGGAATCTCCACCAACGCCAGGGGGTTGCCGCCGGCGGCGGGGTCTCGGGACCGTGGATCGGATTCCGGGGACGCACCTTCGCCGTCGCGGCGAAGGTCTCGCTCACAGCCGTCGTGGCTGCCGCCGGACCGGAGCGGGCTGCTCGAACTGACGGCCCTGGCGCACTCGGGAGCTACTCCCCTTCACCGGCCATTGTGTGGGGCCGGGGGGGCGGGGTCAACCGCGGCCGGCAGGGTGCGGGCGCAGGCCGTAAAATCCGGGGATGAGCGCGACACTCCCCGTCATCCGCCTCCGCAACGCTTGGAAGTCCAGCCATCCCTGGATCTTCCAGAAGCTGGTCGAGAAGCCCGCGCAGCGCCCCAGGCCCGGCAGCCTGGTGGACGTCGTCGGCGTGGACGGCGAGTGGATCGGGCGCGGCTTCTACAACGGCCACTCGCGGATCGCGCTGCGCATCCTCGAGACCGACCCGGACGTGCCGGTGGACGCCGGCTGGTTCGCGCGCAGGATCGCCGAGGCGGTGCGGCTGCGCCGCGAGGTGCTGCGCCTGGACGAGGTGACCAACGCCTGGCGCGTGGTGCACAGCGAGGGCGACGGCATCAGCGGCCTGGTCGTGGACCGTTACGACGATCTGCTCGTGGTCGAGTTCTTCAGCGCCGGCGCGTACCGCCACCGCGAGTGGATCTACGACGCGCTGCGCGGGCAGTTCCCCGGCTGCCGCTTCCACAGCTTCGCCGACGAACACGTGCAGAAGCAGGAGTCGTTCGACCTGCGCGAGACCACCGGCACCGCGCCGGCGATCGTCACCGAGCATGGCATCCGCTTCCGCGCCGACCCGGCCGGCGGGCACAAGACCGGGTTCTTCGCCGACCAGCGCGACAACCGCGAGTGGCTCTCCCACCGTTGCGCCGGCAAGCGCGTGCTCGACCTGTGCTGCAACACCGGCGGCTTCGGCATCTACGCCGCGGTGCGTGGCGCCAGCGAGGTGGTGGGCGTGGACATCGACGCGGCCGTGCTGGAGATCGCCCGCGCGAACGCGAAGCTCAACGGCGTGCGCCCGCGCTTCGTCCAGGCCGACATCTTCCCGTGGCTGCGCGACGCGGCGGCCAACGGCGAGCGCTTCGACGTGGTGATCCTCGACCCGGCGAAGATGACCCGCGACCGCGAGCAGGTCATCAATGCGCTCAAGAAGTACCTCGACATGAACAAGCTGGCACTGGGCGTGGTCAAGCCAGGCGGGCTGTTCGCCACGTTCTCGTGCACCGGGCTGGTGGGCGAGGAGCAGTTCCTGGACATGCTGCGCCGCGCCGCGTTCTACGCCGGGCGCACGGTGCAGGTGCTGAAGGTGGCCGGCGCCGGCGCCGACCATCCGTTCCTGGCCCACGTGCCCGAGTCGCGCTACCTGAAGGCGGTGTTCTGCCGCGTGCTGGATTGAACCATCGGTCCGCGGGCCCGCGCCGGGGCGCCCGGCGACGACATCGTGCGGGCCCACGGCGAGGGCGCGGCCGGCAACGCGCGGTCGGCGCCACCGGCCCGCCGGTGCGGATCGTGCCCTGACCGCCTGGCGACTGCATCGATCGTCACCGTGACCATCCGGTCATGCCGCGCCGGTCGCGCTGGCGTTTCATTCACGACTCGACGGCAACCGGAGACCTTGCCATGCGAATGCCCCTGCTGGCCGTCCTCCTGCTGGCCACCAGCCCGCTGTGCGCGCAGGTGGCCCCTGCGCCGCACGACGGGCCACGGGCGCCTTTCGCCGGTCCGCCCACGCGGGTCCTGGTGCTGGGCAGCGTGCACCTGGCGCAGGAGGAGGGCGGTCCGGTCACCGCCCGCGAGACCGGTCGGCTGCTGGAGCGCCTGGCCGCGTTCGGTCCGCAGGTGATCACCGTCGAAGCGATGCGCGGCGAGACCTGCGACCTGATGCGCCGCCACCCGGCGGTGTACGACGAGGAGGGCATCGCGCACTACTGTCCCGACACCGACGCGGCACGGGCCGCCACCGGCCTGGACGTGCCGGCCGCCATCGCCTCGGTGGAGGAACAGCTGGCCGCGTGGCCGCAGTCGCCGACCGCGGCGCAGCGCCGGCGCCTGGCCGCGACCTTCCTGGCCGCGGGCGACCCGACCTCGGCCCTGGTGCAGTGGCTGTACCTGCCCGAAGCCGAGCGCCGCGCCGGCGACGGGCTCGACGCCGCGCTGGTGCAGGCGCTGCGCAAGCTGGCCGCGTCCAGCAACGAGAACACGGTGATCGGCGCCGCGCTGGCCGTGCGCCTGGGGCTGCAGCGCGTGCATCCCGTGGACGACCACACCGGTGACAACCTGCGCATCGACGACGAGGACGCCTACGCCGCCGCGATCCGCGGCGCCTGGGACCGCGCGCCGCCCGAATGCGCCGCAACGTACGCGTACCTGCGCGAACTGCGGCAGGCGCCGGACCTGCTGCCGCTGTACCAGCACATCAATCGCGCCGCCTACCAGACGGTGCCGATGCGCTGCGACTTTGCGCTCGCGCTGGCCGACACCTCGCCACAGCGTTACGGCCGCCAGTACGTCACCGGCTGGGACCTGCGCAACCTGCGCATGGTCGCCAACATCGGCGAGACCTTCCGCGAGCGTCCCGGGGTGCGGGTACTGAGCATCGTCGGCGTCTCGCACAAGCCCTGGTTCGACCGCCTGCTCGGGCAGCTGCAGGGCGTGGAGGTGGTGGACGCCGCACAGGTGCTGGGCGACTGAGCCCGCGGCTCAGCGGGCGAGCAGCCAGTCGCGCAGCACGCGCGCGCTGTTCATCACCGGGTCGCGCGCGGCGTAGACGAAGGTGGTGCGGCCCCGGCGCAGCCAGTCGCGCAGCTCCTCGACGGCGGCGGCATTGGCCTCCAGCTCGGCGTGGTAGCGGCGCACGAACTCCTCGAACCGCGACGGCTCGTGGCCATACCACTGGCGCAGGCCCGGGCTGGGCGCGATGTCCTTCAGCCACAGGTCGAGCGCCAGCGCTTCCTTCCTCACGCCGCGCGGCCACAGCCGCTCGACGAGGATGCGCGCGCCGTCGTCCCGGGCGGGCGGGTCGTAGGCGCGCTTGAGCCGGATGTCCATGCCGGCAGGCTGCCCCCGTCCGCCCGTGGAATCAAGGGCGGACTGAGCAGGATCAATGCCCCGTCACGCGGGAGGGGCGACCATGGCGGCAATCCCGGACGAGGAGCAGGGCCATGACGCGCGATTTCGAAGGCAGGGTGGCGGTGGTCACGGGCGGTGCCTCGGGCATCGGCGCGGCGGTGTGCCGGCAACTGGCGGCCCGCGGCGCGAAGGTCGTCATCGCCGATTACAACGGCGAGGCGGCGCAGGCGCTGGCCGGCGGGCTGGGCAATGCCAGCGCGTTCCGGCTGGACGTCGCCGACCCGCGCGCGGTGCGGGACATGGTCGCGCACGCGGTCGACACCTTCGGCGGCCTGCACCTGGCGGTCAACAACGCGGGCATCGGCGGGGCGTCCGCACCGACAGCCGACTATCCGCTCGAGGAATGGCACCGCGTGATCGGCGTGAACCTGCACGGGGTGATGTACTCGATGAAGTACGAGATCCCGGCGATGCTGGCCTCCGGTGGTGGCGCCATCGTCAACATGGCGTCGATCCTGGGCAGCGTCGGCTGGAGCGGTTCGGTCGCCTACGTCGCGGCCAAGCACGCGGTGGTCGGGATGACCAGGACCGCGGCGCTGGAGTATGCCGCGCAGGGCATCCGGATCAACGCGGTGGGCCCGGGCTTCATCGACACGCCGCTGCTGGCGGCACTGGACGAGGAGGCGCGCGCCGGCCTGGTCGGCCTGCACCCCGCCGGGCGGCTCGGCACCGCGGACGAGGTGGCCGCGCTGGCCTGCTTCCTGCTGTCGGACGCCGCCGGCTTCATCACCGGCAGCTACCACCTGGTGGACGGCGGCTACACCGCGCGCTGAGCGCGCGGCACGCACGCGCTCAGTAGCCCCGCTCGCGCAGCAGGCTGCGCACCTCCTCGTGCCGCGCCTGCATCGCGGGCGAGGGCGCCCTGTCGAGCAGGCTGACGACGACGATGGCGATGGTGGCGGCGATGAAGCCCGGGATCATCTCGTATACCGGGCTGCCGGTCTGCTTCCAGGCGATCACCACGATCGCGCCGGTGAGCATGCCGGCCAGCGCGCCGTTGCGGGTCATGCGCTTCCAGAACAGCGAGAGCACCACCATCGGGCCGAAGGCGGAGCCGAAGCCCGCCCAGGCGTAGGCGACCAGGCCCAGCACGCGGGATCCGGGGTCGCGCGCGATCCAGATCGCCAGGGCTGCCACCGCCAGCACCATGGCGCGGCCGAACCAGACCAGTTCGGCGTGGCTGGCGTTGGGGCGCAGGAAGCCGCGGTAGAAGTCCTCGGTCAGCGCGCTCGAGCACACCAGCAGCTGCGCGGCGAGCGTGCTCATGATCGCGGCCAGCACCGCCGACAGCACCACGCCCGCGATCCACGGGTTGAACAGCAGATCGGCCAGCGAGATGAACACGCGTTCGGGGTTGGCATTGACCGCGCCGGCAAGCTCCGGGTGTCTGGCGAACCAGGCGATGCCGAAGAAGCCGGTGGCCATCGCGCCGGCCAGGCACAGCACCATCCAGGTCATGCCGATGCGGCGCGCGCGCGGGATCCGGTCCAGGCTCTCGGCGGCCATGAACCGCGCCAGCAGGTGCGGCTGGCCGCAGTAGCCCAGGCCCCAGGCCATCGCCGAGACGATGGCGACCACGCCACCGGCGCCGACCCACTGCAGCCGCGTCGGGTCCACCTGCTCGACCAGTGCCATGGCCTCCCCGGGGCCGCCGACGCCGACGAGCACGAACACCGGCACCAGCAGCAGGGCGAAGATCATCAGCGTGGCCTGGATGGTGTCGGTCCAGCTCACCGCCAGGAAACCGCCGATGAAGGTGTAGGCGATGGTCACCGCCGCGCCCCAGAACATCGCCTGCATGTACGGCATGCCGAACATGCTCTCGAACAGGCGCGCGCCGGCGACCACGCCGGAGGCGCAGTAGATGGCGAAGAACACCAGGATCACCAGCGCCGAGAGGATGCGCAGCAGGCGGCTGCGGTCCTCGAAGCGGTGGGTGAAGTAGTCCGGCAGGGTCAGCGCGTTGCTGGTGCGCTCGGTGTACACGCGCAGCGGGCCGGCCACGAAGCGCCAGTTGGCCCAGGCGCCGATGACCAGGCCGATCGCGATCCACGCCTCGGACGCGCCGCCCAGGTACAGCGCGCCGGGCAGCCCCATCATCAGCCAGCCGCTCATGTCGGACGCACCGGCCGCCAGCGCGGTCACGTAGCTGTTGAGCGAGCGTCCGCCGAGGATGTAGTCGTCGAAGGTCCGGGTGCGGTACCAGGCGGCGAAGCCCAGGCCGACCATCAGCAGCAGGTAGGCGGTGAAGGTGACGAACAGCGGCGAGGTGAAGGACATGCGTCGGGCACCATGCGACTGGACCGGGCGCAGAGTGTGGCCGAAAACCCGTGGCCCGCGCCAATGCCGGTCGTGCGCCGTGGATGGAACGGCGGGGTCATGGCACGGGCTTGTTGCGGTGCGTCAACGCGGTGATGTTTCCCGCCGGCGGCCGCGGACGCCCGGGCCGGGAGCCGGTTCAGACGTACGCGATCCACTGGCGGAGCAGCGACTGCAGCGCGTGTGCGCTTGCGCACGTCGGCGGCATCGGCGAACGCGACCTGGGCGCGGTCCCTGCCCAGCCAGGCCAGCAGGCCGTCCGGATCGTCGATGGCCAGCCCACCCGCCGGCAGGGCGCGCGCCTTCGCGCCCAGGTGCAGGATCAGCGACAGCCCGGTCTTCGCGCGCAGGTGCATGGTCGCGAAGTACTCGTGCGTGCGGAAACTCGGTGCGTTCCACTTCACGCCTTCGGCGATGGACGGATCGGCAGCGAGGATGGTCTCGCGCAGCAGCACGACGGCGTCCTTGTGCGGATGCACCAGCTTCGCGATGCAGGCATCCACGGCGGCCGACGTGTCGGCGGCGGTGGCGTGCGGTGTCTTCCTTCCGGCCATCCCGGCTCCCGTCGCGTGTCCGTGGGCACACCCTAGCGCGCAAGCGGTGCGGGCGCCACGGCGGCCGTCCCGCTGGCCCCGGCGTCGTAGATCACCGCGCGCTCGATGTTGAGGCGGCGGCCCTGCGCATCGGGGTCCGCGTCGTCGCGCAGCACGATGCGCAGCCGGTGCGGCCCGGGCACGAGGCCCTCGTGCCACCACAGCGCGCGGTCGGAGGTGCGCTCGGGGATGTAGGCGTCGAGGGTGCCGGCAGGTTCGCCATCGAGGTAGACATCGGCGCGGCCGCCGTCCTGCGCGAGCCTGCTGACCAGCATCAGCCCCGTGCCTTAGAACGCCAGTTCCGCCTCCGCGCCGGGCTGGTCACTGCTGCGCTGGCGTTCGTCGGCATGCCATTCCCCGCGCCATTGCCAGGCCGGATCGTCGAACAGGTGTTCGCGCACCGGTGCGCCGGGGTGCCACTGCTCCAGCGGCGCCGGCACGGGGTCCTGGACCGGGACCAGCCAGGTGTCGCCGCCTGCGTGGCCGCCTTCGGCCTCGACCAGGGCGCGGGCGCGCGACAGGGTCGAGGCGACGATGTCCTCGAAGCTGTACGTGGTGTAGGCGAACTTGCGGTGGGCGATCGCCGGGATGCCGGCGGTCCATTCCGCCGGGATCGCGGCGTAGCCGAGGATCGTGCCGAGCACGCCGGCGGCGGTCGCGGCGTTGCAGTCGGCATCCTGGCCGGCGTGGGTGGCGATCTCCAGCGTGCGCGCCATGTCACCGCCGCCGTACAGCAGCCCCAGCACCACGTAGGCGCCGTTGAGGCGCGCGTCGATGTTGAACGGGCGCAGCGAGCCCTCGTCGTCGGCGTCGTCGCGGTCCCAGCGCGCGGTGATCTCCTCCCAGGCCGCTTCCCAGTCCCGTGGCTGGCGTGCGTGGATATCGAGCACGTGGGCGATGGCCTGCGCGTAACCGCTCTCCGCCGGCAGGCTGCGCAGCGCCGTCTCCACCACCCGGCGCGGGTCGTGCTCGAAGAACGCGGCCGCGTACATCGCCGCCACGAACATGCCGCCGTAGACGCCGTCGCCGTAATTCATGATGTGGCCGATGCGGTCGGCCAGGCGGTTGGTGGCCTGCGGCAGGCCTGGCGCCATCAGGCCGATGAAGTCCGCCTCGATCTGGAAGTCGATGTCGTTGGCATGCGGGTTGTAGCGGGGATGGCCCGACCACGGCGGCTCGATGCCGTTGCGCAGCGCCAGCCGGGCGCGCGCGTTGGCGTGCCACAGCCTGTATTCCGAGTCGCGGAATGCCGCGGCGTACTGCGCTGCGGTCGCGTCGATGCCCTGCCCGTCCATGACCTTCGCGAAGGTCATCTCGACGTACAGGTCGTCCTGGTCTAGGGCGTTGGCCACCATCTCCGGCGACCAGTCCAGGGGACCGCGCAGGATCGCGCCGTTGGACACGAACTCGTGCTTCGCGGCGAAGGCGACGCCGAACATCTGCCCGGCCCAGCCGCCACGGATCCTGTCCTCGAGCACCGCCCGGGGCAGTTCCCGGAACGAGGCTGCACCGGTTGCGGCCGGCAGGTCACCGGCCGTGGCGGGAAGGGCCATGGCGCCGCCCAGCAGTGCGGCCAGCAGGACGGCGGGGATCAATGCGCCCGTGCCCCTGCCGTGGCCAGCGGCCGCACCAGTTCCAGCAGCGACACCAGGGTCCTGCCGGGTTCCTCCCAGGGGATCATGTGCGCCGAGCGCTCGAACCACACCGCGCGCTTGTAGGGCGCGTCCACCTCGCGCAGCCACGCTTCGACCGGCGCGGCGGGCGTGGTGTAGTCGTGGCGGCCGAGGAACATCACCACCGGGACCGGGAAGCGGCGCACCTGCGAGAAGTCCACCTCGACGAACTCGTCGAGCAGGCGCTCGAGCGTGAACAGGCTGCCGGCGTTGATCGCGGCGCGGTCCTCGGCGTCATAGTCGGGGGACAGCCGCGCGGCGCCGAAGAAATAGGTGCTGTCGCTGCGGAAGGCGCTGAGCCCGCCGTAGTACTGCGGCCACTTGCGCGCGATGACGATGCGCTCGCGGGTGAGCGGCGCATCGCCCGGATAGGGCAGGATCGACTCGATCTCGGCGATGGCCCGGGCGTTGCCATGGCGGCGCGCCTGCTCCAGGCCGTATTCGATGCTCAGGCGCTCGTTCTCGCGCACGTTGATCACCTGGCCGATGCCGACGTAGGCGTGGAACAGGTCCGGGCGCTCCAGCGCCGCGTGCATCGACACGACCGTGCCCCAGCTGTGCCCCATGAGGATGAGCTTGTCCTTGCCCAGCCGCCGGCGCACGTGCCCGGCGATCGCGACCAGGTCGTCCACGTAGGTGCGGATGCGCAGGCTCGCGGCGACCGCGTCCGAATGGTCCTCGCGCCAGGTCTTGCCGGCGCCGCGCTGGTCGTAGTTCACCATGGTGAAGTACTCCTCCAGCGGGCGCTGGAACTGCCACAGGCCGGGGATCAGCGGCGAGGCCGGGCCGCCATGCACGAACAGGATCACCGGGTTGGCGCGGTCCTGGCCGCGGATGCTGATCCAGTGCTCGACGCCGTTGATGGGGGTCTTGTACGTCTCCTGGATCCCGTCCGGACCGGGGATGCGCATCAGGTCGGCGACCACGGCGCGGGCACGGGCGGCCTCGTCACCGGGGTCCTGCGCGGTGGCGGAGACGACCGGGAACAGCAGCAGCGCGGCAAGGATGAGGCGCCGGAACAGGGGGACGGGCATGGCGTTCTCCATCGGGGCGATGCATACGGGGAGACGGCCACAGGCGCCGCGGTTGCACGCCGCGCGCGGCCGGCCCGGCCGCGTGCCCGGGTCGCCTGTCTCAACCGGCGAGACGGCGGTCGCCTACACTGCCCCGATGGACATGCAGATCGCCGTATGGGCCCTGCTGGGGCTGGTGTTCGTCGCCATCGTGCTGCTCGTGGCCCTGCTGCTGCGCCGGCCGGAGGCCAGGCTCGAGCGCGCGCTGCGCGAGGAGCAGCGCGACGGCCGGGCCGAGCTGCGCGAGCAGCTCGAGTCCCTGGGCCGCCAGCAGGACCTGCGCCTGGACGGCTTCGCCCGCAGCCTGGGCGAGTTCACCGACCGCACCGACCAGCGCCTCGACATCCTGCGCGCGGCACTGACCGAGGACGCGCACAAGTCGCGCACCGGACTGGCCGAACAGCAGCACCGCTTCGAGCAGGTGCAGGGCCAGCGCATGCAGCAGCTGCGCGAGCAGGTGGACAGCTTCGCCCGCCAGCTCGACGGGCGCATGCAGGACTTCACCCGGTTCCAGGCCGAGCAGCAGCAGCGCTTCATGGAGCAGGTCTCGGCGCAGCTGCGCGAGCTGACCCAGCGCAACGAGCAGCGCATCGCCGAGATGCGCGCGACCCTCGAGCAGCAGCTGCGCGCGCTGCAGGAGGACAACGCCGCCAAGCTGGAGAAGATGCGCGAGACGGTGGACGAGAAGCTGCAGAGCACCCTCTCCAGCCGGCTCGACTCCTCGTTCAAGCTGGTGTCCGAGCGGCTGGAGCAGGTGCACCGCGGGCTGGGCGAGATGCAGCAGCTGGCCACCGGCGTGGGCGACCTCAAGCGGGTGTTGACCAACGTCAAGACGCGCGGCACCTGGGGCGAGGTGCAGCTCGGCAACATCCTCGAGCAGATCCTCACCCCCGCGCAGTACGCGCGCGGGGTGCGGGTGCGCCCGGACAGCGCGGAGATGGTGGACTTCGCCGTGCGCCTGCCCGGCCGCGGCGAAGGCGACGAGCCGGTATGGCTGCCGATCGACTGCAAGTTCCCGCGCGAGGACTACGAGCGCCTGCTCGATGCCCAGGAGCAGGGCGACCCGGAGCGGGTACGCGAATGCGGTGCGCAGCTGGAGAAGGCCGTCCGCATCCAGGCGAAATCCATCAGCGGGAAGTACATCGCCCCGCCGCACACCACCGACTTCGCGGTGATGTTCCTGCCCACCGAGGGCCTGTACGCCGAGGTGATCCGCCGTGCCGGGCTGGTGGACGCGTTGCAGCGCGAGCACCGCATCGTGGTCGCCGGCCCGACCACGATCACCGCCCTGCTCAACAGCCTGCAGATGGGCTTCCGTACCCTGGCCATCGAGAAGCGTTCCAGCGAGGTGTGGAAGCTGCTGGGTGCGGTCAAGAGCGAGTTCGGCAAGTTCGCCGGGATCCTCGAGCGCGCCGAGAAACAGATCACCACCGTGGGGAAAAGCCTGGGCGACGCCAGCCGCAAGACCCGCACCATCGAGCGCCGGCTGCGCGGGGTCGAGGCGCTGGGCCAGGACCAGGCGCGCGCGCTGCTGGAACTGGACGGGGATGCGGACACCGGCACGGATCCGGAAATGCCGGACGACAATCCGGGCTAGGGCGGCGGGTGGACCGCGCCTGCCATACTCGCCCGTGGTGCAAAGGGAGGAAGCGATGCGCCCGGGTCCCGTCCGTGCCGTGCTGTCCGCCGCCTGCTGCCTGGTTGCCGCGGTCATGGCCGCGGACGAGCGGGAGTCGTTCGACCTGCACGTTCCGGTGGCGCCGTCGCCGGTCATGTCCGGTGGCCACGCGCGACTGTTCTACGAACTGCACCTCACCAATTTCTCGGGGCAGCCATTGGCGCCGCAGGCCGTGGAGGTCCTCGATGGCCACGGCCGGTCCCTTGCACGCTTCGACGGCGCGGCACTGGCCGCGCGGCTGGCACCGGTGGTCCCCGGTGGCGGGGCGTTCGACGGGACGCTCGCGCCGGGTATGCGCGCGGTGGTGTTCGTGGAACTGGACCTGGAGCCGGGGGCGTTGCCGGACGTGCTGCGCCATCGGGTCGGTTACCGGGTGGAGGATGGGACGGGCGCGCAGGCGGAAGTGGCCGGGGGGCCGGCGCCGGTCGCGCCGCCCGCCGTGGTGCTGGGGCAGCCGCTGCGCGGCGGACCGTGGGCGGCGGTGTTCGATCCGGGGTGGGAACGCGGGCATCGGCGCATGTTCTACGCCGTGGAGGGACGTGCCACGCTGCCCGGCCGCCTTGCGATCGATTTCGTGAAGCTGGACGGGGGCGGCCGCATCGCGGAGGGCGATCCCGACGTGATCCGCGGAGCGTACGGCTATGGCGAACCCGTGCTCGCGGTCGCCGACGCGGTGGTGGCCGCGGTGCGCGACGGCTATCCGGAGGCAGGCCGCGTGTCGGAGAACGGGCAGCACCCGCTGTCGAAGGGCAGCGGCAACTACGTGGTCCTGGACCTGGGCGATGGCCGCTACGCCTTCTACGAGCACCTGCGCCCGGGCAGCGTCCGCGTCGCGCCGGGCCGGCGCGTGCGTCGCGGGGAGGTGCTGGGCGAGGTCGGCCTGAGCGGCAGCGGCGGCTGGCCGCACCTGCATTTCCATGTCGCCGATGTGCCATCGCCGCTCGGCGGCGAGGGCCTGCCGTTCGCGCTGGAGCGGTTCGAACTGCTCGGCCGCTACGACGATTTCGATGCGCTCGGCCGCGCGCCGTGGGTGCGGGTGGAGCCGGTGTTGCGGTCGCGCGAGCGCCCGGCGGACAACGCGGTGGTGCGGTTCCCGGACTGAGCGCGCTCAGCGCGGCGGGACCACCGGCACCGGCATCGCGTCCACCGGCACGGTCGGGATGTCCTCGTCCTCCAGCAGGTAGTCCGGCAGGTCGCTGTCGCCGGGCTGCGTGCCGTCCCCGTGGATCTGGTAGTTGCGGCGTTGCAGCCAGGCGTCGCGCACCAGGGCGTAGTCGTCGATGGCGCCTTCGCGCATCGCGTCCAGCGCGAACAGCTGCGCGCGCAGGTCGACCAGCTGCAGGCCCTGCAGCGCATAGCGCGTGCGGTGGTCCTCGATCCGCCAGGTCGGCGACAGCGGCGCGTCGCCGACCAGGCCGAAGGTGTCGCGCAGCGTGCGCGGCCCGAACAGCGGCAGCTCGACGTAGCGCGAGGTCTTCCAGCCCCACACGCCGAGGGTCTGGCCGAAGTCCTCGCTGCGGTACGGGATGCCGGCGTCGCTGGCCGGGTCGAACAGGCCGCCGATGCCGAGCGTGGTGTTGACCAGGAAGCGTGCCAGCGCCTGCCCGGCGTGCTTCGGCCGGCCCTGCAGCAGCGCGTTGAGCGCGCTGACCGGCTGGCCGAGGTTGTTGAAGAAGTTGGTCACGCCCAGCCGCACCGGGCGCGGCACCACGCGCACGTAGGCCCGGGCCAGCGGCCTGGCGATGGCCCGGTCCACGGCGTTGTTGAAGCGGTGGACCTTGCGGTTCCAGCGCTCCCAGGGGTCGTAGCTGGCGGGCAGCTGCGCCGGTTCGGGCAGGGTGGGATCGGCGACCGGGTCATAGTCCTGCGTGCCGTAGATCGCCGCGTAGTCGAGTTCCTCCACGGTCGGCGTGGACGCGGCGGCCTGCGCCGGGGCGGCCCCGGCGGCGGGCGCTTCCCCGTGCGGCGGGACATCTTCGTCCGGCGCGGGCGGCAGGTCTCCGGTGGCCGGCGCGGCAGTGGCGGGAACGGTCGCGGCACCGGGGCCGCCCGCGGGCGCGGGCGGCACGTCGCGCACCGGGCCCCTGCCGGCGCAGGCGCCCAGCAGCAGGGCCGCGAGCAGGGTGCCGGTGCGGAGGAGGAAGGCGGGGGAGCAGGCCATCGTGGCGTCCGGATCAGGGCGTCATGCCGACGCGAAAGGAAAGCGCGGGCGAGAGGCGGTAGGCGCGGCGCAGTTCCGGCAGCCCGGCCGGTTCGCCCGCGACCGTGGCGCCGCCGGCACGCTCGGCCAGCACCGCCAGCAGGGCCAGGCCCGCGCTGTCCACGCGGGTCACGCCGGACAGGTCGAGCCGGCGCACGCCGTCGAGCGCGCGCCAGGCCTCGTTCCACAGCGCAGGCACGGCGTCGCGCACCAGTTCGCCTGCGAACGCGAGTGCGTCGCCGTCGCGCCGCAACGTGGCTCCCGCCATCGCTCAACCGCCCGTGTTCGCGGTGGCCTGGATCCGGCCGCTGCGCAGCTCCTCGGCGACCTGGCGGATCGACTTGCGCTGCAGCTCGGCGTCGAACTGCTGGCGGAAGGTCTGCACCATGGACACGCCGGCCACCATCACGTCGAACACGCGCCAGTCGTTGCCGGCCCGGCGCAGCAGGTAGTCCACCGGGATCGGCTCGGCGCCGGCGCGGACCAGCTCGCTGGACACGCGCACGCCGACGTTGCGCGGCAGCGGGGTCTCCGACTTGATCCGCACCTGCAGCTGGGTGTTCAGGTCGAGCAGCGAGGAGCCGTAGCGCTGCAGGATGTTCTCGGCCAGGGCGTCGCCGAACAGGCGGATGTCGGCCTCGTCGGCGCCGCGGGCGTGGCGGCCCAGCACCTGGCGCGCCGAATAGTCGCGGTCGAACAGCGCGTCGAACTCGCGGATGATGAACCCGCGCAGCGCGGCGCGGTCGGCGGTGAACTCGGCGCGGCGCGCCTCGATCGTCTTCAGGATGCGCCTGGTGTTGTCGAGCACCAGCCTGCTCGCCGAGCCGTTGGCCTCGGCGGAGGCCGCGGCCGGCGCGGTCTGCGCGGGGGCCAGCATCGGCATGGCGGCGAACGCGACGGCGGCGAGCGCGGCCACGAGCGCCTTGCGGGAAGCGTGACGTGGGGTCATGGGGTCGTTCCTTCTTCGTCGGCGGGGGATGCGGCCGGCGCGGCCGCGTCGTCGGCAGGAGCATTGTTGCCGCCGCCGCTGAACATGTACTGGCCGACCATCTGGATCAGGTCCACGGCCGGCTGGGTGAACACGATCTCGTCGCCCGGCTGCAGCAGCTCGGGATTGCCGCCCGGCTGCAGCGCGACGTAGCTCTCGCCGAGCAGGCCGGCGGTCTGGATGGACGCCGAGGTGTCCGCGTCCAGTTCGCGGAAGCGGCCGTCGATGGCCAGGGTGACGACCGAGTCGAACTTCACGGGGTCGAGCTCGATCTTCTCGACGCGGCCCACGGTGACGCCACCGATCTTGACCGGGGCGTTCGGCCGCAGCTGGCCGAGGTTGGTGAAGCGCGCGGTCAGGCTGTAGGTGTCGCGGCCGAAGCCGAACCGGCCGTTGGTGGACGCGATCGCCAGCACCAGCAGCGAGGCCAGCGCCAGCAGCAGGAACGCGCCGACCGCGAATTCGAGACGTGGACCACGGGAAGCCATTGGATCACCTCATCAGCGAAGCTGTGTGCGCGGCGTCAACGGAACAGGAACGCCGAGAGCACGAAGTTGAACATCAGCACCAGCAGCGAGGCGTTGACCACCGCGCGCGTGGTGGCCACCGACGTGCCCTCGATGGTGGGTTCGGCGTGGTAGCCCACGTAGGAGGCGACCAGCGCCGCGGTGCCGCCGAACACGGCGGCCTTGACGAACGAGGTGGCGAAGTCGTCGTGGAAGTCCACCGCGTCCTTCATCGCCTGCCAGAACATGCCGTTGTCGATGCCCAGCACCTGCACGCCCTGGAACCAGCTGGCGGCGATCGCGAAGCTGGCGAAGAACGCGACCAGCAGCGGCAGGGTGATCACCGCGGCCCAGAACCGCGGCGCGACCGCCTTGGCCACCGGGTCGATCGCCATCAGCCCGAGCGCGGTGATCTGGTCGGTGGCGCGCATCAGGCCGAGCTCGGCGGCGATCGAGCTGCCGGCGCGGCCGACGAACAGCAGCGCGGTGAGCACCGGCGCCAGTTCCCGGTACAGGCCCAGGCCGACCAGGATGCTCACCTGGTTGGAGGCGCCGTAGGTCTCCAGCGCGCGGTAGCCGAGCAGGGTCAGCGACAGTCCGACGAAGGCGCCGCCGACGGCGATGATCGGCAGCGAGCGCGCGCCGATCTTGTAGATCTCGCGCACCAGTTCGGCGAGGAAGTCCGCGGTCGGCCTCGAGGCGCGCAGCACCGACAGCGAGAACAGGCCCGCGCGGCCGAGGGAACGGATGGTGGCGGCGACCGGCATCAGGCGGCCTCCGTGCGCGGCGCGCGGTCGAACGCGATCGGGCCGTCCGGCTCGCCGCGCAGGAACTGGCGCACCAGCGGGTCGTCGCTGGCCTCCAGTTCGGCCGGCGTGCCCGAGAACACGATCCCGCCGTTGGCGATCACGATCGCGCGGTCGGCCACCGGCAGGGTCTCGTGCACGTGGTGGGTGACGATGATGCTGGTCAGGCCGAGGTTGTCGTTGAGCTCCGAGATCAGGTTCATGATCACGCCCGAGGCGATCGGGTCGAGCCCGGTCAGCGGCTCGTCGTAGAGCATCAGCGGCGGGTCGAGCGCGATCGCGCGGGCCAGCGCCACGCGCCGGGCCATGCCGCCGGACAGCTCGCGCGGGAACAGGTCGGCGGCGGCGCGCAGGCCGACCGCGTGCAGCTTCATCTCCACCAGCCGGTCGACCACCGCGCGCGGCAGCCTCGTGTGCATGCGCAGCGGCAGCGCCACGTTCTCGGCCACGGTCAGGTCGGTGAGCAGGCCGTTGCCCTGCAGCAGCACGCCGATGGACTTGCGCAGCTCCAGCAGCTCGCGCTGGCGGTGCGGCACGGGGCGGCCGAACACCTCGACCGTGCCCGCGGCCGGGACCAGCTCGCCGGTCAGCGCCGACAGCAGGGTGGACTTGCCGCTGCCCGAGGGGCCGAGCACGGCGGTGATGCTGCCGCGCGGCACGGCGAGGTCGAGTCCGGACAGGATCGTCCGCTCGCCACGGTCGAGGCGGACGCCGGAAAGGCGGACGGCGATGGCGTCGTGTTCGGTCATGTCGGGAACGTGGGCGGGGACGGCGGTCCGTCCGGGCACGCGGCGGCGCGCAACCGGAAAAGCATGGCCAACGGTGGCTGAATCCCGCCGAAGCGCGGAATTGTGCACGGGAACGCCACCCGGAGGTAGGGCGGATGCCGGCAGGCGGATGGAACGCCGTGTCTCGTGGAGTGCGACCCGGCTCCGGCACAATCGCCGCGATGGATCGCGCACCGGACTTCCGCCTCTACCACTCCAACTCGCTCGAGGTGTTGGCGGGCGTGCTGGCCGCGCGCCTGCGCGAGCCGCCCCCGGACGGGGACTGGATGCGCCCCGACGTCGTGCTGGTGCCGCAGTTCGCGATGCGGCGCTGGCTGCAGCAGTTCCTGGCGGAGCACGCGGGGATCTGCGCCAACCTGCGCTTCCTGACCCCTGGCGAGTTCGTGGACTTCGCGCTCGATGCCAACCTCGGCGCGGCGCCGGGGGCCGAGCGCCTGGCGCCGGAGGTCTCGCGCTGGCTCCTGCTGCGCCGGCTGCAGGAGGTGCCGCCGGCCGGCTACGCCGGACAGCTCGACCCGGACGACCCGCTGCGCGCCTGGCTGCTGGCCTGCGCGCTGGCCGACGTGTTCGAGAAGTACCAGGCCTGGCGGCGCGACCTGCTGCTGCGGTGGGAAGCCGGCGCCGACCCCGACGACCCGCAGGCGCAGCTGTGGCGCGCGGTCGCGGCCGGCCGCGCACACCGCGCGCGCCGCATCGGCGAATACCTGCGGCGGTTCGGCGCCGGGACCGGGCAGGCGCCGTCCGGGCTGCCGCCGCGGCTGTTCGTGTTCGCCTGCCAGAACGTCTCGCCCGACGTGCTCCAGGTGATCGCCAGCCAGTCGCGCGCCGGCACCCAGGAGTTCTTCCTGCACACGCCCAGCAGCGAGTTCTGGCGCGACCACATCGAACTGGGCATCGGCGCCTGGGCCGCGGGTTACGCGCCGGACAGGGACGACGAGCAGTTCGCCGCGGGCGGCAATCCGCTGCTGGCGGCCTGGGGCCGTGCCGAACGCGACTTCGTCGCGGCGCTGGCCGGCGGCGAGGCCGTGCACGTGAGCTTCGAGCTGCCGGCTTTCGCCGGCCACGACACCGCGCGCCTGCTCGGGCGCATCCAGGAGGACATCCTCCACAACCGCGACCCCGCCGGGACCCTGCGCGAAGCGCAGGACTGGCCGCGCGCGGAGGTGGACAGGGAGGACGCCAGCCTGCGCTTCCACGCCTGCCATACCCGCCTGCGCGAGGTGCAGGTGCTGCACGACCAGCTGCGCGCGCTGCTCGAGGCCGACCCCACCCTGCAGGCGCGCGACATCGCCGTGCTGGCGCCGGACATCGACGCGTACGCGCCGCATATCGAGGCGGTGTTCGGCGGGGCGCTCGGCACCGACCGCGAACTGCCCTACACCATCGCCGACACCACGCCGCTGGCCAGCTCGCCGCTGGCGGCCGCGTTCGCGCGCCTGCTCGACCTGCCGCTGCGCCCGCTGTCGCTGGCCGAGGCGCTCGACCTGCTGGCGGTGCCGGCGTTGGCCGAACGCTTCGGCGTGGACGCGACGGACCGCGACCGCCTGCGCGACTGGCTGGACGCGGCCGGGGCGCGCTGGGCGCTGGACGGCGAGGAGCGCGCCGCGCACGGTGGCCAGGGCTCGGCCTACACCTTCGAGTTCGCGCTGGAGCGGCTGCTGCTCGGCTATGCCGCGGGCGCGGAAGGCGACATCGCCGGCGTGGCCACGCTGCCGCTGGTCGAGGGCAGCGGCAGCGACGCGCTCGACGCCCTGTTGCGCCTGCTCGGGGTGCTGCGCAGGGCCTCGGCCGGGCTGCGCGGCGAACGCACGCCGTGCGAATGGGCGCGCCTGCTCGAGGAGCTGCTGGACGCGCTGTGCGGCGAGCAGCCGCGTGACCCTGGCGACCGCAAGGTGCTGCAACGCCTACGCGGGGCCATCGCCGCGTTCGCCGACGGCGCAAGCGAGGCCGGGTTCGGGGCGCCGGTGGCGTTCGCCGTGGTGCGCAGGGAAATGCTCTCGGAACTGGTGCGGACCGACGCGCGCGCGCCGTTCCTGTCCGGCGGCATCTGTTTCGGGCGCATGGTGCCGCTGCGGCTGATCCCGTTCCGGGTGATCTGGCTGCTGGGCATGGACGACGGCGCGTTCCCGGCGCGCGACGTGCGCGACCCGCTCAACCGCATCGCGCAGGAGCTGGACGGCGGCGCGCGCCGGGTCGGCGACCCGTCGCGGCGCGACGCCGACCGCCATCTGTTCCTGCAGCTGTTCTCCACGGCGCAGGACGCGTTCCACGTCAGCTGGCTGGGCTTCGACCCCCGCGACGGCAGCCCGCGCGAGCCGTCGCCGGTCGTCGCGGAACTGCTCGACGTGGCCGCGCGCTACCACGCCGACCCCGCGCGCGCGCGGCGGGAGCTGGTGGTGCGCCATGCGCTGCAGCCGTTCTCGCCGTCGGCGTTCGGCGCGGCGCACCCGGACGAGACGGAAGGCGACCCGCGCCGCTTCAGTTACGACGGCCGCTGGCAGGCGGCGGCGGAAACCCGGCCGGAGGCGGCCACGCTGCCGCCTTTCGCGCCCCGGCCGCTGAAGCGTGCCGGGGATGGCGCCGGGGGGGCGCTGTCGCTCGATGCCCTGCGCGGCGCGCTGGCGCGGCCGCAGGCGTACTGGCTGCGCCATGGCCTGCGCCTGCGCCTGCCCGGCGACGAAGCGGCCGTCGAGGAACACGAGCCGATGGGCCCGCCCGACGCGCTGCTTCGCCATGCCCTGCGCCATGCCGCGTTCGAGGCCTGGCTGCGCGAGGGCAGGCGACCCGATGAAGGCGGATTGCACGCGCGCCTGCTCGCGCGCGGGCTGGTGCCGGCCGGCGCCGACGGGCGCCGCGTGGTGGCCGAGGTCCTCGACGGGGTCGAATGCTTCGCCGCGGTCGCGCTCGACGAGGGCCTGGCGCAGGCGGATGGCGTGCGCGCGTACGCACTGGAGATCGATGGCGTGCCATTGACGGGCACGCTGCGCGGCGTGCACGCGCGCGGGCTGTTCCGTCCGGTGCTGCGGGAGCAGGGCCTGCACGGCGGCCTCGTGCTGCGCCACCGGCTCGACGCCCTGGTCGCGGCCACGCTGGGTCTGCCGTTGCTGGAGCTGTGCGTGGACGACGACGGGAAAGTGGGGCTCGTCGAGTATCCACCCCTGCCCGCGGGCGAGGCGATCGCCGCGTTGCGCGCGCTGTTCGCGCTGCAGCGGCGGATGGCGCTCGAGCCGCTGCCGTTCCTGCCGCGCAGCGCATACAAGTACGTGAAGGCGCCAAAGCGCGAGATGGGGTTGTTCGCGGCGGCGCGCGAATGGACGGGCGATGGCTACTCCCACCCGGGCGAGCGCAGCGCCGCCACCGCGCTGGCGCTGCGCGGGCGCGAGCCCTTCATGGACGGCGGCGAGGAGGCGGTGGAACGCTTCGAGATGCTGGCCAGCGCGGTGTTCGACGCACTGCTCGGTGCCGACCCGGAGAAACTGGAGGCGCTGCCATGAGCGACACCGTGTTCGACACCCCGCTCACCGGCACCAGCCTGGTCGAGGCCAGCGCCGGCACCGGCAAGACCTTCGCGCTTGCCGGCCTGTACGTGCGCGCCGTGATCGAAGGCGGGCTGCGCCCGCAGCAGATCCTCGCGGTCACCTTCACAGAGGCCGCGACCCAGGAGCTGCGCGCCCGCGTGCACCTGCGCCTGCAGCAGGCGCAGGCGATGGCGGCGGTGTGGAGTCCCGGCGATCCGCCGGAACGGGAAGGGGACGACGGCGAGACCGGCCTTCTGCGGCGCATGCTGCACGCCGCGGTCGCCGCCGGCGAATCGCCGCTGGCGCTGCGGCTGCGGCTGGCGCGTGCCGCGCGCGACCTGGAGCAGGCACAGATCGCCACCATCCACGGCTTCTGCCGGCGCCTGCTGGCCGAGCACGCGCTCGAGGCGGGACTGGTGCCCGACGACGCCAGGGTCGAGACCTCGCAGGCGCGCGCGCACCGCGAACTGGCGGTCGCGCTGTGGCGCGAACACGCCGGCGACCCCGCCGGCGCGGCCTTCCTGCGCCGGCGCTTCGGCGGCATCGACGGCTTGTGCGAAGCACTGGGAGACCTGCTGTCGCACGAGCCGCTGCTGCCGGACGCGCAGGCGCTGGAGGATGCGCCCACCCTCGACGCGGCATGGACCGCCGCGCGCACGGCGTTCGCGCGGCACGGGGCGGAGGCGCGCGAGGCGCTTGAGCGGGCGCTCGGGGAACGGGTCATCAGCAGCGCGCAGGACAAGATGCCCGACATCGAGGTGCTGTGGGCGTGGTTCGATGCGCAGGACGATCGCGTGCCGCCGGCATGGCCGAAGGGACTGGAACGCATCGGCACCGCCTGGCTGCGGACGATCTGCCTGAAGGGCCGGGAGGACCGGTGCCCGTGCTCGCCGCTGTTCGACGCCGTGGACGCACTGCTGGCGGCGGAAGAGGCCGACATGCTGCGCCGGCTGCACGCATTCCGCAGGGCGGCGTTGCGGCGCAACGCCGAACGCAAGGCCGCGCTGCAGGTGCGCGACTTTGATGACCTGATCGGGCAGGTTCACGCGGCGGTACGCGACGACGCCCACCGCGGGGCGCTGGCACGCGTGGTGCGCGGGCGCTACCGGCTGGCACTGATCGACGAGTTCCAGGACACCGACGGCCGGCAGTGGGACATCTTCCGCAGCCTGTTCGTCGAGGGAGCCGACGGCTGCGGTCTGGTGCTGGTCGGCGATCCGAAGCAGGCGATCTACCGTTTCCGCGGCGGCGATGTGCAGACCTACGTGGCCGCGCGCGGCTCCGTGGAGCACGATGGCATCCGCCTGGAGCGCAACTTCCGCTCGCGGCCGTGCGTGCTCGACGTCACCAACCGGCTGTTCCAGGGCCTGCCCCCGGGCGCGCTGGGCTCGGGCATCGGCTTCGAGCCGGTGGCTCCCGGCGGGCGGGCGCGCGACGACGACCTGCAGCTCGACGGCGAGCCGGCGCCGCCGCTGGCGGTCCATGTCGTGCCGGAACGCGCCGCGAAGAAAAGAAAGGGCGGCAACTGGAACAAGGCGGAGTCCATCGGGCACGCCGCCGCGCTGTGTGCCGAGGCGGTGCGCGAGCGGCTCCAGCTGGCGCGCGAGGGGCGCCTGATGCGCCGCGACGGCGGCGTGCTGCGCCCGGTCGAACCGCGCGACTGCGCGGTGCTGGTGCGCACGCACGCGGAGGCCGCGGCGGTGCGGCGCGAGCTGGCGCGGCGCAACGTGCCCGCGGTGACCGTGGATCGCACCAGCCTGTTCGCCGGCGAGGAGGCCCGTGACCTGCTCGCCCTGCTGCTGGCGCTGCTGCATGCCGACGACGATGGCCGCATGCGCGCCGCGCTGGCGACGCCGCTGTTCGGCCTCGACGCTGCCGCGATCGAGGCGCTGGAGGACGATGCCGCGGCGCTGCGCGCCCGGCAGCGCGACTTCGACGAGTGGCGCGCACGCTGGCAGCGCCATGGACCGCTGGCGATGCTGGCGCAGGTGGTCGCCGCGGAGGCGCCGCGTCTGCTGGCGCTCGACGGCGGCGAGCGGCGCATCGCCAACCTGTTGCAACTGGGTGAACTGCTGCAGGAAGCGTCCGCGCGCAGCCTCGGCCTGCAGGGCCAGGTGGACTGGCTGCAGTCGGCGATCGCCAATCCCGACCACGAGGACGAGGCGCAGCAGCCGCGGCTGGAGTCCGACGCCGGGCGCGTGCAGATCCTCACCCTGCACAAGAGCAAGGGCCTGGAATTCCCACTGGTGTTCCTGCCGTTCTGCGGCATCGGCCGCGACGCGCTCAAGGCCGGACGCGAACTGGAGGTCGCCGTGCACCACGTGGGCGGGCAGCGCGTCCGCCAGGTCCGCACGAAATACGGCGAATACCCGGGCACGCCGCCATGGGCAGACGCCGTGAAGGCGCATTTCGGCGAGGACCGTGCCGAGGACATGCGCCTGCTCTACGTCGGCCTGACCCGCGCGCGCGAGGCGCTGTGGCTGTGCTGCGGCGCGCTGGCCGCGAACGACAACACCGCGCTCCACGTCCTGCTCGGTGGAAGCGAACCTTCCGGGGAGCTGTGCCGCGACCTTGGCCTCGAGCCCTCCACGGGGTTTCCCCCGGAGGTGCCCGAACGGCTCGCGCCACAGCAGCCCGATGCGCTGCCGCCCGCGCGCACGGCGCGGCGCGTGGTGCAGCGCGACTGGTGGGTGCACAGCTTCAGCCAGCTGCACCGGCAGGCGCCGCAGGGCCTGCACGCGCTGGAAGAGGAAGCGCCGGCCGCCGACGAGCCCGGCCCCGTGGCCCTGCCCGCCGGGCGCGACATGCGCTTTGCCGGCCCGCGCTTCGGCAACGTGCTGCACCACGCGCTCGAACACGCCGACTTCTCCGCGTGGCGCGGGGGCGACGGCCTGCCGGAAGGGCAGCGCGATGTGCTGATGCAGGCTTTCGAGGCGTTCGGCTACCGCCGCGAGGAAGCGGAGGAAGGCCTGCCGCTGCTGGTGCCACTCATCGCGCGCACGCTGCGCGCGCGGGTGCCGGGCCCGGGTGGGGCGGACTTCCGGCTGTGCGACCTCGACGGGAAGGACCGCATCGACGAGATGGAATTCCACTTCGCCCTGCGCGGCGGCAGCGTCGGGGAACTGCTGTCGGTGCTGCACGCGCACGGCGTGCTGCGCGGGCGCCAGGGCTTCGGCGCGTGGCGCAGCCTGTCGGGCCTGATGACCGGCAAGATCGACCTGACCTGCCGCGTTGACGGCCGCCTGTACGTGATCGACTACAAGACCAACACCCTGCCGGCCTATGACGCCGGCACCATCGCCCAGGCGATGGCCGACAGCGAGTACGACTGGCAGGCGCTGCTGTACCTGGTGGCGCTGCAGCGCTGGCTGCGCAGCCGGCTGGGCGGGGCCTACGACTTCGACACGCACGTCGGCGGCGTGCGCTACCTGTTCTGCCGCGGGCTCGACCCGGCGGTGCCGGGACAGGGCGTGCACGTGCTGCCGTTCACCCGCGAGCTGGTGGACGCGGTGGACGCGGTGCTGGCCGCGCCGCCGCGGGAGGTCGTGGCATGAGCGCGCCCGGGCTGCTGCGTGGGATCGGGAACCTGCGCGCGGTGGACCTCGCGCTGGCGGAAACCCTGCACCGGCGTGATCCGTCCACGCCCGACATCGTGCTCGCCGCCGCGGCGCTGGCCTCGTTCGCGGTGTCGCAGGGACACGCCGCCTTCGACCCGGAAAAGGCGGAGGAACTGGCCGGGCGCGGGGGGCTGCCACCGGCGGGCGAATGGATCCGGGCGCTGCAGGATTCGCCGTGGGTGGCGGTGGCAAAGGACGATGCCGAAAGTGATCCGTCGCGCCCGCTCGTGCTTGAGCACGGGCTCGTCTACCTGCGTCGCTACCGCGAGTACGAGCGCCGCCTCGCCACGGGACTGGCGCGGCTGGCCGCGCAGCCCGGCGACGCGCAGCCCGTGCCCGACGCCGTGTTCGCGGCCCTGTTCCCGCCGGAGGAAAGCGATCCCGCGCAGGCCGCCGCGGCGCGGCTGGCGCTGGCGCGCCGGCTCGCGCTGGTGACCGGCGGCCCGGGCACCGGCAAGACCACGACCATCGCCCGGGTGCTGCTGTTGCTGCTGGCGCGCGCGAAGGAGGCCGGGCAGGCGACCCCGCGCATCGCGCTCGCCGCACCCACCGGACGCGCCGCCGAGCGCATGGCCGAGAGCCTGCGCCTTGCCGCCGCACGCTTCCGCGGCCGTCCCGGCATCGACGACGCACTGCTGGGAGCCCTGCCGCGCGAGGCCGCCACCCTGCACCGCCTGCTCGGCGCGGTGCCGGACGACCCGCAGGTGCGCTTCGGCCCCGGCCGGCCGCTGCCGTACGACGTGGTGGTGGTGGACGAGGCCTCGATGGTGGACCTGCCGCTGATGTGCAAGCTGGTCGAGGCGGTGGCCGATGGCGCGCGCCTGGTCCTGCTTGGCGACCCGTACCAGCTGCCCTCGGTCGAGGCCGGCAACGTGCTCGCCGCGATCGCCGACGCGACCGGCGACGGCGGCGACCGGGCACGGTCGCCGCTGTCCGGCCACCGCGTGCACCTGCAGCGCGGCTGGCGGCAGCAGGCCTCGCTGGAGCTGGCGCCGCTGTCGGAAGCGGTGCGCCGCGGCGATGCCGATGCCGTGCTGGAGTTGCTGCGCGGCGGCGCCTTGTCCGGCGTGCATTTCCACGAGGACCAGTTCGACCCGCTGCGCGGCAGCCTGCGTGAACGGCTGCTGCCGGGCTGGCTGGCCCTGCAGCGGTGCACGGACCCCGTGGAGGCGCTGCGCCTGGCCACGCGGCAGCGCCTGCTCACCGTGCTGCGCGACGGCCCGCAGGGCGCGGGCCCGCTCAACGGGCGCATCGAGGCCCTGCTCGCCGGCCCCAACCGCGAGCCATGGTTCCATGGCCGCCTGCTGCTCATCACGCGCAACAGCCGCCACCACCGCCTGTCCAACGGCGACATCGGCATCTGCCTGCGTGACGAGAAGGGCGCACTCGTCGCCTGGTTCCCCGAAGGCCACGACGGCGCGCGCGGCTTCCACCCGACCGCGCTGCCCGCGCACGAGAGCGCCTTCGCCATGACCGTGCACAAGGCGCAGGGCAGCGAGTTCGACGCGGTGTGGCTGCAGCTGCCCGCGCATCCCAACCGCGTGCTCTCGCGCGAGCTGGTCTACACCGCGATCACCCGCGCCCGCGGCGAACTGCACGTCGCCGGCGGCGAGGCGGTGATCCGGCTGGCGGTGGGACGCCACGCCGAGCGCTGGTCGGGCTTGGGAAGGCGATTGCGCGGCGGGAGCGCGTGATACCGCGCGTACCAGCCACGATGGTGGCGGATCGCGCGCTGTTCCCACCGTGCGCTCAGCCCAGGGCCCGCGCCACGATCCTCCCCGACTCCGCGTGCAATGCCCAGAAATCCTCCACCGGTTCGCCGCGCAGGCGTTTCTCCAGCACGGCCAGGTGCGAGTGCCAGCCGCCGCCGAAGTCGAGGGCGTCGTCGCGGCCACGCAGGCCCACGTGCGTCAGCACCAGGCGCGTCCTGCCATCGCCCGCATCGTGCAGTTCGATGGTGACTTCGCCGGCCGCGCCATCGTCCCAGGTGAAGGCAAGGACCCGGGGAGGCTCGCAGCGGAGGATGCGTTCGCTCCAGCTGGCGCCGAGATGGGTCTGGTAGTCCGCGGGGATGGGAACCGGCCGGTCGGACAGCCGGTCATGGCGCATGGTCAGGCCAAGGTGGCCGCCCACGCGCAGATCGCTCGGTCCTCCCATGAACCAGCGTGCCCTCAGTTCGGGATCCATGAGGTAGAGCCAGACCTTCTCCACGGGCGCGTCCAGCAGCCGCTCGAAACGGAGCGAATGCGTGGTGACGAGGTCGTTGCCGGTCATGTGTCCTCCCGGGTGGTGGCGCGGAATGTCAGGGTCCTTCGCGCAATGCCCGTTCGAGGGCATCGAGGCGCGCGTTCCAGAAGCCTTCCCATTGGCGCAGCCAGTCGCTGGCTTCCTTCAGCCGCTCGGGGCGAAGCCGGCACATCTGTTGCCGGCCTTTGCGATGGCGTTCGATCAGCCCGGCATCGGCCAGTATCGCCACGTGCTTGGCCGCGCCGGCCAGACTCATGGCGTAGGGCGCGGCCAGTTCGCTGACCGATTTTTCGCCCTGCATCAGTGTGGCCAGCATCCCGCGGCGGGTGGGATTGGCCAGGGCGGTGAAGACGGCATCGAGGCATTGCTCAACCATGTGGTTGAGTTTTCATCCCCCGTGGCGGATTGTCAACCTGTTGGTTCAGTGTCGTGTTCCCGGGGGGCGGTGCCGCTCCCGTTCCCTGCCCGGCCGGCGCTTCGCCAGCGCCAGAACGGCGCATCGGTCTGGCCGGGAGCCTGGGGTGCCCGCCCGCCTGCAGCGGGGGGCCGGGAAGGGGGTGGCGATGTCTGCGTTGCGGGACGGGTGTCGCGGCGCGGATTGCCCCCACTGCGTCCTCCCCCGCGCAACGGGGGAGGGGTATTCGGGCGCCGCTTGCGGCCGGGAGGGGAAGTCGTGGATGCGCGGGAACGGTCAGCGATACGGCCCCGGCCCGCGCCAGACCGGTTGGCCGCGGTGATAGATGCGCAACATGCTGAGCACCTCGCGGGCGTCGCCGATGTTGGCGAGCGCGGGATCGTCGGGTTCGACCAGACGGCAGGGGCCGGAGCTGCGGCGCATCACGATCTCCAGCGGGCAGGCCATCAGCCTGCGGGTGCCGGGCAGGGGCATGTACACCTCGGTCATGCCGGCGTCGCGCCATTCGCGCACGCGGCGCTCGGCGATCAGGTCGTAGATCACCTGGTAGCCGCCGGCCTCGAGTTCGGATTCGGAGGCATCGGCCTGGTAGCGCGGGCCGGGGCGCACGTCGGGGCTGGGCGCGGTGCCCGCGTTCACCGGGGCCTGGTCCTCCGGCAGCAGGCCCGGCGGCATGCCCCGCAGGTAGGCGGACCTGCGTGCGGGGGGATGCGGTGGCGTGACCGGTGCCGGCGGTTCCGGACGCGTTTCCCGCGGCGGCAGTTCCACCACGCGCAGAGCTTCGGATGCCTCGGGGGATTCGCGTTCGGCCCGCTTTTCCGCGCGCACCACCGGCGTCGTGCGCAGGCGCGAGGCGGCGGGCGCGGCCGATGGCGGCGGGACCGCGGGCGGCGGCGGGGGCTCTTCGCCCACGTATTCCACGTCCACCACCTGCAATGCGCCGGCGGCACTGCCGCCTTTCCGGTCGGGAACCAGGGGCGGCATCCACCACGCCAGCAGCAGCAACGACAAGTGCAGCAGGCCGGTGGCCAGTGCCGCGATCCCGCGCTGCCAGCGCTCCATATGGTCGCCAGGACGCGGCCGCGCCTGCGCCTCGCGTGCGGCGTCTGCGCGCAGGCGTCCCGTTGGCGGGCCGGAGGGGGCGGAAGCGAGCGGCATGGGGGAGTGCGCATCGTAACGCGGCCATGGAGGCGCCATGGAGCATGTGCAACGTGTGCCGTGGCATGTCCGCCAGGGCGGGGCCGCAAGCAGCAGGGATGTCCAACACAGCGCCTGCGTCGGTATCGGCTGCCCCCGGCTGGTGGCGGCCGGATCCGGGCACGGCCGTGGCGGGAGACGGTCCGGGGAGGATGGAGTGCCGCACGGGCTTTGGGCACGTCACGATCCGTTGCAGTCGACTGTCACAAGGGCAGGTACAACAGGAGGCGCCTGCCGATGACGGACAGCAAACCCATCCACCACGCCAGGACCATCCCCGCCGTGATGCAGGCGCTCGAGCACGTCCATGAAGCGATGGATGCCACCGGGCTCGATCGCACCATCCACCATCTGGTCCAATTGCGCGCTTCGCAGATCAACGGCTGCGGCTATTGCGTGAAGATGCATACGAGGGAAGCACGCGCCGACGGCGAAACGAACGATCGGCTGGACCGGCTCGTCGTGTGGCGGCAGGTCGGCGACTTCACGCCCGCGGAGCGGGCCGCGCTGGCCTGGACGGAGGCGCTGACCACGCTCGACCCGCGTACGGCCTACGGAGAGCTGCGGGCGGACCTGCGCCGGCATTTCAGCGAAGAAGAGGTCTCCGTGTTCACCGTCACGGTGGCCATGATCAACCTGTGGAACCGGATCCAGATCTCGTCGCATTGAGCAAGCCGGCATGGACGATGCAGCGTGGGTGGAAATCTTCGAACTTCGGCGGCCGTTCCTGACCGGCCTTGCCTACCGCATGCTCGGGTCCAGGGCGGATGCCGAGGATGTGGTGCAGGACGTGTTCGTGAAGTGGCTGGGGACCGACCGGTACGCGGTTGACAATCCAGCCGCCTGGCTGACGACCGTGTGCACGCGACGTTGCCTGAACGAGCTGGAATCGGCACGGAGGGCCAGGACGGAATATTTCGGCATGTGGCTGCCGGAGCCGGTGCAGGGCTCCGGCGCGCAGTCCCCGGAACAGGAGGCCGAACTGGCGTCCAGCCTGTCCACGGCGTTCCTGCTGCTTCTCGAGCGGCTCGCCCCGAAGGAGAGGGCCGCGTATCTGCTCCACGGGATTTTCGGCCTGGGACATGCCGAGGTCGCCAGCGCCATCGGCGTGCGCGAGGAGGCGTGCAGGAAGCTGGTGTCGCGTGCACGGGTGAACATCGGCAGGCCGGTTGCACGGCAGCATGTGCCGCCTCATCGCCAGCAAAGCCTCCTCCATGCGTTTCGTCATGCGATTTCGACCGGGCAGACGGACCTGCTGTCGGGATTGCTGGCGGAGGACGTCATCCTGGCGGCCGATGGCGGGGGCAAGGTGGCGGCCATCGCCACGCCCCTGTCCGGGCGCGAGACGGTACTGGGGTTCATCGCCACCAGCCTGTCGGCCTGGTGGCGGGGTTACGCATGGGAGGAGACGACGATCAACGGCTCCCATGGCGCCCTGCTGAGATCGGGTGGAGTGCTCGAGGCCGCGGTGAGTTTCTCGTACGACAGCCAGGGTTGCGCCACCGGCATCTATGTCGTGCGGAACCCGGACAAGCTCGCATCGCTGTCGCTGGGGGGCGTCGCGTGAGCGGCGTGAAGGATTCCGCGGGGAATGCCGCTGCCGGAACCGGTTGGAACGGGATCTTCCGCGGGGAGTACCTGTTCCGCATCCTGGTGCTGGCCTCCGCGGTGGCGTTGCATGCGGTGAACCTGTACCTGTCCACCACGCTGCTTCCGGCGGTGGTGGCCGACATCGGCGGGATGCCCTACTACGCCTGGAACACGAGCCTGTTCGTGGTGGCTTCGGTGCTGGGCGCGGTGATGGCCGCCCCGATACTGGAGAAGCACAGGCCGCGTGCCGCATGCATCCGGGCGGCGGTGGTGTTCGCGGCCGGCTCGGCCCTGTGCGCGCTCGCCCCGTCGATGGCGGTCATGCTGTGCGGGCGCGTGCTGCAGGGCCTGGGGGGTGGCCTGCTGCTGGCCCTGCCCTATGCCCTGGTGCGCAGCGTGTTCCCGCCGCCCCTGTGGCCGCGGGTGATGGCGCTGTTCTCGGGGATGTGGGGGGTGGCCACCGTGCTGGGGCCGCTGCTCGGCGGCCTGCATGCGGGAGCCGGGCTCTGGCGCCTCGCGTTCTGGATGGTGGTGCTGGGAGCCGCGGCGTTCGCGGCAGGCGCGGGGCTTGCGTTGCCCCGGGCGACGCGAGCGCCCATGGCCATCCCGTCGCTGCCGTGGCGCCAGCTGGTGCTGCTGCTGTGCGCTGTGCTGGTGGCATCGGTCGCCGGCGTGCTGCCGTTTCCGTGGAGCGTGCCCTGCCTCGGACTGGCGGCGATGCTGGCCTGGGCGTTGGTCCGGACGGAGTCGTCGGCGTCGCGGCGGTTGTTGCCGATCGGGGCATTCCAGCTGTCGGGGCCGCTGGGGGCACTGTATGCCGTGTCGGCTCTGTTCGCGGTCACGGTGACCTGCACCGAGGCCTTCGTGCCGCTGTTCCTGCAGGCGCTGCACGGCCAGTCGCCGCTGGCGGCCGGCTTCGGCGCCGCCCTGCTGTCCGCAGGCTGGACGGTGGCGGCGATCTTCGGCTCGGGCGCCTCTCCGGCGAGGCGCCGACGGTTCCTGGCCGGCGCCCCGTTCCTGTCCGCGCTGTCCATGCTGTCGCTGGCCGCTTTGATGCCATGGCCGGCCGGCACAGGCGTCATGCTCCTGATGTGCATCGCCCTGTTGGCGGGAGGCGCGGCGGTGGGCATGGTCTACCCGTGGCTGGGTGCGGCGGTGTTGCGCGAGGCCCCGGCCGGGGAACAGGACCTGGCCGCGTCTTCGCTCATGACGGTGCAGCTGTGCGCCACCGCGTTCGGGGCCGCCGGCGCCGGGCTGGTCATGAACCTGGCGGCTGGCATCGGGAGCAGTGTGCCGGACCTCGGGGCTGCCGCGCGCTGGATATTCGTCCTGGCTGCGGTGGCGCCGCTTTCGACCCTGCCGCTGCGTGCCCGGCTCAGGTTGTGGTGAGTGGCGCGATGGCGGCCTGCGCCATGGACAATGCGGTGCTATCGTTCCGCCCATGGCGACACGCAAAGCACGCGTCCGTTTCAGGACGAAGCTGCTGCGTCCGGCGGAGCCTGCCGGCGCAGCGTGGTGTTTCCTGAGGCTGCCGGCCGCGGCGAGCGCGAAGCTGCCCTCGCGCGGGCTGGTGACGGTGGAGGGCACGCTCGACGGCGCTCCGTTCACCGCCACCCTGCAGCCCGATGGCGAAGGCGGACACTGGCTGAAGGTGGAACCCGCATTGCGCGAGGCCGCAGGCGCCGATCCCGGTGCCACCGTCACGCTCGAGATCGCGCCGGTGGAGAAGGAGCCGGAGCCGGAAGTGCCCGAGGACCTGAGCGCGGCGCTGGAGGCGCACCCGGCGGCGTTGGCGACGTGGAAGGACATCACGCCGGTGGCGCGGCGCGACTGGATCCACTGGGTCACGTCGGGCAGGAAGGCGGAGACGCGCGCCAGGCGCATCGCCACCGCCTGCGACATGCTCGCCTCGGGCAAGCGCCGTGCCTGCTGCTTCGACCGCTCCGGCATGTACAGCCGGGGCGGCATGGGGGCGCCGAAGCCGGCGCCGTAGGCCTCAGGCCGTCGGCCGGTCCGTGTGCGGGGTGTGGATCAGCTCCGCCAGGTCGTAGCCGCGCGCTTGCGCGATCGACAGGTAGTGCGTGCGGGTGATCTCGTCCAGCAGCGGTTCGCGCGCGAGCAGCCACAGGTAGCGGCGGTCGGGGCTGCCGACCAGCGCGACCCGGTAGGCCGGGTCGAGCGCGAGGATCCAGTAGTCGCCCCTGGTGAACGGAATCCAGCGCAGTCCTTCCGGCAGGAAGCTCACTTCCAGCCGGCTGCCGCTGCCGTCGAGCGCCTCGGCCTCGCCCACCGCTTCCTGCAGCTCGCCGCGGTGCCACATGCGGTTGCGGACCTCCACCCTGCCGTCATCGCGCAGCGCGTAGGTCGCGGACACGTCGGTGGCGCCGGCCGGCTCGTGGCGCATGGGCAGGCGGGCGATCTCGTACCAGGTGCCCATGTAGCGGGGCAGGTCCACGCGTTCGACGGTGGCCGGTTCGGGCAGGGACATGGGGGGAAGCCTCGAGGATGGGCGGCCAGCCTCGCATCCCGGCGGTGAAGCCGCCGTCGCGGTGCTTCCCGGGCGTGCCGGGGCGCACGCCCGGCCCAACCAGTGGCACCCCCGGGCGGTCCATGCCGGACCTTATCCTGATGGGCAAAACCGTGCACTTCCAGGGAGACCGCCTTGAAAAAGAACCTGCTTGCCGCCGCAACCCTGCTCGCCCTTGGCCTTGCGGCCCCGGCCGCGGCCCATGACGGCCACGCCTGCGCCGACAGCGCCTGCACCATCCAGCTGCTGTACGCCGCCGATGAGGCCGGCGGCGGCGACACCATCG
>CALLKI010000066.1 GCA_938008415.1 uncultured Luteimonas sp. | reverse complement strand
AAGGACTACCAGCGCACCGGCCGGGTCAGCGGCATCCCCCTGCCCGACGGCCTGCGCCTCGCGGAGCAGCTGCCCGAGCCGATCTTCACCCCCTCGACCAAGGCCGCAGTCGGCGACCACGACGAGAACATCGACTTCGACACCGCGGTGCGGATGATCGGCGCCGAGCTGGCCGAGCAGGTGCGCGACGCCACCCTGCGCATCTACAAGTTCGCCGCGGCCTACGCCGCCGAGCGCGGGATCATCCTCGCCGACACCAAGTTCGAGTTCGGCACCGACGCCGACGGCCGCCTGTACGTGATGGACGAGATGCTCACCCCGGACTCGTCGCGCTACTGGCCCGCCGACGAGTACGAGGTCGGCACCAGCCCGCCGAGCTACGACAAGCAGATCGTCCGCGACTGGCTGGAGCAGTCCGGCTGGGACAAGACCCCGCCCGGGCCGAAGCTGCCGCCCGAGGTCATCGGGCGCACCCGCGCCCGCTACGCCGAGGCGCTGTGGAAGCTGGCGGGGATCAGCATCGACTGAGTCGCCGCAGGGGACGCCCCCCGCTGCTGCCGTGCAGCAACGGCCGGGATCGTGCACCTGCGCCCCGGGCGTTATCCTCTGCCCCATCCCGCCTGCCGGAGGATGCGATGAACAGCACCACCCACGAGGCTGCAGAACGTCCCATCGACCGCTGGTTCGAGCACTATTCCGGCGACCACCGGCACCCGGTCAACCAGCGCATCCACGTCGTCGCGGTGCCGCTGATCCTGTGGAGCGTGGTCGGCCTGCTGTGGTGCATCCCGGTGCCCGGCACGTGGTTCCGGGCAGGGTTCTGGGCGGCGCTGGCGATGTTCGCGGCGTGGATGTTCTACTTCCACAACTCGCGCCGCCTCGGCCTGGGCATGCTCGCGGTGTTCGTGGCGATGGCGTGGCTGACACGCTGGATCCACGACACCCAGGGGCGGAGCTTCCTGCTCGGGCTCGCGATCACGGTGTTCGTGCTGGCCTGGATCGCGCAGTTCGTCGGCCACAGCAGGCTGTTCGAAGGCCGCAAGCCGAGCTTCTTCACCGACCTGCGCTACCTGCTGATCGGGCCGGCCTGGGTGCTGGCCAAGCTGTACCGCAGGCTCGGCTGGAGCTGGTGACCATGCGACGGCACGCCGCGCCGGCCACGGCGATCATCCGGCCGGGGGCGTGAGCTCTTCCTCCGTCGGCGCGAAGCCGCGCGGCGCGTAGCCGAAGTCGCGACGCGCGGGGCCGGCATCGAATACCAGGTCCACGCGCATGCGCGCCAGCGCCGCGTCGTTGAAGTCGCGCGCGATGCCGCAGGCGCGCGCCATGGACAGCAGCGCGCGGAACAGCGCCGGCGGCAGCACGAACAGCCGGGGAGATGGCCGCAGCGCGGCCAGCACCCGCGACACCATCTCGCGGTAGGCCAGGGTCTCGCCACCGGGCACGGCGTAGGCGTGGCCGTGGGTGGCCGGCGCGCCAAGGCAGGCGACCGCGGCGGCGGCCAGGTCCTCCACGTGGACCGGCTGGCGCAGGCCGGTGGCGTCGGACGGCAGGGCGAAAGCGCGCAGCCGGCGCGCCAGCTGCGCGATGCGGGTGACGTTGGCGTCGCGGCCGGCGCCGTAGACGAGCGTCGGGCGCAGCACGGTCGCGGCCGCGCCGCGCCGCGCCGCGGTCTCGAACAGCAGGCGCTCGGCCTCCGCCAGCCGGCGCGCGATGTCGCGCTCGGCCCCGTCCATGGAATCGCGCTTCACCTCGACGCTGGTGGAGCCGAACATCACCACGCGCGGGCTGTCCACCCCGCCGCGCGCATACCAGTGCGCGAAGGCATCCGAAGGACCGCAGCTGAGGATCGCGTCCACGCGCGGCGGCAGTCCGGGCATCCGCGCGAATTCCCCGCGCAGCCAGCGCACGCCGGGCTGCGGCGGGCGTCGCCCGCGCGAGACCGCGAGCACCTGCCAGCCCGTATCGGCCAGCCGGCGCAGCAGCGGCATGCCGATCTGGCCGCTGGCGCCGAACACCAGCGCGACGCGGCCCCCGTCGTCCGGCGGATGCGGCGTTCCTGCGTCGTCGCGTGCGTGCGGCATGGCCACAGGATACTTCCCGCACTGCCGGGGCGGCCGGTGCCATCGGTTAGACTCACGGGGCGCGGCACGCGCGCCGCGCCCTCCAATTCCCGCCCATCCGCATGCTGATCCTGCTCCTGGCCCTGCCGTTCCTGGTGGCCCTGGCCGTGGCGCTGTCCCGTGGCGCCTCGCGGAGGGGCGCGGCGTGGCTCGCCGTGTCCGCCCCGCTGCTCGGCCTGGTGCTGCTGGCCCAGCTGACGCCCGCCGTCACCGGCGGCGAGGTGCCGCGCGAGGTCCTGCCGTGGATCCCGCAGGCCGGGCTGCTGTTCGACCTGCGGCTCGACGGGCTGGCCTGGATGTTCGCCGGGCTGGTGCTCGGCATCGGCGCGCTGATCGTGGTGTACGCGCGCTACTACCTGCCGGAGGAGGACAGCCCGCAGCGGTTCTTCGCGTACCTGCTGCTGTTCATGGGCGCGATGCTGGGCGTGGTGCTGGCCGGCAACCTGCTGCTGCTCGTGGTGTTCTGGGAGCTGACCAGCATCAGCTCGTTCCTGCTGATCGGCTTCTGGACGCAGCGGCAGGACGCGCGCCAGGGCGCGCGCATGGCGCTGACCATCACCGGCCTGGGCGGCCTGGCCCTGCTCGGCGGCGTGCTGCTGCTCGGCCGCGTGGTGGGCAGCTACGACCTGGACGCCGTGCTCGCCGCGGGCGATGCGATCCGCGCCAGCGCCGAGTACCCCGCGATCCTCGCCCTGGTGCTGGCCGGCGTGTTCACCAAGAGCGCGCAGTTCCCGGTGCACTTCTGGCTGCCGCAGGCGATGGCGGCGCCGACCCCGGTCTCGGCCTACCTGCACTCGGCGACGATGGTCAAGGCCGGCGTGTTCCTGCTGGCCCGCCTGCACCCGGCGCTGGCGGGCACCGACCTGTTCTTCCTCGCCGTCACCAGCGTCGGCGCGGTCACCCTGCTGGTCGGCGCCTGGTACGCGATCTTCCAGCACGACCTCAAGGGCCTGCTGGCCTACTCGACGATCTCGCACCTGGGCCTGATCACCCTGCTGTTCGGCCTGTCCACGCCGATGGCGGTGGTGGCCGGCGTGTTCCACATCATCAACCACGCCACCTTCAAGGCCTCGCTGTTCATGTCGGCGGGCATCATCGACCACGAGTGCGGCACCCGCGACCTGCGCCGGCTCGGCAACCTCCGCCGCTACCTGCCGTGGACCAGCGCGCTGGCGATCGTGGCCTCGCTGGCGATGGCCGGCATCCCGCTGCTCAACGGCTTCCTGTCGAAGGAGATGTTCTTCGCCGAGGCGCTGGAGGCCGGTGGCCGCACCGGCTACGGCATCGCGATCAGCGTCGCCGCGCTGCTGTATGGCGTGTTCGGCGTGGCCTACAGCCTGCGCTTCGTGCACGACACGTTCTTCGGCAAGGGGCCGCGCGCGCTGCCGGTGGAGCCGCACGAGCCACCGGTATGGATGCGCGTGCCCGTGGCGGTGCTGGTGGTGCTGTGCCTTGCGGTCGGCATCTTCCCGTCGGCCACGGTGGAACCGATGCTGAAGACGGCGGTGGCCGGCACCCTCGGCCCGGCCGCACCGGAGTTCACGCTGGCCGTGTGGCACGGCTGGAACCTGCCGCTGGCGATGAGCGTGGCCGGCGTGCTCGGCGGCGTGCTGTTCTACTTCGCCCTGCGCCGGCTGTACGCGCTGCACGAGGCGATCCTGCGCGCCTGGGGGCCCCGCCTGTTCACGCTCAACGTCGAGGCGCTGTTCAACGCGGCCTGGGCCTTCACCCGCGCGGTCGCCGCCGGCGGCATCCGCCGCAGCCTGTTCTGGATGATCGTGGTGGTGCTGGCCGCGGGCTCGCTGCCGTTCCTCGGCGACGAGGCCTCGCTGCTGTCCGGCCTGCCCGACCCGCGGCCGATGCCGGCGCTGGGCTGGATCCTGTGGGCGATCCTGGTGGCCTCCACCGTCGCCACCGTGGTCTGGCACGGCAAGCGCTTCACCGCACTGGTGGTGGTCGGCGCCACCGGCCTGGTCGTCAGCCTCGCCTTCGCGCTGCTGTCGGCGCCGGACCTGGCCCTGACCCAGCTGATGGTCGAGCTGGTGACCGTGGCGCTGATGATGATGGCGCTCAACTACCTGCCCAAGCAGTCGAAGCAGGCGCGCACGCCGTTCCGCCGCTGGCGCGACATCGCGTTCTCGATCATCGCGGGCCTGGGCTGCGCCGGGCTGTCCTACGCGATGCTGGTGCGGCCGGCCTCGCCGGTCTCGGGCGAGATGCTGGCGCGCTCCCTGCCCGAGGCCCACGGCGCCAACGTCGTCAACGTGATCCTCGTGGACATCCGCGGCTTCGACACCTTCGGCGAGATCACGGTGTTCGCGGTCGCGGCGCTGGTGGTGCACGCGATGCTGCGCTTCGCGCGGCTGCGGCCCGACGAGGCGATGCCCGGGCCGCCGGTGCAGCTGCCGATCCCTGCCGACCTGACCCAGCTGCTGTTCCCGCTGGCGCTGGTGGTGTCGCTGTACCTGTTCCTGCGTGGCCACAACGCGCCGGGCGGCGGCTTCATCGCCGGCCTCGCGATCGCGGTGCCGGTGCTGATCAAGTACGTGGTCCAGGGGGCGCGCGCGGTCGAGGCGACGTTCGGCTTCGACTACCTGCGCGGCATCGGCCTGGGCCTGCTGGTGGCCGCGGCCGGCGGGCTGGGCTCGCTGCTGTCCGGCCTGCCGTTCATGACCAGCGGTCATGCCGAGCCGGTGCTGCCGCTGGTCGGGAAACTGTCGCTGGCCAGCGCGATGGTGTTCGACACCGGCGTCTACATCGTGGTGTTCGCCGGCGCCCTGCTGATCCTGTCCACCATGGGCACGGTGCGCAGGCGCCAGCTCGAGGCGGAGGAAGGAGCCTGATGGAATTCGCGATCGCCAGCGCCGTGGGCATCCTCGTGGCCGGCGGGATCTACCTGCTGCTGCGCGCGCGCACCTTCGACGTCATCCTCGGCCTGACCCTGCTGTCGTACGCCACCAACCTGCTGATCTTCTCCTCGGGCCGCGCCGTGGTCGGCAAGCCGCCGATCCTGCGCGAGGGCGTGGCCGCGACCGCCGCCAACTACACCGACCCGTTGCCGCAGGCGCTGGTGCTGACCGCGATCGTGATCGCCTTCGCCACCACCGCCGTGGTGGTGGTGGCGGCGATGCGCAACCACGCCGACATGCACAGCGACCACGTGGACGGCCACGAGCCCGAGGACGGGCGCGAAGGCCCGGCGCCGTCGGTGCACGACGAGGAGGACGCGCAGGCATGACGCGGCACCTCCTCGTCGCCCCGATCGTGCTGCCGCTGCTCACCGGCGCGTTCCTGCTGCTGCTCGAGCGCCGCCACGACGCGCGCGTGCTGCGCGCCGGCGCATGGACCGGCCTGCTGCTCCTGCTCGCGGTGGCGGTGGCGCTGGTGGCGAGGGCAGCGTCCGGGAACATCGAGGTCTACCTGCTCGGCGACTGGCCGTCGCGGCTGGGCATCGTGCTGATGCTCGACCGGCTCAATGCGCTGATGGTGCTGGCCACCGCGCTGCTGGCGGTCCCGGCGCTGCTGTACGCCTGCGCCGGCTGGGACAAGCGCGCCCTGCATTTCCACACGCTGTTCCAGATCCAGCTGATGGGCCTGAACGGCGCGTTCCTGACCGGCGACATCTTCAACCTGTTCGTGTTCTTCGAGGTGCTCCTGATCGCCTCGTACGGCCTGCTGCTGTCGGGCGCGCGCGGCAAGCGGGTCGGCGCCGGCATGCATTACGTGGTGTTCAACATCGCCGCCTCGACCCTGTTCCTGATCGCGCTGGCGCTGGTGTACGGCATGCTCGGCACGCTCAACATGGCCGAGCTGGCGATGCGCATCCGCGAGGTTGCACCGGAGGACGTGGCCCTGGTGCGCGCGACCTTCGCCCTGCTGCTGGTGGTGTTCTGCGCCAAGGCGGCGATGCTGCCGATGTACCTGTGGCTGCCGGAGGCCTACGGGCGGGCGCCGGCGTCGGTGGCGGCGCTGTTCACCATCCTCACCAAGGTCGGCCTGTACGCGGTGCTGCGTACCACCACCCTGCTGCTCGGCGACGACGCGGGCCCGCTGGCCGGCTTCGGCCGCGATGTGCTGCTGGCCTTCGGCATGGCGACGATGCTGGTCGGCGGGCTGGGCGTGGTCGGCGCGCTGCGGCTGCGCATCGCCGCCGCCTACCTGGTGCTGGTGTCGTCGGGGATGCTGTTCGTGGCGTTCGCGCTGGCGCAGCCGGGCACGATCACCTCGGGGCTGTACTACCTGCCGCACAGCTGCTTCGCCGCGGGCGCGATGTTCATGATCGCCCACATCGTGCAGCGCGAGCGCGGCAGCGCAGGCGACCGGGTGCTGCCGACCGCGCCGCCGATGCCGCGCACGACCGGGATGCTGTACCTGCTCGCGGCGCTGCTGCTGGTCGGCCTGCCGCCGCTGTCGGGCTTCATCGGCAAGTTCATGCTGCTGGCCGCGGTGCCGGCGGAGTGGACCGCGTGGGTTTATGCCACCGTGCTCGCCGGCAGCCTGCTGGCCCTGCTCGGGCTCAGCCGCACCGGCACCCGCCTGTTCTGGCGCACCGCGGCCGGCGGGGACGAAGGCCCGGCACCGGAACCGGCCGCCGTCCCCGGGACGCCGAAGGTGCGCGGGCGCGAGATCGCGGCCACCGTGCTGCTGCTGGGATACTGCGTGGTGATGAGCCTGGCCGCGGCGCCCGTGGTGCGCTACGCCGCCGCCGCCGCGGAGCAGGTACTGTCCCCGGGCGACTACGTGCAGGCGGTCCGCGGCACCGTGCCGCAGCTGCGCCAGCCATGAGGAGACGCGGATGAGAAGGCGCATCTTTCCCTCGATCCCGCAGAGCATCACCGTCTTCCTGTTCTGGGTGCTGATGGCCGAGGACACCGGCCCCGGCACGCTGCTGATGGCCGCGTTCCTGGCCTGGCTGATGCCGCAGATCGCGTCCCGGCTGGAACGCGAGTTCGCGCGGCTGGGCTCGCTGTGGGTCCTGGTCCCCTTCACCCTGCGCCTGCTCGGTGACATCGTGGTCGCCAACCTCACCGTCGCCCGCCAGGTGCTCGGGCGCGAGGACCGGCTCAAGCCGGGCTTCATCTGGATCCCGCTCGAGCTGACCAACATCCACGGCATCTCGGCGCTGACCAGCGTGATCACCCTCACCCCGGGCACGCTCACTGCGGAGCTGTCGGCCGACCGCAAGCACCTGCTGGTCCACTGCCTGCACGTGCCCGACCCGCAGGCGGCGATCGACCAGATCAAGCAGCGCTACGAGGCCCCGTTGCGGAGGATCTTCCCGTGATCGATGTCGACTACGTCGTGTACGCTGCCATGGTCGTGGTCGGCTGCGGCATGCTGCTGGCGCTGTGGCGGCTGGTGCGTGGTCCGACCGCGCCGGACCGCATCCTCGCGCTCGACACCCTCTACGTCAGCGCCGTCGCCCAGGTGGTGATGCTCGGGATGCTCGGCCACACCGAGATCTACTTCGAGATCGCGCTGGTGATCGCCATGCTCGGCTTCTTCGGCACCGTGGTGCTGAGCAAGTACGTCATCCGCAGGGACATCGTGGAATGAGGCTGCTCGCCGACATCATCACCATCCTGCTGCTGGCCGCCGGCTGCTTCTTCGTGTTCCTGGGCAGCTTCGCGCTGGTCAAGCTCAGCAGCTTCTTCCACCGCATCCATGGCCCGGCCAAGGCGAGCACGCTGGGCGTGGGCTGCATCCTGCTGGCCTCCATCCTGCACCGCGCGGTGCATGGCACCGGCCTGCACCCGCGCGAGCTGCTGATCACCGTGTTCCTGTTCCTGACCGCGCCGGTGGCCGCGCACCTGATGGCGCGCGCGGCGCTGTCGCTGATGCGCGACCGGCCGGCGGACCCGTCCACCCGCAGCGCGCCCGAGGGCCACATCCGCGACGACGCGGACGAGCAGGCCGAGATGCTCGCGCGCGAACGCGCCGAGGCGGCGAAGGCGCACGCGAAAGCCCCGCCGCACGGCTGAAGGCCCCGTGCCTCTCAGCCGTGGACCAGCAGCAGCTCGAACACGACCCAGCCCAGGAACGCCACGACCAGCACCGCACCCTCGCCACGGCTGACGCGCAGGTCGCCACGCAGCATCGGCCACAGCAGCAGCGCGAACGCCAGCGTCGCCGGCAGTTCGAAGCGCACGAACGACGCCGGCAGGGCGATGCCCCCGGCCACGGCCATGCCGCCGACCACGACCAGCAGGTTGAACAGGCTGGAGCCGAGCACGTGGCCGACCACCACGTCACCCTGCCCACGCCGCGCCGCCATGATCGCCGCGGCGACTTCCGGCAGCGCGGTGCCGATGGCGACGACCAGCAGGCCGGTCAGCAGCGACTCCATGCCGAGCGCCTCGCCGATGGCGGGCGCTCCCTGCACCACGAAGCGCGCGCCGAAGTACAGCAGCGCCACGCCGATCACGAGCCGCAGCAGGTTCAGTGCCAGGTCCGTGCTGGTGCGGGTGACGGCCTCGAACTCCTCCCCCAGTTCCGCCTGCTCCTGCCTGCGGGTGCGCCGGAAGGTGAGGGCGAGCACCAGCACGAACGCCAGCAACAGCACGGTGCCGTCGAGCCTGGACAGGCCGCCGTCCAGCCCGAGCACCGCCAGCAGCACGGTCGCGGCGACCAGGTACGGCAGCAGCGGCGCCAGCACGCGCCAGCGCACCAGCACAGGGGCGCACAGCGCGGCGAGGCCCAGGGTCAGGCCGAAGTTGACGATGTTGCTGCCCACGGCATTGCCCAGGGCCAGCGGCGCGTCGTCCACCCACACGGCGCGGGCATTGACCGCCAGCTCGGGCAGCGAGGTGGACACCGCCAGCAGCAGGAAACCGGTCGCGAACGCGGACAGGCCCAGCCGTCGCGCCAGCCCCGCGCTCCCCTTCACCGCCGAATCGCCACCCAGCGCGAGCAGCACCAGTCCCGCGACGAACCAGCCGATGCCTGCGATCATCGTCCCCTCCCTCCATGTGGTCCGGGGCCGATTCTATGCCCGGCCGGGAGCGCGCATGCCACGGGCCGCGCGGCCGGGGTCAGCCGCAGCCCTCGACGTAATCCACCTGCGGCGGCACGCCCGCGCGCCACGCCATCACGCGTTCGTCAGCACCGGCCTCGAACACGAGCACGCCTTCCCCGCCGTCCGGATCCACGACCCGCAGCACCAGGCCCTGCGGGTCGTACTTGTGCGGGAAGGCTTCGGCGCGGGCGCCGTACAGGCGGCGGATGTCCGCAATGTCCATCCCGACCCGGCCGCCACCGGGCGCGGCCACGCCTGGATCACCCACGTCCACGCGCACGAAGCGCCCGCCCTCGATCATGAAGGCCACGCGGTAGCCCGCTTCCGCCACCGGCCGCTGGAGCAGGTAATGGCATCCGCCCGGCTCCTCCGGGCGGGCGTCGTCGAAACCGCCGGCCAGTGCCTGGCGCAGCTCGTCCACCGGGGCGCCGAAACGCACCTGCCCGTAACCCGCGAAGGTGATGGCATCCCCCGCGGGCGGGGCAAGGCCCGGCCCGCCCACCTCCTGCGTGACCTCCGCCGCGGGTCCATCCTGGACCGTCGCGGCTTCTTCGGCAGGCCCGCGCTCCCGGGCGCAGCCGGCCAGCAGCCATGCGGCGGCCAGCGCCGCCAGGAAACGTCCGCGTGTCATCGCCCTGCTCTCCGGTACGGTCACCGCGCGAGCCTCGCATCCCGGGCATCAACGGCGCGTGCACCCGGCAGCCCCCGTGGGCACGACGGCACACGGCATTGCCGGGCCGGGACGACCCAGACGACGCGGGCCGGCAGGGAACCCCCTGCCGGCCCGCCGGGCGGATCGCGGGAAGGCCGCGACGACGGTGCTTACAGCACCCCGCGGCGCATCTGGTCGCGCTCGATGCTCTCGAACAGGGCCTGGAAGTTGCCCTCGCCAAAGCCCTCGTTGCCCTTGCGCTGGATGATCTCGAAGAAGATCGGGCCGAACGCGTTCTGGGTGAAGATCTGCAGCAGCTTGCGCTTCTTCGTCTCCGGATCGGCGTCGATCAGGATCCGGTTCTTCTGCAGCCGCGGCAGGTCCTCGCCGTGGTCCGGGATGCGCTGGTCCACCACCTCGTAGTAGGTGTCCGGCGTGTCCAGGAACTCGATGCCCTGCTCGCGCATCCTCTCGACGGTCTCGTAGATGTCGTCGGTGAACAGCGCGATGTGCTGGATGCCCTCGCCGTTGTACTCGCGCAGGAACTCGTTGATCTGGCTCTTCTCGTCGCTGGACTCGTTCAGCGGGATGCGCACCATGCCGTCCGGCGCGGTCATCGCCTTGGACAGCAGGCCGGTCTTGGCGCCCTTGATGTCGAAGTAGCGGATCTCGCGGAAGTTGAACAGCTTCTCGTAGTAGTCCGACCACTTCTGCATGTTGCCCAGGTACAGGTTGTGGGTCAGGTGGTCGATGAAGGTCAGGCCGAAACCCCGCGGGTGCTGGTCCACGCCCGGGATCGGCTCGTAATCGGCATAGACGTTCCCGGCCGAGTCGTCGATCAGATAGAGCATGCAGTCGCCGATGCCCTTGATCACCGGGAAGCCGACGGCACGGGTGTCGGCCTTGTGCTCCATCTTCTCGCCGCCGTTGGCCAGCACTTGCTCCAGCACCTCGGCCGGCTTCTTCCTGAAGCGGATGGCGAAGCCGCAGGCGGACCTGCCGTGCTTCGCGGCGAAATCGGCGGCGAAGGAGTCCGGCTCCTCGTTGAGCAGGAAGTTGATGCCGCCCTGGCGGAACAGGGTGATGGCGCGGGAACGGTGCTTCGCGATGGCGGTGAAGCCGAGGCGGCGCAGGTAGTCGGCCATCGCCTCGCCCTGGCCCGGCGGCGCGGCGAACTCGACGAACTCGAACCCGTTGATGCCCATCGGGTTCTCGAAGGTGGTGACCTGCATGCCAAGATTGGGCTGTGCGCTCATGGGGAATCCTCCAGGGGCCGTGGCGCGCAGGGCGCCGGACATGGGCCCTTTATAGTTTCAACTGAAACCACTTGCAAGGACCAGTGCAGCATGAGCAGTGAACCCGACCAGGGCCCGCAGTCCCGCCCCCCGCGGCTCGAACTCGAAAGCTTCCTGCCCTACCGGCTGAGCGTGCTGTCCAACCGCGTCAGCCAGGCCATCTCCAGCGAGTACTACCGCCGCTACGGCCTGGCCATCACCGAATGGCGGGTGATGGCGGTACTGGGGCTGCGGCCGGGGCTGTCGGCCAACCAGGTGTCCGAGCGCACGGCCATGGACAAGGTTGCCGTCAGCCGCGCGGTCGCCCGTCTGCTGGAGCGCGGCCTGGTCAAGCGGGAGATCCACGACGACGACCGCCGCCGCTCGGTGCTGGAGCTGACCGAAACCGGCTATTCGGTCTACCGGGAGGTCGCGCCGATGACCCTGGCCTGCGAGCGCGCCCTGCTCTCGCCGCTGAGCGAGGAGGAACGCGCCACGCTGTGGAAGCTGATCGACAAACTCAGCGGACCGGGCATGGACGCGCTGCTGCGCCACATCAGCTGACGCGCGCGGCGCGTGCCTCCGCGCGCCACAACCGCAGCGCGAAATACGCCCCGAGCGCGGCCAGCGCGGTGTACAGCCACATCCCGTGCGCGTAGCCGGCCGGGTTCTCCGGCCCGGCGCCGGCGCGGTCGTTGAGCAGGCCGACCACGGGCGGCACCACCGCCCAGCCGACCTGCTGGCAGAAGGTCATCATCGCGTAGGCCGATCCCAGCCGCCGCGCGTCCACCAGGTCCGCCACCGCCGGCCAGAGCACCGCCGGCACCAGCGAGAACACCGCCCCCAGCACCACCACGACCAGCAGCAGGGTCAGCGGGATCGCCCCGCCGGGACCCGGCAGCGGCAGCGCCGGGCCGGGCGGCAGCCAGGTCACCGCCAAGAACAGCGGCAGCATCGCCAGCGCCCCCACGGCCATGAACCGCCCGCGATGGCCCACGCGGTCGGCCCACAGCCCGAACAACGGGGTCAGCACGATCGCCGACACCGGCAGCAGGCTGCTGAGCATGCCGGCGGTCCCGCGCGCCAGGCCATGTGCCTGCTGGAAGTAGTCGATCGCGAACGAACGGAACGGGAAGATCGTGGCATAGAACGCCACGCACAGCGCCACCGCGTGCCAGTACCGCGCGTCGAAGGCATACAGGTCGCGCAGTCGCAGCGCCCCCTCCGCGCCCGGCGCGGCGGCGAAGCCATCCCCCGCCCGGCATTCCAGCCGCCAGTACAGCAGCGCCGCGACCAGGGCCGCCGCGGCCACGCCGGTCGCCAGCCACAACGGCCCCTGCCAGTCCACGAACAGCGGCCCGGCGAACGAGGGCGACCAGTCGGCCGCGGCCGAACCCAGCCGCGCCAGCGACAGGTTCAGGCCGAACGCGAAGCCCAGTTCCCGGCCGGAAAACCACTTCGCCAGCACCGTGGTCGCGGCGACGATCAATGGCTCGGAGCCGACGCCGAGCAGGAACCGCCCGGCGAGCATCACGGCATGGTCGGGACCCCACGCGGTCAGCGCCGCAGCGGCCACGCACACCGCCGCGAACGCGGGGATCGCGCGCTTCGTGCCCCAGCGGTCGATCGCGTAGCCCCCGGCCAGCAGCACCAGCAGCGCGGCGACGTTGTATGCGGTCGACAGCGCGCCGATCTGGCCATAGCTGAAGCCGCGCTGCTCGCGCAGCAGGTCCACGACCGGGTTGAGCGCGTCGTAGGCGTAGTAGTTGCCGAACAGGGCCAGGCTAACCAGCAGCAGCGCCCACCAGCGCTGCGCCGGCGTCGGCGGCGGGGCGGCCGGGACCGTCATCGTGCGGGAACCTCCACCGGGACCGGAACGGAAACGGCGGCCGTGGCCGCCGTTTCCGGGATTGCACGCGCTGCGCGCACGGTCACTTCACGCCGTGCATCAGCTTCTGGATCAGCGGCGCGACCAGGAACAGGAACAGGCCCGAACCGACCAGCACCCAGAAGCCGAAGGTGTAGCCGGCCAGCGCCGACTCCACGGTCATGCCCGACTCGCCGCTGACGTGGCTGGCGAAGATGCCCGACAGGTTGTTGCCGATCGCGGTGGACAGGAACCAGCCGCCCATGCCGAAGCCGACCAGGCGCACCGGCGCCAGCTTGGTCACCATGGACAGGCCGATCGGCGACAGGCACAGCTCGCCCACCGACTGGATCACGTACACCATGAACAGGGTCCAGAACGGGATCTTCAGCGTCTGCGGGTCGACCAGGCTGTTCAGGGCGAACATCAGCAGCAGGAAGGCCAGGCCGTTGAAAATGATGCCCAGGCCGAACTTGCGCGGGATCGACGGGTTGGCCCTGCCCATCTTCACCCAGATCCAGGCGATCACCGGCGCCAGGGTGATGATGGCCAGCGAGTTGACCGACTGGAACCAGCCCACCGGGAAGATCCAGCCGCCGAAGTCGCGGTTGACGATGTTCTGCGCCAGGAAATTGAACGAGCTGCCTGCCTGCTCGAAGAAGCACCAGAACAGCACGTTGAACGCGAAGATGATGAGCATGGCGATGGCCATGTCGCGGCGCACCGGTCCGTCCTTGAAGCCTTCGCGCAGGATCAGCACGCACAGCCCCACGAACAGCACGGTCAGCAGCCACTGCAGCTGGCTGGCATCGATCGCGAGCAGCAGGTAGATCACCGGGATCGAGACCAGCGCGCCCAGCGCGGTGTACAGCACCCGCTGCATGCCCTCGCCGCCCTCGGCCGGCCGGCCGATGCCCTGCAGCTGGGCGCGGCCGAACCAGAACCAGACCAGGCTGATCAGCATGCCGACGCCGGAGGCGATGAACACCACCTTGTAGGCGGGCATGTCGGGCGAGCCGCCGAACGTGTGCTCGGCCAGCCAGCCGGTCAGGATCGGCGCGACCAGGGCACCGGCGTTGATGCCCATGTAGAACAGGGTGAAGCCGGAGTCGCGGCGCCCGTCGCCCGGGGCGTAGAGCTTGCCGACCATGGTCGAGATGTTCGGCTTGAACAGGCCGTTGCCCGCGATCACCGTGGCCAGGCCGAGCTTGAACACCTGCTCGTTGGGCACCACGATCATGAACAGGCCTGCTGCCATGATCACCGCGCCGAGCAGGATCGAGCGCTGGTAGCCGATGACCCTGTCGGCCACGTAGCCGCCGAACAGCGCAGCCGCATACACCAGCGCCAGGTAGGCGCCGTACAGCTTGCTGGCCGGCGCCTCGCCGGCGGCGTCACCGCCGTAGAACTGGGCCACGATGTACAACGCCAGCGCCCAGCGCATGCCGTAGAAGGCGAAGCGCTCCCAGAACTCGGTCATGAACAGCATCCACAGCGGACGCGG
>CALLKI010000065.1 GCA_938008415.1 uncultured Luteimonas sp. | reverse complement strand
CCGGCCCCTCGCCACCGAAGTCCTTCCAGGCCAGACGGACGGAACCGACGTGCAGATACCGGTACACAACCCTCTCCTCCCCTTTGCGGCTGCGCCCCGGATGCGACCATGCACCGGCAGGGCGCGGCTTCCGTCAACGGGAGGAGAATTGTCGCCAGCCGGGCCCGGGGGCATGGGCCGGAAGTCCTGCCCCGGCCGGGGCACGGCCGGCCGGCGGCGGCCGCGCGGCCTCAGATCTTGTAGCCGGTATGCACCGCGACGATGCCGCCGTTGAGATTGCGGTAGCGGGTGCGGGCGAAGCCCGCGGCGTCCATCATCGCCTTCAGTTCGTCCTGTGGCGGATGCCTGCGGATGGATTCGGCGAGGTAGCGGTAACTGTCCGCGTCGTTGGCGAACAGCTGGCCGAGGCGCGGCAACACGTTGAACGAGTGGAAGTCGTAGATCGGCCGGAACCATCCGGCCTTCACTTCCGAGAATTCGAGCACGCGGGCCTGGCCGCCGGGGCGCAGGACGCGCAGCATCTCGCGCAGCGCGGCATCCTTGTCGGTGACGTTGCGCAGGCCGAAGGCGATGGTCACCAGGTCGAAGCTGCCGTCCGGGAACGGCAGTTGCTCGGCGTTGCACTGCACGTAGCGCAGGCCGCGGACGAAGCCGCGGTCGGTCATGCGGTCGCGCCCGACGCGCAGCATGTCGCCGTTGATGTCACCCAGCACGACCTCGCCGGCATCGCCCACCCGGTCGCGCAGCAGCGCGGCGATGTCCCCGGTGCCGCCTGCCAGGTCCAGCACGCGGTCGCCCGGCTTCGCCTGCGCGGTGGCCACGAAGTAGCGCTTCCACAGCCGGTGGATACCCAGGCTCATCAGGTCGTTCATCAGGTCGTACCTGCGCGCGACCGACGAGAAGACCTGGCCGACCAGCTTGCGCTTCTCGGCGACGGGGACCTCGCGGAACCCGAAGTGGGTGGTGCCGGGCTTGTCGTGGTTGTCCATGCGGCGATTATCGCACCGCCGGGCCCCGGGCGCCCGTCACCTGCGCCGGAGCGGCAGCCGCCCGCCGGTCACCACCGGCCTTGAGATCCGGACCACGAACCCGGTGGCGGTCTGCGATTCGATGTCCACCCGGAACAGGCCGTCCGGCGAGATCCAGCTTTCGCCCGGCTTGAACATCGAGCCCTCGTTGTTGGACACGTCGGCCGGTGGCCGGTCCGCGTCCTGGCTGCGGGCGATGAAGCTGTAGCCCGGGCCGACGCGGTGGATGATGACCGCGTCCCCCGCCAGCGCGCCCTCGTACGGGTGCGAGTTGCCCCGGCGGCGCGCCTCGAGGGTGTAGAAGATGCCGCTGTAGGGGTCCGGGGCCTGGTGCGCCTGCAGCACCAGCATCTGCAGGTTGGACGACTGCCCGGCGGGCAGGCTGGCGTAATCGAGCGCCACGCGGACGGATTCGTGGCCTTCGAATGGCATCAGCGTGTGCTTGCGTGCCGCATCCACCCAGCCCAGGCGGTCACGCTGGACCATGGCGATGTGCTTCGGGCGCGTGCCGTAGGTGGCATCGTTCACGGCATTGCTCCAGCCATCGCTCATCACGTCCCACGGGTTGTCGTACTCGTCATCGTCGCCGTCGGAATTGTCCGAATGCGGCAGCCCGAAGCCGTGGCCCATCTCGTGCGCCAGCGGCGCGAGGTTGTTGAACGCCCACGGCGGGTTCCAGGTGGCGGGGAAGCAACGCTGGCGGCCGTCCAGCACGGCGCAGTAGCTGCCACCCCAGGCGTAGCCGTCCAGTTCGCCGTTGAACATCAGGTTGATGCCGAACAGGGTGTCGTAGTCCACGCCGGCATCGGCCGCCTGCGTGCAGTCCCGGAACAGCGCGCCGAGGTCCGCGCTTTCGTTCCCGCGATCGTCCTTCGTCACGTAGTGCGCGCGCGGGTGCGGCAGCACGTACCAGCCCACGGCGTCGCTGCCGGACAGGTCGATCCGGCCGTACGACACATCGCGCCAGTAATGCCCCAGCCGGCCCGTTTCCTCGCCATACTGCCCGCGGAAGAACGCGATGGTCTTCTGCTCGGTGGCGATGTCGGAGAATTTGCAGGCGATGGTGAGCCACCGCCTGCTGCCGGTCCGGGCCGGCGGCACCGCGTCCACGCCGCCCGCCAGCGGATGCATGCGCTGCCCGCCGATGTCGTCGGCCGGGACGATGGCGGCGATGGCACGCTGCGCAACATGGGGGCGCGGCGCGGCGGCGTCGAACTGCACGGCGATGCGCCGGCCCATGAGCGCATGCAGGTCGCCGGCGGCGCGGAGCGACTGCACGGAATCCAGCGGGATGCGCTGGCCGTAGCCAGTCACCAGCACGGCCCGGAGCTTCGCCTGCGGCCTGGCCCCGGCGGCGATACCGCCCGCACCCGGGCGCGGGTCGCCCCATCGCAGTTCCAGCCACCCCTGGACCACCTGGGCCTGCGCCCCTGCCGCGAACACGGACAAGGCGAGCGCCAGGCCCGGACGCGACACCTTCCCCATGCCATCATCCCCGGACGGACCGGGCCCAACCTAAGCCCGGCCACGCCGGCGGCGGAAGCGGCGATCGCCCGAACCGTGCGGCCGGTCGCAGTCCGGCTACAGGATGTAGCGGCTCAGGTCCGGATCCTGCACCAGTTCGCCGAGGTGCGCGTCCACATGGGCGCGGTCGATGGTGACGCTGCCGCCGCGGTCCGGTGCCTCGAAGCTGAGCGGCTCGAGCAGTTTCTCGAGCACGGTGTGCAGGCGGCGTGCACCGATGTTCTCCTGGCGCTCGTTCACCTGCGCCGCGATCTCGGCGATGCGTTCGATCGCGTCCTGCGTGAAGGACAGCTCCACGCCCTCGGTCCGCAGCAGCTCGACGTACTGCTTCGTCAGCGCAGCCTTCGGTTCGGTGAGGATGCGGACGAAGTCCTCCTTGGCCAGCGCCGACAGCTCGACGCGGATCGGGAAGCGGCCCTGCAGCTCCGGGATCAGGTCGGAAGGCCTGGCCAGGTGGAATGCACCGGAGGCGATGAACAGGATGTGGTCGGTCTTGACCGGGCCGTACTTGGTGCTGACGGTGGAGCCCTCGACCAGCGGCAGCAGGTCGCGCTGCACGCCCTCGCGGCTGACGTCGGCACCCACGCCCTCGCCGCGCCTTGCGACCTTGTCGATCTCGTCGATGAAGACGATGCCGTTCTGCTCGCAGGCCTCGATCGCCGCCTCGCGGACCTCGTCCTCGTTGATCAGCCTGGCGGCCTCCTCTTCGATCAGCAGCGGCCGCGCGGCGCGGATCGTGAGCTTGCGCGCGTGCCTGCGGGTGCCGCCGAGGCTGGCGAACATCTGCCGCAGCTGCTGGCCCATCTCCTCCATGCCCGGCGGGGTCATGATGTCCACGCCGATGCTGGTGGCGACCTCCAGCTCGATCTCGCGGTCGTCCAGCTCGCCCGCGCGCAGCTGGCGGCGCAGCTTCTGCCGCGTCTCGGATTCCTGCGGCTCGGCGCCGATGTCCACGGTGGTGGACTGCGCGCCGAAGCCGAACACCGGCTGCGGCGCCTCGCGCCGCGGCAGCAGGGCGTCGAGGATGCGCTCCTCGGCGCGTTCCTCGGCCTGGGCGCGGACCTTCCGCTTGGCCTGCTCGCGCTGCATCTTGACCGCGGTGTCGGCCAGGTCGCGGATGATCTGCTCGACGTCCTTGCCGACGTAGCCGACCTCGGTGAAGCGGGTGGCCTCCACCTTCACGAACGGCGCGTTGGCCAGCGTCGCCAGGCGGCGCGCGATCTCGGTCTTGCCGACACCGGTCGGGCCGATCATCAGGATGTTCTTCGGCATCACCTCGTTGCGCAGCTCGTCCGGCAGCTGCATGCGCCGCCAGCGGTTGCGCAACGCGATCGCGACCGCGCGCTTGGCCGCCTGCTGGCCGATGATGTGGCGGTCCAGCTCCTGCACGATCTCGCGCGGGGTCATGACCGAGGGGATGGAATCGGGACTGCTCTTCATGCCTGTATTCCGGTGCGTGAACGCGCCCCGCGGGCGCACTGGCGCGAGCGGCCGCAGGCGCGGTGCGCCTACAGCTCCTCGACGACGATGTTGTGGTTGGTATAGATGCAGATGTCGCCGGTGATCCGCATCGCCTCGACGGCGATGGCACGGGCATCCAGCGTGGTGTGGGCATACAGCGCCCGCGCGGCCGCCAGTGCGTAGCTGCCGCCCGAGCCGATCGCGATGATGCCGTCCTCCGGCTCGATCACGTCGCCGGTGCCGCTGACGACCAGCGAGGTCTCGGCGTCGGCCACCGCCAGCAACGCCTCGAGCTTCTGCAGGCGCCGTTCGGTGCGCCATTCCTTGGCCATCTCGACCGCCGCGCGCTGCAGCCGGCCATGTTTTTCCAGCTTGGATTCGAACAGCTCGAACAGGGTGAAGGCATCGGCCGCGGCACCGGCGAAGCCCGCCAGCACCTGGCCGTCCCTGCCGAGCCGGCGCACCTTGCGCGCATTGCCCTTCATCACGGTGTGGCCGAGCGTGACCTGGCCGTCGCCGGCCATCGCGACCTTGCCGTCGCGGCGCACGCAGAGGATGGTGGTGGCGTGGAACTGGCGGGGGTTCTGGCTGGGATCCATGTGGCCTCCGGGTCCGGATTCCCCGGACATGAGGGCGGAGGCGGCCCAATCAAGGCCCCTGCCATGCCCACCGCCATGGCCCGGTGCTCAGGCGCGTTCGGCCAGGCAGGAGAAGCAGCCGCGCTTCGCGTTGTGCAGGTGGACGTAGGCCACGGCCGGATCGGCGAACATGCGCTCCAGCTCCCGCGCCGCGTCCGCGCCTTCGCGGACCGCCGCCCCGACCATCATGTGGGCGCGGTCATACGCGCGCAGCGATATCAACCGCCTGGAGACGTACGGCGGCACCACGCCGGGCGGCAGCACCGCCCGCTTCGCGCCACGGCGCACGAAGACCGGGCCCGAGGCGCGGTACGGCGAAGCGGCGGGCTGGTGCTCCCACGACAGCAGGAGCAGTTCGTCGCCCGGCCTGGCGTCCTCCAGGCTGACGCGGCAGGGATATCCGTAGTCGCTGTCGGCGATGCAGCGCCTTGCCCCCAGGCGGGTGAGCGCGTCGTCGTCCAGGGCAAACAGGGGTTCGAACGGGGCGGGATCGATGCCCGACAGGCGGAACGTCATGGGATGGCCTCCTGCGTTGCGGGAACACCAGCATGGCGCGCCCGCCCCGCCACCGCTCGCCGGATCCGGACATGGCACCACGCGCGACTCCCCGTCCGCCCGGGACCGGTTGCCGCGGGCCGTCAGCCCTTGCGCTTCGCACGCGGGTGCGCGGCATCGTACACGCGGGACAGGTGGCCGAAGTCCAGGTGGGTGTAGATCTGGGTGGTGGAGATGTCCGCGTGGCCCAGCAGTTCCTGCACGCCGCGCAGGTCGCCGGAGGATTCCAGCACGTGGCTGGCGAAGGTATGGCGCAGCAGGTGCGGGTGCACGCGCTTGAACAGTCCCTGGCGCTGCGCGATCTGGCGCAGGCGGATCTGCACCGCGCGCGGGCTGATCGGCCCGCCGCCACGCCCCGGGAACACCGGTTCGTCGTCGCCGCCACCACTGTGCGCGCGCCAGTCGGCCAACGCCCTGCGCGCATGCGAGCCGACCGGGACGATCCGCTGTTTGCCGCCCTTGCCGAGCACCTGGACCAGGCCCTCGTCGAGCAGCAGGTCGCGCCAGCGCAGCGCGCACAGCTCCGAGAGGCGCAACCCCGAGGAATAGAACAGTTCGAGCATGGCGCGGTCGCGCAGCCCGAGCGGGCCGTCGGTCGGGACCTCGACCAGCACGCGCGCCTCGTCGGGATCGAGCACCTGCGGCAGCTTGCGGCGCGCCCTGGGCGCGCGCACGCCGGCGGCAGGGTTGGCGGCGATGCGGCCGTGCCGCAGCAGCCAGCGGTAGAAGCTGCGCACCGCGGACAGCCGGCGCTGCAGGCTCTTGGGCGACAGCCCGCGGCGGTGCTCGGCGGCCACGAACGCGCGGATGTCGGCGTCGTGCAGGGCCTCGACGCCGCCGGCGCCCGAGCGTGCCGCCCATTCCTCCAGCGCCTGCAGGTCGCGGCGGTAACCGTCGAGCGTGTGCGGCGACATCCGCCGCTCGACCTGCAGGTGCGCGAGGAAGTCGCCGATCATCGCCGTCGCCCGCCGGCGTCAGCCGTCGAACCTGCGCAGCGCGACCTCGAACGCCTCGCCCATCATGCGCAGGAACAGCGTGCCCATGCCCGGGTAGAAGCGGTTCGGGTCGCGGCTGCCGACCGCGACCAGGCCGGTGCCCTCCAGCGGCAGCAGCGCGCTCGAGTTCACCTCGTCCACGCGATCGCCATACAGCAGCGCCTGCTTGTCCGGGTGCAGGCGCCCGCACAGCGGCTCGCCTTCCCTGAGCGCGTCGGCGAACGGCGCGAGCCTGGCGTCGTCGCGCGGGATCACCTGCAGCCATTCCTCCCCGCCCAGCCCGGGCACGGGGCGGAACAGCACGATCCGCACCAGGTCTCCGTTGAAGTCCTCGGCCAGCGACGCCGCCATCGCGCGCACCACGCCTGCGGCGTCCTTCTGGCGCATCAGCGACAACGTCAACTGGTGGGTGCGGACCGCAAGGCGCTCGTTCTCCTGCGAGATCGCGAACAGGTCGTGCAGGCGGCGGCTCAGCTCGCGGTTCTTGTCGCGCAGCACCTCCAGCTGGTAACCGGCCAGCGACGCCGCCGGGCCGTCCTCGCGCGGAACCACCAGGCTCAGCGCCAGGTCCGGGAACTGCTGCAGGAACTTCGGGTGCCTGCGCAGCCAGGCCGCGACTTCGTGCGCGCTGAGAGTCTCGCTGTTGCTCATGCCAACCATTCCCCTTCGAAAACGAATGCGGCCGGGCCGGCCATGCGCACCTCGGCGCCATCCGCCGGCCAGGCGATGCGCAGCTCGCCACCCGGCAACGATACGGCGACCTCGCGCCCGATGCGACCCCTGCGCGCCAGCACTGCCACCGCCGCGCACGCGCCGCTGCCGCAGGCCAGCGTCTCGCCGGCGCCGCGCTCGTACACGCGCAGGCGGATGCGCGCGGCGTCCACCACTTCGGCGAAGCCGACGTTGACCGACTCCGGGAACCAGGGTGATTCCTGCAGGATGCGGCCGACGCGCGCGACCGGCGCGTCGTCCACCGACGCCACCTCGACGACCGCGTGCGGGTTGCCCATGGACACCGCGCCGAAACGCAGCCGCGTGCCGTCGGCGGCCTCGACCGCGTACTCGTCGCGCGGCGCCTCGAAGCCCGCCAGCGGGACGTCCTGCGGCGCGAACCGCGGCACGCCCATCGCGACCTCGTAGCGGCCGTCGCCGCATGCCCGCACCTCGTGCGTGCCGGCCGGGCTGTCGAGCAGGAACGACGGGCCGCACGCAGCGCCGTCGCGCACCAGCCACGCGGCCACGCAGCGCGCGCCGTTGCCGCACTGCCCCGCGGGCGAACCATCGGAATTCCAGATGCGGTACGAAGCCACCGCGCCGCTGCCGGCGTCCGGGGGGCCGATGGTCAGGATCTGGTCGCAGCCCACGCCGGTGCGGCGGTCGGCCAGCGCCCGGCAGAGCGCCGGCGATGGCGGCGGGCTGCCGTCGCGCAGGTCGAGCACGACGAAATCGTTGCCGGCGCCGTGCATCTTGCTGAAGCGGAGTGCCGGCGCCATCGCCTCACCGCAACCCGACAAGCAGGGCCTGCTCAGTGCCAGGCACCGTCCGGGGCCCCATCGGCGGCACCGTCGCCATCATCCGTGACGGCCCCGTCCGCCGGCCCGACGGGAACCGCTTCCTCCCCGTCCGCGTCGCGGTCGGGCAGCACCAGGGGGCCCTTGTTGCCGCAGGCCGGCAACGCCAGGGACAGGACGATCGCGGACAGGAGCACGGGAATGCGCAGCTTCATGGGCGCAGTGTAGCCCGCCGCCGCGCGGCTGCGAACATGCCGGTTCACGCCGCGGGCGGTTCCGGCCGGCTCCACAGCCACGCCGCGACCGCCGCCATGCAGGCGATCGGCAGGGCGGTCATCCACCAGCGGTGCGCCGGGACCAGCAGCATCACCGCGATCAGCACCACGGCGCAGGCCAGCATCGTCGCCGTCGCCATCCACTTCGCCCGCCGCGACACCGCGCCGTGCGCGCGCCAGTCACGGATCAACGGGCCGAAGCGCGGGTGCGCCAGCAGCCAGGCATGCAGGCGGTCCGACCCCCGCGCGGCGGCGTAGGCCGAGACCAGGATGAACACCGTGGTCGGCATGCCGGGCACGAACACCCCCACGATGCCGAGGCCGAGGCTGGCGTAGGCCAGCAGCCACCATGCCCAGCGGAAGCGCGGTCGCGTGCCCATGCGGCCGGATTCTACGGCCCCGCCAGGCGACGTGCGCGGAACCCGGACACGGAAAGCCCCGCGCGGGGCGGGGCTTTCCGGGTGGAACGGCGGGACGGGATCACTCGTGCGGCACGCCCAGCTGGTCGAGCATGAACGCGAACATCTCGGCGCGCTCGCGGAACTGGCGGAAGCGGCCGGACTTGCCGCCATGGCCGGCCTCCATGTTGATCCGGAACACCAACGGGCGGTCGCCGGTGTTGAGGTCACGCAGGCGTGCCACGTACTTGGCCGGCTCCCAGTACTGCACCTGCGAGTCCCACAGGCCGGTGCCGACGAACATCGCCGGGTAGGCCTTGGCCTCGAGGTTGTCGTACGGGGAGTAGCGGAGGATGTAGTCGTAGTACTCCTTCTGCTCCGGGTTGCCCCACTCGTCGTATTCGTTCGTGGTCAGCGGGATGCTCGGGTCGAGCATGGTGGTGACCACGTCCACGAACGGCACCAGCGACAGGATCACCGCGTACTTCTCCGGCGCCATGTTCGCCACCGCGCCCATCAGAAGGCCGCCGGCGCTGCCGCCGTAGGCGGCGACCCGGTCGGGCGCGGCGTAGCCCAGCTCCACCAGGTGGTCGGTGACGTCGATGAAGTCGGTGAAGGTGTTGACCTTGTTGAGCAGCTTGCCGTCCTCGTACCACCTGCGGCCCAGCTCCTGGCCGCCGCGGATGTGCGCCAGCGCGTACACCACGCCGCGGTCGAGCAGGCTGATGTTGGTGACGCTGAACGTCGGGTCCATCGAGGCGCCGTAGCTGCCGTAGCCGTACTGCAGCAGCGGCGCGGTGCCATTGCGCGGCGTGTCCCTGCGGTAGGCGATCGTGACCGGGATCCTCGTCTTCCCGTCACGCGCCGGCGCCCACACCCGCTCGGTCACGTACAGCGAGGGATCGTAGCCCGGCACCGGCTGCTGCTTGAGCAGGCGGCGCTCGCCGGTGTCCACGTTCAGCTCGTACGTGGTCGCCGGCGTGGTCAGCGAGGTGTAGGTGTAGCGCAGCCAGCGGCTTTCCGGTTCCGGGTTGGCGGCCAGCCCCATCGAGTAGGCGGTCTCGTCGGCCTTCACGTACTCCTCGCGGCCGTCGTCGCGGCGCACGCGGATGCGCTCCAGCGCATCGGAGCGCTCGGCGATCGCGATGAAGCCGTCGAACAGCTCGAAGCCCTCGATGAACACCTCCTCCGAGTGCGGGACCAGGTCGGTCCACTGTTCGCGCGAGGTCGCGTCGCTGGGCGCAGTGACGATCTTGAAGTTGGTCGCACCTCCGGCGTTGGTGCGGATCACCCAGCGGCCGCCGTAGTGGTCGGCGTCGTACTCCACGTCACGCTCGCGCGGCGCCAGCACGGTGAACTCGACCGGGTTGCCGGCGGGCGCGTAGCGCAGTTCGTCGGACACCGTGCTGGTGAGCCCGATCAGGATGAAGCGGTCGTCGCGGCTGCGGCCGATGCCCATGTAGAAGGTGTCGTCCTTCTCCTCGTACACCAGCCGGTCGCTGGAGGCCGGTGTGCCCAGCACGTGCGCCTTGACCCGCTTGGTCAGCAGGGTGACCGGGTCGTTCTCGACGTAGAACAGGGTCCGGTTGTCGTCGGCCCAGACCAGGTTGGGCGAGACGCCGGTGATGGTGTCGGGCAGCAGCTCGCCGGTCTCCAGGTCGATGAAGCGGACCGTGTACTGGCGGCGGCCGTTGAGGTCCTCGGCATAGGCCAGCAGCCGGTTGTCCGGGCTCACCTCGTAATCGCCGACCTGGTAGAAGTCCTTGCCCTCGGCGAGCCTGTTGACGTCCAGCAGGACCTGCTCGCCGGCGAAGTCGCCGCGGTCGTTCGCGGCCTGGATGGACACCGCGTCCACGCCCTCGCCGTCCCGGCGGCGGGCGTACACCGGGTAGTCCTTGCCGGCCTCGTAGCGCGCGTAGTACCACCAGCCGCGCTCGCGGTACGGCACGGTGCTGTCGTCCTGGCGGATGCGCGCGACGATCTCGTCGTAGAGCCGGTCCTCCAGCGGCTTGAGCGGCGCCAGCACGGCGTCGGCATAGGCGTTCTCGGCCTCGAGGTAGGCCAGCATGGCGGGATCGCGGCGCTCGTCGTCGCGCAGCCAGTAGTACTCGTCGTTGCGTTCGGCGCCATGCGGCGCGCGAACCACGTGGTCGCGTTTCTCGACGTCGGGCGGCGTGGCGGCGGTGGCCACGGCGCGCGGGGTCGCGCGCGCGGCGGCGGCCCCGCCGGTCCGGGCGTCATTGTTGCCGGGCGTGCAGGCGGAAAGCGTGGTCATCAGCAGGAAAACCGCGGTCAGGAAGGGAACGGGTCTCATATGGGGCTCCGGGAACGGGCGGGCAAGGCGCCCTCCCCGCGGGAGGGCGCCGGCGCCGGGTCACTTCGAGAGGTGCTTCCAGAGGAAGGTCAGGTACAGCGCGTCCATGTGCGCGGCCTGGCGGTTGTCGGAGGCGCCGCCATGCCCGCCCTCGATGTTCTCGTAGTAGAGCACGTCCTTCCCGGCCTCGAGCATCTTCGCGTACATCTTGCGCGCGTGGCCCGGGTGCACGCGGTCGTCGCGCGTGGACGTGAGCAGGATCGTCGGCGGGTAGTCCTTCGCAGGGTCGAACAGGTGGTACGGCGAGAAGGTCCTGATGAACTCCCACTCCTCCGGGATGTCGGGGTTGCCGTACTCGGCCATCCACGAAGCGCCAGCCAGCAGCTTGTTGTAGCGCTTCATGTCCAGCAGCGGCACCTGGATCACCACCGCGCCGAACAGTTCGGGGTACTGGGTCAGCATGTTGCCCGTCAGCAGGCCGCCGTTGCTGCCGCCGCGGATGCCCAGGTGCTTCGGCGAGGTGATCCTGCGCGCGATCAGGTCCTGCGCGACCGCGGCGAAGTCCTCATAGGCGCGGTGGCGGTTCTGCTTCAGCGCCGCCTGGTGCCAGCGCGGGCCGTACTCGCCGCCGCCACGGATGTTGGCGACCACGTACACGCCGCCCTTCTCCAGCCAGCCCTTGCCGATGCCGCCGGAATAGCCCGGCACCATCGGGATCTCGAAGCCGCCGTAGCCGTACAGCAGCGTCGGCGTGGTGCCATCGAACGGCAGGTCCTTCGGACGCACCAGGAAGTACGGCACGCGGGTACCGTCCTTCGAGGTCGCGAAGTGCTGCTCGACCACGTGCCGGCTGGCGTCGAAGAACTCCGGCTGCTTCTTCAGCACCTCCGGCGGGCCCGCGTTTTCGCCGGCATCGCCGAGCATCAGCGTGGTCGGGGTCAGGTAGTCGGTGACGGTGATCCACAGCGCGTCGGACTCGTCGCCGTCCACGGCCGAGACGCCGATCGTGCCGAACTCGGGCAGTCCCGCCAGCGGCCGCCGCGACCAGCCGTCCTGCCCCGGCGTGAGCACGTGGATCCGGCTCTTGACGTCGTCGAGCACGTTGATGACCACGTGGTTGCGGGTCACGGTCACGCCCGCGAGGGAGGTGGTTCCGGTCGGCTCGAACAGCACGTCGAATTCGCGGCTGCCGGCCATGAACCCGTCGAAGTCCGCCGCCAGCAGCGAGCCGGCCGCGTAGGTGCGGCCGCCGACGGTCCACGGCTCGCGCAGCTCCAGCGCCAGCCACTCGCGGAAGACGAACTTGTTGGCGGAGTTGGGCGCGTCCACCTTCGCCAGCGAGCCATCCGGGCGCACCAGGTACAGCTCGTCGTTGTAGAAGGCGATCGTGCGCGAGACGAAGTCGCGCTCGAAGCCCGGCGTGTGGTCGCGGAAGGCGGATATGTACATGTCATCGGCGCGGCCTTCGTACACCACCTCGGCCGATTCGATCGGGGTGCCGCGCTTCCACCTCTTGACCACGCGCGGGTAGCCGGATTCGGTCAGCGAGCCCTCGCCGAAGTCGGTGAACACGTAGACGGTGTCGCGGTCGATCCAGCGCAGCGCACCCTTGGCCTCGGGCCGGTGGAAGCCGCCCTCGACGAAGCGCTTCGTCGTGAGATCGAACTCGCGCGTGACGTCGGCGTCGGCGCCGCCGCGCGAGAGCGCGACCAGGCAGCGGGTGTAGTCGGGACGCAGGCACTCGGCGCCATGCCAGACCCACTGCCTGTCGCCGGTCAGGCCCTCGGCGCGGTTGAGCGCATCGAGGTCGAGCACCGTCTCCCACTTCGGCTGCGGCTTGCGGTACTCCTCCAGCGTGGTGCGGCGCCAGACGCCGCGCGGGTTCTGCTTGTCACGCCAGAAGTTGTAGTACCAGTCGCCCATCTTGTAGATGGACGGGATCCGCTCGTCGGAATCGTAGATCGCCAGCAGCTCGGCCTCGAGTTGCCTGAACTCCGGCGTGGAAGCCAGTTCGGCCTCGGTGCGGGCGTTCTGGGCACGCACCCATTCCAGTGCCTTCGGGTCCTCGACCCCTTCCAGCCATTGATGGGGATCCACGGCGGCCTCCCCCGCATCGGCTGCGGCCGCGGACAGGCACAGGGCCATGCCCGCGGCGAGACAGGCATTCGACAGCTTCATTCATGCAACTCCGGCTTGGTTCGAGGCGCAAGACGCTAGCACAGGCCGCCTTCCGCGCCGAATGCCGAAGGTCCGGATTCAGGCGGCGCGCGGCAGCCGCAGTCGGCGGGCGGACGCCGTGGCCCGGCGCGACACGGCCTGGCGGCGGCGCGCGCGGGCGCGGGGCACGGCCGCCACCAGGACCGGGGCGGGCCGGAGACGCAGGGCGCAGGCCGCGGCCAGCGAGGCCAGCGGCATGCCCACGAGCCACAGCGGCATCCAGCCCAGGGGGCCGGCGCCACGCGCGGCCGGGAACGACAGCATCGCGACGGCGCCGAGGAACAGCAGGCCGAGCAGGGTCTGCTCGATCGCACCGGTGGACGGGAACCGGGAACGGGCAAGTGACATGGCGGCCTCCTCCGTCTGGCTTCGGGCACAGGCTGCCGCCGCCGCATCTCATGGCCTGCGACGACGGCCGCTCAGTGCCCGTGGTCCCCGTGTGCGTGGTGGGCATCGTGCGCGGCGGCGCCGGCCGCGCGCACCTCGAATTCCACGGCCAGCTCGCCGCCCCGCTCCAGCACCAGCGTGGCCGCGACCTTCCGGCCCGCCTCGAACGCGCCGGGCTCCGGCGAGATGAACATCAGGTGGTAGCCGCCCGGCTTCAGCTCCACCGTCGCCCCGGCCGGCAGCGGCAGCCCGCCATCCATCCTGCGCATCCGCGCGATGCCGTCCTCGTGGCGCATCTCGTGGATCTCCACGTGCCGGGCCGCGCCGCTGCGCACCTCCACCAGCCGGTCGTCGCCGGCACCGGTGTTGCGGAGGGTCATGAAGCCCCCCGCGACCGGCGCGCCGACCGGGACCGCGCGCGACCAGGCCTGCGTCACCTCGATGCCGCCCGGCTGCGCGCGCGCCGCCTCGCCTCCGCAGCCGGCCGCGAGGAACACCGCCGCCAGCAGCGGCATCGCCTTCAGGAACCTCTTCGTCATGTCGCTTCCTCCTCCGGATCGGGTTGCCGTGCGGCGGCGCGGCGGAAAGCACCGCGCCGCCATGATGCGTCAATACTGCAGGTCGACCTTCACCCACGCCGTGCGTCCCGGCTCGTGGATGCGCACGGGGTCGGCGGGATAGCCGAACGCGGCGTTGCCGGCGAGGTTGAGGTGCTCGCCGTAGTCACGGTCGAACAGGTTGTCGATGCCCGCGCTCAGCCGGATCCGCCCGCCGGGGCGCCAGCTGGCGTTGACCGCCAGCGTGCCGAAGCCGCCGGCAGGGCCGAGGTCGCGCCCGACCACGTTGCCCTGGCCCGGCGCCACGCGGTCCTGCGCCGCGACCAGCCGCCACAGCAGCCCGAGGCCCAGCCGCTGCCCCTCGTAGCCCGCGGTCAGCCTCGCCTCCAGCGGCGGCATCTGCGGCAGCGGCGTGCCCGCATCGGCGTTTTCGCCCCACGCCCAGGCGAGCGTGCCGCCGAACGTCCAGCGCGAAGCGGTGCGGTACCCGACGCCGGCCTCCGCGCCGTGCACGCGCGCGTCCACGTTGCGCACCGACGACATGCCCATGCCGTAGTCGAACAGGATGAAATCCCCGATGCGCCCGGCATAGGCCGAGACCCACGCATCCAGAGCGCCCCTGCGGTATTGCAGGCCGGCGTCCAGCTGGGTGGTGCGCTCGGGCCGGATGCCGGCGAAGGCGTTGGCCGCGCCCGCCGGCCCCATCTGCGGCGGGAACAGCTCCCAGTAGTCCGGCATGCGCCGCGCATGCCCCAGCCCGGCGTACCAGGCCAGCGGCGCGCCCGCGCCCCGGCCCTCGTAACGCACGAATCCGGACGGCAGCGTGTGCCGGCGGCGTTGGCCGGAGGTCGGGTTGGGCATGTCCATGCCGCCGTGGCCGCCATCGAGGTGTTCGCGGTGGTCGGTGGCCCCTGCGCGGTCCACGCGCAGGCCCGCCACCCAGCGGCCGCCGTCGCCGCGCACGGCCGCCTCGGCGAACACGCCCGCGTTGCGGAATTCCGCGTCGCGCACACGCGGCTGCGCGCGCCAGGCGTCGCGGCCCATGCCACCGCGCCGCCGGTGCGCGCTGTCCTGCAGGTCGAACCCGGCCACCAGCGAGACACGCGGCCACGCGCGGTCCACCGCCACGCGCCCGCCGCGCGTGCGGCGGTCCACGTTCGCGGCCATCGGCATGCCCATCGGGTCGCGCAGGCCGTAGTTGTCCATCACGTGGTCGGCGTGGTTGCGCCAGGCGACGGCCTCGATGCCATCCAGCGGGCCCGGGAGCCCGCGCTTCGCGAAGCGCAGCGCGAGGCTGTCGCGGCCGAACTTCGTGCCATCCATGCCGCGGCCGGCGTAGCGCGCCCGCCCGTCGCCGCTTCCGGCCGACAGTTCCAGCACGGTATCCGCGTCCGGCGTCCATCCGGCGGCGACGTCGATGTTCCACTTCCTCCACGCCGACGGCACCTCCGCGCCACCGCCGTCGCGGTAATCGCCCGACTCCGAGCGGTTGCCATCCACGCGCAGGTAGCCGGCAGGCGCGCCCGCCTCCAGCCCGAACACCTGGTCGCCGCGCCCGTGGGAGCCGCCGAGCAGGCTGCCGCGCATGCGCAGGCCGGGCCCGTCGAACCGCTCCGTCACGCGCTCGAAGCGCACCGTGCCGGCGGAAGCGCCCGGCCCCCACAGCACGGTCTGCGGCCCCTTGACCACGACCAGCCGGTCGAAGGTCTCCGGCGAGACGTAGGACAGCGGGTTGTCCATGCGCGCCGGGCAGGCACCGGGCATGCTGCCGCCGTTGCCGACGACGTTCAGGCGCGAGCCGAACATGCCGCGCAGCACCGGATCGCCGTTGCTGCCGCCGTTGCGGATCACGGCGAACCCCGGGACCGTCCCCAGGTAGTCGGCACCATCGCTGGCCGGCACCGGCTGGCGCGGCAGCCGCGGGTCGGTCTCCCAGGTCAGCGGCAGCGCCGGCGAAGCGGTCACCACCACGCGATCGAAGGTCGGCAGACCGTCGTCCGGCATGGGCGCCATGGACGCGGAAACGGGAAGGGAAAGTGCAACCAGGCACGCGGCCGCGACCGCGGACGCGCGCAGGCGCGGCGCACGCGGCACCACGCGGAAAATCGTCTGCATCGGGAAAACTCCGGTTCACGGGAGCGCGGCGCGACCGCCGCGCGGGCACTTCACGGGTTCAGGAAGCCTGTGACCGGAACAGGGGCGGCGCCTGCGCGCCGAGGCCATGCAGGTTGCGCGGCGCCCGCACCGGGGCCGCGTCGTTGCGGGCAGGTGCGGGCCCCGCGGGAGGGAGCGTGGCCAGACAGGGCCGCGGCGGCACCGGCGGCACCGGCACCGGCAGCACGCAGTAGCCGCAGGCCTCCATGCCGTCCGCCGCGGGCGGCGCCGGGTCTTCCTCCGACGCGATGAACGGCGAGACGTCCACCAGCTGGCGGCCCAGCGCCGTGCACATCTCCATCAGCACCGGCACGCGCGACGGCATCGTCGCCGCCAGCACGCGGCCGGCGGTGGGCATGGCCGCCAGCAGCACCGCCGCAAGCAGCGCGGGCCATGCCATCCAGCGGAACCGGGCCGGGAAACGTGTCATCGCCTAGGAATTGTACGGAAAGCGTGCGTGCCGGCCCGGGATCAGCGGTATCCCGCCGCCTCCAGCGCGCGCCGCGCCTCGGCGCGGCCGATGTCGATCAGCTCGGCCGCGCGCCAGAACTCGTAGAACGAGCACACGTCACGCGGGATCCGGATCAGCAGCTCCGGCGGGTCCAGCGCGATCTGCACCCGCGAGATCTGCGCCTGCATGGTGTCGAGCGAGCGCGCCATGATCTCCGGCAGGCCCATGTCGGGCGCGCCTTCCGCGCCGTCGGCCGCGGCCCGGCGCCCCAGCCAGCCGCCGATCCGGCCGGCGAGCGAAGGCGCCTGGCGCGCGGGCCCGGACCCGGCCGGTTTGCCCGCCGGCCGCCGCGGCCAGCCGTGCATGTCCACGGCGACCAGCCGGTGCGCGTCCGACAGCCGCGTCGCCGCGATCGGCAGCGGCGACAGCAGCCCGCCGTCCACCAGCGCGCGGCCGTTGACCCGGTGCGGCGTGAACAGGCCCGGGATCGCGAACGAGGCGCGCAGCGCGTCCCACAGCGGGCCCGAGCGCAGCCAGACCTCGCGCTGCCGCTCCAGGTCCACCGCGACCGCGGTGAATTCCACCGGCAGCTCCTCGATCCGCGGGTCGCCCACCACCTCGCGCATCGCGTCCACCAGGCGCGCGCCGCGCAGCAGGCCGGTGCGGCGCCAGCCGGGGTCGAGCAGGCGCAGGAAGTCGCGACGTGACATCGCGCGCAGGCGCCCGTCGAACTGGCGCAGCTTCCCGGCGGCGAAGATGCCGCCGACCAGGGCGCCGCTGGACGAGCCGGCGACGGTGACGATCTCGAAGCCATGTTCCTCCAGCTCCTCGATCACGCCGATCTGGGCCAGCCCGCGCGCGCCACCCGCGCCCAGCACCAGCGCCACGCGTTCGCGTTGCGTCCTCGCGGGCCCGGTCCCCGGCGCGGCCACGGCCATCCCGTCAGTCGCTGTAGTTGGACAGCGCCAGCTGCAGCAGCGATTTCATCTGCGCGCGCAGCGACGGCGGGTCCACGATCTCGGCGTCGGCGCCGTAGTGCAGCACGTCCATCAGCAGCTCGCGCGCGGCGCTGTAGGGCACCTTCAGCTCGTAGCGCCCGTCCGGCAGGCGGCGGCCCTGCTGCTGCGAATGCCAGTGCTCGTCGGCCACCCAGCGCGCGGCCTTCTCGCTGAACACGATGGTGGCGACGCCCTTGGGCTGGCCGGAGAAGATGCCGTAGCCGCCGGTCAGCTCGCGGTCCAGCTCCTCGTCCGGGATGTCCCGCGCCTTCTCCTCGAGCACGCGCGCGTTGGAAATGCGGTCCACCGAGAAGCTGCGCAGCGCCTCGCGGCCATGGTCCCAGGCATCCAGGTACCAGTTGTCGCGGTAATGGATCACGCGCTGCGGCGAGACCGTGCGCCGCGTGGCCTCGTCGGTCGAGCGCGCGCGGTAGTCGAACGCCAGCTGCCTGCGCTGCAGCACCGCCGAGCACACGCAGCGGAAGGCGTGCTCGTCCATGCGCCGGCCGCGGTGCGGGATCACGCGCACGCGCTCGATCGGCCATCGCTCGCCGCTGGCATGCTCGGCCAGCAGCTTCTCAATGCGCGACTGCAGCGGCGCCAGCGCGCCCGACAGCACCCCGCCGCTGCTGCGCGACAGCAGCTGCTGCGCGGCCAGCAGGGCGTGCAGTTCGTTCGAGGTCAGCCACAGGCCGGGCAGCTCGAAGCGGTCGGCCTCGGCGGTGTCGTAGCGGAAACCGGCCTCGCCGTCGCCCACGACGGGCGCCATCAGGCCGTCGCGCAGGAAGGCGAGGTCGCGGTAGACCGTCGCCCGCGAGCATTCGAGTTCCTCCTGCAGCCGCGCCACCGTCACCGGGTAGCGCGCGGACTTGAGGATGCGGTGCAGGGTCAGGATGCGTTCGTACCGGTCCATGCCCCGATTATGCGGCAAGCGGCGCGGCATGGGCCGGCCGCCGGACGGCGCCCGGCCGGGGCGCGGGCCGCCGGCGGGCACGCGCCGCGCCGACGGGGCACAATAGCCGCATGACCGCGCGCGCCCCGCACGAACCGGCCCTCGACCTTTCGCCCCCGCCGGGCGACGAGGTGAAGACCACCACGTGCTACATGTGCGCCTGCCGCTGCGGCATCAAGGTCTGGCTCAAGGACGGCGGCATCCGCTACATCCAGGGCAACCCCGCACACCCGGTGAACCGCGGCGTGATCTGCGCCAAGGGTGCCAGCGGCATCATGCAGCACTACTCGCCGGCGCGGCTGACCCGGCCGCTGCTGCGCGTGGGCGAGCGCGGCAAGGGCGAATTCCGCGAGATCGGCTGGGACGAGGCGCTGGACATCGCCGCCTCGTGGCTGCGCGCGATCCGCGAGCGCAACCCCGACGAGCTGGCGTTCTTCACCGGCCGCGACCAGTCGCAGGCCCTGACCGGCTGGTGGGCGCAGCAGTTCGGCACCGTGAACTACGCCGCGCACGGCGGCTTCTGCTCGGTCAACATGGCTGCCGGCGGCATCTACACCATCGGCGGCAGCTTCTGGGAGTTCGGCGAGCCCGACTGGGAGCACACCCGCTACCTGATGCTGTGGGGCGTGGCCGAGGACCACGATTCCAACCCGATCAAGCTCGGGCTGGGCCGGCTCAAGGCGCGCGGCGCCAAGATCGTCGTGGTCAACCCGGTGCGCAGCGGCTACGGCGCGATCGCCGACGAGTGGATCGGCATCCGTCCCGGCACCGACGGCCTGTTCGCGTTCGCGCTGATCCACGAGCTGCTGCGCAGCGACCGCATCGACCTCGAATACCTGGTGCGCTACACCAACGCGCACTGGCTGGTGGTGCGCAACCCCGGCGGTGCCGACGACGGCCTGTTCGCGCGCGACGCGGACGGCAGGCCGCTGTGCTGGGACGAGGCCGCCGGCGCGCCCGCGCCCGCCGGCGGCACCGGCATCTCCCCCGCCGTGGTTGGCGAATACACCCTGCCCGACGGCCGCACCGCGGTGCCGGTGTTCCACCTGGTCGCCGAGCGCTACCTCGACCCGCGGTACTCGCCCGTGGCGGTGAGCGCGCGCTGCGGCGTGCCCGCGGACACCATCCGGCGGATCGCACGCGAGCTGGCCGAGGCCGCGTTCGACAGCAACCTGTCGCTGCCGGTGGCGTGGACCGACGCCTGGGGCCGCGAGCACCGGGAAATGGTTGGCCGCCCCGTGTCGATGCACGCCATGCGCGGGATCAGCGCGCACAGCAACGGCTTCCACACCTGCCGCGCGCTGCACCTGCTGCAGATGCTGCTCGGCGCGATCGACACGCCCGGCTCGTTCCGCTACCAGCCGCCCTACCCGAAGCCGATCCCGCAGCCCAACCGCCCGGGCAAGGCGCGCAACGCGGACGGCGTGCTCGACGCCGGGCCGCTGGGCTTCGTGCACGGGCCGGAGGACCTGGTGGTGGACGCCGACGGCGAACCGCGCCGGATCGACCACGCCTTCTCGTGGGCCTACCCGCTGTCGGCGCACGGGATGATGCACACGGTGATCCGCAACGCCTGGGCGGGCGACCCGTACCGCATCGACACGCTGATGATGTTCATGGCCAACATGAGCTGGAACTCGGCCATGAACACGCCGGAGACCATCCGCTGGCTCACCGACCGCGACGAGAACGGCGAGTACCGCATCCCGCGCATCATCTACAGCGATGCCTATGCCAGCGAGATGGTGGCCTACGCCGACCTGGTGCTGCCGGACACCACCTACCTCGAGCGCTTCGACGCGATCAGCCTGCTCGACCGCCCGATCTCCGACGCCGATGGCGCGGCCGACGCGATCCGCCACCCGGTCTTCGACCCGGCCACGCAGGCCGACAGGGACGGGCGCCCGCGCGACGTGCGCGGCTTCCAGTCGGTGCTGATCGAGCTGGGCGCCCGCATCGGCCTGCCGGGGCTGGTGAACGGGGACGGCTCGCCGAAGTACCGCGACTACGCCGACTACATCGTGCGCCACGAGCGCGCGCCCGGCGTCGGCCTGCTCGCCGGCTGGCGCGGCCCGGACGGCAGCCTGCACGGCAAGGGCCCGCCGAACCCGGACCAGCTGCGGCGCTACATCGAGAACGGCGGCTTCTGGCACGCGCCGGTCCCGGAGCACGCGCGCTACTACAAGATGGCCAACCGCGGCTACCTGGAGTGGGCGCGGCAGATGGGCTTCATCGGCCCGGCCGAGCCGATCGTGCTGCAGATCTATTCCGAGACCCTGCAGAAGTTCCGGCTCGCGGCGCTGGGCCACGGCCCGCACCAGCCGCCGGAACGCCACCGCGAACGGATCGCGACCTACTTCGACCCGCTGCCGGTCTGGTACGAGCCCTTCGAATCGGCACAGGTCAACGGGGCAGCCACCTGCACGACGGCGACGGATCCCCCGGGCGATTCCCGGGAGGCATGGGGAAGGGACGCCGGATCCCGCTTCCCCCTGCACGCCGTCACCCAGCGGCCGATGTTCATGTACCACGCCTGGGGCTCGCAGAACGCCTGGCTGCGCCAGATCGCCACGCGCAACTTCCTCTACATGCACCCCGACACCGGCGCGCGCTACGGCATCGCCGACGGCGACTGGGTGGAGGTGTCCTCGCACCACGGCACCATCACCGTGCAGGCGAAGTTCGCCGGCAACGTGCAGCCGGACACGGTGTGGACCTGGAACGCGATCGGCAAGCGCCGCGGCGCGTGGCGGCTGGCGAAGGACGCGCCGGAGGGCACGAAGGGCTTCCTGCTCAACCACCTGATCTCCGACCTGACGCCGAAGGGCGACTACGCCAACGCCGACCCGGTCACCGGGCAGGCGGCGTGGTTCGACCTGCGGGTGTCGATCCGCAAGGCGGCGGCCGGCGGCGCGTCGGCGCCCGCCTTCGAGCCGCTGCCGCTGGGCGAAGCCGGCATCGGGGTGCTGCGCTACGGCGCGCGCGATGCCGGGAGGAGGCGGGCATGAAGCAGCTGCTGCTCCTGATCCGGTGCCTCCTGCTGCTCGCGGGGATTGCCGGCATGCTGGTGTCGGCCTGGGCCTTCCTCGACCCGTCGGCGTTCCCGGCGCTCGGCGAGGCGCACGGCATGCTCGGCCGCCCGCCCTCGCCGCGCTGGCGCGCCGCCTTCGCCTTCGTGGTCTCGCTCGCCGTCGCCGCATCCGGCGCCGGCCTCCTCCGCCACCGCAGTCTGCCATGACCGCACTGCCACCGCCCTCGAAGAAGAAGCTCGGGCTGGTGATCGACCTGGACACCTGCGTCGGCTGCCACGCCTGCGCCACCAGCTGCAAGGAATGGAACAGCGGCGGCATCGCCGGCCCGCTGCCGGACGAGCAGCCCTACGGCCGCGAACCGTCCGGCGTGTGGTTCAACCGCGTGCACAGCTACGAGGTCGCGCCCGCGCGGACGCCGTCCGGCCCGCAGCCGGCGATGACCCTGCACTTCCCGCGTTCGTGCCTGCACTGCGAGACCCCGGCCTGCGTCACCGTGTGCCCCACCGGCGCCAGCTACAAGCGTGCCGAGGACGGCATCGTGCTGGTGGACGAGGACAAGTGCATCGGCTGCAAGCTGTGCTCGTGGGCCTGCCCCTACGGCGCGCGCGAGTACTCGGCGGTCGAGGGCGTGATGAAGAAGTGCACGCTGTGCGTGGACCGCCTCTACAACGAAAACCTCGACCCGGCCGAGCGCGTGCCCGCGTGCGTGCAGGCCTGCCCAACCCGCGCGCGCCACTTCGGCGACCTCGGCGACCCGGATTCGGAGGTGTCGAAACTGGTGGCCGGCCGCGGCGGCGTGGCATTGATGCCGGAACTGGGCTACCGCCCGGTCAACCGCTACCTGCCCCCGCGCCCGCGCCGCGCCGGCGGCGACGCCGAAGGCGATGACGGGGCCGAACCCGCCACGCGGGAAAAACCCTCGCTGTCGCGCTGGCTGGGCCGCATGCTGCGGCGCTGAACACGCTTCACGCGGCGCCGCGCCGGTGGCAGGCTCCGCATCCACGGAGGAACACGCAAGAGCCATGCATCCAGCCCTGTCGGTGATCTTCTTCACCACCCTGTCCGGCGCGGGCTTCGGCCTGCTGCTGTGGCTGGGGCTGTCGGTCGCGCTGCTGCAGCTGCGCGGCGCCCCGGCGCTGCCGGCCACCTGGCTGTGGGCGCTGGGCACCGGCACCGCGCTGGCCGTCATCGGCCTGCTGTGTTCGCTCGCGCACCTGGGCCGGCCGCTGCGCGCATGGCGCGCGCTGTCGCAATGGCGCACCTCGTGGCTGTCGCGCGAGGGCGTGCTGGCGCTGGCCTGCCTCGTTCCCGCCATCGTCCTCGGCGCATTGCTGTGGCGCGGCGTCGAAGGCCCGCTGCCCGGCGTGGCCGGCGCGCTGCTGGCCCTGCTGGCGCTGGGCACCGTGGTCTGCACCGCGATGATCTACGCCTCGCTGCCCCCGATCCCGGCCTGGCGGCACCCGCTGGTGGTGCCGGTCTACCTGCTGTTCGCGCTGCTCACCGGCATGGCGCTGATGCACCTGGTGTTCGCCCTGCGCCTGCCGCTCGGCCGTGACGGCCCGATGGCGCTGGCCCTGCTCGCCGCCCTTGCCCTGGTGCTCGCCGTGGCGAAATGGCTGTACTGGCGCGACATCGACCGCACCCCGCTGCCGGCCACGCGGGGCGATGCGGTCGGACTGCCCGGCCGCGAGGTCTCGGTGTTCGAACGCCCCCACACCGGGCAGAACTTCATCACCCGCGAAATGGCCTTCGTGCTCGCGCGCCGGCATTCGCGCCTGCTGCGCCTGCTGGCGACGGCGCTGCTCGCCGGCGCGCCGCTGCTCGCCTGCCTCCTGGCCGCGGCCGGCACGGGCCCGGTCTGGGGCGCGCCGGCACTGGCCTTCGCCGGGACGCTCGCGGCGTCCTTCGTCGAACGCTGGCTGTTCTTCGCCGAAGCCCGGCACGTGGTCACGCTTTATTACTGACGCCCGTTCAGGGTCCGGCCAAGGCAACCATGCCGCGCTGCGGCATAATCCCGGGAGCCAACGGTTTTCCGCCCGAGACGCATGCTTGCGACCTGGTGGCTGGCCGTCGCGGGACTGCCGGTCTTCATCCAACCCCTGCCCGAAGCGCCCGACCGCCCCGCCGCGGTCGCGGTCGCGTCCGGCCAGGTGTCGCGCAGGCTGCCCTGCTACAGCCTGGTCTGCGCCGACGCGGAGTGGATGAACCGGACGGCCGCGCGCGTGCCGCTGGCGCGGGGCAATGCCCCCGGCAGCTACGACCGCATCGCGCCGGCGCAACTGCCGCAACTGGCCTCGCGGCGGTTCATCGGCCTGCGCGCGCCATTCGCGCGACGCGCCTGGTTCTACAACACCGGGCGGAACGACCGCATCGCCACGACCTACGGCTTCGAGGCGCTGGACACCGGCGACACGCGGCTGGCGGTGGAACTGGGCACCGGCTACCGGCTCCAGCCCAACGTCGATTACGGCACCGCGGCGCAGGGCCCGATCGCGCGCGGCACCATCCAGTTCTGGCAACGCTTCGGCGACCGTGCCCGGTTGCAGCAGCAGGTCCTGTTCGAGACCGGGCGGGTCAACACCTTCGTACGGCAGACCATCGGCCTGGACCTGCAGCTGATGCCGCAATGGACGCTGCGCAGCGACTTCGAACTGCGCCACAACACCGCCGGCAACGGTGGCGCCGGGTCCACCGACACCGAGGCCGCGCTGAGCCTGCGCTATTCGTTCTGAAGCCCCGAGACGATGACATCCCGGCCGCTGGCGCGGCCTTTTTTTCGCAACCACAACCAAGGAGAGGACATCCCATGCTGCGACACCGACTGCTCCCCGGACTGATCCTGCTGGCCACGCTGCCGGCCTACGCCCAGGACGCGGCACCGGCCGACGGCTGGACCGGCACCGGCGAACTCGGCTTCGCCATGAGCCGTGGCAACGCCCGCTCGGAGAACCTCAACGCCAGGCTCGCCTTCGGCAAGGAAACCGCGCAGTGGAAGCACGAGTGGTACGCCGCCGCGCTGCGGGCCAAGGGCGAGGTGACGGGCGACTTCGACGGCGACGGCACCGACGAGGAACGCTACGAGCTCAACGCCAACCGCTACGAACTCGGCGCGGCCAGCGCCTACAAGTTCAATGACCGCAGCTACGTCATCGGCAGCGGCCGCTACGAGCACGACGAGTTCTCGGCCTACGACTACCAGGCCACGCTCTCGATCGGCTACGGCTACCGCTTCGTCGACAACGACCGTACCCACCTGTCCGCCGAGATCGGCCCCGGCTTCCGCCGCGCGCGCGACGCCGCGACCGGCGAGACCGAAAACGGTGCGATCGGCCGCGCACGCGTGAACTTCAGCCACAAGCTGACGGACAACACCGAGCTGGTGGATACCCTGCTGGTCGAATCCGGCAGCGACAACACCTTCGCCCAGAACGACCTGGGCCTGGTGGTGGCGATGAACGAGGCCTTCGCGCTCAAGGCCGGCCTGCAGGTCCGCTACAACAGCGACGTGGATGCCGCCGCCGGGGTGAAGAAGACCGACACCCTGACCACGATCAACCTGGTCTACAACTTCCGCTGATCCCGCGGTGCCGGCGCGCGGCGCCACGCGCGCCGCGCGCCGTCCGCTTGCCGCACGCTTCCTTCAGGCCACGCCGGCCAGCAGCTCGCCGGCGCCGGCCGCGAGCAGCCGTTGCGCCACCGCCTCGCCCAGGGCGGCCGGCGATGCGGCATCGCCCTCGCCTTCGGCACGCACCAGGCGGCCGTCCGACGCCGACCCGACCAGCCCCTGCAGGCGCAGCCGCGCGCCCTCGCGCGTGGCCAGTGCCGCCACCGGCACGTGGCAGCTGCCGTGCAGGGCACGGTTCATCGCGCGCTCGGCCTCGACGCAGGCGCGGGTGCCGGCATCGTCGAGCACGGACAGGAGCCGCGCGACCCCGTCGTCGCCGGCGCGGCATTCGACCGCGATCGCGCCCTGGGCCGGGGCCGGCAGCCAGCCCGGCGCCTCCAGCCGCGCGCGGATGCGCCCGGCCAGCCCCAGCCGCTGCAGGCCGGCGCAGGCCAGCACGATGGCGTCGTATTCGCCGGCATCGAGCCTGGCCAGCCGCGTGTTGACGTTGCCGCGCAGGTCGCGCAGCTCGAGGTCCGGCCGCAGCGCGCGCAGCTGCGCCTGCCGGCGCAGCGAGGAAGTGCCCACGCGCGCGCCGCGCGGCAGTTCGTCGAGCGAGGCGCAGCGGTTGCTGACGAAGGCGTCGGCGTGGTCCGCGCGGGCCAGGACCGCGGGCAGCGCGAACCCCGGCTCCAGTTCCATCGGCACGTCCTTGAGCGAATGCACCGCGCAGTCGGCCTCGCCGCGCTGCATCGCCACCTCCAGTTCCTTCAGGAACAGGCCCTTGCCGCCGATCGCGGCGAGCGAGCGGTCGAGCACCTCGTCGCCGCGGGTGGACAGCGGCACCAGTTCGATGTCCAGCCCGGGATGCGCCTCGCGCAGGCGCGCGGCCACGTGTTCGGTCTGCCACAGCGCGAGCGGGCTCCTGCGGGTGGCGATGCGGAGTCGGGTCATGGCGCCATTATCGCCCGTGCGCGGCCCGGCCGCCCGTGCCGGCGGCCGCGCCGGTCACAGGTGGCGCAGCGCCTCGCGCAGCTGGGCCACGCAGCGGCGGCTGACGTCCAGCGGGCGGTCGCCGTTGCGCAGGATGGCGCGCACGTGGCCGTCCGGGCCGCGCCGCAGCTCGACCAGTTCCGACCGCGCCACCAGGCAGTTGCGGTGGATCCGGACGAACAGGTCGGGGAACTCCTCCTCCAGCGAGCGCAGCGACTCCTCGATCAGGTCCTCGCCGCGGGCGTGGTGCACCACCACGTACTTCTCCTCGGCCTGCAGGTAGCGCACCTCCCCGACCGGGATCAGGCGCAGGTTGCCACGCAGGCGCGCGCACAGGTGGGTGCGCCTGCGCGACGACGGGCCGGCGGAGCGCGAGTGTTCCCGCCCGGCCGCGAAGGTGCGCGCGCGCTCCAGCGCCGCCGCCAGCCGCTCCGGGCGCACCGGCTTGACCAGGTAGTCCACCGCCGCCGCCTCGAACGCCGACAGCGCGTGCTCGTCGTAGGCGGTGCAGAACACCACCAGCGGCTGCGGGTCGAATGTGGCCAGGTGGCGCGCGACCTCGAGCCCGTCGATGCCCGGCATCGCGATGTCCAGCAGCACCAGGTCGGGCTCGCGCGCGGCGCAGGCATTCAGGGCCTCGTGGCCGTCGCCGGCCTCGGCGACGACCTCGGCGTCCGGGATGTCCGCCAGCAACCCGCGCAGCCGCTCGCGCGCGAGCGGCTCGTCGTCTGCGATCACGATCCTCATGCGCGCTGCGTTTCTCCCCGCTGCGGCACCGTCGCCGGCATGGTAGCCGCCGCCGTGCCCGCGACCAAGCCGCCGTCCGCGACGGCGACGCCGGTCACACCCGGCTTCAGGCCGCGGCGAAGCGCCGCTCGAGCCAGTCGCCGAGGTCGCGGATCTCCTCCATGCAGACCGAATGCGGCATCACGTAGCGGTGGAACGCGACCTCGAACCCGAGCTGGCGCAGCAGCGCCGCGCTCTGCTCGCCGGCCATGTACGGCACCACCGGGTCCTGCAGCCCATGCGCCATGAACACCGGCTGCGCGGTCGCGCCCGGCACCAGCGCCTGCGCCGCCTTCGCCGGCGCCGGCATGTAGGTGGACAGGGCAACCAGGCCCGCCAGCGGCTCCCCGCGGCGCAGGGCCGCCGACAGCGTGACCGCGCCGCCCTGCGAGAACCCGGCCAGCACCACCCGCGAGGGCGGCACGCCGCGCCCGCCCTCGCGCGCGATCAGCGCCTCGACCTGGCGCACGGACTCTGCCACGCCCTCCTCGTCGGCACGGTTGGCAAGGTCCAGGTCGCGGATGTCGTACCACGCGCGCATGGGCATGCCGCCGTTGATCGTCACCGGGCGCACCGGCGCGTGCGGGAACACGAAGCGCACCGCCGGCCAGCCCGGCCGCACCAGCTCCGGGACGACGGGCACGAAGTCGTTGCCGTCCGCGCCCAGGCCGTGCAGCCAGACCACGCTCCAGCGCGGGTCGGGCCCGGTCTCGCGTTCGATGGTCTCGAGAAGTTGCGTCATGCGCTCCGCGCTCCCGTGTCGTGCCGGCGGCGGGCTGCCGCCGGCGTGCAAGTGTCCGGGAAAGCGCGGGCGCGGGGAAGGGGCGCTTCAGTCCTTCGCCGGCCGGAACAGCAGGTCGTGGTAGTCGTAGCTGAAGTCGGCCAGCGGCGAGACCGCCTTCATGGTGATGCGCTCCACCCTGCCTTCGGCGTCGAGCGCGAAGGTGGCGAAGGCCGGCTCGATCGACGCGTCGTCCCAGTCGATGCGGAAGGTGTCGTACTGCCAGTGCGTGAGCGTGCCGGTCATGCCCGGGCTGCGGGTGAAGTCCACGCGCAGCCTGCCGCCCTGCTCCGCGATCACGATCGGGCCGTACCAGTCGTCCACGTAGCGCCCGGCGTAGCCGGACAGCGGCAGCGAGTGCCGCCCGCCCTTGCGCGCGGCGGATTTCTTCGCCTCCTCCACCGCCTTGAGCCCGGCGGCCAGCCGGCTCTGGTTCAACTGTGCGTACACGGACACCCAGTCGCGCGGCTCGAAGCCCAGGTAGTGGTCGAGCAGCTCGTAGGCCAGGCCGCGCAGCAGGTAGCCGTCCTCGGAATTGACCATCAGCGCGAAGCCGACCCGGCGCTCGGGCACCAGCACCACGAAGGCCAGGGAACCGAACACCGCGCCGCTGTGCTGCAGCACCCTCACCCCGCGGTAGTCCTGCACGCCCCAGCCCAGCCCGTAGCCGGCGAACTGCGGGCTGACCACGTCGGTCGGCGGCGGCCCCGGCCGGACCGGGATGGGGATGTGCATCGTCCACATCTCGCGGGCGTTGGCCTCGCTCCACAGCCGCGCGCCGTTGCCGCCCGGCACCTCGCCGAGCGCCAGCTGCGCCTGGATCCAGCGCGCGAAGTCGTTGGCGCTCCACGCCAGCCCGCCGGCGGGCGCCATCACCTGGTCCAGGCCCTCGCGCTCCGGCAGCACCTGCTGCGGCCCGAGCCCGCGCAGGCGCGGGTCGAGCCGCGCGTGCGGGTGCGCGCGGTTGGGATTGGCGAAGCGCTCCTCGAGCCGGCTCGCCGCGGTGGCCATGCCCAGCGGGCGGAAGATGCGCTCGCTCACGAACGATTCCCAGCTCTGCCCGCTGGCCGCCGCGACCACCTCGCCGGCGACGATGTAGAGGATGTTGTCGTAGGCGTAGCCGCTGCGGAAGCTGGTGGCCGGCCTGATGTGGCGCAGGGCATGCACGATCTCGGCGCGGCTGCGCGAGGTGCGCGGCACGAACAGCAGGTCGCCGGCGCCGAGCCCCAGGCCGCTGCGGTGGACCAGCAGGTCGCGCACGGTCATCTCGCGCGTCACCCACGGGTCGTACATGCGGAAATCCGGCAGGTGGTCGATCACCCGGTCCTCCCAGCACAGCCGGCCCTCCTCCACCAGGATCGCCAGCGCGGCGGCGGTCACCGCCTTGCCGGTGGAACCGGTGGGGAAGATGGTGTCGGCATCCACGGGCTCGTCGGACCCGAGCCTGCGCACGCCGTAGCCCTTGGCGTGGACGACCTGCCCGTCCTCGACGATCGCGATCGACAGGCCCGGCGCGCCGTGCGCGCGCAGCGCCGCTTCCACCCGCTGCCCGAACCCCTCCGGCGGCGCGGCGACGGCCGCGGCAGCGAGCATGCAGCCCGCGGCCGCGGCGAGCAGGCGGCGGCATCCGGACACGATCCCCATCCCCGTTCCTCCCGCATTCGGCAGCATCTTCAGTCCTCCGCGCCCTTCCATCCCGGACCGCGCACCACGCGCCCGGGCCTGGCCCCGGTGTGCTCGCCGTCGCGCAGCACCTGCACGCCGTTGACGAACACGTCGCTCACGCCGGTCGCGTAGCGCTGCGGGTCCTCGAACGTGGCGTGGTCGGCAATGGTGTCCGGGTCGAACACCACGATGTCGGCGTAGCAGCCGGGACGCAGGCAGCCACGGCCTTCCAGCTTCCAGTTCGCCGCCGGCAGGCCGGTCAGGCGGTAAACGGCCTGCTCCAGCGGCATCAGCCCGCGCCCGCGCACGTAGTGCCCCAGGAAGCGGGCGAAGTTGCCGTAGGCGCGCGGGTGCGTGCCCGACTGCAGGAACACCCCCTCGGGCGCGGCGGACATGGCGTCCGAGCCGAGGCTGACCCACGGCTGCGACAGGCCCAGCTCCACGTTCTCCTCGCTCATCAGGAAGTACGCCGTGCCCACGCGCGAATCGTCCTCGATGATCAGGTCGATCGCCGTTTCCTCGGCGCTCCTGCCGCGCTCCCGAGCCACGTCCGCCAGCGTCCTGCCCGTCAGCGGCTTGAGCGCGGGGTTGCGGAACCCGACCAGCAGCACGCGTTCGTCGGAACCGGCCAGCAGGCGCAGGTTCTCCCATTCCGGGGCCGGGTCGCGCATCTCCGCGATCACGCGCGCGCGGATCGCGGGATCCTGCAGGCGCCGCACCATCGCCTCGTGCCCGCCGGCCTGCACCCACGGTGGCAGCGCCGCGGTCAGCCCGGTCGCGCCCGCGGTGTAGGTGTACATGTCGGCGCTGACCTGCAGGCCTTCGGCGCGCGCGGCCTCGATCCGTTCGATCGCCTGCGCCATCTTCGGCCAGTTGCGCTCGCCGGCCGCCTTGAGGTGGTAGATCTCGGCGCGCTGCCCGGTGGCGCGGGCGATGGCGATCGTCTCGTCCACCGCCTCGAGCAGGCGGTCGGCCTCGCTGCGCATGTGCGCGATGTAGCCGCCGCCCGATTCGGCCGCGGCCTGCGCCAGCGCGACCAGTTCCTCCGTGCGCGCGAACGCGGCCGGCGGGTAGATCAGCGACGCGCCGACACCCAGCGCGCCCTCGGCCATCGCCTCGCGCACCAGGTCCTGCATCCGCGCCAGCTGCCCGGCGTCCGGTTGCACGTCGTCCTCGCCCAGCACGTGGATGCGCACGGTGGTGGCGCCGACGAACGAGGCGACGTTCGGCGTGATGCCGCGCTGCTCCAGGTATTCGAGGTAGCCGCCGAGCGTGGTCCAGGGGATGTCGTAGCGGATGTCGCCCTGGCGCCTGAGCGCGTTCTCCTTCATCCGCGCGTTCAACGGGCCCATGGACCAGCCTTCGCCGAAGATCTCCAGGGTCACGCCCTGCTTCGTGTCGCCCATGCCGCGGCCGTCCTCGATCAGGGACTCGGTCGCCCAGCTGAGCACGTTGATGAAGCCCGGCGCGACCGCGCGGCCGCGCGCGTCCAGTTCCAGCTTCGCGGCCGCGTCGCTGCCGGCGGGCAGCCACGCGGCGACGCGGTCGCCGTTCACCGCCACGTCCACACGCTCGGGCGCGGCGCCGCTGCCGTCGTAGACCACGCCGTTGCGGATGATCAGGTCGTATCCGGCCGGCGCACCGGCCTGCTTCCCGCCGCACGCCGCGAGCGCCAGCAGCAGCAACGGCAGCAATGGTCTGGTCATGGGTCGTCCCCCCGCGAAGGAACCGGTGAGATGGAGGCCGGAAGCATGCGGCCGGCGGGGGTGCCGCCGGCCGCGATGCCGATCAGAAGTTCGCGCCGAAGCCGATGACGTGGTAGGCGAACCCGAACCACAGCGCGAACAGGCAGGCCAGCGCCAGCAGGATCGCCCACAGCTTCGCCCAGATCCGGCGTCGCGGGCTGCGCAGCGCCTGCCACGCGTACCACAGCGCCGCCAGCGCGCCGAGCGGCAGCACCACGGTGGAGAACAGGCGCACGGCATTGATCAGCCCGTCCGACGTGCTGGTCATCTCCAGGTTGCCCATGATCACGACCACCAGGATCAGCGGCGCGGCCAGCGCCACCAGCACCAGCAGCGCGGTGATCCGGCCGATGCGGTGGGCACGGGCATCGGCGCCGTCCAGGCCGTAGCGCACGCCGTAGTAGCGGCGCACCAGCGCCGACACCGGCCAGGCGAGCACGGTCAGCAGCAGCACCGCGAGGCTGGCGAACAGCAGCGGCGCCGCGGCGGCGCGCAGGCCGGACAGGCGCTCGAACACCATGATCGAGGCGTGCGGCTCCAGGCCGAAGCGCACGACCTTGCCGTCCACCACGTCGGCCGCCAGGCGGTCCTGGCCATCCACGTCCTGCCAGACGTACGGCTCGACCTCGCGCCACTTGCGCGGCGCACCGCCGGGCCCGCGCACGGCCGAGACGCTGATGGTGCCGTCGGGATTGGCCACGACCTTCACCGGCCCCAGCAGGCCGGCCAGCGACAGCGGGTTGCTCTGCGGGCGGCGGCTGCTCTGGTAGGTGCCGGCGATCTGCTGCGCGTGCAGCTTCGCGTCCGCCTCGCCGACGCCCTTGCCCTCCGGGCCGGGGCCGGGCAGGTAGCGGTCGGCGAACCCGCGCACGAACGCGGCGCGGATGTGGCCGGTGGCCCCGGCGCGGCCGGCGCTGTTGAGCGAGACGAACAGGCCGATGCCATCGTCCGGGAACAACTGCAGGTCGCTGTGGAACCACTGCGTGTCGCCGCCATGCGCGATCCCGAAGTGGCCGTTCATCGAGGTCTCGTAGAAGCCCAGCATCATGCGCTTGAGCGGGCCCACCGAGGCCTGGCCGGTGCGGTGCATCTGGCGCGCGGTCTCCTCGCGCAGGATGCGCGCGTCGCCATAGGCCCCGCCCTGCAGGTGGGCGATCATGAACTTCGCCATGTCCGCGCCGGTCGCCGCGAGGCTGCCGGCCGGGGCGAGGCTGATCATCTCGTAGCCCTTGGGCTTGCCGTCGGAGGCGGTCGCGTAGCCCTGCGAGACGTCGGCGCGCAGGTGCTCCGGCAGCGGCTGGCGGAAGCTGGAACGGGTCATGCCCAGCGGCTGGAAGATGTGCTGCTCGATGTAGTCGTCGAACGGCATGCCGGACACGCGCTGCACGATGTAGCCGGCCAGCGCGGTGGCGTAGTTGGAGTAAGCCGGCGTCTTGCCGGGCACGTGGATGCGCTCGGGCACCCAGCGCCTGAGCGCCTCGTCCAGCGGCAGCAGCCTGCCCTCGTCCGAGGTGATCAGGCCGCGGATCTGCTCCTCGAACCCGCCGGTGTGGGTCATGATCTGGCGCAGGGTGAGCGGCTGGCCGTCACGCTCGGGGATGGTGAAGTCGAGGTAGCGGTTGACGTCGGCGTCGAGGTCCAGCCTGCCCTGCTCGACCAGCTGCATCACCGCCGTCCAGGTGAACAGCTTGGACACCGAGCCCGGGCGGAACAGCGTGGTCTCCGGGTCCACCGGCTTGCGCCCGGCCAGGTCGGCGTAGCCGTAGCCCTTCTGCACCAGGACCTCGCCGTCCTTCACCACCACGACCACCGCGCCGGCGATGTCGCCGCTGGCCAGCGCGTAGGGGAAGAAGCCGTCGAGCCAGGCCTCGACGTCCTCGCGCACCAGTCGCGGGGCGCCGGGCGCCTCCGCCGCCTGGGCGTCCGCCGCGGCTGGCGCATCGGCCGGGACCGGACCTTCCTGGGCCGAAAGCAGGGGCGGGGCCAGCAGCAGCGCCATCAGGCACCCGCCGAGGAACGAGGAAATCGCGCGCATGGGACGGTCTCCGGTGCAGGTCGGGGCCCGGCAGGACGACGGGCCGGGATCAATTGTCCTGATCGGGCAATGTTCATCCCGATTGGAAAATTGTCAACCTGACCGATGGCACGGCCGCCGGGAGATCCCCGGGACACACCCCGGCCCACCTGCCCGCCCCGCATGCAGGACGGATCTCCCCTGGAATCAACGGGTTGGCGGGCCCGCCGGGATTGGCGCCCGGGACCAGGGGCGCCATGCCCGATGCCCCGGCAAATCAGTCACTTGCGAGCGCAGGCAGGCGAACAGACAGGCAGGCCGCACCAGTGGCCTGGCGTGGCTGGGCGAAGGGGGAAGAACCAGGCGCCGGACCGCCGCGCACCCCATCCCTGTCCCTGCCAGCCGTTTCAGGCTGTCGCCTCCTGCGGCGACACCGCCCATGCCGCCGACAAGGCTTCGGCCTGCCGCAGCACCGT
>CALLKI010000064.1 GCA_938008415.1 uncultured Luteimonas sp. | reverse complement strand
CCACCACAGCACCGAGTTGGTGGCGGACTTGCGGCTGGAGCCGGTGCCGACCACGTCGCCGACGTAGGCCACCGGGTGGCCCTTCTCCTTGAGCTTCTGGATCAGGCCGATCGGGCCGCGCTTGCCGTCCTCCTCGGGCTCGAACGGCGCGTCGGGCCGCCTGTTCTTGAGCATCGCCAGCGCGTGCAGCGGGATGTCCGGGCGGGTGGTGGCGTCCGGGGCCGGCGACAGGTCGTCGGTGTTGGTCTCGCCCGGCACCTTGAACACGGTCACCAGCAGCGACTCCGGCACCTCCGGGCGGCTGGTGAACCACTCGGCGTCGGCCCAGCTCTGCAGCACGGCCCGGGCATTGGCGTTGCCGGCCTTGGCCTTCTCCTCGACGTCGTGGAAGGCGTCGAACACCAGCAGGGTGTGCTTGAGCGCGTTGGCGGCGACCTGGCCGACCTCGGCGTCGTCGAGCAGCTCGACCAGCGGCGCGACGTTGTAGCCGCCGAGCATGGTGCCCAGCAGCTCGGTGGCACGGACGCGCGAAATCAGCGGGCTGGCCTCACGGCCGAAGGCGATGCCGGCGAGGAAGGAAGCCTTCACCCGCGCCGCGTCGTCCACGCCGGCGGGGACGCGGTGGGTGAGCAGTTCGAGCAGGAACTGGTCCTCGCCCGGGGGCGGGTTCCTGAGCAGTTCGACCAGTTCGGCCGTCTGCTGCGCGGACAGCGGCAGCGGCGGGATGCCCAGGGCGGCGCGTTCGGCGGCGTGTTGGCGGTAGGCTTCCAGCATCGGGGTCTCCGGAAAAGTCGTGGGGAAAGGGAAATTCAGGCCTTCGGGACGATGAGCTTCAGGCCCTTGAAATAGTCGCGATGGAAGGCGGCGTCGAAGGTGATCAGGCCGTCGCATTGCATCAGCGCGTGCGCGCCGACCAGGAAATCGGCGAGCGGGCGGTCGCTGCCGCTGCGCTGCCGGTGGCGGCGCTGCATCTCGCCCGCGCGCAGGGCGGACTTGGCCTCCACCGGGCTGTAGTGCACGCCCATCTCCTCCAGGGCGGCCAGCACCTCGGCGCCGTTGCGCAGGGCGGCGCAGACCCCTGCCAGGGCGGCGTCGCAGACCACCACCCGGCCGCTGCCGAGGGCCTGGCGCAGGCAGGCCTCGACGGCATCCGCGCGCGGGCCGTCGGTCAGCAGTTCGACCAGGACGGTGGCGTCGACCGCGATCATCGGCCGGTCTTGCCCTGCCCGGTTTCGGCGTCAAGCGCGAACTTGCCGCGCACGCGCGAGATCGCGTCGTCCACGTTCTTGCGCAGCACGATCCGGCTGCCGTCCAGCTCGACCTTGAGCACGCTGCCCTTGGTCAGGCCCAGTGCGTCGCGGACGGCCTTGGGGAGCGTGATCTGGCCGCGCTCGGCAACGATGGCTTCCATGGCTGCCCTCCCATGAGGGGAACGGTATGTATGGATTATACATACTTTCAGATGCATACCTTCGCCCACATACTGGCCCCGCGGGCCGGGCCTCCACCGGAATTCCCGTCCGGGAGGCGTAGACTCGGGCCCGGAGAGCAAAGAAAAAGAACCGCAATGCCAGCAACCACGAGGAGCACCGCCATGGCAGACACCTTTTCCACCCGCAGCACGCTCCAGGCCGGCGGCAGGTCGTACCTCTACGCCAGCCTGCCGAAGCTGGGCGAACGCTTCGACATCAGCCGCCTGCCCTACTCCCTGAAGATCGTCCTGGAGAACCTGCTCCGCCACGAGGACGGGGTGAACGTCACCGCCGCCCACATCGAGGCCGTGGCCAGCTGGGACCCGAAGGCCGAGCCATCCACCGAGATCGCCTTCATGCCGGCGCGCGTGGTCCTGCAGGACTTCACCGGCGTGCCCTGCGTGGTGGACCTGGCGGCGATGCGCGACGCGGTGGTCAAGCTGGGCGGCAACCCGGAGCGGATCAACCCGCTGATCCCGTCCGAGCTGGTGATCGACCACTCGATCCAGGTGGACGTGTTCGGCCGCCCCGACGCCCTGGACCTCAACGGCCGGATCGAGTTCGAGCGCAACCGCGAGCGCTACGCCTTCCTGCGCTGGGGGCAGAAGGCCTTCCGCAACTTCAAGGTCGTGCCGCCGAACACCGGCATCGTCCACCAGGTGAACCTGGAGTACCTGGCGCGCGTGGTGATGACCGCCGAGCGCGAGGACGGCACCTGGGCCTATCCCGACACCGTGTTCGGCACCGACTCGCACACCACCATGGTCAACGGCCTGGGCGTGCTCGGCTGGGGCGTGGGCGGCATCGAGGCCGAGGCGGCCATGCTCGGCCAGCCGTCCTCGATGCTGATCCCGCAGGTGGTGGGCTTCCGCCTCACCGGCAGGCTCCCGGAAGGCGCCACCGCCACCGACCTGGTGCTCACCGTCACCCAGATGCTGCGCCAGCACGGCGTGGTCGGCAAGTTCGTGGAGTTCTTCGGCGATGGCCTGCAGCACCTGCCGCTGGCCGACCGCGCCACCATCGGCAACATGGCCCCGGAGTACGGCGCCACCTGCGGCATCTTCCCGATCGACGCCGAGTCGCTGAACTACCTGCGCCTGTCCGGCCGCGACGAGGCGCACATCGCCCTGGTCGAGGCCTACGCGAAGGCACAGGGCCTGTGGCACGAGCCCGGCATGCCCGAGGCCGAATACAGCAGCGTGCTCCACCTGGACCTGGGCGACGTGAAGCCTTCGCTGGCCGGGCCGAAGCGCCCGCAGGACCGCGTGCTGCTGCAGGACGTGAAGAAGAACTTCCACGAGAACCTCGGCCCGCTGGTGGCCAGCCGCAACGGCCGGCTCGGGAAACAGATCGAGCGTTTCCGCGGGGAAGGCGGCGCGCAGCCGCAGGCCGAACACCTGGCGGCAAAGCCGGTGTCGAAGATCCGGCTCGATGACGGCGAGCACGAGCTGACCGACGGCTCGGTGGTGATCGCGGCGATCACCTCGTGCACCAACACCTCCAACCCGGCCGTGATGATCGGTGCCGGCCTGCTCGCCCGCAACGCGGTCGCGCGCGGGCTGACCCGCAAGCCGTGGGTGAAGACCTCGCTCGGCCCGGGCTCGCGCGTGGTGACCGACTACCTGCGCAAGGCCGGCCTGCTCGACGACCTGGAGCGGCTCGGCTTCAACGTGGTCGGCTATGGCTGCACCACCTGCATCGGCAACTCCGGCCCCCTGCCCGAGGCGGTGTCCAGGGGCATCGCCGAGAACGACCTGGCCGTGGTCTCGGTGCTGTCGGGCAACCGCAACTTCGAGGGCCGGATCCACGCCGAGGTGAAGATGAACTACCTCGCCTCGCCGCCCCTGGTGGTGGCCTACGCGATCGCCGGCACGGTGGACATCGACCTGACCAGCGAGCCGCTCGGCACCGACCGCGACGGCAACCCGGTGTACCTGCGCGACATCTGGCCGGGCAACAGGGAGATCGGGGACTTCATCGCCAGCACCATCGGGCCGGAGATGTTCCGGCAGAACTACGCCGACGTGTTCAAGGGCGATACCCGCTGGAACACCATCGAGTCGCCCGACGGCGGGCTGTATGCCTGGGACGCAAGCTCCACCTACATCAAGAACCCGCCGTATTTCGACGGGATGACGATGGAGGTCGGCCGGATCGAGGACATCCACGGCGCCCGGGTGATGGCGATCTTCGGCGACTCGATCACCACCGACCACATCTCGCCGGCGGGCAGCATCAAGCCGGACTCGCCCGCCGGCCGTTACCTGCAGTCGCGCGGCGTGCAGCCGGCCGACTTCAACAGCTACGGCAGCCGCCGCGGCAACGATGACGTGATGGTGCGCGGCACCTTCGCCAACATCCGCATCAAGAACCTGTTCTTCGGCGGCGAGGAAGGCGGCAACACGCTGTACTTCGGCCCGCCCGGCTCGACCGCTGCGCCGGAGAAGATGCCGATCTACGACGCGGCCATGAAGTACAAGGCCGCGGGCGTGCCCACGGTGGTGTTCGCCGGCAAGGAGTACGGCACCGGTTCCTCGCGTGACTGGGCGGCCAAGGGCACCAGCCTGCTCGGCATCCGTGCGGTGGTGGCCGAGAGCTTCGAGCGCATCCACCGCTCCAACCTGGTCGGCATGGGCGTGTTGCCGCTGCAGTTCCGCCCGGGCGAGAACGCGCAGACGCATGGCCTGGACGGCACCGAGGTCATCGACATCGTCGGCCTGGACGACGGGCACTCGCGCACCGCCACGCTGGTCGCGCGCAAGGCCGACGGCAGCGAGAAGCGGATCGAGGTGGACGTGCTGCTGTTGACCCCGAAGGAAGTCGAGTACTTCCGCCACGGCGGCCTCCTGCACTACGTCCTGCGCCATCTGGCGTCGCAGAAGTAGGCGCGCCGGTTCCGCCGCGCGGCGCAGGCCCGGCCCGCGGGCGCGGGGCGTCCAGGCGCCCCGCCCGCCACCGGCGGTGGTTCCCGGGGCCGGGGCGCGGATGCTCCGGCCTGTCGCGACGGGTGGCGGCGCGTCGCCGGACGGTTACAGCTTCCGGGTCCATTCCGCCCGGTAGAGCATCCACTCTCCGTCCTGGTCGCGCCAGGCCGTGCGCACGGCGTAGACCCCGGCATGCCCGGGCAGCGGGCCGTCGGGGCCGGCCGTGGCGATCGCGTCGAAGCCGACCGAGGCATGGCCGGGCGACGCCATGTCCACCCGGAGCGGCCCGAAGACGACGCCGGAGCGCGGATGCCGCCGCATCAGCAGGGCGGCGTAGGCCCTTGCGGCGCGCCGGTCCATGCCGTCGTTGCCGATGAAGTCCGCCGACAGGAATTGCTGCATTGCGGCAGGATCGCGCGCGCCGATCGCATCCTGCAGCGCCGAGACCCGCTCACGCAGCGCGGCCTCGGGCTCGGGCCGGGAACACGCGGCGATGGCCAGCGCCATGCACGCGGCCGACAGGCTTTTCAGGCCCCACCGGTACAGCATTCCCTTCCTCCGTTCCCCTCGCGCGGGCATTGCAGCCATGCCATTTTCACCTTGCCAGCATGTGGGGGCTATGCTCCAATCCATACCCGACGGTATCCACAGCGGAAACAACGCGCGGACGAGACAGAGGGAGGATCTGCATGACGATCGAACGGCCCTGGCTGGCGCAGTACCCGGCAGGCGTACCCGCGGAAATCAACCCGGACGAATTCCCCTCGGTCCCTGCGGTACTCGAAGGCGCGCTGCGCGATTTCCGTGACCGCGCCGCCTTCGCCAACCTCGGCAAGACGATCACCTATGCGGAAGTGGACGAGCTCAGCCGCCACTTCGCCGCCTACCTGCTCGGCGAGCTGAAGCTGAAGAAGGGCGACCGGGTCGCGATCATGCTGCCGAACTGCCTGCAGCATCCGATCGCCACCTTCGGCGTGCTCCGCGCCGGGCTGACGGTGGTGAATACCAACCCCATGTACACCGCGCGCGAGCTCAAGCACCAGCTCGTCGACTCCGGCGCCAGCGCGATCCTGGTGCTGGACAATTTCGCCAGGACGGTCCAGGAGGTCGTCGCGGAAACCCAGGTCCGCCAGGTGATCACCACCGGCCTGGGCGACATGCTCGATTTCCCGAAGCGCCCCATCGTCAACTTCGTGCTCAGGCACGTGAAGAAGATGGTGCCCGATTACGACATCCCGGGCGCGGTCCGCTTCCGCGATGTGCTCGCGGCAGGCGCGCGCCACGCGCTGCCGGAGGTCGTGATCGACCCTCAGGACATCGCCTTCCTGCAGTACACGGGCGGCACCACCGGCGTGGCCAAGGGCGCGATGCTCACCCACCGCAACATGGTGGCGAACATGCAGCAGGCCTCGGCCTGGCTCGGCGACCTGCTGCGCCCGGGCGAGGAAGTCATCGTCACGGCCCTGCCGCTGTACCACATCTTCGCGCTGACCGCGAACGGGCTGGTGTTCATGAAATTCGGCGGGTTGAACCACCTGATCACCAACCCTCGCGACATGCCGGGCTTCGTGAAGGAGCTCCGGAAGATCCGGATGACGGCCATCACCGGGGTCAACACCCTGTTCAACGGCCTGCTCAACACGCCGGGCTTCGAGGAGCTGGATTTCTCCTCGCTGCGCCTGACCCTGGGAGGCGGCATGGCGGTGCAGCGGGCCGTGGCCGAGCGCTGGAAGAAAGTGACCGGCGTGACCCTGGTCGAGGCCTACGGCCTGACCGAGACCTCTCCGGCGGCGTGCATCAACCCGATGGACCTCGCCGAATACAACGGCTCGATCGGCCTGCCCATCCCCTCGACCGACGCCTGCATCAAGGACGACGACGGGCGCATGCTGCCCCCGGGCGAGGTCGGCGAACTGTGCATCAAGGGCCCGCAGGTGATGAAGGGCTACTGGAACCGCCCGGAGGAAACCGCGGCCGCGATCGATGCCGACGGCTGGCTGCACACCGGTGACATGGCCAGGATGGACGAAAAGGGCTTCTTCTACATCGTCGACCGGAAGAAGGACATGATCCTGGTGTCCGGCTTCAACGTCTACCCGAACGAGATCGAGGACGTGATCGCGATGATGCCCGGCGTGCTCGAGGTGGCCGCGGTCGGGGTCCCCGACGAGAAGTCCGGGGAGGCGGTCAAGCTGGTCATCGTCAGGAAGGACCCCTCCCTGACCGAGGCCCAGGTCCGGGCCCATGCCAAGGCGAACCTGACCGGCTACAAGCAGCCGAAAATCATCGAATTCCGTGACGAACTTCCCAAATCCAACGTCGGGAAGATCCTCAGGCGGGAGCTCCGGGAGGAGGCCAGGGGCAAATAACCGCCCTGTCCCGCCTTCCCCCGGGCCGGTACCCCCTTGCAGTTCGGCGACGATAGGCGCATACAGGCGCCTATCGGGCACTTTCTGACACTCAACGGCATTTATGGACCCGCGGCTCCGACGGGTTTGTGATGCCTATCCGCTCGGGGGAAACCAACATGACGAACGTCGAACAGCTGCGCCGCAGCATCAACTCCTACGCCACCATCCGGGTCGAGGTCACGCCGGACCAGTCCGCCCACTGGCTCTACCAGCACGCCGACATCGGCAAGGGCGTGCGCCCCTGCTTCCGGACCCAGCTGATGGAGGACATGTGGGGCTACCTGACCTCGATCACCCTGCGCGAGTCGCAGCGCGAACCCGGCAGGCTCCGCCATCTGGTCCTCGCCTCCGACGCGCCCGCCTTCAACCTCGGTGGCGACCTCGAGCTGTTCGCCGAGCTGATCCGCAGCAACAACCGCCAGAAGCTGCTCGAATACGCGCGCCGCTGCGTTGACGGCGTCTACCACTTCCACAACGGCCTGGGCGGCGACGTGCGCACCATCGCCCTGGTCCAGGGCGACGCGCTCGGCGGCGGCCTCGAGATGGCCCTGGCCTGCCACACCATCGTCGCCGAGGAAGGCGTGAGCATGGGCCTGCCCGAGGTGCTGTTCGGCCTGTTCCCGGGGATGGGCGCCTACTCGTTCCTGTGCAAGCGCGTTTCGCCGCAGCTGGCCGAGAAGATCATCCTCGATGGCACCCTCTACAGCAGCGAGGAGATGTACCGCATGGGCATCGTGGACGTGCTGGTGCCCAAGGGCCAGGGCGAGGCCGCGGTGCAGGAGATCATCACCCGCCAGCAGAGCCGTCCGCATGCGCACCTGGCGCTGAACGCGGTCCGCGCGATCGCCCAGCCGGTCGGCTACAACGAGCTGATGGGCATCACCGAGGTCTGGGTGGACACCGCCCTGGCGCTGGGCGAGAAGTCGCTCAAGACCATGGAGCGGATCGTCAAGGCACAGTCCCGGCTCGCGGCCAAGGCGGCGGCCGCCTGATCATCCCCGTGGACCCTTTCCCGGCCGGCCCTCCCTGTTCCGCCGCCGGGAAGGGACGCCAGGAAGTGCCGTTGGCCGCCGGTCAGGAATCCCCTGCCTGGTCGGCGGCCCCTTCTTTCCCCGGGTCGTACCCGGCCAGCAGGGTCTGGCCCTGTACCAGCCGCTCGCGCAGCGCGCCGTGGCGCTGCCGCCACTCCCGGGCCAGCTGCCAGTCCGGCAGCTGCATGACCTCCCCGGCCTGTGCCCCCAGCCTGACCAGCCCGAGGTTGCCGGCGACGCCCTTGAGCGCGTGCGCCTGCTCGCGCACCTGCTCCCACTGCCCGGCCCGGCCGTGCGCCTCGAACGCGGCAAGGCAGTTCTCGGCGTCGATCTTGCACTGCTCGATGAAGCGGACGACGAAGTCCCGGCCCATGCCGAGCGCGCAGAGTTCGTCCAGCACCGACGGGTCGAAGGCGTCGTCCTCCAGCGTCACCGCCAGCTCCGGGCGCCCGGTCTGCACCGGCGTCTGCGCCTGGCCGGTGGTGGCGATCTCGGCCAGGGTGTCGAGCAGGCGGGCGGCGACCACAGGCTTGGCGATGAAGGCCTTGGCACCGGCCTGCTCGCAGCGCTGGATGGATTCCGGGGTCACGTCGGCGCTGAGGACGATCACCGGGGTCTTGCGCGGGACGCCGGCCTCCATCACCCGCAACTGGCGCAGCATGTCCAGGCCGTTGATGCCCGGCATGTGCAGGTCCACGATGACCGCGTCGTAGTCGCTGACCTCGAGCGCCGCGAGCACCGCCTCGCCGTCGTTGACCGCGACCACCTTGTGCCCTGCCTTCTGCAGCAGGTTCTGCAACACCATCCGGTTAGCGGCGTTGTCGTCCGCGATGAGGATGTGCATGCTGCGTACCCGCGCGCGATGGCGCAGGAACGGGTCGGTGAAGGCGATGACGTTGGCGGGGGCGGCCCTGGGCGCCTCTTCCGTCCCTGCCGCGTCGGCGACCGCCGGTGCGGCGGCATCGGAGCGCGTGACGGGCGGCTCGAACGGCAGCTCGACCCAGAAGCGGCTGCCGACCTTCTCCACGCTCTCGAAGCCGATGCTCCCGCCCATCGCCTCGGTCAGGCCCTTGGCGATCGTGGTGCCGAGGCCGGTGCCGCCATGGCGGCGCGACAGGCTGGTGTCCACCTGCTCGAACGCCTCGAACAGCCTGGTCTTGGCCGACATCGGGATGCCGATGCCCGAGTCCGAGATCGTGAAGCGCAGGCGCACCCCGTTCCCCGCGGCGTGCATGCCGTCGGCGACCGTCACATCCAGCTGGACGAAGCCCTTCTCCGTGAACTTGATGGCGTTGTTGACCAGGTTGAGCAGCACCTGGCGCAGGTGCGCCGGGTCGCCGAGCAGCACGCGTGGCACGTCGTCGCCGATGCGGACCCGGTAGTCCAGCTGCTTGGCCCTCGCCGCGGGCGCCAGGATCAGCGAGACATGCTCGACCAGCACGTGCGGCGAGAATTCCTCGCGCGAGATCTTGATCTTGCCCGCCTCGATCGCGGAGATGTCGAGCACGTCCTCGACCAGCGCCAGCAGGGTGCGGGTCGAGGCCTGGATGGTGTTGACGTACTCGCGTTGCTCCGGATCGAGCTTCGTCGTCGCCAACAGCTCGGAGGTGCCGGCCAGGCCGTTGAGCGGCGTGCGGAACTCGTGGCTCATGTTGGCCAGGAACCGGCTCTTGGCCTCGTTGGCGCGCCTGGCCTCCTCCGTGGCCCGGGTCAGGGCGAGCAGCAGCCGCGACAGGTACAGCGGCACGGCGACCAGGCCGATCAGCAGGCCGACGCCGAGGCTCATGTTCTGCCGCCAGTAGCCGTTGCCGAACAGCGCGACGCCGAAACAGGTAACGGCGAAGCCGATGGCTCCGAGCAGGTAGCGGTTGCCGTAGCGCAGGCCGTTGCCGATCGTGACCCACATGATGATCACGTACACCCACGCCAGCGGCTCGCCCATGACCAGCATGGCCGCCGACATCAGCCCGTAGTCGGACAGCATGCCGAGCACGCGGCGCGGGTGGCACACGCGGGGATCGGCCACGATCCAGCCCAGGATCAGGCTGCCGAGCACGAATCCGGCCATCACCATCAGCAGGACCGCGTCCGAGCCGCTGAAGGTGTCGCCTCCCCTGCCGGCCTGCAGGTAGTTCCGGCCCAGCACGTAGACCAGGACGATGAACAGGATGATCAGCCGGATGATGGCCTGCCCGTGCTCGCTGTCGGGCCGGTTCGACAGGCGGCTGGCGATGATGGACCGGATCGTGCCCATGGCGTCATCCCTCTGCCCGGGGCTGCGGCGGGCTTGCGGCCTTGGCCGGCGACGCGTAGCGGGCGCACAGTTCCTCCACCCGCTCGCGGGCGCGCAGCAACGCGTCCACGCAGGCGGGGTCGAACAGCTTGCCGCTGTTCTGGCGGATGTAGGCGAACGCCTCGTCGAGGCTCCAGGCCGGCTTGTACGGACGCTTCGAGATCAGTGCGTCGAACACGTCGGCGACCGCGACGATCCGGGCCTCGAGCGGGATCGCGTCGCCGGCCAGCCCATCGGGGTAGCCGCTGCCGTCGTAACGCTCCTGGTGGCGCAGCGCGATGGTGGCGCTGAGCTGGATGAAGCGGTTCTGGCTGCCGCTGAGCAGCTCGTGGCCGATCCTCGGGTGCGTGCGCATGATCCGGATTTCCTCCTCGGTGAGGGGGCCGGGCTTCTGCAGCAGGGCGTCCGGGATCGCGATCTTGCCGATGTCGTGGAGGGGCGCGGCCAGCTCGATCATCCGCACCTCCTCCTCGAACAGGCCAAGCTCCTCGGCGATCACGCCCGCGATCGCCGCCAGCCGCGCGAGGTTGGCGCTGGTGCCCGCGTCGCGGTACTCGATCGCCCGGGCGAGGCGGTTCAGGGTCTCGCGCTCGCGTTCCTCGATCTCATGCATGCTCGCCAGCAGGCGCTGCTCGAGCGAGAGCGCGCGCTGCTTGATGGATTCGGTCTGCTGGCGCAGCTGCAGCAGGTTGCGGCAGCGGGCGCGCAGCTCGCGCGGGCGGACCGGCTTGACCAGGAAGTCGATGACGCCGGCATCCAGCGCTGCCTGGCGGATCGGCTCGTCGCCGACCACGGTGACCAGCACGATCGGCACGTCGCGGTTCATCAGCGGCCGGCGGAAGCGGCGCGCGAACTCCAGGCCGTCGATCACCGGCATGCGGTAATCGAGGATCAGCAGGTCCGGGCGGTTCTTCTCGCACCAGTCCAGCGCGACCTGGGGATCGCCGAAGTCGAACACCTCCAGCTCGGGGCTGATGTCCTCGAGGACGTGCCGCAGCATCGTGCGGGCGGAGGTCTGGTCATCGACGATGACGATGTTCATGTGTCGGCCGTTGACGGCGCTTCCCCGGTCGTTCGAACCCAGCATGGTGGCCGGGTCCCGGCAATGCAAGCAAGCCCCCGTGCCCACCGCATCCCGGAATCTGTGATCCGCATCCATCCCATTGTCCACGGGATACGGCCGCGTGACGGGCCATGTCCCGCTGGACCCGCCCTCCCCCGGGCGGTCAGGGGGCCGCGTCGGGGCGCATGTACGGAAACAGCAGGACGTCCCGGATCGAGGACGAGCCCGTCAGCAGCATCACCAGCCGGTCGATGCCGACCCCAAGCCCGCCGGTGGGCGGCAGGCCATACTCCAGCGCACGGATGTAGTCCGCGTCGTAGTGCATGGCCTCCTCGTCCCCCCCCTCCTTCTCGCGCACCTGGGCCCGGAACCGCTCGGCCTGGTCCTCGGGATCGTTGAGCTCGGAGAAGCCGTTGGCGATCTCCTTGCCGCCGATGAACAGTTCGAACCGGTCGGTCACGCCCGGCTCGGTGTCCGATTCCCGCGCCAGCGGCGAGACCTCGACCGGGTAGTGGGTGATGAAGGTCGGCTGGATGAGTTCCTGCTCCACCGTCTTCTCGAAGATCTCGAGCAGCAGCTTGCCCCAGCCCCAGGACGGCTTGACCGGGATCTTCAGCGCGGCACAGTGCCGCGCCAGCGCCTCGCGGTCGCGGCAATCGGCCTGGCTGATCTGCGGGTTGCGCCCGCGCACGGCCTCGTCGAGCCGCTGGCGCCGGAACGCCGGGCCCAGGTCGATGTCGTGTCCGTCCCAGTGGACGGCGGTGGTGCCGAGGGTCTCGCGCGCCACGTCGCGGATCAGGGACTCGGTCAGGTCCATGATCTCGCCGTAGGCGGCGTAGGCCTCGTACAGCTCCAGCATCGTGAATTCCGGGTTGTGCCGGGTGCTGACGCCCTCGTTGCGGAAGTTGCGGTTGATCTCGTAGACGCGCTCGAAGCCGCCGACGACCAGGCGCTTGAGGTAGAGCTCGGGCGCCACCCGCAGGTAGAGGTCCAGGTCGAGCGCGTTGTGGTGGGTCACGAACGGGCGCGCGGTGGCACCGCCGGGGATGTAGTGCATCATCGGCGTCTCCACCTCCATGAACCGGCGTGCATCCAGCCAGCGGCGGATCGCGGCGATGATCCGCGAGCGCCTGACGAAGACCTCGCGTGCCTCCGGGTTCACGATCAGGTCCACGTAGCGTTGGCGGTAGCGTTGCTCGACGTCGGTCAGGCCGTGCCACTTGTCCGGCAGCGGCCGCAGCGACTTGGTCAGCAGGCGCAGGCTGTCGGCACGGACCGACAGCTCGCCGGTCTTCGTGCGCATCAGCGGGCCCTCGGCGGCGACGATGTCGCCCACATCCCACCCCTTGAACGCCTCGTAGCGGTCGCCCAGGGCGGTGGCCTGCAGGAACAGCTGGATCCGCCCGGACATGTCCTGGATCTGGGCGAAGGCGGCCTTGCCCATCACCCGCTTGGCCATCATCCGCCCGGCGACCGCGACCCGGCGGCCGGTGGCCTCCAGCGCCTCGGAGGTCCAGCGCTCCCCGTCGGCATACTCGGCCTGCAGGTCGCCGGCCAGGTCGTGCCTGCGGAAATCGTTGGGGAACGCCACGCCCTGCGCACGCAGGGCCGCCAGTTTCGCCCGGCGCTCGGCGATGAGGGCGTTGTCGTCGGCGTTCGTCGGCAGGGGCGTCTGGCTCATGGCGGGATGCTTCCGGGGGATACGGTCAGGCGCGGCGGGAATCGCGGAGGTCCGCCCTCCCCGCCGCGCCACGGCAGGAGAGGATTACACGGCGTCGGCGCGTTTGGCACCGGCGTCCAGGCCGGCCTTGAGCGCGGCCTCGACGAACTCGTCGAGGTCACCATCGAGCACCTTCTGGGTGTCGGTGCGCTCGACACCGGTGCGCAGGTCCTTGATCCGGCTCTGGTCGAGCACGTAGTTGCGGATCTGGCTGCCCCAGCCGATGTCGGCCTTGTTGGCCTCGAGCGCATTCTTCTCGGCGTTGCGCTTCTGCAGCTCCATTTCGTACAGCTTGGCCGCGAGCATCTTCATCGCGCGGTCGCGGTTGGCGTGCTGGCTGCGCTCGGTCTGGCAGGCCACGACGATGCCGGTCGGGACGTGGGTGATGCGCACCGCCGACTCGGTCTTGTTCACGTGCTGGCCGCCGGCGCCCGAGGAGCGGTACACGTCCATCTTCAGGTCGGCCGGGTTGATCTCGATGTCGATCCTGTCGTCCACCTCGGGGCTGACGAACACCGAGGCGAAGCTGGTGTGGCGGCGGTTGTCCGAGTCGAAGGGGCTCTTGCGCACCAGCCGGTGGACGCCGGTTTCGGTCTTGAGCCAGCCGTAGGCGTACTCGCCCTCCACGCGGAAGGTGGCCGACTTGATGCCCGCGACTTCACCGCCCGACACCTCGAGCAGCTCGGTCTTCCAGCCGCGCGATTCGCACCAGCGCAGGTACATGCGCAGCAGCATCTCGGCCCAGTCCTGGGCCTCGGTGCCACCGGCGCCCGCCTGGATGTCGACGAAGGCGTTGGCGCCATCCATCTGGCCGGAGAACATGCGCTGGAACTCCAGCTGCCCGACGTCGCGCTCGTAGCGGTCCACGTCGGCGGCGACGGCCTGCGCGGTCTCGTCGTCGTTCTCGGCCTCGGCCAGCTCCAGCAGCTCGGCCGCGGCCGCCAGGCCCTCGCTCAGGCGGCGGATGCCGTTCACGGTCTTGTCGAGGATCGAACGCTCGCGGCCCAGCGCCTGGGCACGGACCGGGTCGTTCCAGACGTCGGGATGTTCGAGTTCGCGCTCTACTTCCTCGAGCCGTTCACGCTTGGCATCGTAGTCAAAGAAACCCCCTGAGCGCGTCCAGGCGGCCGCTCAGGTCGGCGATGCGCTGGCGCACGGGATTGAGTTCGATCATGGGGAAAGTGCCGCAGGTTAAACAGCCGCCGATTCTAGCAATCCGCCCGCGCCGGTGCAGGCGTCGGGCCGCGGCGCGGGCCTTGGTCAGGGCCCGCCGAAGCGCTCGCGCAGCCCCGCGCGATGGCTGCGGCTGACCGGCAGTTCGCCGCCATCCTTCAGGTGCAGGCGCGCGTCGCCGGTGTCCAGCGGCTCGATCGAGGCCACGTGGTCGAGGTTGACGATGTAGCTGCGGTGGATCCGCACGAAGCGCTCCGGGTCCAGCCGCGCGGCGATGCCGCCCAGGGTGCTGCGCAGCGGATAGTCGTGGCCGCGCACGCGCAGGTTCACGTAGTTGCCCGAGGCCTGCAGCCACTCGATGTCGCCGGCCGCGACCAGGAACTCGCGACCGAGCTTGCGCACCAGGAACCGCTCGGGCCGCTCGACCGGCTCCACCGCCGGGCCCTCGTCCGGCGCCCCGAGCAGGCTGGCCTCGCCCTGCAGGCGCCGGAGGACGAAGCCGTAGGCCTCGACCAGGAACACGACCATGGCGTAGGTGCGCACGTCCTTGAGGTACTCGTAGGCCAGTTCGCGGGGCCACGGCCCGAAGTCGTAGTCGGCGCCCTGCCAGCGGTAGGCCAGGATCCGGAGCCCCACCATCCCGGCCACGTGCACCAGGCACACCGTCACGCTCGCGGCCAGGTGCAGCGGCAGCCGCCGCCGCCAGTTGTCCCAGTGGGTCGGGAAACGCCGCACCAGGCGCGCGACCAGCGGGATGATCACGAACCACATCACCGCGCTGCTGGCCTCCCAGACCACGGGCTCCCAGCGCCGGAACGGGTTGTCCTCGTACCGGTCGAGCTCGATCCACGTGGTCAGGCTGTTGGCCGCGGCATTGGCGGCGATCACCAGGAACACGAATCCCGCTTCCACCCAGCGGCGCCAGGGGAGGTAGCGTTCGTACAGCGTCGGCGTGGGCGTCATGGGCCCGGATTCTACGTGCGTGGCCCTCCCGGATCGTCCCGCCCTGCCCGCGGTTCGTCACCGCGGCCTGTCGTCCCGTCACTCCGCGGTTGCCGCGGGCCACGGCGGCGGCGAGCCTGGCCGCGTATCCCGGCCACACAAACCGCCATGACTCGCCGCCACGATCTCGACTGGGTCCGTGTCCTCGCCTTCGGCCTGCTGGTGCTCTACCACGTGGGCATGTACTACGTGACCTGGGACTGGCACATCAACAGCCCCGCGGCCGGCCCCGCGCTCGAGCCGTTCATGATGCTCAGCTCGCCATGGCGGCTGTCGCTGCTGTTCCTGGTCTCGGGGGTGGCCACGGCCTCCCTGCTGGCCCGCGCAAGGCGCGATGCCGCGGCCGCGAACGGGCGCGGGCGCTTCCTCGGACCGCGCTCGTGGCGGCTGCTGGTGCCGCTCGCGTTCGGGATGCTGGTGGTGGTGCCGCCGCAGTCCTACTACGAGGTGGTGGAGAAGCTGCCGGGCGGGTACCACGACGGCTACCTTGCGTTCTGGGGCCGCTACCTAGCCGGCGACGGAAGCTTCTGCCGGGGCGACGACTGCCTGGTGCTGCCGACCTGGAACCACCTGTGTGGCCTACCTCTGGGCCTACACCGTGGCCCTGTGGCTGCTGCTCCGCATCGCACCGCGGGTGATGGAGCGCGCCGGCGCCCGCCTCGACGCCCTGCTCGCCTCCGGCCCCGCGGTGCTGCTGCTGCCGGCGCTGTGGCTGGCCGTAGCGAGGCTGCTGCTGGCCGGACGCTTCGGCTCGACCCACGCGCTGGTCGACGACTGGTACAACCACGCCCAGTACTTCCCGGTCTTCCTGCTCGGGTTCCTGGTCGCGCGCGGCGAAGCGACCTGGGCGGCGGTCGAGCGCGCGCGCTGGCCCGCGCTCTGGCTGTGGCTGGGCAGCTGGGGGGTGATCGCGTGCTACTTCCGGATCTACGCCGAAGCCGATCCCCCGCAGGCGCTGCGCCCGGCGGTGCGCGGGCTGTGGGGCCTCGACCAGTGGTGCGCGATCGTGGCCATCCTCGGCTTCGCCCGCCGCCTCGCGCCCGGCGACAGTCCCGCGCTGCGCTACCTGTCGCAGGCGGTGTTTCCGGTCTACATCCTGCACCAGACGATCATCGTGGTCCTCGCCTGGCACCTGCGGCCACTGGCCCTGCCGCCGCCGCTGGAAGGGCTGCTGCTGGTGGCGCTGACGCTCGTCCTGGCCTTCGCCGGCTACGAACTGGTCCGGCGCGTGCCCCTGCTCCGCCCGCTGTTCGGCCTCAGGCCGCGCGATGGGGTGGAAGCGCCAGCCCGGGATGCCCGGCTGGCAGGCACCGGGATGCGCCGCTAGCGTGTCCCGGGCTCAGGCCGGCTCCCGGTGTTCGACCACCAGCTGGATCGCCTGCGGCCCGCGCCAGTCGTTCGTCGCGAGGCGGTAGGCCAGCCGGCAGTACGCGGAGGGTTGCTCGCCGTTCCAGCCACCGAAATGGATGGCTTCCACCGGCCCGCGCAGGCCTTCGCCATGCAGGGTCAGCTTCAGGTGCCGTTCGCCGACGACGCGCCAGTCCCGCACCTCGAACATCCCGTCGAACAGCGGCTCGGGGAAGCCCTGCCCCCACGGGCCGCCGTCGCGGATGGCCTCGGCGTGGCGGCGGTCGAACTCGTGCGGCTCCAGCTCGCCGTCGCTCAGCAGCTCGGCCTGCAGCAGCGCCGGGTCGAGCAGGCGCGCCACCGTCCCGCGCAGCGCGGCCTCGAAGGCAGGCAGCCGCTCCCGCGGCAGGGTCAGGCCCGCGGCCATCGCGTGCCCGCCGAAACGGTCGATCAGGCCCGGATGGGCGGCATCGAGGGCTGCCAGCGCGTCGCGGATGTGGAAACCCGGGATGGATCGCGCCGAGCCGCGCAGCAGGCCGCTGCCCGGCTCCGCCGGCGCGAAGGCGATGACCGGCCGGTGCAGCCGCTCCTTCACCTTCGAGGCCACCAGTCCGACGATGCCCGGGTGCCATTCGGGGTCGTACAGGCAGACCGCGGCGCCTTCCGGCCCGTCCGCGTCGAAGCTTCGCCCGGCCAATGCGGCCTCGGCGTCCTCCAGCATCAGCTGCTGCACGCCTCGGCGCTCGGCGTTGATTTCGTGCAGCAGTCGCGCCAGCTCGCGCGCGCGGCCGGGATCGTCGGTCAGCAGGCATTCGATGCCGAGCGACATGTCCTCGAGCCGGCCGGCGGCATTGATCCGCGGCGCGATGGCGAAGGCGATGTCGGTGGAGGTCAGCGTGCGTTCGCTGCGCCCGGACACCTCGGCCAGCGCACGCAGGCCGGCGCAGCCCCGGCCCGCCCGCAGCCGGCGCAGTCCCGCAGCGACCAGGGCGCGGTTGTTGGCGTCCAGCGGCACCAGGTCCGCCACCGTGCCGACCGCGACCAGGTCCAGCAGTGTGGCCAGGTCGGGTTCCCCGCCGGGGAACGCGCCGGCCTCGCGCAGCCGCCGGCGCAACGCCAGCAGCACGTAGAAGATCACCCCGACGCCGGCCAGCGCCTTGCTCGGGAAGCCATCGCCCGGCAGGTTCGGGTTCACGATGGCATCGGCCGGCGGCAGCGTCCCGCCCGGCAGGTGGTGGTCGGTGACCAGCACCTGCCAGCCCTGCGCCTTCGCGGCGGCCATGCCGGCATGGCAGGCGATGCCGTGGTCCACCGTCACCAGCAGCCGCGGCCGCAGGGCGGCCAGCTCCGCGACCAGCCCCGTGGACAGCCCGTAGCCGTGCGCGATCCGGTTGGGCACGGCGTAGGCCACGTCGCGCGCACCGAGCATGCGCAGCCCGCGCACCGCCACCGCGCAGGCGGTGGCACCATCGGCGTCGAAGTCGCCGACCACGAGGATCCGTTCCCCGCGTGCGATCGCGCCGGCCAGCAGCGTGGTCGCCGCCTCGATGCCGCGCAGCCCGTCCGGCGGTGCCAGCCCCGACAGCGACGGCCGGGCCTGGGCCGGGTCGAGCACGCCACGCGCGGCATAGATCCGGCGCAGCAGCGGCAGGATGTCGTCCGGCCACCGCGCCGCCGCCTGCGGCAGTTCGCGGCGCCGGATCCTCGGCATCCGGATCAAGCCGCGGGCTCCTTCAACGGCCGGCGCCAGAACCGCCAGCGGTGGTTGCGCCGCAGGACCACCCGCAGCCCGTCCTCGCTGTCGACCTCCAGCGCGTCGAGCCGCCCTTCCGCCAGCGCGGACAGCGCGGGCGCCAGCCAGTCACGCTCGAGCACGGCAGGATCGCGCAGCGAGGCCAGGTCGAACACGGTGTCGCGGTCGACGCCCTCGAAGCGCGCCCGCCGCGGGCCAAGCACGCCCGCGGCGTGGGCCAGCGCGATCCCGGTCTCGTCGTCGCCCGAATACGCCGCGTGCGCGGATCCGACGTGGTCGGGCAACACGCCGCCGCCCCAGAACCACAGCGAGTTCACCGGTGCCTTGCCCTGCTCCGCGCGCCGCGCGTTCCACGGGTGGTTGTGCAACAGGACCTGCGCCTCGCTCAGCAGCGTGCGCCAGCGCCGCTCGCCGGGCCCGAGCGGAAGGTGGTCGAACACGTCCGTGCCGAGCGCTTCCTCCGGTTCGGCGAAATCGGGCCACGCCGTGCCGGGCGGCAGGCGCACGTACCAGCGCGACGGCACCGGGGCGTCGACCGTGAGCCCCGCATCACCGAACAGCGGGCGCAGCGCCGGCAACAGCGCGTCCACGTCCTCCCGGGCCAGCGCCAGGCCCTCACCGCAGGCCAGCAGGCGGGCACCGTTGATGTCGGGGAGGACGTGGCACGGGTCCGCCCGCAGCCAAGCCGAGCCGGCCGCGTCACCGGCATCGGCCTGCCGGGTCAGGGCCGCGACCGGCCAATGGTTCGGGACCAGCCGGAAATGCCGCAGCAGCTGCGCGCGGCGCCCCTGGGTCGCGTCAGGCAGGCGGTCGCCACGCCCGAGCACGCGCGCGGCCGCGGTGGAGAACGCCTGCCCGCCGAAACGCCTGGACGCCGGCAGCAGCAGCGTGGCCCGCATCGCTCAGTCCCCGTAGGAAACTTCGACGATCTCGTACTCGCGCCGGCCACCGGGGGCTTCGATGGTCACGGTGTCGCCCTCGTGCTTGCCGATCAGCGCGCGCGCCACCGGCGAGGAAATGGCGATCAGGCCCATCTTGATGTCGGCCTCGAGGTCGCCGACGATCTGGTAGCGTTTCTCCTCGCCGGTCTCGACGTCGGCGATGGTCACCTTTGCGCCGAACACCACCTTGTCGCCGACGTCGATCTTGCTGACGTCGATGATGTCGGCATGCGACAGCTCGCTCTCGAGCTGCTTGATCCGGCCCTCGATGAAGGCCTGCTGCTCGCGCGCGGCGTGGTACTCGGCGTTCTCGCGCAAGTCACCGTGCGCGCGCGCCTCGGCGATCGCGGCGATCACCGCCGGACGCTGGACGGACTTCAGTTGCTCCAGCTCGGCGCGCAACCGTTGCGCGCCCTGCAGGGTCAGGGGTGCTCTCATCTCTTCCTTGGTTCCTTCAGGCGCCCTTGTGCAGTTGCCGGTGCAGCTCCTGCAGGGCCCAGACAGGGCCCGTGCCCCGGTACTCCAGAGAATGCAGCAAGGCGCGGGCGCCGGCAATGGTGGTCGAATAGGTCACCCGGTGCAGCAGCGCCTCGCGCCGGATCGAGAACGAGTCGGCGATGGCCTGGCGCCCTTCCGTGGTGTTGACGATGTAGGCGATCTCGCCGTTCTTGATCAGGTCCACGATGTGCGGGCGGCCTTCGATCACCTTGTTGACGCGCTCGCACGGGATGCCGTGCTCCTGCAGCCACTTCGCCGTGCCGGAGGTGGCGACGATCGTGTAGCCGCGGTCCAGCAACTCGCGGGCGACCGGCAGCACGCGCTTCTTGTCCGGGTCGCGGACCGAGACGAAGGCCTTGCCGGGCGGCGGCGCCTTGATCCCGGCCGCCTCCTGGGCGCGCGCGAACGCGGCGCCGAAGCTGCGCCCGATGCCCATGACCTCGCCGGTGGAGCGCATCTCCGGGCCGAGGATCGGGTCCACGCCCTGGAACTTGGCGAACGGGAAGATCGCCTCCTTGACCGAGTAGTAGTCGGGCACGACTTCCTTCGTGGCGCCCTGATCGGCGAGGGTCCGGCCGGCCATGCAGCGCGCGGCGATCTTGGCCAGCTGCAGGCCGGTGGCCTTGGACACGAACGGCACGGTGCGCGAGGCGCGGGGGTTGACCTCGAGCAGGTACACCGTGTCGGTACCGTCGCCGTTGGCCTGGATGGCGAACTGGGTGTTCATCAGCCCGACCACGTCCAGCGCCCGCGCCAGCTCCACCACCTGGCGGCGCAGCTCGTCCTGGGTGGCCGGCGAGAGCGAGTACGGCGGCAACGAGCACGAGGAATCGCCCGAGTGCACGCCGGCCTCCTCGATGTGCTCCATGATGCCGCCGATCAGGACGTTGCCCTCGCGGTCGGCGATGACGTCCACGTCCACCTCGACCGCGCTGTCGAGGAAGCGGTCGAGCAGCACCGGCGAATCGTTCGACACCTTCACCGCGTCGCGCATGTAGCGCACCAGGTCGGCATCGGTGTGCACCACCTCCATGGCACGCCCGCCGAGCACGTAGCTGGGGCGCACCACCAGCGGGTAGCCGATCTCGCGGGCGAGCACCAGCGCCTCCTCGGCGCTGCGCGCGGTGCGGTTCGGCGGCTGCTTCAGGCCCAGGCTGTCGACCAGCTTCTGGAAGCGCTCGCGGTCCTCGGCCAGGTCGATCGAATCCGGCGAGGTGCCGATGATCGGCACGCCGTTGGCCTCGAGCGCGCGCGCCAGCTTCAGCGGGGTCTGGCCGCCGAACTGCACGATCACGCCCTTCGGCTTCTCCAGCTCCACGATCTCGAGCACGTCCTCGAGCGTGAGCGGCTCGAAGTACAGCCGGTCGGAAGTGTCGTAGTCGGTGGACACCGTCTCCGGGTTGCAGTTGACCATGATGGTCTCGTACCCGTCCTCGCGCAGGGCGAGCGCCGCGTGCACGCAGCAGTAGTCGAACTCGATGCCCTGTCCGATCCGGTTCGGGCCGCCGCCGAGCACGATGATCTTGTCGCGGTCGCCCGGCTCGGCCTCGCACTCGTCCTCATAGGTCGAGTACATGTAGGCGGTCGTGGTCGCGAACTCGGCCGCGCACGAGTCCACGCGCTTGTACACCGGGCGCACGCCGTGCGCGCGGCGCAGGGCCCGGATCGCCCCCTCGTCGGTGCCCACCAGCTGCGCAAGGCGCGCGTCGGAGAAGCCCATGCGCTTGAGCTCGCGCAGGCGGCGGGCATCCAGGGCGTCGAGCCCGCCGGCCGCGACCTCCTGCTCGGCGGCGACGATGTCGGCGATCTGGTCCAGGAACCACGGGTCGATCGCCGACAGCGCGTACACTTCCTCCACGCCCATGCCGGCGCGGAAGGCGTCGGCGACGTGGAACAGACGGTCCGGGCCCGGGTCCTTGAGCTCGCGCCGCAGCACGGCCATGGCCTCGGGGTCGGCCAGGTCCAGTCCGGTCGGGTCGAGGCCGACCTTGCCGGTCTCCAGGCCACGCAGGGCCTTCTGCAGCGACTCCTGGAAGGTGCGGCCGATCGCCATCACCTCGCCCACCGACTTCATCTGCGTGGTCAGGCGGGCCTCGGCCTGCGGGAACTTCTCGAAGGCGAAGCGCGGCACCTTGGTGACCACGTAATCGATGGTCGGCTCGAACGAGGCCGGGGTCCTGCCGCCGGTGATCTCGTTGCGCAGCTCGTCCAGGGTGTAGCCGACGGCGAGCTTGGCCGCGACCTTGGCGATCGGGAAGCCGGTGGCCTTGGAGGCCAGCGCCGACGAGCGCGAGACGCGTGGGTTCATCTCGATCACCACCACGCGGCCGGTGCGCGGGTTGACGCCGAACTGCACGTTGGAGCCGCCGGTATCCACGCCGATCTTGCGCAGCACCGCGATCGAGGCGTCGCGCAGGCGCTGGTACTCCTTGTCGGTCAGGGTCTGCGCCGGCGCGACCGTGATCGAGTCGCCGGTGTGCACGCCCATCGGGTCGAGGTTCTCGATGGAGCAGACGATGATGCAGTTGTCCGCCTTGTCGCGGACGACCTCCATCTCGAACTCCTTCCAGCCCAGAACCGACTCCTCGATCAGGACCTCGTGCACCGGCGACAGGTCGAGGCCGCGCTTGACGATCTCCTCGAACTCCTCGCGGTTGTAGGCGATGCCGCCGCCGGTGCCGCCCAGGGTGAACGACGGGCGGATGATGGTCGGGAAGCCGACCTCGGCCTGGATCGCCAGCGCCTCCTCGAAGCTGCGCGCGATCTGCGCCTTCGGGCATTCGAGGCCGATCTCGGCCATGGCCTTGCGGAACAGCTCGCGGTCCTCGGCCATGCGGATGGCCTCGCGCGAGGCGCCGATCAGCTCGACGCCGTACTTCTCCAGCACGCCGTTGTCGGCCAGGTCCAGCGCGCAGTTGAGCGCGGTCTGGCCTCCCATCGTCGGCAGCAGCGCGTCCGGGCGCTCCTTCTCGATGATCTTCGCGACCGTCTGCCAGTTGATCGGCTCGATGTAGACCGCATCCGCCATCTCGGGGTCGGTCATGATGGTGGCCGGGTTG
>CALLKI010000063.1 GCA_938008415.1 uncultured Luteimonas sp. | reverse complement strand
CCGAGGTGGTGCCCTGCGCGTACAGGCCGGCCAGCAGGATGGCCGACTTCACCTGCGCGCTGGCCACCGGCAGCACGCAGTCGATGCCGCGCAGCACCTGGCCGCCGTGGATGCGCAGCGGCGGCGTGCCGTCCGGTCCGGTCTCGATCCTCGCGCCCATCCGCGCCAGCGGCCCGGTGACCCGGCGCATCGGCCGGCGCGAGAGCGATCCGTCGCCCACCAGCACGCTGTCGAACGGTTGCGCGGCCAGCAGGCCGGCGAGCAGGCGCATGCCGGTGCCGGCGTTGCCGCAGTCCAGCGGGCCGTCGGCGGGCTTCAGGCCGTCCACGCCCACCCCGTGCACGATCCGGCGCGAGGGCGAAGGCGTCTCGATGCGTACGCCCAGGCGCGCGAAGATCGCCGCGGTGGCGCGGGTGTCCTCGCCTTCCAGGAAACCGTCGATGGTGGACGTGCCGTCGGCCAGCGAGGCGAACATCACCGCCCGGTGCGAGACCGACTTGTCGCCCGGGATGTCGAACGTGCCATGCAGCGGCCCGCCGGCGGTGGCGGTCCAGTCACGCCGCGCGCTCATGCCCGCACCCCGTCCAAGACCTGCAGCAGCCGCGCGTTCCCGCGCTCGTCGCCGACGGTGATGCGCAGGCACTCCGGCAGGCCGTAGCCGCCCATCGGCCGCACCACCACGCCGGCCTCGAGCAGCCTGCGCTCGACCGCGTCCGTTCCCGGCCCGAACTCGACCAGCAGGAAATTGGTCTGCGACGGGTACACGAACAGGCCGCGCCGGCGCAGTTCCTCCGCGAGCCGGGCGCGGCGCTCCGCATTGAGGCGCACGCCCTCGGCGAGGTGTTCGTCGTCGGCCAGGGAAGCTTCGGCGGCTGCCAGCGCCGCCATGTTGACGTTGAAGCTCTCGCGCAGGCGCTCCATCACCGCGACGAAGCCCGGGTGCGCCACCGCGTAGCCGACGCGCAGGCCGGCGAGCGCATGCGCCTTGCTGAAGGTGCGGGTGACCACGAGGTTCGGATGCGAGGGCAGCAGTTCCAGCGCCGAGGCGTAGTCCGGCGCGTCCACGAACTCGGCATAGGCCTCGTCCACCACCACGATCACCCCGCGCGGCACGCGCGCCATGAACGCGCGGAAGGCATCGGCGCCGTACCAGGTGCCGGTCGGGTTGTTGGGGTTGGCCAGGTAGACCAGCCGGGTGCCGGGCGTGATCGCGGCGGCGATCGCGTCGAGGTCGTGCCCGCGCGGCATGGCGTGCTCGCGCGGCAGCGCCGGCGCCTGCACCAGCGGCGCGCCCGTGGCCATCGCCGCGATCGCGTACACCGCGAAGCCGTATTGCGACATCACGATGCCGGCGTCCGGCCCGGCGAAGGCCTGGCCGAACTGCATCAGCAGCTCGTGCGAGCCGTTGCCGAGCAGGATGGCGCCGGTGCCGACGCCGTGCCTCGCCGCCAGCGCGCGCCTGAGGTCGCCGCCGAGCGGGTCCGGGTAGCGGTGCAGCTCGCCGAGCACGGCCGCGACCGCCTCCCTGGCGCGCGGGCTGGGCCCATGCGGATTCTCGTTCGAGCCCAGTTCGACCAGCAGCCGCCCGGCGAAGCGGCGGCGCAGCGCCACCAGGTCATGGCCCGGGTCATAGGCCTTCAGCCCGCGGATCGCGGGCTGTGCCAGTTCCAGGAAGAACCGTTCGTCCACGGCGGCCCCGGGCGTGTCCTGCATCCGCGCGTTCACGGCACCGCCACCGGGTAGGAGCCGAGCACGCGCACCTCGCCGGCGAAGTCGTCGATCTCGGCCAGCGCGTCCTTCAGCGGCGACTCGTCGACGTGGCCCTCGACGTCGATGAAGAACGCGTACTGCCACAGCTTGCCGTGCGCCGGGCGCGACTCGATCCGGTTCATGCTGATCCGGCGGCGCGCCAGCGGCTCGAGGATGCGGTACAGCGCGCCGGGCTGGTCGCGGATGAACACCATCAGCGAGGTGCGGTCATGCCCGGACGGCGGGAACAGCCTGCGCCCGATCACCAGGAAGCGCGTGGTGTTGTCGCTGCGGTCCTCGATCGGGCCGGCGACGATCCTCATGCCGTACACGTGCGCGGCGTTCTCGCCCGCGATCGCCGCGGCGTCGTCGGCCAGCCTGGCGCGGCGCACGCCCTCGGCGTTGCTGGACACGGCCTCCTTGCGCACGCCGGGCAGGTTCTGGCGCAGCCAGTTCTTGCACTGCGCCAGCGACATGCCGTGGCCATACACGCGCTCGATGTCCTCGATCCGGCCGGTGCGGGACATCAGGTACTGGTGCACGCGCAGCTCCACCTCGCCGCTGATCTTCAGCGGCGAGGTCAGGAACATGTCGAGGGTGGACTGGATCGTGCCCTGCCCCGAGTTCTCGACCGGCACCACGCCGAAGTCGGCGTTGCCGGCGGCGACTTCGTCGAACACCTCCTCGATGCTGGCCAGCGGCAGGCCCTTGGCCGAGTGGCCGAAGTGCTTGTGCACGGCCTGCTGCGAGAACGTGCCCTCGGGGCCGAGGTAGCCGACCTTGAGCGGCTCCTGCTGGGCCAGGCACGCCGACATGATCTCGCGGAACAGGCGCACCAGCACCTCGTCGGACAGCGGCCCGTCGTTGCGGTCCACCACCTTGCGCAGCACCTGCGCCTCGCGCTCGGGGCGGTAGTAGTCCACCGCCGCGGCGAGCCTGCCCTTGGCCCTGCCGACCTGGCGCGCCCATTGCGCGCGCTCGGCGATCAGCGCCTGGATCTGGCGGTCGATGCCGTCGATCCGCTCGCGCAGCGCGTCGAGGCCGGGCTTGCCGCCCGGCCCCACCGGCGCGCCCGGCACGATGCCCGGCGCCGGTTCCTTCGCCGGCTTCCCGGCCCCGCCACGCGCCGGGGCCCGCTTCCCGGCGGCCCTCTTCGTGGCTTTCCTCGCGGGCTTCGCCGCCGCCTTCCCTGCGGCACGTTCCGACGCGCCGGCACTGCCGGCGGCGGGCTTCGTCGTACGCCTAGCCATGTCGTTTCTGGAACTCCCGCATGAAATCCACCAGCGCCTGCACACCTTCCACCGGCATCGCGTTGTAGATCGACGCACGCATGCCACCGAGCACGCGATGGCCCTTCAGTCCGATCAGTCCCGCTTCGCGCGCCTCGGCCAGGAAGGGCCCGTCGAGCCGCCCGTCGTGCAGGAAGAACGGCACGTTCATGCGCGAGCGCACCGCCGGGTCCACGTCGTTGCGGTAGAAGCCGCCGGACGAGTCGATCGCCTCGTACAGCATCCTCGACTTGATGTCGCTGCGGCGGTCGAACTCGGCGGTGCCGCCCTGCCCGATCATCCAGCGCACGGTCAGGCCGAGCATGTACCAGTTCCACGTCGGCGGCGTGTTGAGCATCGACTCGTTCCCGAGCTGCGCGCGGTAGTCGAAGATCCTGGCGCGCGGGTGGCCGGCGCGCTCGAGCAGGTCGCGGCGCACGATCACCACGCTGATGCCGACCGGACCGAGGTTCTTCTGCGCGCCGGCGTAGATCAGGCCGTACTTCGAAATGTCGATCGGACCGGAGGCGATGCTGGAGCTGAAGTCCGCGAACAGGGGCACGTCGCCGGTGTCCGGCGGCACCTGGCCCCACGACGGGCGGAACTCCACGCCGTGGATGGTCTCGTTGGCGGTGATATGGACATAGGCCGCGTCCTTCGACAGCCGCCAGGAATCACGTGGCGGGATGGAGCGGAAGCCGTCGGCCTCGCTGCTGGCGGCGATGTTCACCTCCACCGTGGCAAGCTGCTGGAGCGCGGTGCGTCCCCAGTGGCCGGTGACCACGTAGTCCACCTTCTGCCCGGGCGAGGCGAAGTTGAGCGCGATCAGCGCCTGCTGCGTGGTGGCGCCGCCGGTGGTGAACAGCACGGCGTAGTCGTCCGGGACCGCCAGCAGGGTGCGCAGGTCGGCCTCGGCCTGGCGCGCGACCTCGAGGAATTCGGGCCCGCGATGGCTGATCTCGACGATCGAGGCGCCTGCGTCGCGCCATTCGAGCATGTCCGCCTGCGCCTGGCGCAGGACCTCCTCCGGGATGGCGGCGGGACCGGGGCTGAAGTTGTAAGCGCGGGCCATGTTTTCCGTTCGCGGGGGCGGGAATCCGTAGTATGCCGCACCGCAACACTTCCGGATGCAACTTTCCCGGCCTGCGCGGCTCTATCCTTCGTGGACGACGGAGGCAGCCATGGCCCTGCGCGACGCGTTGCGGATTCCCGAGGCGGAAGTTACCGATGAAACGGTCTGGCGCGAGCGCAGGCGCGTGCTGGCGATGCTCGCATCCTCGCCGGCGCTCGCGCTCGCCGGCTGTTCCGGGGCCGAACCGCCCCCGCCACCTTCCGGAACGGTGGCGGCCGCTCCCGCCGGCGACGCGTTCCGCACCACCGAACCGCTGACCCGCTACGAGGACGTCACCGGCTACAACAACTTCTACGAGTTCGGCAGCGGCAAGCAGGATCCGTCGCGCGCGCCGGGGACGCTGCGCACCTCGCCGTGGACGGTGGAAGTGTCCGGCGAATGCGAACACCCGGGCACGATCGCGCTGGAGGACCTGCTCAAGGGCCTCACCGCGGAAGAACGCATCTACCGCCTGCGCTGCGTGGAGGGCTGGTCGATGGTGATCCCGTGGCTGGGCGTGCCGCTCGCGGCGGTGCTGCGGCGGTTCGGCCCGACCTCGCGGGCGAAGTACGTGGCCTTCACCACCCTCGCCGACCCGGAGCAGATGCCGGGCGTCCGCCGCGGGATCCTCGACTGGCCCTACCGCGAGGGCCTGCGCATCGACGAGGCGATGCACCCGCTCGCGTTCCTGGCCACCGGCGTGTACGGCAGGCCGCTGCCACAGCAGAACGGCGCGCCGCTGCGGCTGGTGGTGCCGTGGAAATACGGCTTCAAGAGCATCAAGTCCATCGTCGCCATCCGCTTCACCGGACGCATGCCGGAAACCACCTGGAACAGGCTCCAGCCGCGGGAGTACGGCTTCTTCGCCAACGTCAACCCGGACGTGGACCACCCGCGCTGGAGCCAGAAGACCGAGCGCCGCATCGCCGGCAGCGGCAGCCGGCTGGTCGCCGGGCGCATCCCGACCCGCCCGTTCAACGGCTACGCGGAACTGGTCGCACCGATGTACGCGGGCATGGACCTGCGGCGCTGGTACTGAACCGCGGATGGGCCGGGACGGACGACTGCTGGCCACCGCGCGGGTACTGGCCCACGCCCTGGCCCTGGCGCCACTCGCGCTGCTGGCCCGGCGGATGTGGCTCGTACAGTCCGGCACGGACCTCGACGCGCTCGGCGCCGATCCCGTCGCCGGAATCGAACACTTCCTCGGGCTGTGGGCCCTGCGCTTCCTGCTGGCCACGCTCGCGGTCACGCCATTGCGTCAGCTGTCCGGGCTCGCCGCGCTGCTGCGCTTCCGGCGCATGCTGGGGCTGTACGCGTTCGCCTATGCCTCGCTGCACCTGGCCGCGTATCTCGTGCTGGACCTGCGCGGGTACTGGGCGCTGGTGTTCGGGGAGATCGTGAAGCGGCCCTACCTCACCGCAGGCTTCGCCGCCTGGCTGCTGCTGGTGCCGCTGGCAGCCACTTCCACCAGTGGCTGGATGCGCCGGCTCGGCCGCCGCTGGGGCCGGCTGCACCGTCTGGTGTACGCCGTGGCCGTGCTGGCGGTGCTGCACTTCTGGTGGGTGGTGAAGGCCGACGTGCGCGAGCCGCTGGCGTACGCGGCGGTCCTGTCGCTGCTGCTTGGCTGGCGCCTGTGGAAACGGCTGGCCGTTCGCGCCCGCGCGGCCGGGGCCGCGCCGCGCCAGGCACCGTGATGCGGGCGGGGATGCGGGGCCCCGGGATCAGCCCGGACCGGACAGCAGCAGCGCCGCGAGCAGCCCCGCCAACAGCAGCGCCGAAAGCAGCAGCACGACCGGCAGCCGCCACGGGGTGGCGCGGGACGGCATTTCGGCGACGCCCGCTTCTTCGGCCTCCGGTTCGCCGCCACCGGTACGGTCGGGCGGCACGCGCCGCGGCGCCTCGACCACGAAGCGGTGGTGGCCGTTGAACACGACCTGGTCGCCGGCGCTCAGGACCGCGTCGCGCACCGGCTCGCCGTTGACCAGGCTGCCCCCGGCCGATCCCAGGTCACGCAGGATCACGTGCTCGCCGGACAGCTCGAAGCGCGCATGGCGGTCGGCGAAGGCGGGATCATCGATGCGGATGTCCGCGGCCGGGCCGCTGCCGACCAGCTTCGGCCGCTCCAGGGTGAAACAGCGCCCGTGGTAGCGGCCGCCGATGCCACGCACGACGATCCGCGGGTCGTCCACCTGCCGGCCGGGGTCGGTCCACGGCGGCGGCGCCTCCGGCGGCTTCGCGCCCAGCAGGCGCGCCTCGATGCCGTCCACGAAGATGGCATCGCCCACCCGCAGCATGGCCATGCGCCGGATCGGGCGGCCGTTCACGTGCACGCTGGCGTTGCCCTCGACCGTCAGCCACATCCCGCGGCGATCCACGCAGAGCCGGACTCCGGCATCGGCCCCTTCGACCAGGTCGAGCACCTCGCCGCCACGGCGGACGAGGCCATAGACGCCGATCGACAATGGCCGGTCTTCTCCACTGCCGGGCAATCGGATGCGCGTTCCTTCCATGCGGCCGCAATCTAGCATGCCGGCTTGGTCCGCGACGGCCACGGGCGCACAATGGCCCCGTCCCCCACGCGATAGACCGCCATGTCAGGCATCGACATCCGCCACGCGCATTCCCTCCCCCTCGAGGCCGCACGCGCCACGGTGGAACAGGTCGCGCGCAAGCTGGCCGAACGCTTCGGGATCGAATACGCGTGGGACGGCGACACGCTTGGATTCCGGGGCCCGGGGGTGGACGGCAGGATCGCCCTGTCCCCCGACCAGCTCCGGGTGACCGCAAACCTCGGCTTTTTGATGTCGGCGCTGAAGGGCCCGATCGAGGCCGAGATCCGGCGGGTGCTGCGGGAAAGGTTCTGACCCACGGGGGCCGCAGGTCCCGCGCCCCCCGTGGCCGGCATGCCGGCGCCCGGCTTCGAAGCCGGGCGTGCCGGCGGGCCGCGATCATCCACCATCGGGACCCCACCGGAAAAGGAGGCAACCATGGCCACGTCCAGGAAAACCCGGCGCAAGCCGGCGCAGCCGGCGTCGGAAGGGCTGGCCGGCACGCTGAGCGAGACCGCCCAGCAGATCTGGCTGGCCGGGCTCGGCGCCCTTGGCCGTGCCCAGGCCGAAGGCACGCGCCTGTTCGAGACGCTGGTGAAGGAAGGGCTCGACTTCGAGAACACCGCGCGCCGCACCGCGGACAGGCAGGCCGGCGCCGTCCGCGAGGTGGTCGAGGCCAGCATCAGCCACGCCCGCGAACGCGCCACGGAGGCCTGGGACCAGGTCGAGAAACTGTTCGAGGAGCGCGTGCGGCGCGCGCTGGCCACGCTGGGCGTGCCGGGACGCGACGACATCCTCGAGCTGTCCCGCCGCATCGACGCCCTCGCCGCCGAGCTGCGTGGCCGCCCGGGTGCCTCCTCCGCAGGCACCCGCTCCGGCAGGGCGGGCACGGCGAAGACGAAGGCCGCGAACCGGTCCCCCGCGAAGAAGGCCGGGAAGGCACGCAGCCGGGCGGCCCGCGACTGAACGGCCCGGCGGCCGGGGGGCGGTGGCGCGCACCCATTGCGCGCCGGAACCGTGAAGCGCGCCACGCATGGGAGAACACGCATGGGAGAAACGGCATGCCCGGTTGTGCGGGCCCATCCGTTATCCTGTTGCGCCCCTACCGATCGGGTGATCGCGACACATGGGTTCGATTGCGAGCTGGCTCGTGGCCGTTGCCGCCATGGTGGTCATCGGCGCCGCCGGGACCGCGTATTACCTCACGTACCGCATGCGCCGCGACGAGACCATGGCCGGCATCAACGCGCTGTCGGGCGTGTCGTGGCGCGTGTTCGTGCGCATGGTGCTGGACGCGCTCGCGCGCCGTGGCTACCAGCAGGCGGCCGTGGACCAGGAGGAAGCGGCCGGCGACCGCGACATCGTCCTCGAGAAGGACGGCAAGCTCTGGCTGCTGTCATGCAAGCATGGCCGGGCCTACGTGCTCGGCCGGCCCGCGGTCAACCAGTTGGCCAACGACATCCTGCTGAAGAACGCCGCGGGCGGCTTCCTCGTCACCCAGGGCCGCATCAGCGAGGACGCGCGCGACATCGCCCCGGTGCAGGGCATCGAACTGCTCGACGGCCATGCGCTGTGGCCGGAACTGCGCGATTCCCTGCCGGCCGAACAGCTGGCCGCCATCCGCGGCAAGGCCGCCCAGCGCGCGCGCCAGGGCGTCCTGCTATCGTGGCTGCTGGCGCTCGTCGCCGGCATCGCCGTTTTCCTGCTGCTGCCGACGCCACGGGAAAAGGCGGAACCTTCCCCGACCGCCACGGCCGCCACCCCCGCCGCGCAGCCCCCCGCCACCACGGCCGGTCCGGCCGAGGACAGCCAGGCCGGGGAGCAGGCGGCGGCCGGCGCGCCGAAGGCCCTGTCCATCGGGGAGCAGCGCGAGCAGCTGCGCAAGGCCGTCTCGACCCTGCCCGACGTGGACCGCGCCGTCTGGTCGAGCGAATCGACGCTGCAGGTCTTCCTGTCCGCGGTGAACGGCGACGCCTTCGAGCGCATCTGCCCGCTGGTCGAGCGCTTCGACGAGCTGGCCGCCTCGCGCATCCAGCTCACGCCGCCGCCCGGCAGCGACGCCCGCGTGCGCTTCCGGCAGTGCCGGCCATACTGACCGCGCCCTCCTGCCTTCCGCCCCCGCCCGCCACGCGCACCGCGCCGGGCGCACGGGCGATCCGCCGGCGTATTGACCCTCCCCGGGGGCCGTGCTGTCATGGGCCCGGCCACGGGAGGGGGCGATGTCCGACGAGCTGAAGCAGGCATTCGAGCAGGCGACGCGGGACGTGCAATCGCTCGCGGAACGACCGGACAACGACACGCTCCTGCGCCTGTACGCGCTCTACAAGCAGGCTACCGAGGGCGATGTCCACGGGGAAAAGCCGAGCTTCTTCGACGTGGTCGGCAACGCCAAGTACGAAGCCTGGAGCGCGCTGCGCGGCATGCCGCGCGAGGAGGCACAGCGGCGCTACGTCGAACTGGTCGGGAAACTGATGGCGGGGTGAACGGCTCCGCCCCCACCACGGGCCATGGCAAGGAACACCCGCCAGCGCATCCTCGACCGCTCGCTCGCGATGTTCAACGAGCGCGGCGAGCCGCGGGTGACCACCAACCACATCGCCGACGAGCTGGAGATCAGCCCGGGCAACCTGTACTACCACTTCCGCAACAAGGACGACATCATCGAGCAGCTGTTCGTGCGCTACGAACAGCGCATGGACGAGGCGCTCACCCCGCCGGACGACCGCCTGCCCGGCCTCGAGGACATCTGGATGCAATTGCACCGGGTGTTCGAGTGCATCTGGGACTACCGCTTCCTCTACCGCGACCTGCTCGAGATCCTCAGCCGCAACCGCCGCCTGCGCGTGCGTTTCGCGCGCATCCTCAGGCGCGCCGACGAACGCGCCCGCACGGTGATGCGCGGGCTGGCGCAGGCCGGTGTGATCCGCGCCTCCGCCGCCGAGATCGAGGCCGCCGCAACCAACCTGCTGGTGCTGGCGACCTTCTGGCTGAACTACGCCGCCATCCGCGGCGAACGGGACGAGCAGGCCGCGATCCGCGACGGCATCGTCCAGGTGATGATGCTGCTCGCTCCCTTCCTGCGCGACGGCGAGCGCGTCCACCTGCACCGCCTCGTGAGCGCGTACACCGGCTGACCTCCCTGCCCGGGAGAAGCCGTTCCCGCCACCGCCCCGCTCCGACCCCGCCCCCCGGGATCCGGCAGCTTCCGCCCGGCATGGTCCGCCGCCGCTTGTCTGCCGGCGGCCGCCCCCGTAGAATTTGCAGCCCGCATCGCTTCGATCCGCCGCACCGCGGCGCATCGGGCAACGCATCGGGCGGTTAGCTCAGCGGTAGAGCACTGCTTTCACACGGCAGGGGTCGTAGGTTCGAACCCTACACCGCCCACCAGACCCCGAAGCCCGGCCTGGCAAGGCCGGGCTTTTCCATTTCCCGGAACGGCGGATGGACCTGCCCGTGCCGGCCGCCCACGGCGGCATCACGCCCCCCACGGGCGCGGGTCACCGCCGACGTGTCCTGCCCCGGACCGGACTCCGCACCCACACGCTCCGGCGCCGGCCGCGTATCGGAACGCGGGGACGGCAACGCCCGCCCTGCGGAAGAAGAACTCCTGCCGTCCGATGACGCGGTACTCGACCACCAGCGCGCCTCCGACGTAACCGCGCCAGCGGCGCCGCCCGTGGTCGCTGTGGACACGCCAGCCCGGACGCGCCGCGTGGGAGATGATCGCCGCGTTGAATTCGCTTTCGGTGCATGGTTCGAGTTCGAGTGCCATGCCGCCATGCTGGCGATGGCGCGTCTCACGCGGGGAGACGCCCGGGCGGGCGGCATCCACGGATGCCCCGCCCCGCCCCGCGCACTTCTCCCCTCGCGGCCGTGACGCGCATCCTTCCGCGCGCCAAGGACACCTGTCTCATCCCGTGAGCCTGCTCCCGTCCACGATGCGCCAGGCGCCGCCGCGCCGGGGAGACAGCGGGAGACAGCGCATGCACGTTCCAGTCAGGGCACGTCCGGCCGGAACCGGCCGCTACGCGTATCCGGAACACCTGCGTCCGCAGATCGCGAACCTGCCGCGCGCGCCCGGCGCATACATGTTCCACGGCGACGGCGATGCCCTGCTCTACATCGGCAAGAGCGTGGACATCCGTTCGCGGGTCCTGGCCCACATGCGCACGCCCGACGAAGCATGCCTCCTGCGCCAGTCGCGCAGGATCACGTACACCCGCACCGCCGGCGACCTCGGCGCACGGCTGCTGGAAGCCCGGCTGGTCAAGCTGATGCAGCCGCTGTACAACCGGAAACTGCGGCGTACGCGGAACCTGTTCTCGATCCGCCTGCTGCCGGGCCGGCCCGTGGTCGTGTCATCGCGCGAACTGCGCTTCGCGGCCATACCCGGGCTGCACGGACTGTTTTCGAGCCGGACGGCGGCGCTGCGTGCGCTGCGCGCGGTCGCCGACGGGAACCGGCTGTGTTACGGCCTGCTCGGCATCGAGAAGGTTCCGCCGGGCCGGCCCTGCTTCCGGGCGACGATCGGCCGCTGCGCTGGCGCGTGCTGCGGGCGTGAATCCGTCGCGGAACACGGCATGCGGCTGGAAGCGGCGTTGCAGAAGATGCGCGTCGAAACCTGGCCGCATGGAGGCGCCATCGGCATCGTCGAGCGCGGCGCGGACATGGTCCAGATCCACGTCGTGCGCGACTGGCATTACCTGGGAAGCGCAGCGGGCATCGGTGAAGCGCGCATGCTCGACCGGGTGGCCGAAGGATTCGACGGCGACGGCTACCGCATCCTGGTCAAACCCGTCCTGTCCGGCACATACGAACTGCTGCCATTGTGAGCCTGCCCGCGGCGCATCCGCGCAGGCATTGCTCCCTCGATGAATGCGGGCCGGGGAGCAGGCATTGGCATATCCGGGCCGGATGCATGCAATGGTGATTCCCGTTGGATTCCGCCGATTTTCGCCGTTCATGCCGGGAAATATCGGATTTTCCCGGGAATACGGGCCTGATTGAACGTTATTTTCACGACCCGGAAGCTAAACTTGCGGTTCACCCGCATCCATGCGATTGAAATGCCGCCGAGCAAGAACAGCAACATCTCCCTCCGCAAGCCCTCCCGCTCCAGCAGCAAGCAACAGGCCACGCTGACCCGCGAGCAGCTCGCCGCCGACCTCGAGGCCTTCCGCAAGGCGGGCGGCAAGATCGAGCGCCTGGGCAATACCAACACCTTCAAGAAGATCGGCTGACCGCAGTTTCCCGCGGTCCAGCGGCATGCCCGTCAACGCACCGGGAAGTCGAAGAACGTCCCGGGAGTGGGTTCCGGCTTGTAGGTGAAGTGCCACCACTCCATCGGATAGTTGGCGAAACCCTCGCGCGCCATCGCCTCGACCAGGCGCTCGCGGTTGCGCCGCTGCTCCGGCGTGATTCCCTCGTGCGCGGTATTGGCGCTCGGGTCGAAGAAGTCGAACGGCGTGCCCATGTCGAGTTCCGCGCAGTTGCCCCGGGCATCGCACGAAAGCAGCGTCAGGTCCACCGTCGCGCCACGGCTGTGGCCCGATCGGTCGGAAATGTAGCCGGGAATCAGCTTCGACTTGTCGATGCCCGGATGCCAGAGCTGGCGCGTGGCCGGGTCCTCCGGCTGCGCGGCCCAGCGCACGAAGTGCCGGACCGCGCGCATCGGCCGGTAGCAGTCGAACACCCGCAACCGCAGGCCTTCTTCGCGCAGGCGCGCTTCCACGCGCCCGAGCGCATCGGCCACCACCGCATGCAGGTAGCACTTGCCCGCCTCGTAGCCGTCCACCGGTCCACCGGTGAAATTGTCCGGGCCTGCGTAGCGGATGTCGGTGTCGAGCCCCTGGACCACCGTGGCGACATCGACCATGCCGGCCTCGGCGGCATCGCGTGCCGGCGAGACGTCGGGATCGGCATCCCCGGCACCCTGCCGGCAACCGCTGCCGAGCAGGACCAACGCGGCCAATGCGGCCGCCCGCCATGACAGGCACTTCGTCACGGACATTCACCCACCTTCGTGAAGTCGAGGTCCTCGTAGTCGTAGCTGAAATCCGCGTCCGGGTCGGTCTTGGCCATGCGCAGGCGGCGCGCGCCAGCCGGACCGCTGAAGTCGAGCCAGGCCTCCACGTCCACGTCCTCGTCGCGCCAGTCCACCAGCAGGCGCCCGTCCGCGCGCATAACGTCGCCGTCGAGCTTGGGCGACTTCAACGAGCGGAAGCGCACGCCCCCGTCTTCCGGGCAGACCAGGACCTCGCCGAACCAGGGATCGCGCCAGCGGCCGAGGTCATCGCCAAGTTCCCCGGGAGATGCCGGTGCACGCGATGCGGGTTCCGCCCGCGCTGCCGGCGCGGGACCGGCTGACGCGACGCGCTCCCGCGCGAGCCATTCCGCGTAGTGGGCGACCGTGTGCCTGCGCGCGTTGCCCGGATCCGTGAACTGCTTGACCAGGACCTGGGGCAGCACGGTCCGCGCCTCCCCGGCCTCGCCATTGCTCAGGAACACGATGCCGGCGTTCTTCTCCGGCAGCAGCACCACGGCCGAGTACATGCCGGCCAGCGTGCCGGTATGCGAGACCTTCCAGGTCCCGTCCACGTCGGTCAACCGCCAGCCGTAGCCGTAGGCATGGAAATGGCTGCGGTCCCATTCGCGCATCTGGCGGGTGACCGGCATCGGCATGTGGGTCTTCCACAGCTCCTCGCGCTGCCTGCGCGACAGCCAGCGGCTGCCATCCTCGGCGAGGATGTCGCCATCCGGCTGCAGCCAGGCCCGCACCCATTTCAGCATGTCGTTGAGGCTGCAGCGGACGCCGCCGGCCGCCATCATCGGCACGTCGGGGATGACTTCCTCGTCGGCGCGGATCACAACGTTGCGCCCGCCGCTGCGCATGTGCGCCTGGGCGACGTTGCCGACCTCGTCGCGCCTCCACTCGCCCACCTGGCAGCGGTCCATGCCGAGCGGGGCGAAGACCTCGCGCCGCAGCAGCACGTCGTACGGCGCGCCGCCCGCGGCGGCGGCCACCTCGCCCGCGACGACGTACAGTGTGTTGTCGTAGGCATAGCGCGAGCGGAAGCTGTAGACGGGCTTCAGGTACCGCAGGCCGGCGATCACGTCCTGGCGCGTGAACAGGTTCGGCTCCGGCCAGAACATCAGGTCGCCTGCGCCCGCCCCCAACCCGCTGTTGTGGATCAGCAGGTCGCGCACCTGCATCTCGCGCGTGACCCAGTCGTCGTACATGCGGAAGTCCGGGAGGTACTTCACCACCGGATCGTCCCACTGCAGCCTGCCCTGGTCGACGAGCCGGGCCAGCAGAGCCGTGGTCATCGACTTGGTGTTCGAGGCCACCTTGAACAGGGTGCCGGCGTCCACGGCGCGACCGCCACCGGCCTCGAGCTCTCCCCTGGTCCGGGTGTAGACGACCTCTCCGTCCACGACGATGCCGACCGCCAGCCCCGGCAGCCCGTAGCGCTCGAACGCCTCGTCGAACGCGGCGTCCACGGCGCGCCGGTCCGGGCCGGCCACTCCCGTGGGGTCCGGTGCAGACGCGAACGCGCACGCCGACAGCGCCACCAGGAGCCATGAAAGGAAACAGCCTGCAAGCAGGCCGTTTCCATGACGCGACGTGCCACCAGCCATCACCAGAAGTCGTACCTGACAGCCAGCGTGTAGGCGCGGCCGCGCGGGTCGGCGACGCGCGGCTCCCAGCCGGCACCGCTCGCCCAGTCGTTCTTGTGGGCGGTGAACGGCGGATCCCGGTCAAGCAGGTTCTTGATGCCGAAGGTCAGCTCAAGCCTGTCGAACCCGGTGTAGCGCACGCTGTAGTTGTAGGTGATGTAGCGGTCGACGCGCGGGTTCCACTCCGGCGGGATGTAGTGGCCGGTCTCGACGCTGGTCGGCTTTTCGTCCATGTAGCCGTGGCGGTAGACCTGAGTCAGCGTATGCGACCAGTCACCCCTCGACCAGTTGAAGCCCAGGGTGTGCTTCCACTTCAGCGGGATGCTGTAGTAGCGGACGTACTGGCCGACCTTGTTCTCGCTGTACGGCATGAACTCCAGCAACTTCTCCTGGAAGTTGTCCAGGTAGCTGCCGTTGAAGTTCACGCGCCAGGTGCCGCCGGCCAGCTCGCCACGGAAGTTCATGTCGAGCTCGACGCCGCTCATCAGCGTGCCACCCGAGTTCACGAAGCGGCGGTCGATCAGGACGACGTCGCCATTCGCGTCGCGGATCCAGTTGTCGCGGAACAGGTCGTAGTAGTCACGCAGCACGTCCAGGTCGGGCGCGTTGCGGATGGTGCGGATGCGCTCGATCTCCCACCAGTCGAGGCTCATGTTGAACCAGTCGACCGGCGAGAACACCAGGCCGAAGCTCCTCTGGCGCGCTTCCTCCGGCTTCAGGTTCGGGTTGCCGCCGGTCAGGATGTTCGGGCGGATCATCTCGCAGCCCGGACGGGTCTCGTCGACCACGCCACCCGGGCACTTGCCCGGGTCGGCCACGTCGAGCGCGGTGTTCTGCAGCTCCTGGGTGCCGCTGAACAGCTTGCTGAACTCGGGCGCCTTGAAGCCCGTGCTGTAGGCGCCACGGAAGGCCAGCGAATCGATCGGCCGCCACTTGAACGACACCTTCGGGTTCGCGGTGCCGCCGAAGCCGTCGTACTCGTCGTAGCGGGCCGCCAGCGTCACCTCCAGCCTCTCGAGCAGCGGCAGGTAGATCTCGGTGAACACCGCCTTGATGTTGCGGGCGACCTGCGGCAGGGCGTTGGCGTCGTCGAACGGCGCGTTGAAGATCGCCGGGCGGCTCTCGGCGGCACGGCGGTCGCCGTTGAACTCGAACTCCTCGCGGCGCAGGTCCACGCCGAACGCCAGCTGCAGGTCGCCGCCCGGCAGGGGCGCGATGCTGCTGGAGAAGGTCGCGTCGAGGGCGGTCACGATGGAACGGCCGCCGTAGAGCACCACGCCGCGGGCCGAGGCCGCCTCGAGCGCGGCGATCGCCTCCGGACGCTGCTCCTGGCCCGGCATCAGGAACGGGTTGAGCAGGCCGCTGCCAAGGACCTGCTGCAGGCCCTCGACGTAGTGGTAGCCGGAACCGAGCCTGGATTCGGACTCGCTGCTGGAACGGGACAGGCCCAGGCTGTAATCCCAGTTGCCGATCTGGCCCTCGAGCGCGGCCAGCACGCGGTAGGCCTTGGTGTTCGTCTGGATCTCGCGCGGGCCGCAGACCATGCAGCGCCAGCGGTAGGCGATGGGCGCGCCGTAGGTCAGCTGGTCGGCGCCGAAATAGGCCGCCATCGCGTTGTAGACCATGTCGTAGGTCTCACGCGTGAGGTCGTTGAGCGGGAACCAGGTCGAGGGGTTGAAGACCGCCGTGGCACTCGAGCTGGACGAGATCTGGTTGGGCTCGAAGATGCGGTTCGCATCGACGTCGGAACCCATCAGCTCGAAGTAGGCCTGGTGGTTGTCGCTGATCTTGAACGAGGCACGGCCGATGAACTGCACGCTCTCCTGCGGCTGCTGCATCACCGCGGCTGCCGGGTAGTCCCAGGCGCAGCCGTAGCGCGAGGCGACGTTGGTCGCGGTGGTCGCCCACAGCCGGTAGTCGTACGGCCCCATCATCTCGCCACCGGCCTCGCAACCCGGGCCTCCCGGCAGGTTGAGGATGTTCACGCCGTTGACGACCGCACCATCCGGCGCGACCAGGGAAGAGCCGGTCAAGCTGCCGTCGAAGTTGAAGATCGTTGCGAACGGCGTGCCGCGGGTGTCGGGCGACAGGCCGCGCTCGGGCTGGAAGCCGTTGGAGAAGTCGCGCGCGTTGCCGCGCAGGATGTCATTCTTCTTGTAGGCGACCGTGGCGAACACGTTCCAGCGGTCGGTGTCGAGGTCGCCCTTGCCGAACAGGACGTTCGTGGAATAGATGTTGCCGCCCCCCTCCTCGGTCATGTCGACGAAGGCGTTGACCTGGAGGCCCTGGTAGTCGGTCTTGGTGATGAAGTTGATCACGCCGCCGATCGCGTCGGTGCCGTACACGGCCGAGGCGCCGTCGCGCAGCACCTCCACGCGCTCGATGGCGGCGAACGGGATCGAGTTCAGGTCCACCGCAGTGCCGCGCAGGCCGTGGGTCGCGACGCGGCGGCCATTGAGCAGGACCAGGGTCGCGTCCGAGCCCTGGCCACGCAGGTTGGCGCCGGACACGCCGTTCATGCCGCGCAGCTCGGCAGGTGCGATACCGCTGTTGGCGGCGAGGTTGTCCGAGCCGTTGCCGGCGATGTTCAGGTACATCAGCAGCTGTTCGGCGGAGGTGATGCCCTGCGCCTCGATCTGCTGGCGCTGGATCACGGTGACGGGAAGCGCAGCCTCCACGTCCGCGCGCTTGATGCGCGAACCGGTCACCTGCACGGTGTCGAGGGTCCTGGCCTGGTCGCCCGGCACGGCATCCTGCGCCCCCGCCACGCCGGCCAGGGCCATGGCAATCGCGCCGGAAAGCGCGGACAGGACGAACAGCGGTTTCTTGTTGCGTGGATGGACTGCGGTCATTCGGTTGTTCCCCCGGTAGGCAATCGACTGGCTGGTATCGGCTGGAGCCAGGGCCCCCCTTGCAACCCCGGGTGCCCTCGTGGCGCCTGACGCCCTACCCCTCTCTTCACCCCTGCTTAACATGCCCGTAACACGGATGTCAATTTTTTATTCCTGGCCAGTACTCCGGCGCTGAAGATTTATCGCTGGAGTCCTCCGTGGGCATCGGGTTCCGGCCGAAAAAAAACGGCCGCTGGCGGCCCCGGCGTGCCGCCAGCGGCTGGCGGGCGGCCGGAAGGGCCGGCCCGCCTGTCCCGCAACCGTCAGAAGTTCCAGGTCACGACCAGCTGGGTATAACGCGGCGACTGCCAGCGGGTACCGGTACCCCACAGGCCGCGGACCACGCCGGGATTGGCCTCATAGCGCTGCCGGACGTTGATCACCTCATCGCTGTTGAGCAGGTTGTACACCGACAGGCGCGCGCTGAGGTCGATGCCGTCCACCGGGAGCTTCCAGGTGACGTTCGCGCCCAGGTTGTAGGTCCAGGGCATGCGTCCGCCCGCTCCGCGGCCGACGAATTCGAACACACGCTCGTTCCACGCGCCGTTGCAGTTGGCCACGCAGTTCCAGAAGGTGCCGCCGCCGGAACCCTCGGACGTGAAGCTGGCGGCGCTGTTGCTGTCGTTCGGCCACATCACGCCGAAGCGGTTGATCGGGGCACCCGACATCGCCGTCAGCACCGCGCCGAACGACCAGATGTGGTTCAGCGCGTAGCTGCCACGGATCTTGATCTGGTGGCGATGGTCGTTGAACAGGGGGCCGTAGGCCTCGTTGTTGGCCGGATGGTCCCAGTGCTGGACCATGCCGGTCTCGCCGAAGTTGGTGTCGGAGTTGACCGGCCCCTCGTGGTTGCCCTCCAGCTTCGACCAGATGTAGGACGCATTGAAGGCCCACTTGCCGTCCCATGCGCGGTCGATCTGGAACTCGATGGCCTTGTAGGTCCGCTTGGGCTCGGCGTAGCCCACGACCTCGCCGCTGCCACCCTTGATGTAGCCGTCGCGCGAAGTGTCGATCGTGATCCAGCCCTCGGTCTCACAGCCGATGGAAGCATCGCCCCAGATCGTCAGCGGCTTGCCCGGGTTGCCGATTGGCCACAGGTTGAAACCGACCGGGCCGCACGGGGTGTGGTTGATGCGGATGTCGTCAAGCGCGTTCTTCATGCGCCGGTAGGTCGCGTTCACACCCCACGACCAGGCCTGGTTCAGCATCTGCTGGAAGCCGATGATGGCCTCGTCCTGGTACACCGCGTCGGGATCGGCATCGATCTGCTGGCGCAGGTCGTTGACGATGACGTTCATGCTGTCGTCCACCGGGCCGATCTGCTGGCCAAGGATGGGCTCGTAGTAGGTGCCGCCGGTCAACGGGTCGTTCGCGGCGCGCCAGCCTTCCAGGGCGTAGAAGGTGCGCTCGTCGATGCGGCCCTCGGCGAAGTTGGCGGTGATGTTGTTGGTCACCGGCAGGTAGTAGCGGCCGAGGTTGCCGAACAGCTTGGCGGTGCCGTCACCGCGCATGTCCCACGAGAAGCCGAAACGCGGCGAGACCAGGTTGTCGAGCTTGATGAAGGTGGTGCCCGCGGCGGTCTTGTTGTGGAACTCGTCCACGCGGACGCCAAGGTTCAGCAGCAGGGTCGGCGTGACGTTCCAGTTGTCCTCGACGTACCAGGCGGTCGCCGTGGACTCGAACACGCCGCCCTCGCGCAGCTCGCGCGCCATGATGATGTCGGTCACCCCGGGCGGCAACGTCGCGCCGTTGTCGAGCTGCTCGCCCGCCCCCAGGCGGTAGGCGGTGTAGGTGCGGCCGTCGCCCGGATAGCGGTTGATCCGGTCGGTCGACATCACCTCGCGGTCCAGGCCGAAGCGGATGAAGTGGTCGCCCAGGGACCATTCGAAGTCGAGGCGACCCACCTCGCGCTCGTCGGTATGGTAGATGACGGAACTGCCGGTCGGGTGGCATCCGACCCGTGGAGACCCCATCGACTCGTACACCGAGCGGTAGCTGGAATCCACGAACACGCCGGAGCAGACGTCATCCACGGGCGAACGCGTGAACGAACTGCTCTTGTTCACGCCGGCCATCGCCTTGGCGGTGAAGTTCTGCCCGATGTGCACGGTGTAGGTCACCGACCCGCTGCGGCCGCCGCTCTCCAGGATCCGGGGGCCGGGATCCGCCTTCTCCCCGGTCTCCCAGTCGTAGTCATAGACGACCTGGTCGGTCTGGCTTTCGTCCGAGAACGCCAGCAGTTCGAGCAGCTGGTTGTCGGTGATGCGCCAGTCCAGCTTCGCGCCCCAGAAGCCGTCGCCGGTCTTGTTGTCGTAGAACAGGGTCCCCGAATCGTTGGTATTCACCGAATTCGTGTCGCGGTACTCGTACATCGCGAACAGGAACAGCCTGTCCTTGACCAGCGGGCCGGACGCCCAGACGTTGGTCTTGGTGAAGGTGCTGCGGTCGCGGCTGGCCCGGTAGAAGGCGTCAACCTGGGTGCCGTTGGAGTTCTGCGCGTGGAATTCGCGATCCTTGCGGGACGCCTTCCATGCCTCGGGCTCGAAGGTGACCTGGACGCCGCCCTCGAACCTGTTGCTGCCCGAGCGCGTGACCGCGTTGATCACGCCGCCGGTGGCGCGGCCGAACTCGACCGAGTAGCCACCGGTCTTGACCTGGTATTCCTGGAAGAACGCGAATGGCGCGGTGGAGAAACTCTGGCGGCGGTAGAAGTCGGTGACGTTGAGGCCGTTGATGTACACCGAGTTCTCGGCGACCGACGAGCCACCGAAGGAGATGCCGCCGAAGCTCGAATTGCCGGTGATCACGCCTGGCGCCAGCAGCGCGACCGAGGACAGGCTCTGCTCGACCGGCAGCCGCGCCCACTCCTCGCGGGTGATGTTGGTGGCCGACTCGGTCGAATGCACGTCGACGCGGTTGATGATGCGCGTACCGATCACCTGGATGGCATCCAGGTTGGCGACGCGTCCCTCCGCGCTCAGGTTGACGGTGGTCGTGCCGCCCACGGACACGTTCACTTCCACCGGCTCGCCGATCGGGCGGCCATCGCGCATGACGCTCAGGGTGTAGTCGCCGATTGGCAGCTGGGTGATGCGGTAGGCGCCGTCCCGGCCGACGGTCACCGTCCTCGTCGCACCGGTGGCCTCGTGGGTGATCACGATCTGGTCGCCGGCATTGGCCCGGCCGGCGATGGCGCCGGTGACGGCCTGCGCCATGGCCAGCGGGGCCGCGGCGGACAGGCACGCACCAAGTGCCACGCTTAGCGCGGCACGACGGAGTTTCGTGTGGCTGGCCTTCATTGCGGTTGTCTCCCCAGAGTGATGGTGGTGGTGATGGTCGGAACGGTCGCCGTACCCACGACAGCGGAAGCCGCACCATGCGGCGGCTGCGTGGAGATGGCGGGTGAAAGCATCCCCGTCGACGGGACGCCAGGAGAAGACGGCGGTAGTGGCCGGATGTCCGGCCGTTCGATCGCGCCATGCGCGTTCCCGGCATGACGCCGCGATCCGGCCCGTTGCGGCCGGAGCCTGGAACATGGCCTGCGGCAGAACGGATGCCGGCCGTTCGCCCTGCCGGCAGTCGGTTTCATTGCCTGCCCTCGAAAGCCCCTGTTCGCCACGGCGCTTTTCGTTCCTGGACGGGTCAGTCCCAGGGCTGTGTAACATGACCGCCGGAGGTCGTCAATAATTTATTCTTGACAATACAAATCATCGAATGATGTATTCCCAAGCAGGATTCACCGCCCGCGGCGCCGGGTGGGGAGGCAGGCCGATGAAACTTTCCAGATCCCCCGGTTTCCGGACCCTTGCCATCACGGCACTGCTGCTGGCCGCCGGCTCCGTCATCGCCCGTCCGGCCGCCGATCCCGCCATCCCCGGGGTCAGCGAGGCACAGCTTTCGGCCGATTACTGGATCGGGCGCACGGACGGGGCCGACCAGCCGATCCTCGACCAGGCCGGTGTTGCAGCGCAAAACGAAAAGATGGCGCAACTGGAGCCGTCGCTGTACGACCTGGAATCGCTGCCGGCGACGCTCGACCGCGCGCAGGTGCAGGCCTGGATCGAACAGGCTTCGCCGCGCCCGTCGCGGACGCTGTACGACGAAACCGGCAGGCAGGTCGCACGCCGGGAAATCGAGCGGCTGGCCGGGGCCCTCGATCTGCACCGGATCCCCGCCTCGCAGCCGGCGCGCTTCGGCATGGTGGTGCGCCGCACCGACGTGCGCACCTTCCCCACCCGCCTGCGCGTGTTCTCGTCGCCGGACGACCGCGACATCGACCGCTTCCAGGAAACCGCCCTGTTCCCGGGGACGCCCGTGGCCGTTGCCCACGAAAGCCGCGACCGGAACTGGCTGTTCGTGGTGAGTCACACCTACGCGGGCTGGGTCGAGCGCGACGCGGTGGCGTTCGGCGACCGGGACGAAATCCTGTCGTTCGGGAAGCGGGCCCCTTTCCTGGTCGTCACCGGCGCGAAGGTGTGGACCGTCTACGCACCCGGGGAACCGCGGGTGTCGGAAGTGCAGCTCGACATGGGCGTGCGCCTGCCACTGCTGCGCGTGCCTCCGGAAGACGGCATGGTCAACGGCCAGCATGCCTACTTCGGGCACGCGGTCGAGCTCCCGGTCCGCAACGCGGACGGCACCCTCGCCTTCAGGCCGGCGCTGGTGCCGCGCTCGGCCGACGTGTCCATCGGCCACCTGCCACTGACGCCCGCGAACATCCTGCGCCAGGCCTTCAAGTTCCTCGGCGAACGCTACGGCTGGGGCCATTCCTACAACGCGCGCGACTGCAGCGGCTTCGTCTCCGAGGTCTACCGCAGCATGGGCATCCTGCTGCCGCGCAACACCAGCGCGCAGTCGGTCAGCCCCGCGCTCGACCGCATCGCGCTGCCGCCGGAAATGCCGCACGCGGAGCGGCTGGCCCTGCTGGACGCGACACGGGTGGGCGATCTGGTCTACATTCCCGGCCACGTGATGATGGTCATCGGGCACGAGGACGGGGAAACCTACGTGATCCACGACACCACCGGCACGGCCATGCAGGGCAGCGACGGGGAAGTGCGGCGGCTGGCGCTCAACGGCGTGGTGGTCACGCCGTTGCGCCGGATGCTGCAGGGCGCGGGACAGCCGGTCGTCGACCGGATCACCAGCATCCAGCGGATCCGCCCTTGAACCGTGCGGACGCCGCGCAAGGCAAGCAGGAACGATGAAGGGGGACACCATGCACGGAGTGCGTCCATGAAGATCACCGAAGTCCGGCTGGGCATGCTGCGTGTCCCGCTGAAGACGCCGTTCAAGACCGCGCTGCGCACCGTGGAGGCGGTCGAGGACATCGTCGTCACGGTCCACACCGACACCGGGCACGTCGGCTATGGCGAGGCGGCTGCGACGGCGGTGATCACGGGCGACACCCACGGCTCGATCATCGAGGCCATCGACAAGGTCATCGCACCACGCCTGATCGGGCAGGACATCACCAACCTCAACCGCATCACCCGCCTGATCCAGACCGCACTGGAGCGCAACACCAGCGCCAAGGCCGCGGTCGAGATCGCGATCTACGACCTGTGGGGCCAGCTCCACGGCGCCCCGCTCTACCAGATGCTCGGCGGCGGCGACCCGGTGGTCACGACCGACATCACGATCAGCGTGGACCACATCGACAAGATGGTCGCCGACTCCATCGCCGCGGTCGAGCGCGGCTACGACTCGCTCAAGATCAAGGTCGGCAAGGACATCGGCCTGGACATCGAGCGGGTCAAGGCCATCCACGCCGCGGTCGAGGGCCGTGCCCTGCTCCGCCTGGACGCCAACCAGGGCTGGACCGCGAAGCAGGCCGTCTACGCCATGCACGCGCTGGAGGACGCCGGGGTGCAGCTCGAGCTGCTCGAGCAGCCCGTCCCCGCCCGCGACATCGCCGGGCTCAAGTTCGTCACCGAACGCGTGCACACGCCGGTGATGGCCGACGAGAGCGTGTTCGGGCCGAGGGAGGTGATCGAGCTTATCCAGGAACGCGCCGCCGACATCATCAACATCAAGCTGATGAAGACCGGCGGCATTTCCAACGCCGTGCGCATCGCCGACATCGCCTCGCTGTACGGCGTGGAATGCATGATCGGCTGCATGATCGAGACCAGCATCAGCGTCGCCGCCGCCGTGCACCTGGCCGCGGCGAAGGCGGATGTCATCACCAAGGTGGACCTGGACGGCCCCTCGCTGTGCACGTTCAACCCGGTCGAGGGTGGTGTGACCTTCAACGAGTCCGAGATCTCCATCAGCGATGCGCCCGGGCTCGGCATCCGCGCCATCCACGGTTACGAGCCGCTGGCAACGTGAAGAAGAGAGGCCGCGCGATGTCCCCGCTGGTCAAGATCCGTTCCGAGCGCGACCGGATGTCGGCGATCGAGCGGCGCATCGCCGACTTCATCCTCGACAACGCCCATCTGCTGCGCGACTACTCCTCGCAGCAGCTCGCCAACGCCCTCGGCATCAGCCAGTCGAGCGTGGTCAAGTTCAGCCAGAAGCTCGGCTTCAAGGGATACCCGGACCTCAAATACTCGATCGGCGAGGCCATCGCCCGCAACGGCGACGATGGCAACGGCAACCACGGCAGCGAGGCCGGGGCCGGCGGCGAAACGACGCTCGCGGCCGAGCTGTGGGCGGCCAAGGCACGCGCCGAGGAGGAAACACGGCTGATCAACCCGCCCGAGCGGATCGAGGCCATCGCCCAGGTCCTGCTCGGGGCCGACAAGGTTTTCCTGGTCGGCATCGGGCCGGACAGCGTGCCGGCGCGCGGCTTCGCCATCCGCCTGTCGCTGCTGGGGATCCTGGCGGTCCACCACTTTGACCCTGTGCTGGTGCCGGCCGAGGTGTCCACATCCAATCCCTCCGACGTGCTCGTGCTGTTCTCCGAGCACGGGCAACTGGCCTCGTTCTGCTCGCTCGCCCGCCTGTTCCGCGAACGCGGTGGCAAGGTGGTCACGGTGACCCGCCATACCGCCAACCCGCTACGCGCCCACGCCGACCTGCCGTTGCTGGTCTCGGCCCACGACGAGCGCGCGCACGTGGTGCCGGTGCTGTACCAGTCCGCGCTGCAGCACCTGCTCGACCAGATCTACCTGCTGGTGTGCCGCGACGAGGAACGGCTGCGCCGGCTCGAGGACAACCGGATGCAGGTCCGCCACCTGCTCGAAGGCTGACCGGAATGGCCCGCATCCCGATCGCGCATTCCCGCCGCCACACCATCCTCGACGCGCTCCTGCCGTTGCTCGCGCTGGTTCTGCTGGCGTCCGGCTGTGCGCACCGGCCCGCCCCCACGCAACGGCACCTGCCCTGGGACGACGCCCGGCAGCTGGTCCTGGTCACCAGTGACGGCTGGGACTCCCCGCTGGGACGCCTGCGACGCTACGAACGCGACGCCGGCGGCGCATGGCGCCAGGTCGGTGATGCCGCCGAAGTGACGCTCGGCCGCAACGGTTCCGGATGGGGAATCGGCCTGCACCCGGACCAGGCCGGCGGTCCGCGCAAGCAGGAAGGCGATGGCCGCGCGCCTGCCGGTGTCTTCGCCATCGGCCCCGCCTTCGGCTACGAAGCCGGGGCACGGACCGGCCTGCCCTACCGGCAGATGGACGCGGACGACTGGTGCATCGACGTGCCCGGCTCGCCGCTGTACAACCACATCGTCAACGCGAAGGAAACCGGACGCGAGGCGGTCGAGGGCCCCACCGAACCGATGCGCCGCGACCTGCATGCGGACGGCGACATCCGCTACAGGCTCGGATTCGTGATCGGGCACAATCCGCAGGCCGTTGCCGGCAAGGGCAGCTGCATCTTCGCCCACCTGTGGCGCGCCCCGGGCGAGGCCACCGCGGGCTGTACCGCGATGGCCGAGCCTGCGATGCTGGAACTGCTGGCATGGCTGGACCCGGCCCGCAGGCCCGTGTTCGTGCTCCTGCCCGAAGCCGTGCACCGGCGGCTGGCCGCATCCTGGAACCTGCCGACACCCGACGCCGACTGATTCCGACCACGAGGCCCCATGTCCCATACCACCCGCATCCTGCTGGCCCTCGCTGCCGGCGCCCTGCTCGGCCTGCTGCTTTCGTTCATGGATCCCGGCCTCGCGGCCCGCGTCGCGGACGCGGTGCATCCCATAGGCCGTGTCTGGCTCAACGCCCTGCAGATGACGGTGGTGCCACTGGTGGCCGCGCTGGTGGTCATCGGGGTCAACTCGGCCAGCGACGCCGCCGCGTCCGGGCGCACCGCGCGCCGCGCCCTGGTCACGTTCGTGGTGCTGCTCGCGCTCACCTCCGCCTTCGCCGCGGTGGTCGCGCCCACCGCGCTGTCACTGCTGCCGCGCGACGAGTCGCTGGTCGCTTCCCTGCGCGCCGCGTTCTCGGGACCGGAACCGGATGCCGCCCCGGCCAGCGTCGGCGACTTCCTGGTCGCGATCATCCCGTCCAACGCCATCGCCGCGGCGGCCGCGGCGGCAATGCTGCCCACCGTGGTGTTCTCGCTGTTCTTCGGCTTCGCCCTCGCCCGGGTCGAGGCGGAACGGCGCCAGCGCATGCTGGAGCTGCTGCAGACGATCGTCGACGCCATGATCATCATCGTCCGCTGGGTGCTGTGGGCGGCACCGGTGGGCGTGTTCGCGCTGATGCTGGCGGTGTGCGCACGCGTGGGCGTGGACATCCTCACCGCGCTGGGCTGGTACATCGTGCTGCTGTGCTGCCTGCACCTGGGCGCCACCGCGCTGATGTACGTGGTGGTGGCGCTGGCCGGCAACGAGTCCGTGCGCCGCTTCGCCGCCGGCATCCTGCCCGCGCAGACCATCGCCCTGAGCACGCAATCCTCGCTGGCCTCGCTGCCGGCGATGCTCGAAAGCGCCCGTGGCCGCCTGGGCTACCCGCTCGCGGTGGCCTCGCTGGTGCTGCCGATGGCGGTGTCGCTGTTCCGCATCACCAGTCCGGTGCAGTACATGTGCGTGGCCGCGTTCATCGCCTGGATCTACGGCATCGACCTCGGCTTCGCCCAGCTCGCCGCCGGCGCCGCGCTGGCGACGGTGATCAGCATGGGCTCGGTCGGCCTGCCCGGGCAGGCCATCTTCATGACCACCAACCTGCCGGTGACCCAGGCCATGGGCCTGCCGACCGAGCCGCTGGGCATCCTGCTCGCGGTGGACACCGTGCCGGACATGTTCGCCACGCTCGGCAATGTCACCGGCGACCTGGCCGCGACCAGTGTCGTCACCCGGCAGTCGCGCGGCGATGCCGCGATCCCGGAGAACGGCACGGGCGGCGCCTGAGCAGGCGCCGGCGCCTCCGCCTCCCAACCGCACCCGGCCCTGCGTTCCGGGTGCCCGGATGATCCACGGACGCGGGAGCGGGGAAAACCCCTTCGCGGGGGGCGGGAAGGACGAAGCGGACCGCCGGCGAAAGCGGACTCGCGTCCCGGGTTTGCCCCACCCCGGCCCGTCCGGCACGGCGCGCCGGGCCGGAGGCCGGCGCCAGGAAGGCCGCTTCGGGCTAATGCCACTTTCTTCCGCGCAGCCTCAGCACGCGCTCGGGAGGGTGGAAGCTGTCGCTGCGCGCATGCGGCCAGAAGTCGCGGAACACGCGGTGCCCGGGCATGCGGTCGAGCAGTTCGCCGGGCTCGAGGAAATGGTAGAGCGAGGCCAGCGAGCGCACCTCGGTCGGCGAGACCCGGCGCAGGATGTGTTCCGGCCCGAGCTGCGACGGATGTTCCAGTCCCGCCGCGCCGAGCAGGTCGCGCAGCGCCTTGAGCGTGTTCTGGTGGTAGTTGAACACCCGCGCCGCCTTGTCCTCCACGTCGAGCGCCTTCCAGCGCCGCGGGTCCTGGGTGGCGATGCCCGTCGGGCAGCGGTCGTTGTGGCAGCTGCGCGACTGGATGCAGCCCAGCGCGAACATGAAGGCACGCGCGGCGTTGCACCAGTCCGCGCCCATCGCGATCGTGCGCGCGATGTCGAAGGCGCCGGTGATCCTGCCGGCCGCGCCGATCCGGACCCGGTCGCGCAGGCCGATGCCGACCAGGGTGTTGTGGACCAGCATCAGGCCCTCGTGCATCGGCACGCCGACATGGTGGATGAACTCCGCCGGGGCCGCGCCGGTGCCACCCTCGGCGCCATCCACCACGATGAAGTCCGGCAGCAGCCCGGTCTCGAGCATGGCCCTGGCCACGCCAAACCATTCCCACGGGTGGCCGATGGCCAGCTTGAAGCCGACCGGCTTGCCGCCCGACAGCTCGCGCAGCCTGGCCACGAACTCGAGCAGACCGACCGGCGTCGAGAACGCCGAATGCGATGCCGGGGACACGCAGTCCACGCCCACCGCCACGCCACGCGCCCTTGCGATCTCCGGGCTGACCTTGGCCGCCGGGAGCACGCCGCCGTGGCCCGGCTTGGCGCCCTGCGACAGCTTGACCTCGATCATCTTCACCTGGGGGTCGCGCGCGCGCGCGGCGAACCTTTCGGGGTCGAAGTCGCCCCGTTCGTCGCGGCAGCCGAAGTAGCCAGAGCCGATCTCCCAGACCAGGTCGCCGCCGCGCTCGCGGTGGTACTCGGAGATCGAGCCCTCTCCGGTGTCATGGTAGAAGCGTCCCCGCTTCGCGCCCTCGTTGAGCGCGCGGATCGCGTTTGCGGACAACGCGCCGAAGCTCATCGCCGAGATGTTGAACACGCTGGCGTCGTACGGCTGCGTGGCCTGCGCGCCGATGGTCAACCGGAAGTCGTGCGTGGACGGGTGCGCCGGCTGCAGCGAGTGGTTGATCCACTCGTAGTCCACGCCATACGGATCGTGCTCGCTGCCGAACGGCACCACGTCCATCGTGTTCTTGGCGCGCTGGTACACCAGCGCGCGCTGCTCACGCGAGAACGGCACCTCGGCCAGGTCGTCCTCGATGAAGTACTGGCGGATCTCGGGCCGGATCGATTCGAAGCCGTAGCGGAAGTGCGCCAGGATCGGGTAGTTGCGGCGCAACGTGGCCCGCCGCTGGAGGATATCCACGGTACCGAGCACCGCCAGAGCGGCAAACGGCACGCCTGCCCAGAGCCACTGCGGCCGCGTCCACGCCAACGCCAACGACAGTGCGGTCATCACCACGCAGACGCCATAGACCAGGTAACGGCTCATCTTCCTCATCCGCAGATCGCACCGGGCTCCGGGCCGGCCCGCCGCATTGTAGGGGGCTTTCGCCCGCTCACCGCCGGCCTCCGGGCCCGGCCTTCTTCTCCCGGCACGGACGCTTCGTGTTGCAACCTGTCACAATGCGTCAACCGGCCCCACGTGGCCGCGACGCGGCAATCGGCTCGCCCCCGATGCGACAGGCACTTGCAGGACGCTCCGGAATGGCATGAAACATGCTTGCCTGCTTCCGGGCGTCTCGCCCGGGAGATTGCCATGGGGAAAACATGCATGCGGCCCGCCGCCTGGGCGGCGATGGCCTTGGCCGCGCTGGCCATGACCGGATGCGGCCATGACATTGAATCGGGCTACGACGACGGTTCCGGCTTCCGGGACGGGTTCATCGCGGGCTACGAACGCGCCTGCGGGCCGGCAAGCCCCGGACGCCCGGGAACGGCCACCGGGGCCGCCCGGAAGAACAGGCGGTACGTGACCGGCTACGTCGACGGCCTGGCCGCCGGGGAAAAGGCCTGCACGGGGGACACCCGGGAGGAGTTCGTCGCGCACCGCTGACGGGGCGACCGCGGACCAGCCCGTGCCTGCTCCGTCCCGCCGGGTGCCGGTACATCAATGGCGCGGCGCGTGCCTGCCGCCCTGCCCTGGCCCCGGATACGGAAAACGGGCCCCGCGGCCCGTTTCCCCACGCTGCATGGTGTTGCACCATCGCTGGTGCCCGGGGTGGGACTCGAACCCACATGGTGTTGCCACCGAGGGATTTTAAGTCCCTTGCGTCTACCGGTTTCGCCACCCGGGCGGCGGCCGGAAGGATGGAGGCCTGGGTCGGAATCGAACCGGCGTACGCGGATTTGCAGTCCGCTGCATAACCACTCTGCCACCAGGCCGGTGACCGTCGCTGGGGATCAAGGATAACTCCCGCGGCGGCTGTCAAACAAAACCCCGGCGGAGCCGGGGTTCTGGGTATCTGGAGCGGGAAACGAGACTCGAACTCGCGACCCCGACCTTGGCAAGGTCGTGCTCTACCAACTGAGCTATTCCCGCCTGGGACTGCGCATTTTACGGGCGGATCCGGACGTGTCAACACTCTGGCGCTCGCCTTCCATCAGGACCGGCCACGCCGCGTGCAGGTAGGCGAATCCCGACCACAGCGTCAGCAGCGCCGCCACCGCCAGCAGCCAGTCGCCGATCATGAAGATCGGCTCGCCCATCCATGGCGTCGGGCGCGGCGGCTTGTCCGGCGTGACCGAATACAGCAGGCACAGCAGCGCGATCATCTGCGCGACGGTCTTGATCTTGCCGATCGTCGCCACCTTCACCCGGGCGCGCTGGCCCAGCTCCGCCATCCACTCGCGCAGCGCCGACACGGCGATCTCGCGGCCCACGATCACGGCGGCCCAGAACGCCATCCACGGCGTCGGGTGGCCCTGGACGATCAGGAACAGCGCCACGGCGACCATCAGCTTGTCCGCGACCGGGTCGAGGAAGGCGCCGAACGGCGAGGACTGGTGGTAGCGGCGCGCGATCCATCCGTCCAGCCAGTCGGTGACCGAAGCCAGCGCGAACACCAGCGCGCTGGCGAAGTTGGTCCAGCGGTAAGGAAGGTAGAACACGACCACCAGAACCGGGATCAGCAGGATCCGCAGCAGGGTCAGCCAGGTCGGGATGGTCAGTTTCATGTCGCCTCTTCTTCCTGCGATCCCCCGTCCGGAACATCCAGCCCATGCAGGGTCGCATAGATTCTCGCCGCCAGCGCCCGGCTGATGCCTTCGACCTGGGCGATCTCCTCCTCGCCGGCGGCCTTCAGGCCCGCGAGCCCCCCGAAATGGCGCAGCAGGCTCGCGCGGCGCCGCGGCCCGATGCCGGGGATGTCCTCCAGCCGGCTGGTGGTACGTGCCTTCTGCCGGCGCCCGCGGTGGCCGGTGATGGCGAAGCGGTGCGCCTCGTCGCGCACCTGCTGGACCAGGTGCAGGGCGGGTGAATCCGGCCCGGGGCGCGCCTCGCGCCCGTCCGGCAGCAGCAGCGCCTCGTGCCCCGGCCGGCGCCCGGGCCCCTTGGCGACGCCGACCACGGCCACGCCGTCGATGCCGAGGTCGGCCAGCACCGCCTTCGCCTGCGCGACCTGCCCCGCCCCGCCGTCGATCAACAGCACGTCCGGCAGCACGCCGTCCCCGGTGGCCGCGCGCCGGAAACGCCGTTCCAGCGCCTGGTGCATGGCCGCGTAGTCGTCGCCCGGCGTGATCCCGGTGATGTTGTAGCGCCGGTACTGCCCGCGGACCGCGCCTTCGGCGTCGAACACCACGCATGATGCGACCGTCGCCTCGCCCATGGTGTGGCTGATGTCGAAGCATTCGATCCGCTGCGGGGGCTCCTCCAGCCCCAGCAGTTCCTGCAGCGCCGCCAGCCGCAGCCGCTGCGTGGCCTGGCTGCCCGCCTCGCTGGCAAGCGCCAGCGCGGCGTTGCGCCTGGCCATCTCGAGGTAACGCGCGCGCTCGCCGCGGACGCTGGTCTTGATCGCGACCTTGCGCCCGGCGGCGACCGGGAATGCCTCCTGCAGCAGTTCCACGTCCTCGATCGCGCGGTCGAGCACGATCTCGCGCGGCGGCGGGTGCGCCGCGTAGTACTGGGACACGAACGCGGCCAGCACCTCGGCAGGATCCGTGGCGCCGTTGGTCTTCGGGAAGAACGCGCGGGTACCGAGGTTGCGGCCGTCGCGGAACACCAGCAGCAGGACGCAGGCCAGCGAGCCCTGCATCGCGCAGGCCAGCACGTCGAGGTCTGCCGCGTCGCCATCCACGTACTGGCGCGCCTGTACCGTGCGGATGTCCGCGATCAGGTCGCGCAACCGCGCGGCCTCCTCGAAGTCGAGCCGTGCGCTCGCCGCCTCCATCGCCTCGCCCAGCTCGCGGGTGAGCTCGTCGCTGCGCCCGTCGAGGAACAGCCCGGCGCGGCGTACGGACTCGGCGTACTCCTCCGCGCCCACCAGACCGACGCAGGGCGCCGTGCAGCGGCCGATCTGGTACTGCAGGCACGGCCGCGAACGGTTGCGGAACACGCTGTCCTCGCAGGTGCGCAGGCGGAACAGCTTCTGCATCACGTTCAGGGTCTCGCGTACCGCGCCAACGCTGGTGTACGGGCCGAAGTAGCGCCCCGGCACGCTGCGCGCCCCACGGTGCATGGCGATCCGCGGCCAAGCCTCCTGCGTCAGCAGCACGTAGGGATAGCTCTTGTCGTCGCGCAGCAGCACGTTGTAGCGCGGCTTGAGCGACTTGATCAGCTGGTTCTCCAGCAGCAGCGCCTCGGCCTCGGTACGGGTGACCGTGACCTCCATGCGCGCGACCTGGGCCAGCATCGCCCGGGTCCGCGGCGACTTCGGCGAGCTGTTGAAGTAGCTGGCCACGCGCTTGCGCAGCGCACCCGCCTTGCCGACGTAGAGCACGCTGCCGTCGGCGGCGTACATGCGGTAGACGCCGGGGGCCGTGCTCAGCCCGCGCGCGAAGGCCTTGCCGTCGAACCGGGGCACTTCCACGGCGGATCGCCTGCCGTCGTCGCCTTGCCTGCCGGTCATTCGCCGATCGGGACGTGGCGTACGGTCCCCGTCCGGGTATCCAGTCTCAGCACCGCGTGGGCGTCGGTGTCCGCGATCCAGAGCACTCCGGCGCCGGCCACGATCCCGCCCGGTGCGTGCAGGCGCTGCTCCAGGGCGAAGGTCGCCAGGTCGCCGCCACCCAGGCGCAGGGTGCGCAGGCGGTCGTTGCCGCTGTCGGCGATCCACAGCACCGGCGACTCCGGGTCGAGCGCGATCGCCTGCGGCTGCTGCAGCCGCGCCTCGGTGCGCGGGCCGTCGGCGTTGCCGAAGTTCCAGGTGTCCTGTCCGACCAGCGTGGACACCTGCCCGGTGCGGGTGTTGACGCTGCGGATCGCCGAACCGGCGCCGTCGCAGACGTAGACCACCTGCTGCACCGCGGCCAGCGCCACGGGCTCGGCGAACGACGCCTGCGTACCGGTGCCGTCCGTCACGGCCAGCGCCCCCGAGCCGGCCACCAGGCTGATCGAGGGGGCGCCGAGGTCGAAGGCCCACAGCCGGTTGTCGCCGGCGGTGGCGATGTACATCTTCCCGCCGGCCAGGGCGATGGCGCGCGGCTGGTCGAGGGCGACGGCGCGCGGGTCCTGCACCGGCCCCTCCGCCGGCACGCCCGGGCGGCCCGCGCCGCACAGGGTGTCCACGTCGCCGCTGCGCAGCTCGATGCGGCGCACGGCATGGTTGCCCGCGTCCGCCACGTACAGCATGTTGTGTTGCACGCAGAGCGCGTGCGGGCGGTTGAAGGCCGCCAGCTCCATCGGGCCGTCGATGAAGCCCGGGCTGCCACTGCCGAACTGGCGCAGCACGCGCCCGGTCGTCTGGTCGCACTCGAGCACGCGATGGTGGCCGCTGTCGGCCACGTAGAGGAAATTGCCCGACAGCGCGAGGCCGCACGGGAAGCGCAGCGGCAGCGGCGGCTCCCCGACCCGGCGCAGCTCGATCGGATCCGGGTTCAGCGAGCGCGGCACCAGTTCCTCGATCAGCCCCGTCACCAGCGCATCGAGCTCGCGGATCGGGCCTTCGCCCACGACACGCTCGCGGATCCGCCCATCGCCGTCGATCAGCACGACCGTCGGCCAGGCCTCGATCCCGTAGTGCTGCCACATCGTCCAGTCGGGATCGTGCGCGAGCGGGAATCCGTACCTGTGGCGGGCCAGGCGCTTGGCGACCCGGCGCGGGTCGCGCTCATGGTCGAACCTGGGCACGCAGACCGCGACCACGTGCAGCCGGTCGGGATGGCGCGTGCGCAGGTGGGCCAGGTCGTTCAGGCGCTGCTGGCACCAGGCGGAACCCGGGTTGACGAACGCCAGCACGCAGACCTTGCCCCGCAGTTGCGCCATCCGCAGCGGCGAAAGCAGGTTCAGCCATTCGAGGCTGGGCGGGAATTCCGGGGCGATCGCGGCGTCCATCGTGTCCGGATTATGCGTCATCCGGCGAGGGCCTGGCTGGCGATGCGCTCCACGATGGCGCGCGCGGCGGCATCGACCTGGCGCCAGACCTCCTCGAACTGCGCCGGGCCGCCCGTGTACGGGTCCGCGATCACCGCGCCCTCGCCCTGCCCGGCCCATTCACGCAGCAGCGCGATGCCGGCCCGCCCCCCGGCCGGGGCCCGGGCCCGCACGTCGCGCAGGTTGGAGCGGTCGGCGCACAGCAGCCAGTCGAAGCGGTGGTAGTCGGCCGCCTGCAGCTGGCGGGCGCGGAGCATCGAGATGTCCACGCCGTGCCGCGCAGCGGTGGCGATGGCGCGGCGGTCCGGCGGCTCGCCCACGTGCCAGTCCCCGGTCCCGGCCGAATCCACCTCCACCAGATGCTCCAGGCCGGCCTCGGCGATGCGGAAGCGCAGCGCGCCCTCCGCCATGGGCGAGCGGCAGATGTTGCCGAGACAGACCACCAGCAGGCGCATGGGCTCAGACACCGCTCGCCAGCCTCGCCTCGGCACGCTCCAGGTCCTCCGGCGTGTCCACGCCCGGCGGGAACGGGACCGGGGTCCGCACCACGGCGATCCGGTACCCGGCTTCCAGCACCCGCAGTTGCTCCAGCGACTCCAGCCGCTCCAGCCGGCCCTGGGGCATCGCCGCGAAGCGCTTCAGGAAGCCGACGCGGTAGGCGTAGATGCCGATGTGGCGCAGGCAGGCACCCGGCGCCGGCTCGCGGCCGCCCGCTGCGAAGGCGTCGCGGTGCCACGGGACCGGGGCGCGGCTGAAGTACAGCGCGTCGCCACGCCCGTTGCACACGACCTTGACCGTGTTCGGGTCGAACAGCTGGCGGCCGTCCACCGCCGGGTCTGCCAGTGTGGCCATCTCCGCGCCGCTTGCCACCAGCAGTTCCGCCACCGCGCGGATGCCGTCCGGCGGGGCGAAAGGTTCGTCGCCCTGCAGGTTCACCACCACCATGTCGTCGTCCCAGCCGGCGATCGCGGCGCATTCGGCCAGCCGGTCGGTGCCCGAGGCATGTCCCCGGGAGGTCATCGCCACGCGCACGCCGTTGCCCTCGAGCGCGCGTGCGATGCGCTCGTCGTCGGCCGCCACCCAGACCTCGCGCGCGCCCGCGGCCAGCGCACGGCGCGCGACGTGCAATACCAGCGGCTCACCGCCGAGCAGGCGCAGGGGCTTGCCGGGCAGGCGCGACGCGTCATGGCGCGCGGGAATGGCGACAACGAAGCCGGATCGGTCCATCCGGCCCATTCTAAGCGGACGGGCATGCCGGGACGATGGCCCTGCGGCGGCCATGGCGCCTCACCGGTCCGGACCCGGCGCCCCCGGCAACGTGGACAGGCGATGCAGCAACGCCACCCAGAACGCCTCGGGCAGCCTGGCGTCGATGCCGACCTCGTAATGCCGGGAATCGGCGAACGCCGCGCACTTGACCGCGTCCTTCGACGTCATGAGCACAGGCAGGTCGCTGCCGAAACGCAGGTCTTCCGCGCTGTAGCGGTGGTGGTCGGGGAAGGCATGCGGCACCACCGCGATGCCAAGGCCGCGCAGCATCGAGAAGAACCGCTCGGGATCGCCGATGCCGGCGACCGCGTGCACCCGCTGCCCGGCGAACGCCGTAAGCGGCACCGGGCGCCCGCCGGCCAGCGGACGCGCCGGCCCCGGCACCAGACCCATCGGCCACTCGCCGAAGCCGGGTGCGATGCCGTCACCGCCGCTGCCGAGGTTGAGCACCCGGAAGTCGGCCCGGGCGCCGCGCGCAACCGGCTCCCGCAGGGGACCTGCCGGCAGCAGCCGGCCGTTGCCGTAGCGGCGGCGGCCGTCGATCACCTCGATCTCGATGTCGCGGGCAAGCCGGTAATGCTGCAGCCCGTCGTCGCAGACCACGATGTCGCAGCCTTCCGCCACCAGCGCGCGGGCCGCGGCCGCACGGTCTGCATCCACCCGCACCTTCGCGCCGGTGCGCATGGCGATCAGGACCGGCTCGTCTCCACCCAGACAGGGATCGGTCCGGGCATCCACCCACCGCGGCACGCCGGGCTCGTCGCGCCCGTAGCCTCGGCTCGCCACGCCCGGGTTCCAGCCTGCCCCGCGCAGCCGTTCGACCAGGGCGATCGAAAGCGGCGTCTTGCCACTGCCGCCCGCGATCAGGTTGCCGACCACCACCACCGGGCATCCGGCGCTGACCCGCGGCAGCCAGCCGCGCGCGTACAACCCGCGGCGCAGGCCGGTGGCGGCCCCGTAGGCGGCCGCCAGTGCGCGCGCGTACACCGGCGGCGGCGAGCCGTCGAACCACCAGCGCGGGGTGTCGTGCCGCCGCCTGCTCATGCGTCCGTCTGGTCGCGGAACTGCATGCGGTGCAGGTGCGCGTACAGCCCGTCCCGCCGCAGCAGGTCGGCATGGGTGCCGCGTTCGACCAGGCGCCCATGGTCGAGCACCAGCACCTGGTCCGCGTGCTCGATGGTCGAGAGGCGGTGCGCGATCACCAGCGTCGTGCGGTGCGGGATCAGGCGTTGCAGCGCGTCCTGCACCAGCCGCTCGGATTCGGTGTCGAGCGCGGCGGTCGCCTCGTCGAGGATCAGGATCGGCGCGTCGCGCAGGATCGCGCGGGCGATCGCCAGCCGCTGGCGCTGTCCCCCCGACAGCAGCGAGCCGTTCTCGCCGATCTGTGTGTCCATGCCCAGCGGCAGCCGCTCGATGAATTCCCAGGCGTTCGCGGCCTCGGCGGCGGCACGCAGTTCCTCCGGCGTGGCGTCGCTGGCGTAGGCGATGTTGGCGGCGACGCTGTCGTCGAACAGCATCACCTTCTGGCCGACCAGCGCGATCTGCCGGCGCAGGTCGGCCAGCCGGTAGTCCGAGAGCGGGATGCCGTCCAGGGTGATCGTGCCCGAGGTCGGCTCGTAGAATCGCGGCACCAGCCGCACCAGGCTGGTCTTGCCGCTGCCGGAACGGCCGACGATGGCGGTCACCGTGCCCGGCCTGGCCTCGAAGCTGATGTCCTCCAGGGCCATGCGGTCCTGCCCGCCGCCGTACCTGAGCGAAACGTGGTCGAACACCAGCTCGCCGCGCGTGCGCACCAGCGGCACCTTGCCGGTGTCCCGCTCCTCCTCGGCATCGAGCACCGCGAACAGCCGCTCCGCCGCCGCGACACCCCGCCCGATCACGCCCTGCACGTTGGTGATCCGGCGCAGCGACGGGATGATGCCGGTCATCGCCGTCATCATGGTCATGAACTGGCCCGGATCCAGCCGGCCGGCCAGCGATTCGCCGACCGCCACCCACACGATCCCGGCCAGCGCCAGCGCCGCCAGCACCTGCACCAGCGCCGAGGACAGCGCGCGCGTGGTGTCCACTTTCATGTTCAGGCGAAGGATGCGGTTGGCCAGGCGCGAATAGCGCTCGCTCTCGAAGGGCTGCGCGCCGTACACCTTCACGTCCTGCTGCGCGGACAGCGACTGCTCGGCGCTCTGCGCCAGCTCGCCCATGCCGTCCTGGATGCCGCTGCTGATCCGCCGGTAGCGGCCGCCGACGTACCACACCAGCAGCCCGATCAGCGGCGCGATCACGATCATCGCCAGGGTGACCTTCACGCTGGTGTACAGCATCAGCGCGAACAGGCCGACGATGGTCAGGCCGTCGGTGATGAGCATCTTCAGAGCGTCGGAACTGGCCTGCGCCACCTGCTCGGTGTCGAAGCTGAGGCGGCTGACCATCGCCGGCACCGATTCGACGTCGAAGCGGGAACTGGGCATGCGCAGGTACTTGCCCAGCACAAGCTCGCGGAAATCGCGCACCACGCTGCGGCCGACGCGCGCCATGCCGTAGTCGGTGACGAAGGTGGCGAAGCCGCGGATGATGAAGATGCCGATGATCGCCAGCGGCAGCTTGACCGCCATGCCCGGCTTGGGCTCGACGAAACCGTCGTTGACCAGCGGTTCCATCAGCCGGGCGAAGGCGACGCCGGCCACCGCCTCGACCACCATCGCCAGCAGCGCCAGCACGAGGAACGGCCAATACCTGGCCGCGTGTCCCAGCAGCCGCCGGTAGGTCGGCCAGGCGCCGGTCTTGCCCCCACCGCTCATCTCTCCTGCCCCTGCGGCCGTTCCGGGGCCGTGGCGTTGGCGATGCGCCGGAAGCCGAGCTGGCCCAGCGCGTCGTAGGCGGTCACCACCGCCTGCCACGGCGTGCGCGCGTCTGCGCGCACCAGCACGGTGCGGTCCCGGTCGTCGCCCGCCACCTCCACGATGGTGCGCTTGAGCGACTCGACGTCGGTGCGAAGCGCCTCGCGGTCCTCGACGAAATAGCGCCCCTCGGCATTGATCAGCAGGTTCAGCGCCTTGGACTGCGCCTCGTTCCGGTCACCGGATGCACGCGGCAGTTCGAGCTTGAGCACCGAGCGCGCGTCGAACGTGGTGGTGACCACGAAGAAGATGATCAGCACCAGGATCACGTCGATCAGCGGCACGAGGTTGATTTCAGGCAGGTCCTCGGCGCGGCGGTCGCGGATGCGCATCCGGTCAGTCCTGCAATGTCCCGGTTCCCGCGGCCCGGCGCGCGCGGGGGTCGATGACGTCCATCAGCTGGATGGCCTCGTGCTCCATCTCGACGATGTAGCCGTCGATCCTGGCTCGGAAGAACCGGTGGAACACCAGTGCCGGGACCGCCACGATCATGCCGGTGGCCGCACAGACCAGCGCCTTGCCGATGCCGCCGGCGAGCTGGTTCACGTCGCCGACGCCATGGCCCATCACGCCGAGGAACATCTGGATCATGCCGACCACGGTGCCGAACAGGCCGAGCAGCGGGCCGGCCCCGGCGATGGTGCCGAGGGCGCTGAGGTAACGCTCCATGCGGAAGGCGATGTGGCGGCCGGTGTCCTCGACCCGCTCGCGGATCTCGTCGCGCGGGCGGTTGCGCATGTCCAGGACCGCCGCCAGCAGCGCACCGAGCGGCGAGTTGGCACGCAGCGACTCAATGTGCGCGGGATCCAGGCGCCCGCGCGCGGCCCAGGCGCGCACTTCCTCGCCCAGCCCGGGCGGCAGCACCGCCCTGCGGCGCAGGGCCCAGAGCCGTTCGACCACGATCGCCAGGCCGACGGCGGACAGCAGCAGCAGCGGAATCATCGGCCAGCCGCCCGCCTTCACCAGTTCAAGCACTTGCACTCCCCTCTTTCCGGCCCTCCGGCCGTCAATCCGGCCGATAGGATACCCCGGCGGCCCCGGGCTGCAGCCGTCGCAGCCGGGCTTCGGCATCCCATGGGCGCCGGTGCGTGTCCCGGCGCGCCTCGACCCGGATCCCGTCGTGGCCGAGGCGCACGCGCAGCGCCCCGGCCTCGTGCGTGGAGCGGATGGCCGCCCCTGCCCGCTGCCAGCGCTCCAGCGCCTGTACGTGGGGATGGCCGAAGCGGTTGCCGTGGCCCGCCGATGCCAGCGCGAGGCGCGCGCCGGTCGCACGCAGGAACAGGAAGTCGGAGGATCCGCGGCTGCCGTGGTGCGCCATCAGCACCACGTCCGCGCGGACCGCGTCCGGCTGCGCGCGCGCCAGCAGCCGCTCGACCACCTCGCCGATGTCCCCCGGCAGCAGCACCGCGCCATGACGCGAGGCCACCCGCAGCACGCAGCTCGATTCGTTGCCCAGCTCGGGGAAGTACACGTCCGGGTGGAGGAAGCGGAACTCCACGCCGTCGTATTCCCAGCGCGTCCCGGCCAGGCACGGCGCGGCGCCGGCGATCCGCGCGCCGCGCGCCGCGAACACCGCCGGCGGGTCGAAGCGCCGCGCCACGGCCCCGAAACCGCCGGCATGGTCGGCATCCCCGTGCCCGATCACGACCGCATCCAGCCTGCGGACGCCAAGCGCGTGCAGCGCCGGCACCACCACCTGCTCGCCGGCGTCGAACCCGTGCGGCGAACGGGGGCCGGCGTCGTACAGCACCGCGTGGCGTTGCGTGCGCACCAGCACCGACAGACCCTGCCCCACGTCGAAGACCACCACCTCGGCTTCGCCCGGCCCGGGCAGCTGCCGGTCCGGCCACAGCAGCGGCAGCAGGAGCAATGCCGCCAGCGGCTTGCCGGGCACGCCCCGCGGCAGCAGGATCCAGAAGGTGCCCGCGACCGCCAGCGGGAACGCGAACCAGCGTGCCTCCGGCAGCCACCACAGCGCGAACCGGCTGCGCGCGAGCATGTCGAACAGCGGCCAGGCCAGGTCGAAGCACCAGGCCGCGGCCCGCCACAGCCCCGTGCCCCAGCCCGCGTGCAGAGCCTCCAGCGCGGTGCCGGCCAGCGACAGCGGCACCACCACCAGGCTCCACCACGGGATCGCGACCAGGTTGGCCAGCGGCCCGGCCAGCGAAGCCTGCCCGAACAGCAGCGCCGTCAACGGCAGCAGGCCCAGCGTGGCCACCGTCTGCGCCAGCAGGAAGGCGCGCGGCAGCGGCAGGGCGCCCTCCACGGGCATGCACCAGGCCAGCCACGCCACGCCGGCGTAGCTCAGCCAGAACCCCGCCCCCAGCACCGACAGCGGGTCGAACGCGAGCACCACGATCGCGGCCAGGGCCAGCGACTGGGCCACGCCGACGTGGCTGCGCGACAGCCGTGCCAGCACCACCACAGCGATCATCAGCACCGTACGCACCGTGGGCAGCGCGAACCCGGCGACCGCCGCATAGCCGAGCGCGCCGGCCAGCGCCGCCACGCCCGAAGCCTGCGGCCGCGGCACGTGCCGCGCCAGCGCGGGCAGGCACCACCACACTCCCGCGACCAGCAACGCGACGAAGCCCGCGACCATCCCGACGTGGAACCCGGAGATCGCGATCAGGTGGGTCAGCCCGGTGGCCCGCAGTGCTTCCCAGTCCGCGTCCTGCAATCCGCGCGTGTCGCCCAGCGCCAGCGCCCGCACGTAACGCGAGGACGCGCCCGGCAGCACATGCGCGATCCGCCGCGCCATCACGTCGCGCCATGCGTCCACGCCACCGCCCGGGGACAGGCGCTCCGGCCCGTCCTGCGCGCGCACGTAACCCGTCGCCGCGACACGGTTGGCCAGCGCGTGCTTCTCGCTGTCGTACCAGCCCGGGTTGCGCAGGCCACGCGGCGCGCGCAGCCGTACCGTGAACCGCCAACGGCCGCCCGGCGCGACCTCGAAGCGCCGTTCGTCCACGCCCTGCCAGCCGTCGTACCACGACAGCCGCAGCAGGCGCCCGCGCAGGTGTGCCGGCAGGCGCGGGTCACGGTCCACCCGGAACCCGAACCAGGTCCGTTCCTCCCCGTGGACCGGCAGCCCCTCCACCCGGCCGACGACCTGCACGTCCGCCCGCTCGAACTCCGGCGGCAGCTGCAGCGACATCGCGTGCAGCGCATGCAGGCCGCACCAGCCGAGCCCCGCCAGCAGCGCGCCCGCAGGCACCAGTGCCGCATGTCCTCCCCGCCCCCACAACAGCAACCCGGCGACCAGCGCCGCCGCGAACCATGGCCAGCCCGGCCATGCCGGCAGCAGCAGCGTGGCGACGACACCCGACGCCATCGCGGCCGCGGTCGCGATGCCGAACATGGCAACCCGCCCCGCACGCCTTTCCTCCGGCGGATCCGTGTCCCGGCAGCCGTGTCCGTGCATGTCGCCGCTTCCCTGCGTGCTCCCGTGGCGATTCTTCCCGGCCTCCGCCGGTATGGGCATCGGCGCGCGACGGCGCCCGCTGTAGGAATTGCCCGACCGGCCCGCGTGCCGGAACTGCGGGAAACCCGCCACCGCCGGACCTCCCGGGCCCGCCCATGGCACCATGGCCTCCATGTCCGACGGAATGGAACGGCAACAGGCCCCGCTGGCGCGGCATGGGCGCATGCTGATGCGCGGCGGCTGCCACTGCGGGCTGCTGCGGCTCGCGTTCGCCACTTCGCTCCCGGCCGCGGCGCTCGCACCGCGCGCCTGCGACTGCTCCTTCTGCCGCCGGCACGGCGCCGCCTGGCTCTCCGACCCGGATGGACGGCTGGACATCACCGTCGCCGGACGGAACGCGCTCCTGTCGTACCGCCAGGGCTCGGAGGCTGCGGAATTCCGGCTGTGCGCCCGCTGTGGCGTGCTGGTGGCCGCCACCTTCACCGACGCCGACCGGCTTTACGCCGCGGTCAATGCCGGCTGCCTCGACGAGGCCGCCATCCTGCCGCCGGCGGTTCGGGTTTCCCCGCAGTCGCTGGGCCGCGAGCGGAAGATCGCCCGCTGGCGGGAGCTGTGGATCCCCGACGTCGAACTGCGCCTGCCAACCTGAAGCCTGACTCCGCCGGTGGCGCCATGACCGGATTCGCCTGCATCGTTGCCGTTTCATGCATCCTCGCCGCGACCGGCACCGCCGTACTGGTACGGCGTGTCCTGCTCCTCGTGCGCGGCACACGTGCGACCGGCCGGTTCGTCCGCCGGGAGACCAGCGGGATCCGTGGCAGCCATTTCCATCCCGTCGTCCGCTTCACCGCGCACGACGACCGGGAATACGAGTTCGTCGCCGCCCCCGGCAGCACAGCGAGGAAGGCCCGGTCCACGTACCGGGTCGTCTACCCCCGGGAGGCGCCCGGGAAGGCCATGGTGCTGTCCTTCGCCGCGTTCTGGGCCGCGCCGCTCGCCCTGCTCGTCCTCGCGCTGGGCGCGGCCATCGCCGCATACCGCGCGTACCCGGGCTGATCCGGCCCGCGGGCGGGAAGGCGCCCGGCCGCCGGCTTCCAGCAGGAAAACCGCCACCGCGCCACCCGCCCGTTCCCGCGGGGACAGGCGGCACGCCGCCTGAGCGCACCGCGGCCGGTTCCGTCCGCGTGGTCAGACCGGCAGCACGTCAACGACGCTGCCGGCCGGGTACGTGCCGGCACCTTCGTCCAGCACGATCAGCACGTCGGCGTCGGCCGCGGCGCGCAGGCGGTGCGAACCGTCGGCCGGGTTCGGCTCCACCCGGAGCGTGCCGTCGTCGCCCGGCCGCAGGATGCCGCGCAGGAACTCCAGCCGTTCGTGCCGCTTGTGCCATGGCGCATCGAGCCGCGCCCGCCAGCGCCTGCGCGCGGCGCGCCCCTGCATCGCGTCGAGCAGCGGCCGCGCCAGCGCCACATACGTCGCCAGCACCGACACCGGATTGCCCGGCAGGCACAGGAACAGCGCCGGGCCGAACCCGCCACCGCCGGCGAACAGCACCGGCATGCCAGGCTTCATCCGCACCTTCCAGAAATGCACCTGGCCATGCAGCCGCAGCAGCGCCTGCAGGTGGTCCTTCTCGCCCGCCGAAACGCCCCCGCAGGTCAGCACCACGTCGAAGGCCTCGCCCGCCTGGCGCAGCGCGGATCCGATCCGCCCCGGATCATCCGGCAGCGAAGGCAGCGCCACCGGGTCCAGACCGTCGGCATGCAGCAGGCCCATCAGCAGCCCGCGGTTGGAGTCGTACAGCTGGCCCTCGCCGAGCGGCAGGCCGGGTTCGACCAGCTCGTCGCCGGTGGTAACCACCGCGACCGTCGGCCGGCGCACCACCTCGAGCGCGGCCAGGCCCTGCGCGGCGGCCAGCGCGATCCGCGCGGGCGTGAGCACCTCGCCAGCGGCGAGCAGCGGGTCCCCGGGGCGCACGTCCTCGCCTTTCATGCGCACGTTCTGGCCGGCGCGCGGCAGCTGGAGGATGCGCACCGAACCGTCCTCCTCCATGGTGTTCTCGCGGATCACCACGGTGTCGGTGCCCGGCGGCATCGGCGCGCCGGTGGTGATGCGCACGCACCCGCCCGGCCCTGGTCCGGGCACGGGCGTGCCTCCCGCGAACTGCTCGCCGTACAGGCGCAGCACCGCCTCGCCGGAGGCAGGCAGGTCCGCGTGCCGCAACGCGAAGCCGTCCATCGCCGCGTTGTCGAACGGCGGCAGGAACCGCGTGGCCACCACGTCCCTGGCGAGCACGCGGCCGTGTGCCCGTGACAGCACCACCTGCTCGGCCGCCAGCCGCCGCGAGGCGGCGACGCGCGTGGCGATGGCGAGCGCCTCGGCATAGGAAATGCGGCTGGGAAACGGTTCCGTCATCGCCTCAATCCGGCCCGGCATCGATGCCCGCGGCCGCCAGGTCTTCGGGGGTGTTGAGGTTGCCGAAGCGTACGCCCTCGAAGCGGCATTCCGCCATCGCCAGCGCGTCGGTCAGCACCCGCACCGCATGCAGGTCCCGCGCGATCGCGTCCGCGCACGCCGCGCGCAGGGCTTGTGTCCGCCACAGCGCCACCAGCGGCTGCGGACCGTCGTCGTCCACGGCACAGGCGCCATTGCCCCGCGCGGCCGCCACCAGCGTGCGCAGCAGGCATTCGTTGAGGTCGACCACGTCCACCGGCACGGTGAACAGCCAGGGCGTGGCGCAGGCATGGGCCAGCGCATGCAGACCGGCCACCGGGCCGAAGCCCTCGACGCGGTCGGCGACCACCTCGATTCCGAGCGCGGCATAACGTTCCGGCCCGCGGTTGGCGCTGGCCAGCACGCGCGCGACCTCCCCGCGGAACTTCCGCTGCAGGCGCTCGACCTGGGAGATGCCGTCCCGCCGCAACCAGGCCTTGTCGCGGCCGCCCAGGCGCGTGGCGCGCCCGCCGGCGAGGATGCCCAGGGTGATGCCGTCGCGCCCGATGCCGGCCATGCCAGCCCCCATGCCTACTTGCGGCGCTTGACGAACCGCATCAGCCGGCGCCGGCGCTTGATCTGCCGTTCGGTCAGCTCGTTCTTCCTGTCCTTGAACGGGTTGTCGCCTTCCTTGAACACGAAGTGCACCGGCGTGCCGACGAGCCTGAAGCGCTTGCGGAAGAAGTTCTCGAGGTAGCGGTGGTAGGACTCGGGGAGCGCGCGCAGGCGGTTGCCGTGGACCACGATGGTCGGCGGGTTCTCGCCGCCCGGGTGCGCGTAGCGCAGCTTGGGGGCATGGCCACGCACCGCCGGCGGCGGGCTGGCCTGGATCGCGGCTTCCAGGGCGCGCGTGACTTCGGAAGTGCTGAACTGTCGCGTCGCCGAGGCATGCGCGCGGTGGATCGCGCGGAATAGCTCGCGCAGGCCGGATCCGTGCAGGGCGCTGATCCGCACCACTTCCGCCCACGGCACGAACGACAGCCGCCGCGACAGCATGGCCCCGGTCTGCTCACGCTGGTAGGCGCTGAGCCCGTCCCACTTGTTGACCGCGACCACCAGCGCTCGCCCGGCGTCGAGCACCGCGCCGAGCACGCTGGCGTCCTGCTCGGTCACGCCCTCGCTGGCATCGATCAGGACCACAGCCACCTGGCACTGCTCGATGGCCTGCAGGGTCTTGACCGCGGAGAACTTCTCCACGGCCTCCTCGACGCGCGACCTGCGGCGCAGGCCAGCGGTGTCGATCAGCCGGTACTTGCGGCCATCGCGCTCGATGTCCACGGAGATCGAGTCGCGCGTGGTGCCGGGGACCTCGGAGGCGATCATCCGCTCCTCGCCGAGGATGCGGTTGACCAGCGTGGACTTGCCGACGTTCGGACGGCCGACGAAAGCCACCCGGATGCGTTCGGGATCGTCGTCCGGCGCCTGGGCGCTGCCCCGTTCCGGCAACCGCGCCTGCACCGCCTCGGCCAGGGGGCCGATGCCCTGGCGGTGCGCCGAGGACACCGTGAAGACGTCGGCGATGCCGTAGCGGGCGAACTCCGCCAGCGCCGCCTGCGGGTCCACGCCGTCGATCTTGTTGACGACCAGGATCGCCGGCCGTCCCGAACGGCGCAGCCACTGCAGGATGTCGTCATCCAGCGCGGTGGCGCCCTCGCGGGCATCGACGACGAACAGCACCAGGTCGGCTTCCTCCGCGGCGGCACGGGCCTGCTTCGCGGTCGCGCCGGCCAGCCCCTCGTCCTCGCCGGCGATGCCGCCGGTGTCCACCACCACGAACGGGCGCGCACCATCGATCCGGCACACGCCGTAGTGCCGGTCGCGGGTCACGCCGGGCTCGTCGTGCACCAGCGCGTCGCGCGTGCGCGTGAGCACGTTGAACAGCGTGGACTTGCCGACGTTGGGTCGTCCGACGAGGGCAACGAGCGGGAGCATGGGTGTCCTGGTGAAATGGGGAGCCGGAAACGCGGGCCCCGGGCAGCGAGGCTACCCGGGGCCGGTGCGCGATGCCAGCGGGTGCCTTACTGGCCGATGCGCCAGGCGCTGACGTCGCCTTCCACGGTCTGCACCACGAGAATGCCGTCCTCCACGACCGGGGTGCCGCGGATCGCGGCGCGTCCGGCCCGGGCCCGGGCGGCGAACTCGCCGTTGTCCAGGCGCAGCCAGTGCAGGTAGCCGTCGTAGTCGCCGACCACCGCGTAATCACCCTGGACCGCCACGCCGGTGAGGTTGCGGCGCGCCAGCGCGGGCTGCTGCCAGACCACCGAACCGGAACTGCGGTCGATCGCCCAGACCGAACCCTCGGCGTCGGTGACGATCACCTTGTCGATGGACAGGCCGACGCGGTTCGGGCCGCCCTTGTCGCTGGCCCAGATCGGCCGGCCGCTGGGCCCGTCGATCGCCAGGGTCTGCTGCTTGTAGCTGCTGGCGTAGAGGATGGAGCCGTCGAGCACCGGGGCGCCATCCACGTCGGCCATGCGCTCCAGCTCCGAGCGGCCGTCGGGCTGGCCGATGGGCAGGCTCCACAGCAGGCGGCCATCGGCCAGCGCGATGGCTGCGAGCGTGCCATCGTCGTTCCCGACGAAGGCCAGGCCCGGGCCCAGTACCGGGGAGTCGTTGCCCCGCACGCTCAGCGGCGGCACGTCCACGGTCCAGAACCAGCGGCGCTCGCCGCTGGTGGCGTCGAACGCGGTCACCCGGCCGTCATTGGAACGCACCAGCACCAGCCCCTGGCCAATGGTCGGCGCGGAGATCACCTCGTTGGGTACCCTGGCGCGCCAGCGCTCGGCGCCCGTATCCGCATCAAGCGCGATCACGTCGCCCTTCAGGCTGCCGACCACCACCAGGCCGCCGCCCACGCCCGGCCCGCCACTGAGCGGCAGATCGGAGTCGTATTTCCAGATCCGTGCGCCGGTCTGCAGGTCGAGGGCGTGCACGCCCCCCTCGAGCGCGGCCGCGTACACCCGGCCGCCGGCGACCGCGGGCGCCTGCCGTGCACCGATCCGCCCCTCGCCCTTGCCGGCGCTGGCCGACCACAGGCGCGAAACGCCGATGCCGGGGGTGAAGTCGACCAGTTCGGCCGGCTCGTTCTTTTTCTTCCTGGCCGCTTTTTCGTCGTCGTCCTTGCCGGCGAACCAGCCCTTGACGGTGCTGCAGCCGGCCATGGCGAACGCGAACGCGATGACGGCGATGATGCGCAGCGCGCGCCCCGCCGCGGGAACGGAATGGGAAGTCATCAGGACTGCGCCTCCGGCGTTTCCGGCTTGCCCCCGGTCTCGGCGAGCTTCAGTTCGAGCAGGCGGCGGTGCGGCGCGGCCACGTCGAGCTGCCTGAGCGTGGCCTCGTACTCGCCGCGCGCCTCGTCGGCCCGCCCCAGCGCGAACAGGGCATCGCCCCGGGCCTCGTGCGACAACGCGTCGTCGACACCGTCCAGCAGCGCGAGCGCCTCCCCGCCCCTGCCGGCGTCGACCAGCAGGCGCGCCAGGCGCTGGCGGATGACGGGAGCCAGCACCGGATCGTCGCCCGGTGCGCCCTGCAGCGTGGCGATGGCTTCGTCACGCTTCCCGGCGTCGAGCTGGGCCTTGGCAAGCGCCAGGGCGGCCAGGCCGGCATAGGCGCCATCGGCCAGGCCGGCCGCGGCCGCGGCGGCCTTCCCGATGTCACCCGCCTCGATGCTGTCGAGGAAGGCCTGGTAGGCATCGGCCGCCTGCAGTTTCTGCCGGTAGAGGTGGTCCTGCCACCACTTCCAGCCGCCGATGATCGCGATTCCCAGGGCCACGCCGCCAACCAGCCCGAGGCTGTTGTCGCGCAACCACTTGCGTACCTTTTCGCCTTGTTCGTGTTCGTCGAGCAGTTCGATCGCCATCTGGCAGTGTCGTGCTGGCGCCGGCACGGGATGGCGTCATCCACGGGCCTGCGCGGTGGTGGGCCTGCGTGCGGCGCGTGGCCTGCAGGGACTGTCCGCGGCCCGCGGGCGCGGGCCGCCGCCCTGCCTCATTCCGTCATTCGGAAACGGGGGCGAGGGATCCGTCAGAGGATACCTTAAAGCGCGCGACGTCCGCTCGGCGGTAGGGCGACAGATCCTGAACGGCGCCGCCGACGCGCACCTCGACCTTGCCGGCGTTGCCGATGACGAGGCTGGCGGACGTGCCCGGCTCGAGGTCGCGGCGCTCGCCGGCCTTGAACAGGCGCTGCTCGATCTTCCTGCCGTCCTCGCCCACGATCTCGACCCAGCTTTCGTCCTCGAAACGCAGGCTCAGCCCGGTGGAGTCCGGCTCCTTTTCCTTCGGGCGCGGCGCTATCGCCGCCATCGAGGCCACCAGCGGCTGCGGCCGGCCGGACACGGTGGACTCCGCCGGCAGCGATGCAGTGTCGAGGGTCGCGGTCTGCCGGGGCACGCCGATGTGGGAACGCGTGGCCATCCACACCGGCACCGCGATCAGGGCGGTGATGACGATGTAGACCGCTCGGCCCATGGCCTTCTCGGCGAAGCGCCGCAGCGGCGGGGTGTAGGTCATGGGCACGATCGGGCTCGGCTCGACCGGGCGCGCCTGCGAGAGCGCCGGGATGTCGCCGAGGTCGACGCCGAGCAGGCGCGCGTAGCTGCGCAACTGGCCGCGGACGAACACCTGGGCGTCTGCCTTCGCCCACTCCCCCGACTCGAGCGAACGGAGGACGCGGATCGGGATCTTCAGTTGCTTCGAGACTTCCTCGAGCGTCAGTCCCCGGGCTTCCCGGGCCTTGCGCAGGCGCTCGCTGCAGGCAAGTTCGATCTCAGGCACGTCGTGGCTGGACGGCATCATGGCGTTTCGGCTTCCCCTGGCCCGGCGATCCTCGCCTGCGGAAATTCCGTCCTCAGGCGATCAACATAGCGAGTGGCGGCGACAGTGTCGCCGAGTTTTTCTTCGATCTGTGACGCAAGTCTGAGCACTTCCGGCGTCGCCGGCGCCGCCTCGAGCCTGCGCTCGGCGAAGGCACGCGCCTCGAAGTAGCGGCCGGCGTCGTAGTACCTGCGGGCCAGCGTCTCCAGCGCCACCGCGTTCCCGGCATCGATCCCGAGTGCGGCGCGGGCGGCCCGCTCGGCCTCGTCCGCCTGCCCGGCCTTGAGCGCGCAGGCGCCGGCGTTGGCAAGGGTGTCGGCGCGCACCTGTGGCGCTGCGGCGAACGAAACCGCGCGCCCGAACCAGTCGAGCGACTCGACGGCACGCCCGTTCGCGCACAGCCATGCCCCGTAATTGCCGAGCACGGCGGCGTCGCGGGGCGCCAGCCCGGCGGCAATGGCGAAGTGCCTGCCCGCGGTCGCGGCATCGCCGCGCGCGTTGGCCAGCAGGCCGATCATGGTGTGCGGGTCGACCCATGAGGGATCGGCCTTCTGCGCCGCCCGGGCGTCGGCCAGCGCGCCGTCGAGGTCGCCCGCCTCCGACTTGCGCCGCGAAGAAGCCAGCAGCCGGTTCGCCCTGGCGCGGTCGCCGGGCCTGGCGTGGACCCGCGCCTCGGCCACCGCGGCCGCCCCGTCATCTCCCGGCCGGACGTAGGCCGGTGTCGTCGAGCACGCCGCCAGCCAGGCGGCGCCGAGCAGGGAGACGGGCGCGACCTCACGCAGCCGCATCGACGCCCTCCTCCGCCGCCCCGCCGAGAGCCTGCCGGAAGCGGGCCTGGCGACGGGTACGATCCATCACCTGCCCCTTGAGCTGTCCGCAGGCGGCGTCGATGTCGTCGCCTCGGGTGCGGCGCACCGGGGCGATGCGCCCGGCCTCGTTGAGCAGCTTCTGGAAGCGGCGGACCTCGGCCTCGTCCGGGCGCTGGAAGCGCGTGCCCGGGAACGGGTTGAACGGGATCAGGTTGACCTTGGCCGCATCCTTCCGCTGCACCCGGTTGTCGAAATCGCGCATCAACCGGATCAGCTGGCGCGCGTGCTCGGGCTGGTCGTTGACGCCCTTGATCAGTGTGTATTCGAAGGTGACCGACTCGCCGCGCCTGCGCAGGGCGTAGCGGACGCAGGCGTCCATCAGCTCGGCGATCGGGTATTTCCGGTTGAGCGGCACCAGTTGCGAACGCAGTTCGTCGTTGGGCGCGTGCAGCGAGACCGCGAGCGAGACGTCACAGGCCTCGGCGAGGCGGTCGATCTGCGGCACCACGCCGGAGGTCGACAGCGTGACCCGCTTGTTGGCCAGGCCGTAGCCGAGGTCGTCGCGCATGATGTTCATCGCGCGCACGACGTTGTCGAAGTTCATCAGCGGCTCGCCCATGCCCATCATCACCACGTTGGTGAGCCTGCGCTGCCTGTGGGGCACGTTGCCCAGGTGGCGCGCGGCCACCCAGACCTGGCCGATGATCTCGGCGGTGGACAGGTTGCGGTTGAACCCCTGGGTCGCGGTCGAGCAGAAGGTGCAGTTGAGCGAACAGCCGACCTGCGAGGACACGCACAGCGTGCCGCGCCCCTTGTCGGGGATGTAGACGGTCTCGACCGCGTTGCTGCCGTCCATCGCCATCAGCCACTTGTGGGTGCCATCGGCGGACGGCTTCTCGAACTGGACCTGCGGCACCCGCACCTCGGCGACCTCGCGCAACCGTGCGCGCAGGCTCTTGCCCAGGTCCGTCATTTCATCGAAGCCGGTGACGTGCCGGTGATGGATCCACTTCATCACCTGGTGCGCACGGAAGCGCTTCTCGCCGAGTTGCTCGGCGAAGAAGCGCTCCAGGCCCTCGCGATCGAGGTCGAGCAGGTTCTGCTTCGTGCTGGCCGCGACGTCGTTCACGGGGTCAGGTCATCCTCCCTCAGCGGGGGCACAGTTCCGTGGTGGAGAAGAAGTACGCGATCTCCACGGCAGCGGTGTCCGGGCCGTCGGAACCGTGCACCGCGTTGGCGTCGATGCTCTCGGCGAAGTCGGCGCGGATCGTGCCCGGCGCAGCTTCCTTCGGGTTGGTCGCGCCCATCAGCTCCCGGTTCTTCGCGATCGCGTTCTCGCCCTCGAGCACCTGGATCATCACCGGGCCACTGGTCATGAACTCGACCAGCGCGTTGAAGAACGGGCGCTCGCGATGCACGGCGTAGAAGCCTTCGGCTTCCTTGCGCGTGAGGTGCTTCATCTTCGCGGCGACGATCTTCAGGCCGGCCTTCTCGAAACGGGAATAGATCTCGCCGATGACGTTCTTGGCGACGGCATCGGGCTTGATGATCGAAAGGGTGCGCTCCAGCGCCATGGATGGTTCTCTCCGGGCAGGGGGCCGCACCGCCCGGCGCCCCGGGCGGATGGCCAGATTAACATGGAAAAAACCCGCGTGGGGACGCGGGTTTAGCCGACATGGCTGGGAGCAATTCTACCTGACGGCCGGCCCCCGCGGGGAGTCACCCCGGCCGATTTGACCGCCGGCGGCGGTGGGCATACCCTTCAAACAATCGTTTGATTCAGTGATCCGCGGGGGAGGCGGATGGGCGGCCACCAGTTCTCGACCAAGGACCGGATCCTCAGCGCGGCGGAGGAACTGTTCGCCCAGTACGGCTTCGCCGGGACCTCGCTCCGGCAGGTGACCGGCCGGGCCGACGTCAACATCGCCGCGGTCAACTACCACTTCGGCAGCAAGGAGAACCTGGTCAACGAGGTCTTCCGCCGGCGGATGGACCAGATGAGCCGGATGCGTCTGGAGAAGCTGCGCGAAGCCCAGGCCAGCCACCCGGGGGAGCTGGAACCGATCCTGGCGGCGTTCGTGGAGCCGGCGCTGGCCATGGCCCAGGACCGCAACGGCGGCGGCGCCTTCATCCGCGTCATTGCCCGGGCGTATGCCGAGCAGAACGACCGCCTGCGCAGGTTCCTGTCGGACCACTACGGCCACGTGCAGCGCGAGTTCGCCAGGGCGATCGCCGCCTGCCTGCCCCACCTCGGCAAGGAAGTGCTGTACTGGCGGCTGGATTTCCTCGCCGGCGCCCTGACCTATGCCATGGCCGACTTCGGCCTGATCAAGCGGCCTCCCGACGTCAGCGAGGCCGCCCACCGGCAGCGGGCCGCCCGGGAGCTGATCAAGTTCGCGGCCGCGGGGCTGCGGAGCTGAAAACCCACTTCAAACCAACAGGTTGGAGAACATGTCTGAGAAACTGCTTGTACGCCGCGCCGCGGTGCTCGGGGCCGGGGTCATGGGGGCGCAGATCGCCGCCCACCTGACCAATGCCGGCGTGGACACGGTGCTGTTCGACCTGCCGGCGAAGGAAGGCGACCCCAACGGCATCGTGCTCAAGGCCATCGCCAACCTCGGCAGGCTGAGCCCGGCCCCCCTGGCCAGCAGGGCCCTGGCCGAGGCGATCACCCCGGCCAACTACGACACCGGCCTGGAGCTGCTCCGCGGCTGCGACCTGGTGATCGAGGCGATCGCCGAGCGGATGGACTGGAAGCAGGACCTGTACCGGAAGATCGCCCCGTACGTGGCGGACCACGCCATCCTGGCCTCCAACACCTCCGGCCTTGGCATCAACAGGCTGGCCGAGGCGCTGCCCGAACAGCTGCGCCACCGCTTCTGCGGCGTGCACTTCTTCAACCCGCCGCGCTACATGCACCTGGCCGAGCTGATCCCGGCCGACACCACCGACCGCGAGGTGCTCGAGGGCCTGGAAACCTTCCTGACCACAACCCTCGGCAAGGGCGTGGTCTACGCCAAGGACACCCCGAACTTCATCGGCAACCGGATCGGCGTGTTCTCGATCCTCGCCACGGCCCACCACACCGCGCAGTCCGGCCTTGGCTTCGACGAGGTGGACGCCCTGACCGGCCCGCTGATCGGCCGCCCGAAGTCGGCCACGTACCGCACCTCGGACGTGGTCGGTCTGGACACCATGGCCCACGTCATCCGGACCATGGCCGAGACCCTGCCGGACGACCCGTGGCACGCCTATTTCAAGTCGCCGCAGTGGCTGGAAGCCCTGATCGCCAAGGGCGCGCTGGGCCAGAAGAGCGGCGCCGGCATCTACCGCAAGGTCGGCAAGGACATCCTGGTCCTGGACCTGGAAAAGCAGGACTACCGCCCGGCCGACCGCAGGGCCGCCGACGAGGTGGTCGAGATCCTGAAGACGAAGGACCCGGCCGAGAAGTTCCGCAGGCTGCGCGAGAGCCCCCATCCGCAGGCGCAGTTCCTGTGGGCGGTGTTCCGTGACCTGTTCCACTACAGCGCGTACCACCTGGCCGGCATCGCCGACACCGCGCGCGACGTGGACCTGGCGATCCGCTGGGGCTACGGCTGGTCGCTGGGCCCGTTCGAGACCTGGCAGGCCGCCGGCTGGAAGCAGGTGGCGCAGTGGATCGCCGAGGACATCGCCGCGGGCAGGGCCATGGCCAGTGTCCCGCTGCCGGCGTGGGTGCTGGACGGCCGCGACGGGGTGCATTCGGCCGGGGGCAGCTACAGCCCGGCGAAGAACGCCAACCTGCCCCGCTCGTCCCTCGGCGTGTACCGTCGCCAGCGTTTCCCCGACCCGCTGCTGGGCGAGTCGTTCGCGCCGGGCGAGACCGTCTTCGAGAACGATGGCATCCGCGTGTGGACCGACGGCGACGACATCGCCGTGGTTTCGTTCAAGACCAAGATGCACACCGTCAGCGATGCGGTGCTCGACGGCCTGCAGCAGGCCGTCGACATCGCCGAGCGGAAGTTCGCCGGCCTGGTGATCTGGCAGCCGAAGGAGCCCTTCTCCGCCGGTGCCGACCTCGCCGGCGCGCTGGGCCTGCTCCAGGCCGGCAAGGTCGACGCCTTCGAAGCGATGGTGGCCAACTTCCAGGCCACCAGCCAGCGCATCAAGTACGCGCTGGTGCCCGTGGTCGCGGCGGTGCGCGGCATGGCCCTGGGCGGCGGCTGCGAGTTCCAGATGCACAGCGCACGTGCGGTGGCGCACCTGGAGAGCTACATCGGCCTGGTCGAGGCAGGCGTGGGCCTGATCCCGGCCGGTGGCGGCCTGAAGGAGCTGGCGGTCCGCGCCTCCGAGGCCGCCGGCCCGAACGGTGACGTATTCGCCGAGCTGAAGAAGGTGTACGAGACGGTGGCCATGGCCAGGGTCTCGACCTCCGCGCTCGAGGCGAAGGAACTGGGCCTGCTGCGCCAGGGCGACAAGGTGGCGTTCAACGCGTATGAGCTGTTGCACGTCGCACGCCAGGAAGCGCGCGCGCTGGCCGAAACCGGCTACCGCCCGCCACTGCCCGCGCGCCGCATCCGCGTCGCCGGCGACGTCGGCATCGCCACCTTCAGGATGCTGCTGGTGAACATGCTCGAGGGCCGCTTCATCAGCGAGTACGACTACGAGATCGCCACACGCATCGCCACCGTGCTGTGCGGCGGCGAGGTCGACCGCGGCAGCATCGTCGACGAGGACTGGCTGCTGCGGCTCGAGCGCAGGCATTTCGTCGAACTGGCGCAGCAGGAAAAGACCCAGGCGCGCATCGCCCACATGCTCAAGACGGGCAAGCCGCTGCGCAACTGACCGACGGACACAGGACAACAGACCATGAGCAAGCAAGTACAAGAGGCCTACATCGTCGCCGCCACCCGCACCCCGGTCGGCAAGGCCCCGCGCGGCGTGTTCCGCAACACCCGTCCCGACGAGATGCTCGCCCACGTGCTCAAGGCCGTGGTCGCGCAGGCGCCGGGGATCGACGTCAACCGCATCGAGGATGCGATCATCGGCTGCGCCATGCCCGAGGGCGAACAGGGCATGAACGTGGCGCGCATCGGCGTGCTGCTGGCCGGCCTGCCCAACACCGTCGCCGCGCAGACCATCAACCGCTTCTGCTCGTCCGGCCTCCAGGCCGTGGCCCTGGCCGCCGACCAGATCCGGCTCGGCAACGCCGACCTGGTGCTCGCGGGCGGCACCGAGTCGATGTCCATGGTGCCGATGATGGGCAACAAGGTCGCGCTCTCGCCCCAGGTGTTCGCCCGCGACGAGAACGTCGCCATCGCCTACGGCATGGGCATCACCGCCGAGAAGGTCGCCGAGGAGTGGAAGGTCAGCCGCGAGGACCAGGACGCCTTCGCCCTCGCCTCGCACCGCAAGGCCTTGGCCGCGCAGGCCGCCGGCGAGTTCCGCGACGAGATCACGCCTTACGAGGTGGTCTCGCGCGTGCCCGACCTGGCCGGCAACACCATCCAGGTCCGGAAGAGGCTGGTCGAGGCCGACGAGGGCCCGCGCGCGGACACCTCGCTCGAAAGCCTCGCGAAGCTGCGCCCGGTGTTCCGCAACGGCCAGTTCGGCGGCACGGTGACCGCCGGCAACGCCTCGCAGATGAGCGATGGCGCCGGCGCGGTGCTGCTGGCCTCGGAAAAGGCGATCAGGGAGTATGGCCTGAAGCCCCTCGCCCGCTTCGTCAGCTTCGCGGTCGCCGGCGTGCGGCCGGAAGTGATGGGCATCGGCCCGGTCGCGGCCATCCCCAAGGCGCTCAGGCAGGCCGGGCTGACGAAGGACCAGCTGGACTGGATCGAGCTCAACGAGGCCTTCGCCGCCCAGGCGCTTGCAGTGATCCGCGACTGCGGGCTGGACCCGGACAAGGTCAACCCGCTCGGCGGCGCCATCGCCCTGGGCCACCCGCTGGGCGCCACCGGCGCGATACGCACCGCGACGATCGTGCACGGCATGCGCCGCCACGGCAAGAAGTACGGCATGGTGACCATGTGCATCGGCACCGGCATGGGTGCCGCCGGCATCTTCGAGGCGCTCTGACGGCGCACGACCGGCAGACATGGAAATGGAAAAGGCGCCGCAAGGCGCCTTTTCCACAATGCGTTCGCGCCGCGACGCGTGGCGCGGCTCAGTCCAGGTCCACCACGCCCATTTCGCTCAGCGCGTTCTGCATCATGTCGCGCGCGGCGTCGCTGAGCTTCTCGTGGTCCAGCGCGTAGCGGATCGTCGCCTCGATCAGGCCCAGGTGGGTGCCGCAGTCGAAGCGCGTGCCCTGGAAACGGAAGGCATGCACGGGCTTCTCGGCCAGCAGCGCCGCGATCGCGTCGGTCAGCTGGATCTCGCCGCCGGCACCCGGCCGGGTCGCCTCCAGCAGCTCGAAGATCCTGCCGTCGAGTATGTAGCGGCCGACCACGGCCAGAGTGCTGGGCGCCTGCTCCGGGCGGGGCTTCTCCACGATCGCCGTGATCCGCCCGTGCCGGCCGGAGAACGGCTCGGCGGCGACGATGCCGTAGCTGCCGGTCTTCTCGCGCGGGACGTCCTGCACCGCGATCATGCTGGCGCCGGCGGCCTCCGCCGCGTCCGCCATCTGCTTCAATGCGCCGGGGCCGCGGTTCCAGATCAGGTCGTCGGGCAGCAGCACGGCGAACGGCTCGTCGCCGACGATGGGCCTGGCGCACAGGACCGCATGGCCGAGGCCAAGCGCCTCCGGCTGGGTCACGAACACCGCGCGCACCCCCTCGGGCAGCACGTGGCGCACCAGTTCCAGCTGCTCGCGCTTGCCGGCGGCTTCGAGCTTGTGCTCCAGTTCGTAGGCCTTGTCAAAGTAGTCGGCCACCGCGTGCTTGTAGCGGTTGGTCACGAACACCAGCGTGTCGCAACCGGCCTCGATGGCCTCGTCCACCGCGTACTGGATCAGCGGCCGGTCGACGATCGGCAGCATTTCCTTCGGCACGGTCTTGGTGGCCGGCAGGAACCTGGTTCCCAGCCCAGCGACCGGGAACACCGCTTTGCGAATCCGCTTGCTCATGTCTTCCTGGCTTGCCTGGCGGGGAAAGCGACTACTGTACCGGTTGCCTCGGTCGCCACCTCCGAGGGACGGAACTCGGGCAACGCATCACGCAGGGCCTGGCCGATGGCCTCCAGGTCGTAGGCCGCCACCGCGTCGCGCAGGCGGGCCAGTCCCTGCTGCACCCGTTCGGAGGACACCTCGCGGGCCTCCGCCTGGAGGATCTTCGGATGCACCGTCGGGCGATAGCGCTCGTCGGCATGGAACAGCGTCTCGTGCAGCTTCTCGCCCGGCCGCAGCCCGGTGTACACGATCGCGATGTCGCGCTCGGGCTGCTTGCCGGCGAGCCTGATCATCTGCTCGGCCAGGAACCGGATCGGGACCGGCTCGCCCATGTCCAAGGTGTAGATCGCGTTGCGCGAGCCGATCGACACCGACTGCAGGATCAGCTGGCAGGCCTCGGGGATGGTCATGAAGTAGCGCGTCACCTCGGGATGGGTCACGGTGACGGGCCCCCCGTTTCGGATCTGCTCGCGGAACAGCGGCACGACGCTGCCGGCCGAATCGAGCACGTTGCCGAAGCGCACGGTGACGAAATGGGTCGGCGCTTGGCTGCCGATCACCTGGCAGACCATCTCCGCCAGGCGCTTGGTCGCGCCAAGCACGTTGACAGGGTCGACCGCCTTGTCGGTGGAGATCAGCACGAAGGTGCCGGCCCTGGCCGCGACCGCCTCGCGCGCGACCGTTTCCGTGGCGAGCACGTTGTTGCGGACCGCCTCGCGGATCTGTCCCTCAAGCACCGGCACCTGCTTGTAGGCGGCGGCATGGAACACGGCATCGGGGTTCGCGAGCGACAGGGCATGCCTGATCACCGCCGGGTCGCCGCAGTCGCCCAGCACCGGCGTGACCTGCAGCTGCGGGAAGTCACGCCGGAGTTCGGATTCGGTCCGGGTCAGGGCCAGTTCGTCGATCTCGACCAGGGTGATCTGGCCGACCCCGTGGCGCGCGCACTGCCGGCACAGTTCGGCACCGATCGAGCCGCCCGCGCCGGTGACGAGCACGCTGCGCCCACCGAGCCAGGCACGGATGGCCTTCCAGTCCGGCGTGACCGGCTTGCGGCCGAGCAGGTCCTCGATCGCGACCTCCTTCAGCTCGCCCGGGAGCGAGCGTCCTTCGAGCAGATCGTCGAGCCGGGGCACGGTGCGGAACGGCAGTCCGGTCTTCTCGCACTCGGCGACGATGCGGCGCATGGATGCCGCATCCAGCGAGGGCATGGCGATGACCAGCAGCTGGGCGGCGGTTTCCGGGGCGATGCGGCTGACGTCCTCGATCCGGCCCAGCACCGGCAGGCCCTGCAGGTAGCTGCCGCGCAGCTTGGCCGCGTCGTCGAGGAAGCCGATCGGCTCGTAGGCGCCGGTGCGGCGCAGGTCACGCACCAGTGCCTCGCCCGCCTGGCCGGCGCCAAGGATCAGCACCCGCACGGCCCCCTTCTCGGTCCGTGCCAGGCTGTGGTCCTTCCAGGCGCGGTACAGCAGCCGTGGCATGCCGAGCATCGCCGTCAGCAGCAGGGGGTACAGCAACAGCACCGTGCGCGGAACCCCGTCGAGCATCCGCCCGACCGCGAACAGCGCCAGCATGATCGCCAGCACGCCAAAGATCGAGGCCTTGAGAATGTTGAGCAGGTCCGGGACGCTGGCGAAGCGCCAGATGCCGCGGTACAGGCCCACCTTCCAGAACACCAGGCCCTGGGCGGCCAGGACCAGCGCGACCTGCAGGCTGCCGCCCTGCATCACAGGCGCGGCCGGCAGCATGGCGTAACGGAACTGGTGCAGGCAGGTCCAGCACAGCCAGACCATGCAGAGGTCATGGACGACCACCGCGACCCGCGGCAGTGCGATCCGGATCCTGTTCTTCAAGCCCGCCATCCCTGCTGTCACTTCCCTTGGAAAGAACCAAACGGCTAGCCGTGGCGGCGGAAATGCCGCCAGACCATCCCCCCTGCCAGCCAGACCATGCCGATCATGCCAAGCTGAACCGGAGCGGAAGATGAACGGGCATGGAACATCAACAGCATGCAGGCAAGGGCCGCCAGCGCGTAAGCGGCCGTCACCCGCAGGTGGCTCCCGCCCGACCTCGCCCAACGCTGGTAGGCGTGCTGGACATGCGGCTCCCACCACCGTTCCCCGCGAAGCATGCGGGCGGCGAGCGTCAACGAAGCGTCAACGAGGAATGGTGACAGCGGCAGCAGCAGGGCCAGCCAGCCAAGGTCACGCTGACCGTGGCCGATGGCAGCGAACGCCAGCAGCGTCGCGATTGCGTATCCCAGTGCCCCGCTGCCGACGTCGCCGAGGAAGATCCGCGCCCTCGGGACGTTGAACGGCAGGAAACCGCAGGCCGCGGCAGCCAGAGCGGTCCCCAGCCAGAACGGCACGCCTTCCCTGGCGGACAGGGCATATCCCAGGGCCACGATCGCCGCCTGCGAGGATGCGATGCCATCGATGCCGTCCATGAAGTTCCAGACGTTGACCAGCACCACGGCCGCCACGAACGCCAGCAGCATGAACCATGTCCCGCCGCCTGACGCGCGCACGGCCCACGCGAGGCATCCGGCGGCGGCCACGTGGACCACGAGGCGCCACCAGGGCGACAGCGGGCGGTGGTCGTCGGCCCAGCCGATGCCGGCCACCGCGGCCAGGCCCGCCCCGACGGGAAGCAGGACGGCCGCCTGGCTGCGGGGGGCATCCACCGCCAGCGCCAGCAGGATGATCGCCACCAGCAGCGAGGCCGCGAGCGAGATGCCGCCGCCACGCGGCGTGGCCACGGCATGGCTGCGGCGCTCACCGGGCTGGTCGAACAGGCGGCGGCGCTGCGCGTAGCGCAGGGCCAGCCAGGTGCCCGCCAGTCCGATGGCGAAATGCAGCGCCAGCCAGAGCGTCGGCATGTGCGCGCCGCCGCCCATCGCTCAGACCACGGCGTAGTTCAGCAACGGCTTGATCGTGCCCCACTCCTTGCAGCTCGGGCACTGCCAGTGGTGGGTACGCGCACCGAAGCCGCAGCGGTTGCAGCGGTAGCTCGGGTTGCGCACCAGCAGTTGCTCGGTGATCAGGCGCAGGTCACGCAGGGTGCCCTCGAAGCCGGTGCCTTCGGCCAGGGTGAGGTCGATCAGCGCCGCCTCGCCGCGCACGGACGGCCGGTCCTTCAGCTCGTGCGCGAGGTACTTGCGCGCCGCGGCCACGCCTTCCTCGGCCTCGACCAGCCTGGCCAGCGCGAGAACCGGGGCGATGCCGCGGTAGTGCTCGGTCATCTCGGACAGGAACTTGCGCGCGCCCGGGGTGTCGCCGACCCGCTCGTAGGCCCCCAGCAGCGAAGGCATGATCAGCGGCAGGAACTCCGGGTCGTGTCGCGCGGCGCGCTCGAGCGCGCGGATCGCGGCCTGGTCGTTGCCGGCGTCGAGCTCGATCTTGCCCTCGAGGATGCCGGCACGCACCGAGTTGGAATCGGCGGCGTAGGCCCGCGCGACCGCGGCCCGCGCGCCCCCGGCATCGCCGGCCGCGCGCAGGCGCTCGGCCAGCTCGCACTCGAACTGCGCGATCAGCCTGCCCATCGGCTCGCCGGTCACTTCCTCGTAGCGGCGGGCGTTGTCGATGGCCTTCTCCCAGTCACGCTCGGCCTGGTAGATGCCGATCAGGTGCCGCAGCGCCTGCGGCGCGCGCTGGTCGATCCTGGCCAGGTCGGTGAACACCGACTCGGCACGGTCGAGCAGGCCGGACTTCATGTAATCCTCGCCCAGCGCCAGCAGCGCCTGCACCTTCTGCTGGTCGGTCAGGTCGGGCCGCTGGGCCAGCCCCTGGTGCAGGCGGATGGCGCGATCCACCTCGCCCCGGCGCCGGAACAGGTGGCCGAGCGCGAGCTGGGTCTCGAAGGTGTCCTTGTCCAGTTCCGCGATGTGCAGGAACAGCTCGATCGCCTTGTCGGGCTGCTCGTTCAACAGGTAGTTCAGGCCGCGGAAATAGGTCATCGACAGCCTGCTGACCTGGGTGTCGCTGTGCCGCTCCCCGCCCCTGCGGCCGATCACCCAGCCGCTCAGGGCCGCGATCGGCAGCAGCAGGAAGAACCAGAACCATTCGGTGACGAACGCCATCGGACTGCCTCCGTCTGCGTCAACGTGGCCACGCCCGATGCCGCCGCGCACGGTGGCCGGCGGATGGAAGGTCGGGCGGGTTGCGGAAGGGCATGCCGGCTAGCTTAGCCGACACGGTGCGGCCGGTGGATCAGTCCTCGGGCGGCAGCGGCATGACGTTGGCCACCTGCTCGCGCAGTTCCTTGCCCGGCTTGAAGTGGGGCACGTACTTGCCGGGAAGCGAGACGGCATCCCCGGTCTTGGGGTTGCGGCCGGTACGGGGCGGCCGGTAATGCAGGGAAAAACTGCCGAAACCGCGGATCTCGATGCGCTCGCCGTGGGCCAGCGAGTTCGCCATCATCTCCAGCAGGGTCTTCACCGCCAGATCGACGTCATCCGCCTTCAGGTGGGACTGCCGCTGGGTGAGGATCTCGATCAGTTCCGACTTGGTCATGGTTCCCCGGTCCAAGGATGCGCCCGGGCGATGGCCGGCCCGTGCCGGACCATCGCCTGGCGCCCGTTTCCCTATCCCTTACTCGGCGGACTTGCCTTCGAGCTGCTCGCGCAGCAACGCACCGAGCTTGGTGGTACCGCTGGAGGCCTCGGCCGCGGCCTTGTTGTACTCGGCCAGGGTCTCGGCCAGCTCGGCCTCGTCCTTGGCGCGGATCGACAGTTGCAGCATGCGGCTCTTGCGGTCCTGGCCCAGGTACTTGGCCTCGATCCTGTCGCCAACCTTCAGGTGCTGGGTGGCGTCGTCGACGCGCTCGTCGCTGATGTCGCGGGCGGCCACGTAGCCTTCCACGCCCTCGGCCAGCTCGATCACCGCGCCCTTGGCGTCAACCTCCTTGACGGTGCCGGAAACCTTGGAACCGCGCGGGTGGTTGGCCAGGAACTGGGCGTACGGATCCTGCTCGAGCTGCTTGACGCCCAGCGAGATGCGCTCGCGCTCGGGGTCGACCGCCAGCACCACGGCCTCCAGGGTGTCGCCCTTCTTGAGGTTGCGCACCACGTCCTCGCCGCTGGAATGCCAGCTCAGGTCGGACAGGTGGACCAGGCCGTCGATGCCGCCTTCCAGGCCGATGAACACGCCGAAGTCGGTGATCGACTTGATCTGGCCGACCACACGGTCGCCCTTCTTGTGGTTGGCCGCGAAGACCTCCCACGGGTTCTGGGTGACCTGCTTCATGCCCAGCGAGATGCGGCGGCGCTCCTCGTCCACGTCGAGGATCATGACCTCGACCTCGTCGCCGATCTGCACGATCTTCGACGGGTTGACGTTCTTGTTGGTCCAGTCCATCTCGGACACGTGGACCAGGCCCTCGACGCCCGGCTCGATCTCGACGAACGCGCCGTAGTCGGTGACGTTGGAAACCTTGCCGAACACACGGGTGCCGGCCGGGTAGCGGCGGCCGATGTTCTCCCACGGGTCCTCGCCCAGCTGCTTCAGGCCGAGGCTGACGCGGTTGCGCTCGCGGTCGTACTTGAGCACGCGCACTTCGAGCTCCTGGCCGACCTCGACCACCTCGGACGGATGGCGCACGCGCTTCCACGCCATGTCGGTGATGTGCAGCAGGCCGTCGATGCCGCCCAGGTCAACGAACGCGCCGTAGTCGGTGAGGTTCTTGACCACGCCCTTGAGCACGGCGCCCTCGACCAGCTTCTGCATCAGCGCCTCGCGCTCCTCGGAGTGCTCGCTCTCGACGACGGCACGGCGCGAGACGACCACGTTGTTGCGCTTGCGGTCGAGCTTGATCAGCTTGAACTCGAGCTCCTTGCCCTCGAGGTAGGCCGGGTCACGCACCGGGCGCACGTCGACCAGCGAGCCCGGCAGGAACGCGCGGACGTCCTTGATGTCGACGGTGAAGCCGCCCTTGACCTTGCCGCTGATGCGGCCGACCACGGTCTCGCCCTTCTCCAGGGCCTGTTCCAGCTCGTCCCACACCATCGCGCGCTTGGCCTTCTCGCGCGACAGCACGGTCTCGCCGAAACCGTTCTCGATGGAGTCCAGCGCGACCTTGACGGTGTCGCCCACGGCGACCTCGATCTCGCCGGCCTCGTTCTTGAACTGCTCGATCGGAACGATGCCCTCGGACTTCAGGCCCGCGTTGATCACGACAACGTCGGGGCGCACCTCGACCACGGTGCCAGTGACGATGGCGCCGGGCTTGAGCTTGGCGAGGTCGGTCTGGCTCTTTTCGAACAGTTCAGCGAAAGATTCGGTCATTGGAAAATACTCGGTTGATGACACAGACCTGCACGCGGAACTTTCCGCCCCGCATGCGGTCCACCCGTTGCGGGCCACGCGGGATCACCGCGTCCGGCCGCGAGTGTTGTGGTTGATGAACCGCCCGGCACGGATGCGCCGGCGGGCCTGCTGCTGCGCTTCGATCAGCCCTGTGGCAGGGGCAACAGGGCCAGCACGCGCTCGACCACCTCGTCGATGCCAAGACCGGTGGTGTCGATGTGCACGGCGTCTTCGGCCGGCCTCAACGGCGCCACCGCCCGGCTGGCGTCCCGGGCGTCGCGGGCGAGGATCTCGCGCAGCAGATCGTCAATTGTGACGGAAACTCCTTTTTCCTTCAACTGCTTATATCGCCTCTCGGCGCGCTCCTGGGCGCTTGCGGTCAGATACACCTTGTAGGGGGCGTCCGGGAAGATCACCGTGCCCATGTCCCGGCCGTCGGCGACCAGCCCCGGGGGGCGGCGGAAGGCCCGCTGGCGGTCCTTCAATGCCTCCCGGACCTCGGGAATGGCGGCCACGGCCGAGGCCGCTGCCCCGGCCGTCTCGGTCCGCAGCTCGTCGGTCGCGTCCACCCCGTTGACCAGGACCCGCAGTTCCCCGTCCGGGGCCTCCCTGAACTCGACCCGGGTGTCGAAGGCACAGCGGACCAGGGCCGGGGCATCGGTCAGGTCCAGCCCGGCCCAGCCGGCGGCGACGCCCACGGCACGGTACAGGGCCCCGGAATCGAGGTAGTGCCAGCCCAGCCGGCCGGCCACGCGCCTGCTGATCGTGCCCTTGCCCGAACCCGAAGGCCCGTCGATGGTCAGAACCGGTACGCTCCCGTCCATGCCGCCACTCCGCACTCGAACGCGGGACATTCTACCCGCCGCCCGCAAGCGCTTGAATGGCCGGCAAAAAACCGGCTAGAATGTGTGGCTTTCAATTTTCCCGTCCATTCCAACCCTTTTCCAGAGGCCCGCCATGAAGGTCCTGTCCTCGCTGAAGTCGGCGAAGACCCGCCACCGCGACTGCAAGGTCGTCCGTCGCCGTGGCAAGGTCTTCGTGATCTGCAAGTCCAACCCGCGCTACAAGGCGCGCCAGCGCTGATGGCGCGGCGCGGGCGCAGGCCCGCGCGGCAGACGACGCAAGACCGGCAAGGGGGCCGCGGCGACGCGGCCCCCTGCGTTTTCCTGGCCGGCGCCCGGATGTGACGCTCCCCGCAGTCCCGCCCACGCTCTCCGCGCCCGATGCGCGATTCTGGTACAACGCGCCAGGTAGCATTCCCCCGAATCCGAAGGAATCCGCAATGCGCCTGTCCCGTTCCTTCCTGCCCATCACCCTTGCGTTCGCCCTCGTCCTCGCCGCGGCGCCGGCCACGGCCGATACCCTGCTGATCGAGCGGGCGCAGTCCGCCGCCATCCCCATGCCCGAGCGGGGCATGACCATGCAGCAGGTCCTGGCGAAGTTCGGCGAGCCTGCCAGCAGGCTGGAGCCGCGCGGCGGCCAGAAGCGGCAGTGGCCGGTGATCCACCGCTGGGTGTACCCCGGGTTCACGGTCTACTTCGAGCGCGACCGCGTTATCGACGCCGTGGTCAACCAGGCCTCGCCCACCGAGGCCGGGCCCAGGCCGGCGACCCGCTGAATCCCGGCCGGCGGCATCGCGGCTGGTGCCGTGCATCACGCATAATGCGCGGCTTCCCCCACGCCCGCGTCCACGAATGACCGCACACACCCTGCGCCTTCCCGCCGAGTGGGAATCCCAGTCGGCCGTGCTGATCGCCTGGCCGCACGCCGGCACCGACTGGGCCGAACGCCTCGGCGAGGTCGAGGAGACCTACATCGCGCTGGTCGCCGCGATCACCCGCTTCCAGACGGCCGTGATCTGCGTCGCAGACGACGACGTCGAGACCTACGCCGACATCCGCCTGCGTTCCAACCGCGTGGACATGGACCGGGTGCGCTTCGTCACCGCGCCCTACGACGACACCTGGCTGCGCGACTCCGGCCCGATCACCCTGCGCAGGGACGACGGCGGGTTCCGCCTGCTCGACTTCCGATTCACCGGCTGGGGCGGCAAGTTCGAGGCCAGCCGCGATGACGCCCTGGTCGGCACCCTGCACGCCCAGGGCCTGTTCGGCGACAGCGAGCGCGAGGTCATCGACTTCGCGCTGGAAGGCGGCGCCATCGACACCGACGGCCACGGCACCCTGCTGACCACCTGGCAGTGCCTGCACCAGCGCCATCCCGGCGCCACCCGCGAAGAGCTGACCGCGAAGCTCTCGGGCTGGCTGGCGCAGGACCGCGTGCTCTGGCTCGACCACGGCTACCTGGAGGGCGACGACACCGACGCCCACGTGGACACCCTGGCCCGCTTCGCCGCGGAAGACGCCATCGTGTTCCAGGCCTGCGACGACCCGACGGATTCCCACTTCACCGAGCTGCAGGCGATGGCCGCCGAGCTGGCCGCGCTGCGCACGCGCGACGGCCGGCCCTACCGGCTGTTCCCGCTGCCGTGGGCACGCCCGGTCATCGACGGGGGCCGGCGCCTGGCCGCCAGCTACGCCAACTTCCTGGTCATCAACGGCGCGGTGCTGATGCCCGCCTACGGCGACCCGGCCGACGATGCGGCCGCGGCCGTGCTGGCGCAGGCCTTCCCCGGCCGCGAGGTGGTGCAGGTCCCCTGCCGCCCGCTGATCTGGCAGAACGGCAGCCTGCACTGCATCACCATGCAGTTGCCGCAGGGCCTGCTGCACGCGGCCTGAGCGCGGGCCGGGATTTCCCGGCGCCACGACACCGCAGCCCCTACAATCCCGCAACACCCGCAACGCGAACGCACGATGAAGAAGCCACTGCCCGTCGCCCTGATCCAGGAGCGCAACCACGGTGACGCCGACGCCAACCTCGCGGTGATCGAGGAACGAGTGGCCGAGGCCGCCCGCCGCGGCGCGAAGCTGGTGCTGCTGCAGGAGCTGCACAACGGGCCCTACTTCTGCCAGCACGAGTCGGTGCACGAGTTCGATCGCGCCGAGCCGATCCCCGGTCCGAGCACCGGGCGGCTGGGCGCGCTCGCGAAGCAGCACGGCGTGGTGCTGGTGTCCTCGCTGTTCGAGCGCCGCGCGCCCGGCCTGTACCACAACACCGCGGTGGTGTTCGAGGCCGACGGCGGTATCGCCGGCAAGTACCGCAAGATGCACATCCCGGACGACCCGGGCTTCTACGAGAAGTTCTACTTCACGCCCGGCGACCTGGGCTTCACCCCCATCGACACCAGCGTCGGCCGCCTCGGCGTGCTGGTGTGCTGGGACCAGTGGTACCCGGAGGCCGCGCGGCTGATGGCCCTGGCCGGCGCCGAGCTGCTGCTGTATCCCACCGCGATCGGCTGGGACCCGGACGACCCGCAGGACGAGAAGGACCGCCAGCGCGACGCCTGGATCCTGAGCCACCGCGGCCACGCCGTCGCCAACGGCCTGCCGGTGCTCTCGTGCAACCGTGTTGGCCACGAGCCATCGCCGCTCGGCGCCTCCGGCATCGACTTCTGGGGCCACAGCCACGTCCTCGGGCCGCAGGGCGAATTCCTGGCCTCGGCCGGGACCGGGCCGACGATCCTGATGGCCGAGGTGGACCTGGCGCGCAGCGAGCAGGTGCGCCGCATCTGGCCGTTCCTGCGCGACCGCCGCATCGACGCCTACGGCGACCTGCTGAAGCGCTACCGTGACTGACGCGCACGACGGCACCATCGCCGCCACGCCCTCCTGGCACGACCAGCCACACGCCGTGGTCGAACGCGACGGCGTGCGCTACACCCTGCTCGGTACCGCGCACGTCTCGAAGGCGAGCGTGGACGCGGTCCGCGCCGCCATCGCCGGAGGCGGGTTCGACGCGGTCGCGGTCGAACTGGACGAGCAGCGCCTGCGGGCGATGACCGACCCGGACGCCCTGGCGAAGCTCGACCTGGTCAAGGTGCTGCGGGAGGGCAAGACCGCCCTGTTCGCCGCCAACCTCGCGCTGGCCAGTTACCAGCGCCGGCTCGCCGGGCAGCTCGGCATCCAGCCCGGCGCCGAACTGCGCGCCGCGGTCGAGGACGCGCGCGCCCGCGGCCTGCCCGTGCACCTGGTGGACCGCGACGTCGGCCTGACCTTCAGGCGCGCCTCGCAGCGGCTGGGCTGGTGGCAGCGCGCGAAACTCGCCGGCGGCATCCTCGCCGGCCTGGTCGCGGACGACGAGGTCGGCGAGAGCGACATCGAGAAGCTCAAGCAGGGCGACCTGCTGCAGGCCAGCTTCAGCGAGTTCGCCGAGCAGACGCCGGAGCTGTACGAGGCCATCATCGCCGAGCGCGACCGCTACATGGCCGCGCGCCTGCGCGACATCCGCGGCGCGCGCGACGTGCTGGCGGTGGTCGGCGCCGGCCACCTGCAGGGCATCGAACGGCACCTGCGCGAAGACATGCAGCCGCCGGCGGAAACCACCGCGGCGCTCGAGGCGGTCAAGCCGAAATCGAAGGTGCCGTGGATGGAGATCACCATCGGCGCATTCCTGCTCCTTGGCTTCGCCTGGGGATTCTGGCGCGGCGGCTTCGACGTCGGCGCCGACCTGCTGCTGTACTGGGTGCTGTGGACCGGCGGCATTGGCGCGCTGGGCTGCGCCCTGGCCGGCGGGCATCCTCTGAGCATCCTCGGCGCGTTCCTGTCCTCGCCGGTCACGCCGCTGCACCCGGCGCTGGCCTCGGGCACGGTCAGCGGCCTGGTGGAGGCCTGGGTGCGCAAACCCACCTACGCCGACTTCATGGCCCTGCGCGACGACATCAACAGCGTGCGGGGCTGGTGGCGCAACCGGGTCGCGCGGGTGCTGCTGAACTTCTTCCTCACCTCGCTGGGCACCGCGATCGGCGTGTGGACCGGCGGCGCGAAGATGCTGGCGAGACTGTTCGGCTGATCAGAACAGCGTGAACGCACCGTTGGCGACGTTGTGCGCCAGCACCGGCAGCACCAGGCTGCCGGTCCGCGCCCGGAACCACGCCAGCAGCAGCGCCGGCCCGCCGGTCATCGCGAACGCCGCGGCATCGAACGACAGCCCGCCGTCGCGCCAGAACAGCGCATGCCCCAGGCCGAAGGCCACGCAGGCGATCACCCCGCCCCACCCGATCCCGGCGAAGCGCCGGCGATCACCTGGATCGAGGGCCTCGTTCAACGCCAGCAGCAGCACGCCGCGGTAGAACAGCTCCTCCTCGATCCCCGGCATCGTCCACTGGAACAGGATGGTGTCGAGGTCATCCGCGCCGTCGGCCTGCATCATCGCCAGCGCGAACAGCACCACGGCCAGCACCGCGAACACGCCCCAGGCGACGCCCGAGCCAGGCGCCTGCCGCAGGGCCAGGCCGCAACGGCGCCAGCCGAACCACGGCAGCGACGCCACCGCGAGCAGGCCCGCGGTGGCCAGCAACTTGCCGGTCCAGTTCCAGCCGCTGCCCGGGAACATGTCTGGCACCAGCCTGTAACCACGCAGCACCAGCGCGTCGCGCAGCAGCACCAGCCCCAGCGCGACGGTCAGCCAGCCAGGACGCAACCTTCCCTTCGCCGTCCACGCGGCGACCAGCGCGAGCACGCCGATGACGGCGGCGTGGATCGAGATTTCGACGATGGCCGGATTCATGCCCCCTCCCCGATGTCATGCCACCCGGTGCGGCCCGGTGCACGGCCGTCAGCCGGCCGCCGGCAACGATTCCCCGTCCGCGGCGGGCGCCTTGCCCCGCGCGCGCCGCAGCAGCCGCACCGTGCCGTTGCGCGTATCGTCGAGGATCGCGTAGATCGTCGGCAGGAACAGCAGGCTGACCACGGTCGAGAACGCCAGCCCGCCCGCGATCGCGCGCGCCATCGGGTAGTACGCCGGGCCATCGCCGCCGACCTGGGTGTTGGTCAGCGAGATCGGCACCATCGCCAGCACCGCCGTCCCCATGGTCATCAGGATCGGGCGGAGGCGCTCGCGGCTGCCCTCGACCAGTGCGTCCGTGCGCCGCATCCCCCGCCGGCGCAGGTTGTTGATGTGCTCGATCATCACGATGCCGTTGTTCACCACCACGCCCATCAGCACCAGGATGCCGATGAACGCCATGATGTTGAACTCGGTGCCGGTGATCCAGAACAGCCAGTACACGCCCAGCGCCGAGAACAGGACGCAGCTCATGATCGCGGCCGGGAACAGCAGCGATTCGAACACCGAGGCCATCACCACGTAGATCAGCACCAGCGCGATGACCAGGTTGAAGAGCATCTGGCTCATCGCCTCCTGCTCGTCCTGGAAGCCGCCGCCATCGAAGGTGTAACCGTAACCTGGCGGGAACGCCACGGACTTCAGCACCTCCTCCATCGCCCTGCGCGCCTCCGGCATGGTGGCGCCGGCGGCGAGGTTGGCCTGGATCGCCAGCGTGGTCTGGCGGTTGGTGCGGGTGACGCGGCTGGCCGAGGGCCGGATGGCCACGTCCACCATCGCGGTCAATGGCACCAGGCGCCCGTCACGGGAACGCACCATGAACCCGGAAATGTCCTCGGGCGAATAGTTCTCGGCGCCCTGGAAGCGGACCCAGACCGGCACCTCGGTGTCGCCCCGCCTGAACTCGCGCAACGGCGCGCCACGCAGCGCCAGACCGACGAAGTCCGCCACCTCCTGCGCCGAGAACCCGAACGCGGCGGCACGCTCGCGGTCCACGCGGACCGACAGCTCGCGGTTCTGGTCGCCGCTGTTCACTCGCACGTCGCGCAGCTCCGGCCTGCGCGCCAGGATCGGCACGATGTCCTCGCCGAGCTCGGCGAGGGTCTGTGTCGAATCGCCGACCAGCAGCACCTGCACGTTCTGCCCGGGCTGGCCGCCACCACCACCCTCGTTGCCGATGCCGATGTTGGCAAGCGCCGACTTCGGAAGCTCCCTGCGGATCGCCTCGACCAGCAGCTTGGTCTCGCCGATCTTCCCGGTGTCGAACGTCACACTGGTCCCGCCCCAGCCCTGCTCGCTGAACCAGGAATAGATCTGGGTGATATGGAACTTCTCCCGGTTGTCGTCAAGGAACTTCTCGATCCGTGCGACCTCCTGTGCCATCTGCTCGACGGTGTAGGCACCCTTCCACTGGTAATAGATGTTGACATTGCCGCCGTTGTCACCGCCGAACATGTTGGTCTTCACCCGCGCCATCGGCACCAGGCTGATCGCCACGATCAGCACGATGCCGGCCACGCTCCAGCCGCGGTGCTCGAGGGTCCAGCGCAGGAAGCGCGCGTAGGAACGCTGCATGCGCGGGATCAGGCCGTCCGGGGAAATGACCGCCGGCGGCGTCTTCAGCCGCGCCGAGACCATCGGGATCAGGCTCACCGCCACCATCCACGAGGCCAGCAGCGAGACCGAGATGGTGATTGCGATCTGCCCGAGGTAGATGCTCAGGAAGTTCTTGTCGCCGAACAGGTTGGGCAGGAACACGATGCAGTGGCAGAGCGTGCCGGCCGACAACGCGATTGCCACATGGCGCGTTCCGACGATGGAGGCCAGGCGGGGCTTGTCCGGCATCCGCTCGCGCTCCTGGTAGATGCTCTCGACCACCACGACCGCGTTGTCCACCAGCATGCCCACCGCCAGCAGCAGGCCCATCATCGACAGGATGTTCAGGCTGACCCCGGCGAAGTACATGAAGCCCAGGGTCATCACGAAGCAGATCGGGATCGCCAGCGTGACCATCAGCGTCGAGGGCCAGTGGCGGAGGAAGAAGAACAGCACGATCACCGACAGCACCAGGCCGACCAGGCCCGCTTCCGCCAGTTCCTTCAGCGAACTGGTGACGTTTTCGCCCTGGTTCTCGATGACGATGACCTGGAGGTCCTCGAGCCCGGGCTGCGCGCGGATCCGATCCAGTTCCTCGAGCGCCAGGCGTGAGACCTCCACGAGGTTGGCGTTGCGCTCCTTGTAGATGTCCAGGCCCACCGCCGGCCTGCCATCGAGGCGGCGGCGGTAGTCCATGCGCTGTGGCTTGAGCCGCACCTCGGCGATGTCCGACAGGCGCAGGCCGTTGCCGTCGACGGGCAGGTCGCGCAGCTGCTGCAGGTCGGTGATCTCGCCGACGGGCTGCACGCGCAGGCGCATCCCGCCATCCTCGATCTCGCCGGCGGACACCGAGAAGTTCACCGCCTGCAGCCTGCGGGCCAGGTCATTCAACGCAAGGCCGTGTGCGGTCAGACGATCCGGCCTGATCGCGATCTCGACCTCGCTGGGCGGTGCACCGGACACGTCCACCCGCGCCACGCCCTGCAGGCGCTCTATCCGCCGCTTGAACTCGCGCTCGATCATGTCGTACGAGCGGCTCAGGTCCTCCCTCCCGGCCAGCCGCACCCGCAGCACCGGCTGGTCGGTGGTCGAGAACTTGAACACGAAGTAGCGCTGCAGGTCGTCCGGCAGCTCGTCACGGATCGCGTCGACCCGCTCCCGCGCCTCCGACGCGGCGATCGCGACGTCGCGGTTCCAATCGCTGAACTCGACCAGGATCTCGGCACCGTCCGAGCGCGCGTTCGACTGCATGCGCTTGATCCCGGACATGGTCGAGATCGCCTCCTCCACCGGGCGCACGATGGTGCGCTCGACCTCCTCCGGGGTCGAACCTGCGTACGGCAGCGACACGGCGATGAACGGCGGCGAGACCTCCGGGAACGCCTCGAGCGGCAGCCTGACCGCCGCGATCAGGCCGATCACGAACAGCGACACGAACAGCATGATGGTGCTGACCGGCCGCCTCAGGCTGAGCTCGGCGACGCTCATGTCACGCACCCTCCATCCCGGGCAGCGCGCCGCCCTGGTCCGCGTCGTGCTCGCCGCGGGCGCGGCGGCCGCGCGCCACGTACCAGGCATCCGGGCGACGGTCGAGCAGGTCGTACACCACCGGGATCACCACCAGTGTCAGCAGCGTGGACACCAGCAGGCCGCCGATCACGGTGATCGCCATCGGCGAGCGCACCTCGGCGCCCGGGCTGCCGAACAGCGGTGCCACCGCCAGCGGCAGGAAGCCGAACAGGGTGCAGGTCGTGGTCATCACGATCGGGCGCAGGCGCGAGCGCGCGCCCTCGACCAGCGCGTCGCGCTTGGCCATGCCGGCCTCGCGCAGCTGGTTCACCTTGTCGATCAGGATGATCGCGTTCTTCACCACCAGGCCGACCAGCAGGATCAGGCCGATGAACACCACCACCGACACCGGCGATCGGGTCAGCAGCAGGGCCAGCACCGCGCCGACCAGGGCCAACGGGATGGTGAACAGGATCACGAAGGGGTGCAGCAGGGATTCGAACTGCGATGCCATCACCAGGTAGACCAGGAACACCGCCAGCCCGAACGCGAACAGCAGCGAGCGCAGCGACTCGGCCAGCTCCTCGCCCTGGCCGCCGATGTGCATGCCGATGCCTGCGCCCAGCCCCTCGCCGCGGGCGTTGGCCTCGGCCACCATCTTCTGCACCTCGCGCATCGCGGTGCCGAGGTCGATATCACGCAGGTTCGCCGAGACCACCGCGACCCGCACCTGGTCGGACCGGTGGATCTCGCTCGGCCCTGTGGTCGCGACCACCTCGGCCACCGACTCCAGCGCCACCGGGCGGTTGGACCCGGGGTTGATGACCATGCGCCGGATGTCCTGGACCGAGGCACGGTCGCTCTCTCGCGCGCGCACCAGCACGTCGATCTTGCGGTCGCGGAAGCTGTAACGCGTGGCCACCTCTCCGCGCACCTTGCGCACCACCTCGTCGGCGATCTGGCGCGTGGTCAGGCCCAGCGCCGCGGCCCGGTCCTGGTCGAAGCGGATCTGGATCTCGGGGAACCCCTCCTCCACCGTCGACTTGACGTCGGCGAAATGGGGATTGCCACGCAGCAGCGCGGCCATGCGCTGGCCGGCCACGCGCAGGGACTCCAGGTCCTGCCCGCGCAGCTCAATTTCCAGCGGCGTGGAGAAACTGAACAGTGCCGGGCGGCTGAAGTTCACCTGCGCGTCCGGACGACCGGCCATGCTCGCGCGCATGCGCTCGGTCTGCCCGGCCTCGAGCTTCGCGCTGCCACCGCCGTCCATCACGATGGTGAGCTTGCCGATGTTCTCGCCGCTCTCGGTCGGGTTCGCGTCGAGCCGGGTACCGGTGCCGCTGACACCGTAGATCGTGGCGATGCCCGGGTCGCCCGCGTGCTTCTCCTGCAGCTCGCGCACCAGCGCGTCGGTCTGCGCCAGCGGCGTGCCCGGCGGCAGCTTCACCGTCATCTCGAAGCGGTCCTGCGCCAGTTGCGGGATCAGGTCCGCGCCGAGCATCGGGACCGCCGCCAGGGTCGCCACGAACGCGGCGGCGGCGATGCCCAGCACCAGCCACGGCCGTGCAAGCGCGTTCGGCAGCAGCTTCAGGTAGCCGCGCTCGGCGCGCGCGTACGGTGCCATCGCCCTGGCGCTGAGCCAGCGCATGACCGGAGCGGCGACGGCCACGACCGCGCGCCACAGGCGCACGAACATCCACGCGACCCCGAAGACTGCGCCGCGGAACACCGCGCCGATGCCGCGTCCGGCGGCCGCCACGGGCTTCTGCCAGAGCTTCTCCGGCCGCCACTGCGGATGCGGAGGCTCCTCCGGGAATGCCATCTGCGGACGCCCGCGCAGCGAGCTGAGCATCGGGATCAGGGTCATGGCGACCAGCAGCGAGATGCCGATGGCCAGCGCCACGGTCAGGGCCTGGTCGCGGAACAGCTGTCCGGCGATGCCCTCGACGAACACCAGCGGCAGGAACACGGCGACCGTGGTCAGGGTGGAGGCGACCACCGCCATGCCCACCTCGCGCGTGCCCTGGATCGCGGCGGCCAGGATGCCCAGCCCGCGTTCGCGTGCCTTGGCGATGCTCTCCAGCACCACGATCGAGTCGTCCACCACCAGGCCCGTGGCCAGCGCCAGGCCGCCCAGCGACATCACGTTCAGGCTCAGCCCGAACTGCTGCATGAAGAAGAACGTGGTGATGATCGACACCGGCAGCGACAGGCTGATGACGAAGGTGCTCCAGCCGTCGCGCAGGAACAGGAAGATCACCAGGATCGCCAGCGCGCCACCGATCACGGCGTCCTTCTTGACGTCGGCGATCGCGTGGCGGATGAACGTGGACTGGTCCTCGATGACCCGCAGCTCGAAGTCGGGCGGAACCTGCTGGCGGATCTGCGCCAGCCGCGCGTGCACGGCGTCGGCAGTGGCCACGGTGTTGGCATCGCCTTCCTTGTAGATCGCCAGCTCCACCGCCTCGCGGCCGTCCACGCGGATGATCGCCTCGCGCTCCTTGTGGCCCTGGCGGACCTCGGCGATGTCCTCCAGCCGGATCGCCCGCCCGCCGCCGGGGATGCTGCCGGCGCCGGACGACTGCGCCGCCATCGCCGCCGCCAGCACCACGGCGTCGCCGGTGGCCGCCGCGATGCGCGCCACCTCGCTCGCCGACGCGTCGCCGCCCTGCCCCTGCGCCTGGACGGTCACCAGCATCCTGCGCATCTCCTCGACCGAGGAGAACTGGTTGACCGTGCGCACCAGGTAGCGCTGCGCGCCTTCCTCCAGGCGCCCGCCGGAGATGTTGACGTTCTCCTGCTGCAGGCGCTGGATGACCGTCTCGATCGGGATGTTGAGCTGCGCCAGCCTGCGCTGGTCGATCTCGACCTGGATCTCGTCCTCCAGGCCGCCGCCGACCTTCACCGCGGCGACGCCCGCGACCGGCTCCAGCTTCTTCTTCAGGTCCTCGTCGGCGTAGCGGCGCAGCTCCGCCAGGCGGCGGGCCGAAGCCGCGCCGTCCCTGCCATCGTCGCCCTTGGCCGACAGCGCCAGGCGCAGGATCGGCTCGGTGGACGGGTTGAAGCGCAGCAGAACCGGCGGCTCGGCCTCCAGCGGCAGCTGCACGACCTCCATCTTGTCGCGCACCTCCAGGCTGGCCTGGTCCATGTCCGTGCCCCAGGCGAACTCGAGCACCACGTCGCTCTGCCCGGTGCGCGAGACCGACTTGAGCCGGCGCAGGTTCTTGACCACGCCGAGCGCCTCCTCGACCGGCTCGCTGATCAGCGCCTCGATCTCCGCCGGTGCCGCGCCGGGGTATTCGGTGCGCACCGTCAGCGTCGGGTAGCTCAGGTCGGGCAGCAGGTTGACCTTGAGTTCGCGCAGCGCGATCAGGCCGAACAGCACCAGCGTGATCGTGAACATCGCCACGGTGACCCGGCGCCTGGTGGAGAACTCCACGAGGCTGAAGCCACCCGCCGGCGCCCCGCCCTCGACGGGGCCCGGACCGTTGCCCGGGGTCGTGCTCATTGCCTGTCGCCTTCCTGTTCCGTCTTCGCCTCCGCCGGGGCCCTGGCGACCTGGGTGGCGTCATCGCCGATCACCTGCACCGCGCTGCCCTCGCGCAGCGCGACCTTGCCGGCGGTGACCACCACGTCGCCTTCCTTCAGTCCCTCGCGGACCTCGACCAGCGGCCCGTCCACGTAGCCGAGCCTGACCGGCACGCGCGTGGCCTTGCCATCGCGCACGCTGTAGACCGCGGACTCGCCCTCATCGTCCAGCAGGGCGATGCGCGGGATCACCAGCGCGTCGGCACGCCGGTCGTAATCGATCCGGATCCGGCTGAACATGCCGGGCTGCAACCCCTTGTCACCCTCGAAGGCACAGATCACGCGGAACGTGCCGCTGCCGGAGTCCACCACCGGCGCGACGCGATCCACCACGCCCTCGAACTCCCTGCCCGGCAGCGCGTCCACCGTCAGCTTCACCGGCAGCCCGGCGCGGATCGTGGACAGCTCGCGCTCCGGAACGTCGAGCGTCGCCTCCAGCCGCGAGGTATCCACGATGCGGAAGATCGGGGTGTTGATCTGGACGAAGTTGCCCGGCTTGATCGAGCGTGACGCGACCACGCCGGAGATCGGCGCGACCACGTTGGTGTACGACAGCTCCAGGTTGGCCATGCGGTTCACCGCGCGCGCGTTCTCCAGGTCGAAGCGCAACTGGTCGAGGTCGTTGGCGCTGACCATCTGCTGCGCCGCCAGCTGCCGCGCGCGGTGGTAGTTGGCCTCGAGCTTGCGCAGCTGCGCGGCGCTCTGCTCCACCTGCAGGCGGGCGCGGTCGGGGTCGATGCGGACCAGCGTCTGCCCGGCGCGCACGTGCTGGCCTTCCTCGGCCAGCACCGCGAGGGCGACGCCGGAGGTCTTGGCCACCACCTGGGCCTCGGCGGCCGGCTCGAGCGTCGTGGAGCCCACGTAGCTCGCCGCGATCGGGCGGCGGACCACCCTGGCCACTTCCACCGGGATCGCATCCGGGCCCTTTCCGGCGGCCTCCCTGGCCTGGGCATCGGCCGGTGCGCCGCCCTTGCACCCGGCCAGCGCGAACGCCACCGCCAGCACGGCCAGCGGCAGGCCGTGCACCTTCGAAGATCGCATCCTGGACATGCTCGAAAACGAACCCTTATGGTGTTGTAGCATTGTATATCACCACAACCCTTGGGCGCGACATGCGCCGAAGGTCATGGGTCATGGAGCCGGAGTCGTGGTCCTGCCGCCCTGACGGTGCAAGTGATGCGTTCGTGACCGCGCCGGTTGCACTTCCCCTGCCCCCGCGGCCACCTCCACGGCGGGCGATGCGGGCTTTGCGCCCGCTGTCGGCAGGCGACGGAACATTAACAGGTCCGGAGCCTCAAGCTATACTCGCCTGAATGTCGCGCTGGCGGCGGCGCACCGCGCCATGCGGACATGTATTCCAGCCGGTTCAACACAAGCAGAACAACAGGATTGCGGACTAACGACATGACGCGAGCGTTCACGATCGCCGCCTGCCTAGGCCTTGCCCTGCTCCCGCAAGCGCTGCCGGCGCAGACGCCCTCCGAGGCTTCTTCCGGGGCCTCCGCCACGGCCTCCACCGGGCTGGTCGGCAACCCGGAAAACGGCCGTACCCTCGCCTTCACCTGCCAGGGCTGCCACGGCGTGAGGGGCTACCGCAACGTCTACCCGCACTACCACGTGCCGCTGATCGGAGGGCAGTCGGAGGCCTACCTCGTCAACGCTCTTCGCGAGTACCGCCAGGGCACCCGCAAGCACCCGACCATGCAGTCGCAGGCGCAGAGCTTCTCCGACCAGGACATCGCCGACCTCGCGGCGTTCCTTTCCGGATTGAAGAAGTGAGGCCCGCGCCCATGACCGACATGACCAGGATTTCCCGCCTTGCCCTCGCCCTGTCCGGCGCCCTGCTGCTGGCCGCCTGCGGTGGCGGCTCCCACGAAGGCGAGGCCGCCGGCGAAGCCGCGCGGCGCTCCTCCTCCGCCGGTCTGCCGGAAGGCCGCGTTGCCGAGGGCGAGCAGCTTGCGCAGACCAAGGGCCAGGCCACCGGCCAGTCGTGCATCGACTGCCACGGCCCGGACGGCAACGAGCCGCTGGACCCGACCTACCCGCGCATCGGTGGCCAGTACGCCGACTACCTCGCGCACGCGCTGCTGAAGTACCGCGACGGCGACCGCGAGCACGCGCTGATGTCGCAGCAGGCCGCGGGCCTGAGCGACCAGCAGATCGCCGACCTGGCCGCGTACTTCGCCTCGCGGCCGGGCCAGCTGCGCGACCTGGAAGGCGTGCAGTAAGGCACGATCCTCCAACCTGCCCCATGCGACGGGGCCCGCGGCGACGCGGGCCCCGTCGTATTCCAGGCGCATGCCCGCTGCATCCGATGGACACCCCGGTCAGTGCGGATCCGGTGGCGGCCTGGCCAGGCTTTCCTGGTCTTCCTGCAGCTCGGGTTTGAACGGGATGTCCGGCGGCGGACGCGCCTCGGCCTCCACGTCCTGCATGTTGGGATCGAAGATGCCGCAGGCGCCGCCGACCGCAAGCAACGCCACCGCGCAGCGGATGGCCTTGCTGGTGCCCGGAATCGGGATCAGCACTTCCTTGATGCTGCGCCGGACCCACTCCTGCAGCAGGGTCTCGTGCGGGATCCAGAAGCGGTCGAACGCGGTCGGCTCGTAATCGATCGGCGGCCGCTTGAGCCACGTGCCCATGCGGTCGATCTTCTCGTAGTCCTCGGTGATCGTCCCCGGCGGCAGGCCGCCACCCACCCGGCCGCCACCACCGCCGCTGCCGGCCAGCCGTGGCCTGCCGTCGGCATCGAACATGCCCTGGCTGCCACCGGGCTGGTTGCGCGAACCCAGCCCCCAGTCGTCGGATGCGCGTGGAGACGGCAACGCGCCGGCTGCGGGCGCCGGCTGCGTGCCGCTGCCGGTGGCGGGCGCCGCCCGCGTTCCCGCGGTACGCCCCGTTTCCGGGGCTGCCGGGGAAGCGCCCGCGGCAGTCCGCGCGCTGCCGGCGGCATCGTCCGCGGGCGTCCCGGCGGAAGCCTGCCGCGTCCGACCCGCCGCGGGCGCGGGGATCGAACGCAACCGTGGCTGCCGCACATCACCGCGCAGTTCCGGCGCCGGCACCGCGACCTCCACGTTCGGCTGGCGCAATTCCACCTGCGGGACCACCGGGATCTCGCGCACGACCGCATCCACCTGCGGCCGCGGCGTCTCGGGCACGGCCACCTCGCGCCTGGGCAGCTCCCTGATCTCCGCCGGCGGCACCGGCGCCGCGATCTCGCGCATCCGCACATTGGGCACTTCGGCGGACAGGCGATCCGGCACCCGCACCTGCACCTCCACCGGGCGTACCGCCGGCGGCAGCACGAAATCGCCGTCGGGCTCGGGAGTCTCGGTCACCTGCAGCGGCTGCTCGGCGACAGGGGCCACACGCGGTTCCTCGGCCGGCTGCGGCTCGGCCTGCGCCGGTTCGGGCAGCGGTTGCGGCACGGGCGGGGGCGCGGTCCGCGCGACCGCGGGTGCCGGTCGCGGCGCGTCGGCCGCCGGAGTTTCCGCCTCCCGTGGCGGCGCGCCGCCTGCATCCTCCTCCGGCGTGCCCTCCCCGATGTACTCGACCTGGACCACATGTTCCTCGCCGCGGCCCGCTTCCTCGTCAGGCACGCCGGACAGGAACCGGAGCGAGGACAGCAGCAGGAGCTGGAGCCAGAGGATGTGCAGCAGCACCGTCGCGACCGCGGAAAACAGCCGCGTGCCGCGCGCCGGCGGGTACCACTCGTTGCGCCACAGCCGCAGGAAGGAGGACAGGAGCCCACGCTGCTTCGTGCCACCGGGGAAGATCCGGCGCCGTTCCGCGGAGGCCGCGGAGAACACCGCCATGCCACCGGCATCCGGCGCCCGCAGGCCGTCGAACCAGGCCTGCCAGCCCGGCGGGTATTCCCCTGCCGGCGGCGGAGGACGGATGGAACGAAGCCGCCTCCGCTGGATTGCTGCGATCAGGTCGGCGGCCGTGTACACGAGCGCCCCTGGCCGACGTCAGGCAACGTCCCGGGGGATGTACGGCGCGCTGCCGCTCGCGTGGTCGGTGGCGTCGCGCACCGCGGTCACGCCGGGCACCTTCTCACGCAGGGTCTTCTCGATGCCCTGCTTCAGGGTGACGTCCACCATGCCGCACCCATGGCAGCCGCCGCCGAAACGCAGCACCACCACGCCCTCCGCGGTCACCTCCTGCAGCGACACATGGCCGCGGTGCCGCGCGAGCTGCGGGTTGATCTCGTACTCGATCAGCCAGTGCACGCGCTCGGCCAGCGGGGCAGACTCCGGCGGCGCATCGCCTTTGATCTTCGGCGCACGGATCTGCAGCTGGCCACCGGTGGCCCGTGCCTCGTAGTCGATCTGCGCGCCCTCGAGGTACGGGACGCTCCCGGCGTCGAGCCAGAGGGTGAAGCCCTCGCAGTCGATCGCCCACTCGTCCCCGCGCAGGTCGCCGGGCTCGGCAAACTCGAGGCGCACGTCGGCTTGCGGCGTGCCCGGGGCCACCGCCGCAAGCCGCACGCCCAGGCCCGGCTGGGCCTCGCGCTCGATCAGCCTGCGGAAATGCGCCTGCGCGGATTCGGATATCTGGATCATCGGCGTATTCTAGCCACCCCTTTGCCACGCGCCCGCCGCGATCCCGGCTGGCGCATGAACGCCGCACAGGCAATCCCCGGGAGTCCCATGATGTCCGATCTGATCCCCCTCGCCCAGGCACACTGCAGCCCGCGCCGCGGCAGCGAGCACCGGCTCACCGAGGCCAGCATCCGCGAACTGCTGCCGCAGGTTCCCGGATGGGAGCTCGTCGAGGACGGACGCGCCATCCGCCGCACCTTCCGTTTCGAGGACTACCACCGGACGATGGCGTTCGTGAACGCACTGGCGTGGGTCGCCCACCGCGAGGACCACCACCCCGATCTCGGCGTGCACTACGACCGCGTGGTCGTGCGCTATTCGACCCACGACGTCGGCGGCCTGAGCGAAAACGACTTCATCTGCGCGGCCAAGGCCAACGCCCTGGTCGGCGAGTGAGCCCGGCGGCGCCCGCCGCGCCGCCTACAGCCGGTCCAGCACCGCGGCCAGCTCCGGGGCCAGCGGCGCGTCGAGCAGGTAAGGCGTGCGCCCGCCGTCGAGCGCGAACTCCAGCGACGCCGCGTGCAGGAACAGGCGCTTCAGCCCCGCCCGCTCGCGCAGGCGCCGGTTGGCCTCCTGGTCGCCGTACTTGCCGTCGCCCGCGACCGGGTGCCCGATGTGCGCGGCGTGCACCCGGATCTGGTGGGTGCGGCCGGTCTCGATCCGCACCTCGCAGTAGGAATGCCCGCCGCGGCGCTCCAGCACCCGGAAGTGGCTGAGCGACGGCTTGCCGTCGGCGCGCACCTGGACGTGGCGCTCGCCCCCCTGGCGCAGGCCGATGTGCAGCGGCGCGTCCACGCTCATGGTGCCGTCGGGCATCCGCCCGACCAGCAGGGCGAGGTAACGCTTGGACACCCCGCCGTCCTTGCGCATCAGGGCCTGCAGCTCGGCCAGCGCCGAGCGCTTCTTGGCCAGCACCATCAGCCCGGAGGTGTCGCGGTCCAGCCGGTGGACCAGTTCGAGCGGCTGGCCCGGCCGCAGCGCCCGCAGCCCCTCGATGACCCCGAAGCTGACCCCGCTGCCGCCGTGGCTGGCGATCCCGCTGGGCTTGTTGATCGCCAGGATCCGGGCGTCCTCGAACACGATGCTGCCCGCCAGCGCCTCCAGCATCCCCCTGGGCGGCGGGGCCTTGTCTCCCTGCTCGCCGAGACGCACCGGAGGGACCCGCACCAGGTCCCCGCCCTGCAGCCGGGTCTCGGGTCTGGCCCGGCTGCCGTTCACCCGCACCTGCCCGCTGCGGACGATCTTGTAGATCAACGACTTGGGCGCGCCCTTGAGCTGCCCGGCCAGGAAATTGTCGAGCCGCTGCCCTTCGCGGTCGGCGGGAACCTCGACGATGCGCACGCCCGGGCTGGTAGGGGTCTGTGTCATTGGGGTTTATCTGTTACACTCGGCTGGCGAGATAAGGTGCTGATTTCGCTGGAAGTTCACGGGCCGAAAGTCCGCCTTCCGCGAGATCCGGCCAGCGCGCGGCCACCGCCCCTGGGGCGGAACATGTTAGCGGCTGGGCGGCAGCGTCCGACATCGCCCGGTGCCCGGCACCGGCGCTGAACACGTCCCGTGCGACGCGACGGCCGCCCGAAAGGCAGGCCAGAGCGGACGCCGGCCCAGAAACAGGAACAGAGATAACAAGCGCTCCCGCGGTTCGCCGTTGGTGTCGTAGCGCTGGAAAACCGGATCGGCCCGCTGCGCCTGCGCGGCGGGCAGCCACCGACGCTCCAGGGCTTCGCCCGGCGTCCCGCGCGACCCGTCCCGGACACGTCCGGGGGCGGCCGGAGCGCGCGAGGAACGCGACAATGAAGCGAATGCTGATCAACGCCACGCAGGCGGAAGAGCTGCGCGTGGCGATCGTGGACGGACAGACCCTTTACGACATCGACATCGAACGCCCCTCCCGCGAACAGAAGAAGTCCAACATCTACAAGGGCCGGATCACCCGGCTCGAACCCTCCCTCGAAGCGGCCTTCGTCGACTACGGCGCCGAGCGCCACGGCTTCCTGCCGCTGAAGGAGATCTCCCGCGACTACTTCCTGGCCGGGGTCGACCCGAAGAGCGCCAACATCCGCGAGCTGCTCCGCGAGGGGCAGGAAGTCGTGGTCCAGGTGGACAAGGAGGAGCGCGGCAACAAGGGCGCGGCCCTGACCACGTTCATCTCCCTGGCCGGCCGCTACATGGTGCTGATGCCCAACTCGCCCAGCGCCGGCGGCGTCTCGCGCCGGATCGAGGGCGAGGACCGCGCCGAGCTGAAGAAGGCGATGGAGTCGCTGGACATCCCCCAGGACATGGGGGTCATCATCCGCACCGCCGGCGTCGGCCGCGACGCCGAGGAGCTGCAGTGGGACCTGGACTACCTGCTGAGCATCTGGAAGGCGATCTGCGACGCCGCCCTGAGCAGGCCCGCCCCGTTCCTGATCTACCAGGAATCGCGGCTGATCACCCGCGCCCTGCGCGACTACATGCGCCCGGACATCGGCGAGATCCTGGTGGACACCCCGGAGATGTACGCCGAGGCGCGCGAGTTCATCGAGCAGGTGATGCCGCACAACCTGCGCAAGCTCAAGCACTACACGGACGACGTCCCGCTGTTCAACCGCTTCCAGATCGAATCGCAGATCGAGAGCGCCTATGAGCGGACCGTCCGCCTGCCCTCCGGCGGCTCGCTGGTGATCGACCAGACCGAGGCGCTGACCGCGATCGACGTCAACTCCGCCCGCGCCACCAAGGGCACGGACATCGAGACCACCGCCTTCAACACCAACCTGGAGGCGGCCGAGGAGGTCGCGCGCCAGCTGCGCCTGCGCGACCTGGGCGGCCTGGTGGTGATCGACTTCATCGACATGGAGTCGTCCAAGCACCAGCGCGAGGTCGAGGCCCGCCTGCAGGCCGCGCTCAAGCACGACCGTGCCCGCGTCCAGGTCGGCCGGATCTCCAGGTTCGGCCTGCTCGAAATGAGCCGCCAGCGCCTGCGTGCCTCGCTGGGCGAGTCCAGCCAGGTTGTCTGCCCGCGCTGCGAGGGCCACGGCCGCATGCGCAGCGTGGAGTCCCTGAGCCTGTCCATCATCCGCGTCGTCGAGGAGCACGCGATGAAGGACAACACCGGCCAGGTGCTGGTGCAGGCACCGGTGGACATCGCCAACTACCTGCTCAACGAGAAGCGCGGCGCGCTGATGGAGATCGAGAAGCGCCATGGCTCGCCGGTCGTGATCGTGGCCGACGAACAGCTGCAGACGCCGCACTACGAGGTCACCCGGATCCGCGAGAACGAGCTGGGCGAGGAAACCAGCCGCCCGAGCTACCAGCGCGGCACCCCGCGCAAGCTCAACACCATCGCGCTGACCAAGTCCAACCTCAACATCCCCACGCCGGCGGTGACCAACGTCAAGCCGGCACGCCCCGCGCCGCTGCGCGAGGAGCCGAAGGAGGAGCAGCCGGCGCCTGCCCCCGCGCCCGCCCGGGAGGCCGGGCCCGCCAGGGTTGCATCGCCCGGCGGCGGTTTCTTCGCCTGGCTGAAGTCGCTGTTCGCCGCCAACGACCCGGGCGACAGGCCGCAGGAACGCAAGCGTGCCCGGCAGCAACAGGCGCAGCAGGAACCGCGCCGTGAAGGCCGCGGCAACAACAACCGCCGCAACCGCCAGGAGGCACGCCGCGAGGAAGGCCGCAGGGAACAGCAGCCCCAGAAGGAACAGCAGAAGCAGGCACAGCAGGAACAGCCGCAGAAGAAGGCCCGCGACCAGCAGCCCAAGCAGCAGAAGCAACAGAAGCAGTCGCAGAAGCAGCAGCGCGAGGCACAGGCCCGCACGGCCGCGCAGGCGGCAGCCGCCGCGGCCGCCGCTCCCGAGGTCGAGGCGTCCGTCCCTGCCGCGGTCCCGGCGCCCCAGGTTGCGCCTGCCGCCGCCGAAACGGCTGCGCCTGCCCCGGCCGCGGAGGCCCCGCCCGCCCCGCCTGCCGTCGCCGCTGCCATGGAAGGTGCCGCCACCGAAGACACGGCGCCTTCCACCGAACAGGGCGCGGAGTCGACCGGCACCGGCCGCCGCCGTCGCGGACGCCGTGGCGGCCGCAGGCGCCGTCGCGGCGGTGCCGTTGCCGCCGAGGCCGCGGCGCTGGCCGGCGCCGACGCGGACGCGGACGCCCTGGCCTCCGACGCCCAGGACGATGAGGCCGGGGACGACGATGCCGAGCTCGCGGCGCCTGCCGTGACGTCAGCCCCGCTCGCCACGCAGCCGGAATTCGATTTTGACGACCTGACGCTGCCCGCAGTGGACGCCCCGGCCACCGGCGACGGCGAAACCGCCGCGGCCGCCGAGGCAGGCAACGCCGGCCAGGCCCAGGCCGCCCCGGACACCGCAGTGGCAGCGCAGGCTTCCGCCGCGGCTCCGGCCGACGCCACGCCTGTTGCCGAAACCGGGATTGCGCCCGCGGTGGAAACCTCTGCCGCTGCCGATACCGCGGCTGTGACCGCCGCCCCGGAAGACGTTGCCGCCGACCCCGTCGCGGCCGGGCCCGCCCCTGCCGCCGGGGCCGTGGGATCCCTGACGCCCGCCGGCACGGACACGCCGGCGGAACCGTCCCCCGTCTTTGCCGGGGCTCACGCCGGGACGGAAGAACCCCCGGCGGGCACCCGGGCCGAAGCGCCTGCGACGGAAGCCACAGCCGCGACCGACGAAGAGGCCCCCGCTTCCACGGACGTCGCCGGAACCGCCGGACGCGCCGCTGCGGATGCGATGGCCGCCTCCGCCGTCATCTCCGCCGATGCCGTGGCCGAAGCCATCGCGGGCCCGGAAGCGGAGCAGGCGGAGCCGGTGGAGGAGGAAACCGCCGAAGCCACGGCTGTCGCCGCGACGCCGCAGGCCTCCGCCGCGGGCACGACCTTTGCCGCGCCGGCCGGCGTGCTCGAACTGGTGCCTCCCCCGCTGCCGGAACCGCCGCCCGCCAGGACGCTCGCCGATGCGGTGAAGGCGGCGGTGGTGGCCGATGCGGTGAAGGCGGCCGTCGCCGCAGCCGCCGTGCAGCAGGCCGTGCATAACCCCGAAGCCATCTCCGCGGACAAGCCCGAAGCGGACAGCCGCGACGCCTGATCCCGCAGATGCACCGGCGCGGGCGGATCACACCGCCTGCGCCGGCCCCACCAGTCCGTACTGGCTCGCCAGACGCGCAAGCTCGATCTTGTCCGCGATGCCGAGCTTGGCGAACATGCGCGACTTGTGCGTGTTGACGGTCTTGGCGCTGAGGCTGAGCCGGCGCGCGATCTCCTCCTGGCGCAGCCCCTGCAGCATCAGCATCGCCACTTCCAGTTCGCGCGGCGACAGCGCGTCGAACGGCGAACCGTCGCCCCCGATTCCCGACAACGCCAGGTTCTGCGCGACCTTGCCCGCGAGGTAGCGCTTGCCGCGCGCCACGTCGCGGATCGCGTTGAGCAGCTCGGCGGCATTGCCGCCCTTGCCCACGTATCCCGACGCGCCCGCCTCGATCAGGCGCTTGGGCATCGGCCCGTCCTCGAGCACGGAAACGACGATCACCTTCGTGCCTTCCTGTCCCTTCACGATCCGCTCGGTGATCTCGAGCCCGCTGATCCCTGGGAGATGCAGGTCGCACAGCACCACGTCGGGCTTGAGCTTGCGGATCTGGGGCAGCGCCGTTTCTCCGTTGTCCGCCTCGCCAACCACCTCGATGTCGGTTTCCGCGGACAGCAGCATGCGCACCCCTGCCCGCACCAGTGCGTGGTCATCGACAATGTAGACGCGGATGGTCATCCCGCCGCCCCCCTGGAACACTCCTTCGAATGCGAGGCTACCGGCCACCGGTCGCGCGCTGCAACCCGATGCGCGCGGCAATCCCCCGGGCCGGGCGCGCAGTTTCACCGGGGCACGAGACGGCGCTTCCGCGCCCTCGCCGACCGCGTCCGTGGTCCGGCACAATGCCGGCGTTTCCCCACGGAGAGATACACGATGACCGGTTCCGCCTGGCGTTGCACCCCCGCCCTGCTGCTGGCCCTGCTGCTCGCCGCCTGCGGCAGCCTGGACCATGGCGCCGCACGCGCAACCGCCCCGGCACGCGTGGCGGCCACGCCCTCCTGGCATGACGACGTTGCCGCCATCAGCGCACACGCCGGCAGCGCGGAACGCCGCGCAACGATCCGCGGCCTGCTCGCCGGCTCCGGCATCGACGCCACCGAAACCGCCTTCACCACGAAGGACCTGCACGGCGCGAACCTCATCGCACACGTCTCGGGCGATCCCTCGCAGCCGCTGCTCCTGATCGGCGCGCACCTCGACCAGATCGACAAGGGCAACGGCGCCACCGACAACGCCTCGGGCAGTGGCGTGGCGCTGGCGCTGGCACGCCGCTTCCACGAGCGCCCGCTGCGCAACCATCGCGTCGCGGTCGCGTTCTGGGACCTGGAGGAGAAGGGCCTGCTCGGCGCCCACGCCCACGTCGAGGGAGGCGGCGAGAAACCCGTCCTCTACGTCAACTTCGACGTGTTCGGCTGGGGCGACACGTTGTGGATGATGACCCCGGACCCCGCGCACCCGCTGGCCACCGCAAGCGAGACGGCGGCGCGCGCGAACGGCCTCCGGCTGTCCGCGGGAGAAAAGTACCCGCCCAGCGACCATCGCGCCTTCCTCCGCGCCGGCTGGCCCGCGGTGTCGTACTCGCTGGTCGGCGCGGACGAGATCGGGCCCATCCTGCAGATGTTCGACGGCAACAGGCCCGAGACGGTGCCGAAGGTGATGCAGGTGATCCACAGCGAACGCGACACCGTGGATGAACTCGACCCCGCGGCCGTCGAGGCCGGCATCAACGCGGTCGAGGCGGCGCTGCGCGCCTGGGACGCCGGGAACGGCTGAGCGGCCGCAAACGACGGGGCTGCGGCACGGAAACCACCGTGGTCAGCAGCCGGTGTCCGTGCCGGAACGGGAGAGGAAGCGCCGGAACCAGTCGCCCGCACGCATGCGCACGCGGGCGGCGTCATCGTCGCCGGTGGGCGCATGCGCCATGCCGTCCACGATGTCCAGCGCCAGGCGGCATGCACGTTCCCCTGCGTAGTACGGCGCCAGCACATCGTGCAATGCGCGCGCATCCCCGGCACCGACCATCGCATCCCGGCCACCATGGATGACCAGCAGTGCCGGCCCCGGTGATCCCGCCGCGATCCCGGCTGCCCGGGCGATGGCATCCGCGCGTTCCGCAAGCGCGCGCGTTTCCGGCGTCCATGCATACGTCCTGCCCGTGGCGCGCTCGTAGGCGGCGACCGAGGCAGGCAGGCCGGTGGAGGCATTCAGCACCACCGCCGCCGCCACCGGCACCTCGCGCTCGGCCAGCGCCAGCAGCACGGCCGCGCCACCGGCGGAAAATCCGAACAGGCCGATGCCCTCGCCGGCTTCCATGCAACCGGCGCGACGCAATGCGTCCACCATCACCGGCAGTTCGCGCACGGCTCCCATCACCACCGGCCCGAACACGCCGGTCACCAGATCCTCGGACTGGCGCCGGGCGAGTTCGCCGGGATCCTCCGGCGCGCGCCTGCCGAACAGCGGCAGCCCGGCGTACACCTTCACCGCCGGCAGATCGTCCAGCGGCAGCAGCGACATCAACGCCGCCTCGCTGTCCGGCGGCCCGAAGCCGTGCCAAAGCACGATCGGCGGCATGCTGACGCGCGGCGGCACCCGGATCAGCACGGGTACGCCGCCCAGCACGGTCTGGACGATGCGGACGCCGGCAGCCGCCGGCCCGCAAACCGGTTGCGATGGCGCCGCGCCACGCACGTCCGCCGCGACGAACGGCAGGCAACACGCCAGGGCCAGCAGGATGTTCCTGATCATATGCAACCCGTGGAACGGGGAAGCGGCTTCCCGTGGGAAGTCCGGTCAAAGCCCGATGCCATGCGATGCCGCATCCCGGCAACAGGTCAATCGCCGGGATACATCATCGGCAGCACGACCGGTGCCAGCGCGCGGTAGATCGAGCCGTGGTCGAGATCCGGCCGGGCTTCGACCCGCCACTGCAGGCCTGCCGGTGCAGCCCGGCGCATGGATTCCTCCAGACGCAGGACATTCGGGCCGATGGAATCCGGTTCCGTCCAGGCCAGATACAGCCTGCCTGCGACACCGGGGTTCGCATCGAACCAGCCTGCCGCATCCCTCGCCAGCCGTCCTGCGTTCCACCACAGGCTCGGGTCCAGCACGATCCAGGTATCGAACAGGTCCGGCTGCTCGAAGAGCGTCTCGAGGATGAACAGCCCCGCGAGGGACTCGCCGATGATCGCCCTGCCTTCACCGGCCGGCAGGTTCGCCTCCACCCACGGCACCAGCTCGGAGGCGATGAAAGCCCGGAATGCCGGTGAGCCGCCCACCACCGGCGCGATCGCCCTGTCCTCCTCCACTTCGGTCGGCCCGGTCATGTCGCGGCGCCGCTGCGTGTTGGCGATGCCGACCAGGATGACCGGGGCCATCCGCCCCTCCCGGATCGCGGCATCGATGGCGCCGGCCACGTGCGGGAAATCCTCGTCGAGGCCGCCATCCGGCATGTAGACCACCGGATAACGGCGATCACCACCATGGTCCGGCGGCAGGTAGAGGTTGATCGCGCGCGCCTCTCCCATCCGCTCCGACTCGAGGATGACCGAGCGGTGTGGCGGCAATGCCACGGGATCTGCCCGTGCGCCCGGCGCCAGCAGGCCGGCGGCGAAGAGCAGCAGGAACGGATACAGCGCGACTCTCATGACGGACGGGGCCTGTCTGTCCACGTGGAACGGCGGAGTCTAGGAGACAGCACCGGCAACGGGGACATCCCGGCCCGTTCCCGCCAATCCCGGCCAACATCGGCCGGGCGCCGCCCGCGCCGTCACTCGACCGCGCCGGAATCGGCGCTTCCTGCCTCCCGCAGATAGCGCATCGCCTCTTCCCGGTAGTCCTCGTGGCCCGGCGCCAGGTGCGGCAGCAACAGCCGCACCCAGGCACGGCCAACGCGGCGCGTTTCCGCCGGGCAGGTCGCGGCGCGGGCGGCGGTCAGGTCCCCGGCCTCGACCATGCCCGCGAACTCCTGCGGATCGGTGCCGTAGATCAGGCACTGGAGGTTGAAATAGCGTTGCTCGCCCAGCGCGTGCTCGTCGGCGTAGGCGTCGAGCTGGTAGGCGCCGGTGCTGCGCATGAGCATTGAATGCGCGGCCATGCGCAGGTCCCCGATCACCTCGTCCGGGGTCTGGTTGAGGCGCGCGAAACGCAGCATCAGGATCGCGGCAAGCTGGTCCACCGCATCCTCCTGCCGGCCCGTCACCGGCAGGTCCAGCAGGTGCACCAGCGCGTGGCCGGTCTCGTGCAGCAGCATGAAGCGCACGTTCGCGCGGACGTAGCGCAGCGGCTCCGCCACCGTCATGCCGAGCGGGTCCCGGTACTGTGCGCCACGCTCGTACAGCGTGCGCAGGGTCTCGTAGCACAGCACGACCTCGGTGGTCGCCGGGCGGTAGAACGCGCCGAACTCGCCGCACTCGGAAGCGACGTAACGCAGCGTGCGCGACAGCGAGAACATGCCGTCGATGGCCTGGATCTCCGGCAGCCGGCGCAGCAGGTCGGCGTCGCGTACCCGCCGGTGGATCTCCTGCAGATCCGCCGATGCCGGCACCTCGTAGGCGTATTCGAACCGCGGGGCCGCTGGCGTCCCACCCGCCATCGCACAACCGGCGGCAAGCAGCATCAGGATGGCCGGGAGGAACCGCACGCGCACCGGGGATGGAATTCCTGGAGGAATGCAGAAGGGTACAGGGAAAGACGAACGGCCGTCCCGCTCGCGTTCGCTCCTCCCCCGTTCACGGAGGGTGGGGATGAGCCGCGCGGCCCATCCGGACGCCCGGTGTGCCGCACCGTGCGGATGGCTGGAAGGAGGCAGGACATCGGCGGGGAATATCCGGCGACACGGAAGAATCCCCCCACCCCAGCCCTCCCCCGTGAACGGGGGAGGGAGTTTTTTCCCGCATGCCCGCAAGGGGGCCCCGCGGGCGGGAGAGAGGATGCGCCGGCCAGCGCAATGCGCCTGCCTGCTTGCCTCCCTGCGCACGCATCGCCCCGCCTGCGGGGAGAGGATATTGAACCCCTTCCCCTGCCCACGCATTGCCGCTTTCCCCCGCTTGCGCCATTCCCCGTCCCCGCTTGCGTTTCCACCCCTCCCCCTGCGAAGCGGGGGGAGGCCGGGAGGGGGGCAAACCGCCAGCGGGGAATGTCCGGCGCCGCACCGGGAGGACGATCCCCCACCCCGACCCTCCCCCGTGAACGGGGGAGGGAGTTTTTCCCGCATGCACAGGAGGGGTTTCCCACGCCTGCGCTGCAGGCCGCCTACTCGCCGCGCTGGCGCTGCGGGTTGAGGTGGTTGGAGAACAGCGCGGCGTTGAGCAGGAGGCGTTCGGTGCCGTGCCAGTACTTGCGGTGGGCGGGGTCGTCGGCGAAGACCACCACGTTGCCCTTCCCCACCGGCACCACCTGCACGAAGGCGCTGCCGGCCACGTGCCTGCGGTTTTCCTCCGACAGGTAGCCGTTGACCAGCGGCTCGTCGTCGATGCGCACCACGTCGAGGTACGGGTTGGCCCCCTTCTCGAACACCAGCCCGGTCTCCTTGTTGACGAAGATGCGGCGCTCCTGCAGCCCGAATGCGATCGGGTGCGTCAGGTCGATGTCGGCGCTGAGGATGTTCCCGCTGACCCGGCGCAGCGCGAACACCTCGCGCTGGGTGCCGAAGTCCAGGCGCAGCCCGCCCCCGGCCGGAGGCGGCGGCTCGCGCAGCTTCGCCGGCAGCAGACCCTTCTCGATGGCCCAGCGCGCGCCGGTGTTGCAGGCCACGAGCGAACCTCCCGCGGCGATCCAGCGCCTGAGCGCCTCCACCGCGGCCTCCGGCACGCCGGCATAGTTGCCGTTGGCCAGCACGATGGTGGTGTAGCGCTCCAGCGGAACCTCGCCGAGCTGCACCGGTTCCAGCTTGCTGGACGGCAGGCCGAGCGCGGTGTCGAACGCGTGCCACGCGGCGCCGATCTCCGGCGGCGACACGCCCGCACCCATCACCAGCGCGACGGAAGGCCTGCGGACCGGCTTGAGGCCGTCGCTGCCCAGGTCCACCCCGGAGGCACTCTTGCCGCTGTGCACCGCCTGCACGCGCACGCCCAGTTCCCTGGCCAGCGCGTCGATGCGCGCATGCAGCGCCTGCGCATCGAGCGGCTGTCCGGCCACCGGCACCAGCACCAGCCCGCGGCGCGGCTGCCCGGCTTCCCCGGCCGGCGCGACCGGCGAGAACGCCGCGCGCAGCCGGAGGTCGTCCGCGAGCAGGGCACCAACGAGGCGATAGGCGCCGAAGTCGCGCAGATCGAGGGCATAGGCGTAGCGCGCCACGCCGCCCTCCACGCCTCCCGTGGCCGGCGGCACCTGGTGCACGCGCGCGCCCGCGGGCAGCACGCGCCGGCTGGCCGCGTAGCGCAGGCCATAGGCCGGGGCCACCGCGTACGATGTGCCGCTGTAGAAGATGTCGCCCTTCACCGGCGGCGTGAACTCGAAGATCGCGTGCGCCAGCCGGAACGAAGGCTGCCGCGCCGGCACCACCCATGCACTGCCCGGCTCGAAGCGCCTGCCGTCCACTTCCACCGGCTGCGCCAGCTCGTGCACCTCGATGCGGTGGCGCAGCAGCAGCGTCAGCAGACGGCGGCTCAGGGTCGGGTCGTTGCGGTCGCCGAACACCCACGCCTTCACCGGGTAGCGCGCGGCCTGGTCCAGCGCGCTGCGGAAGAAGTCCTTCTGCAGCCGGAACAGGAAGTCCTTCTGTTCCACAGCGCCGCGGACCGTGGCCAGCCCCACGTTGAGGTGGTTGCGGATGGTGAAGCGGAACTCGAGCAGGCCGTTGACGGTCTCCTGCACGCGCCCGCGCGAGCTGGCCTGCTCCACCGTGGCGCCCACGCCACCGTGGAAGTCCGGATAGGTGGAACCGTAGATCGGCGAGAAGTTGTCGAAGTTCTCTCCGCTGTAGTACAGCGAGCCTAGCGCATCGAGCGCCTGCGCGTGGTAGCGCGCCAGCACGTGGTTGGCCTCGTACGAGCTCCCGGGCAGCAGCGGGCTTTCCATGCTCTTCGGCGAAGGCTCGAAGTAATAGGTGCTGTCCTTGCCCATCTCGTGGAAGTCGATCTGGACGTTCGGGTACCAGCGGTGGAAGTGTTCCACCTTCGGCACGCTGTCGAGCTGCGCCAGCGCCAGCCAGTCGCGGTTGAGGTCGGTCAGGTAGTGGTTCCAGCGCCCGCCCGGGAACGGCTCGACGTGCTCGCGGTCGGCCGGGTCCGGCGATGGCGGCTGCGAGGCCCAGGCGTTGTGCCAGTTCGCGGTGCGGTCGCGGCCGTCCGGGTTCTGCGCCGGGTCGATCAGCACCACCGCCTCGCGCAGCCAGCGCCGCGTCTCCCCGCCGCGGTCCGCCGCGAGGAACCACGCGGTCAGCAGCGCAGCCTCGGCGCTGGAGGTCTCGGCACCGTGCACGCTGTAGCCCAGCCACACCACCACCGGCGCGCCGGCCGCGGCCTGGAGTGGCTGCGACGGGTCCACCAGGGTGGCGTGCGCGCGACGCAACTCCTCCAGTCGGGCATGGTTGCCCGGGTCGGTGATCGTGGCCAGCAGCAGCGGCCTGCCCTCGTAGCTGCGGCCGATGCGCTCCACCTTCACCCGCGGCGACACCCGTGCCAGCTCCTCGAAGTACGCCACCAGGTCGGCGTGCCGCGTGTAGCGGCTGCCGATGGGATAGCCGAGGAACTGTTCGGGCGTGGGCACGGCCGGGTCGGGATCGACCGGCGTGGCCGGGAAGTAATACGCCGTCTGCGCGTGCACGCTCCACGCGAGCGAAGACAGCAGCAGGAACGAAGCCAGGAACAGGCGTCGGGCGATCAGGGACATCCGGCACTCCGTGGAAGCGGAAAAACGGGCGGCCACGCCGGGCCGCCCGGGGATCAGAAGCTGTAGTCGAAGCCGACCGAGAAGTAGCGCCCACGCAGGTCGTACTGCGAGAAGTCGTACGGCGCGCGGATGCCCGGGAACGAGGCATCGTGCGGCGGGGCCTCGTCCAGCAGGTTCTGGACCTTGGCGTACACGGTCAGCTTCGGCACGCCGCGCCACGCCAGGTACAGGTCGAACTGGTCGTGGTGGTCCACCCGCGACTGCCCGCTGCTGCGCGCCTGCGCGTAGCCGCTCGTGTAGTACCAGGTCAGCGCCGCCCCGAAGTCGCGGAAGCGCCAGTCCAGCGTGGTCGTGGCCTTGGTGCGCGGCAGGGTGAACCCGGCGTTGCTGCCCGCGTACTCGACCAGCGGGCCGCCGGGCGTGTTCTGGCGGCGGTACTCCAGCACGTGGGTCAGCACGCCGGAGAGCACGAACTCGCCTGCGGACGCGGTCTTCCAGCGTTGGCGCAGTTCCGCGTCGATGCCCGAGGTCTTCAGCTCGGTCAGGTTCTGGTAGCGGTTGTACACCGCCTGCAGCTTGCCGCGTCCGTCCCGGACCACGTCGCGCGGGTCGTTGCGCTCGACGATGGCCGCGGTGTTGCCGGTGCCGATCAGGTTGTCCAGCTCGATGCGGTACCAGTCCAGGCTCAGGCTGGTGTCGGGCCGCGGCGAGAACACGATGCCCGCGTTGTAGCTGTGCGTGCGCTCGGGCTTGAGCTCCGTGTTGCCCACGGTGAAGAAGGTCGGGCTCTGCCGCGAACCGGGGATGTCCGGGTCGTACGGGTCCACGACCGAGCCGTAGGAGATGTTGGTGCTTGCCGAGTTCTCCGACAGCGACGGCGCCCGGAACCCGCGCGAGGCCGCCGCGCGCACCAGCAGCGCATCGAACGGCTGCCAGCGCAGGCTGGCCTTGGGCGAGAACGCCTCGCCGAAGTCGCTGTAGTGGTCGCCGCGCCCGGCCAGCTGCAGCTCGAGGCGCTCGCGCAGCGGCAGGTTGACCTCGGCATAGACCGCGGCGACCTCGCGCCCGCCGTTCACCGCGGCGATCGCCGGGCGGATCTGCAGCCCGGCGTCGATCTGCCACGGGTTGCGCGAGACAAGCTCCTCGCGGCGCCATTCCACACCCGCGGCGAAGCCCAGCGGACCGGCCGGCAACGTCCCGATCCGGCCGATGATGCGGGCGTCCACGCCCGCCAGCCGCGAATCCGCCGGCCGCAGCGTGCCCAGGTTGATCGCATCGAGCACGGACTGCGGCGTCGCCGCCGGGTCGTGCAGGTTGTAGCTGCCATCGGCCAGGGCGTCGAACAGCGCCCAGCGGTTTGCGAAGCCGCCCGCGACGCGCTCCTTCTCCCTGCTGCGCGCCAGGAACGCGGCGGTTTCCCAGTCCCACTCCCCTGCGCGCCCGCGCACGCCGCCGAGCACGCGGTGGGCATAGGACCGGTTGGTCTTGATCGACCGGCCGAGGTTGAAGAACGTGTACTCGATCGGCACGTCCTCGCCGTACGGGTTGTACGGGTTGGCCGCCGGCAGGATCGCCGGCACCGGCTCGGCCAGCCCGGTCTGCGCGTTGAGCGCGAAGCGGCCGCCTTCCAGCGTGAAGAACGGGCTGCTGCCGAACCACGAGGTGCCGCGCAGGTAGCTGTAGAGCAGCTCGCCGAAAGCCTCCACGTTGTCGCCGATGCGGTACGTGGCGTTGACATAGCCCTGCACGCGTTCGGTCGCCGGGATCAGCGTGGTGTAGTCGGCCAGGTTGAAGGCGCAGGTGTCGCCCGGCAGGCCATCGATCGGCGCACTGGGCACCAGCACGGTGCCGTCCGGGCAGTTGCCGTCCGCATCGAGGAGCGGCACCGACACGCCGCCGACCAAGAACCTCGCGCCCTTGGCCGACCAGCCGTTCCAGCGCCCGCCCGGCAGCCCGGTGTAGATGCCGGAACGGGTCAGCCTGCGCTGGGTCTGGTCCAGCCGGTCGCGGTCGTAATAGTCGAGGCTGTAGAGCACGTTGTAGCCGTCGGCCCCGATGTCGCCGAAGCCGCCGATCAGCCTAGCCTGGCGCTCGTCCAGCCCACCCTCGTCCGATGTGCCAAGCCGGCCACCGACATCCAGTCCCTGGAAATCCTGCCGGGTGATGATGTTGACCACGCCGGCCACCGCGTCCGAGCCGTACACCGCCGAGGCGCCGTCCTTGAGCACCTCGATCCGCTCCACCGCCACCAGCGGCAGCGCGTTGAGGTTGACGAAGGTGTCGGACAGGCCGCCCGACGGGAACCCGTAGTTCGCCAGCCGCCGGCCGTTGAGCAGCACCAGCGTGTTCTTCTGCGACAGCCCGCGCAGGCCGATGCCGGCCGAGCCGGAGGCCCAGCCGCTGTTGCTGGTCTCGTTGGTGGCGTTGCCGGTGTTGGCCGAGATCGAGCGCAGCAGGTCGGCCACCGTGGCCTTGCCGCTGACCTCCAGCTGCTCGCGGCCGATCACCTGGACCGGGTTCGGCCCCTCGGCATCGGCGCGGCGCAGGTTCGAGCCGGTCACCACCACGGTGGCCAGGGTCCGGCTTTCGCCGGCGGCACCGGAGGCCTCGGCGGGTTCGGGTTCGGCCCCGGCGGAAAGGCCGGGTGCAAGCGGGAGCAAGGCCGTCACCGCGGCGGCCAGGAGAGAGATGCGTGGCATGGCAGGGAGGGAGCAACGACGTGGGAACCCTATTCAGCCATCGCCGTCCCGCCGCGTGAAATGAAGGATCGTTATGTCGTCATGACCGTTCCGTCATGAGGACTCCGCTGTTCCTCACAGAGTGCGTTGTTCACCCTTCCCCGCCTGTGTTTTCACCCGTCCCCCGCCTGCATCATTCATCCCCTCCTTCCGTGCGCTGGCCAGCTTGCCTCCCTGCCCACGCATCGCCTCCTTCCCGCTTGCGCCACTCAACCTCCCGCTCGCGCTTTCACCCCTCCCCCTGCGAAGCGGGGGGAGGTCGGGAGGGGGGCAACAGACTCGCCTGCGTTCCCCGACCGGAGGGCCGCTGGATTCCCACGCCACGCAGGCAGCTTTCCGCGCTGCCGGTCCTCAGGCCTGCCCCGCCGCCACCGCGTCCGCGAGGCGCGGGAACAACGGCCGGAACCCGAGGTCATCGCGCAGGC